>JAGRHC010000037.1 GCA_020445145.1 Alphaproteobacteria bacterium
CACAGCCGAAGACGCAACCATCGCCGACATCGCCCGAAACCTTATTTCTAAAGTCGGCAGCGGCATCGATGACATGACTCTCGATTATGCTGTCGAAACCTTTGCTTCCCATGGCAATATCAACGCCATAGACGCAGTAATCGGCGAACTGCCAGCCTCCAAGCTATCCGGCCTCCTCGACAGCATTACCCCAGAACTGACTTCCGCAGGAATAATGCTGGGAACCCAGTCTTCCAACACCTATATCGGTGACCAAAACGATAATATTTATTTCGGCCTAGGTGGAAATGACGACCTCAGATCACACCAAGGAAACGACCAGCTCTTTGGCGATGCCGGAAACGATCTTCTTTACGGCGGAAAAGGAGATGATATTCTGCATGGAGGTTCAGGTAATGACACTATCTACGGTGACCCTGGCCAAGACATCATCTACGGCGGAAAAGGTGCCGATAACCTCTACGGCGGCACAGAAGCGGACACCTTTGCGTTCAGCATCTACGACGTCAGAACCGGCGTAGACACAATCCACGACTTCAACCTCGCCGAAGGAGACAAAATCGACATCTCCGACGTCCTCGAGCAATACAATGAAGGCGATGCACTATCCGATTTTGCAAGACTGGTAACCTCCGGCACAAATACCTTGCTACAGGTCGATGTCGATGGTGCAGAAAATGGTCACACCTACACCACCCTGGTAACGATCAACAATGTCACAGATCTGGACCTAAACACGCTGGTTACAAACGGCGATGTTATAGTCTGATAAAAAATGTTTACGAAAAGGCCCGGCTAAAGCCGGGCCTTTTATTTTTTGCCGCTTTTTAATATTTTTGTGACGGAATTTAGGCTAGAATAGCTTAGATCAAATCATTCATGGAAAGGTAAATTCTTGCAACCCAAGGAAATTTTTCTGGAATTCAAGGACAACAAACTCCTCCCCTTCCTGTTTGGCGAATATAACGCCCACCTTTCACACCTTGAGAAAAGCCTCGAAGTCTCGATCAACGACCGCGGCAATACGCTACGCATCTCAGGAAAACCCGCAAGCATTCTCCTCGCCGAAGAAGCCCTGCAAGCGCTCTACAACAAACTGCAACGCTCGGACGTACAAGAAATCACCACAGCCGACATAGATGCCGAACTGCGCTTCCTGAACGCCAAAGACGAAAAAAGCCAGCCAATCAACAAAGACCAGATTGATAAAGGCCCGGTCATCAAGACCAGAAATAAAACCATCAACCCCCGCTCCCCAAATCAGGCCAGATATCTCGAAATGATCCAGAAAAAAGACATGGTCTTCGGCCTCGGCCCCGCGGGCACAGGAAAAACATACCTCGCCGTCGCCGCAGGCGTTGGCATGTACCTCGAAGGTAACGTCAGCCGTCTGATCTTCTGCCGCCCCGCCGTGGAAGCCGGAGAACGCCTCGGCTTCCTGCCCGGCGACATGAAAGAGAAAATTGACCCCTACCTTCGCCCCATCTACGACGCGCTGCACGATATGCTGCCATGGGACTTCATGATGAAAAAGATGGAGACAGGCGAAATCGAAATCGCCCCTCTCGCCTTCATGAGAGGCCGCACACTCGGGCACGCCTTTGTACTTCTCGACGAGGCGCAAAACGCGACATGCTCCCAGATGAAAATGTTTCTAACCCGTATGGGAGAACGCTCAAGAATGGTCATTACCGGCGACCTGACACAGACCGACCTCCCCGCCGGCACATGCTCCGGCCTCTCTGAAGCCGTTGATATTCTAGGCGGTGTCGATGAAATTGGCTTCACCACGTTCGACAAAGAAGACGTCATCCGTCACAAACTTGTCAAAAAGATTATCCATGCCTATGACCGCCAGTAAGAATCCACCTTCCATCGACATCGGCATCAGCATAGAAGACGAGGAATGGGAAAACAAAATCCCTGACCTTGACGACTTTCTGAATGAAACACTCGAAACCGCCATCATGCGTGGCCTCAGCGAAAAAAGAATCACGGCCCCCGAAACCATAGAAATCAGCATTGTCCTCGCCGACAACAATTTCGTGCAAGACCTCAACAAACGCTACCGGAACAAAGACAAACCGACAAACGTCCTATCCTTCCCACAGACCGAAGAAGAGGAAATCGAGATGAACGCCCCGTTTCTGTCTCTGGGCGACATCATCATTGCCCGGGAAACCATAGAAAGCGAATCCATCGAACAAGACAAAAGCTTCACTGACCATTTCCGCCACATGCTGGTGCATGGATGCCTGCACCTTCTTCACTACGATCACGAAACCGATGAAGAAGCCAACGTCATGGAAACGCTCGAAATTTCCATCTTGCAAAACTTTGGAATAAAAAACCCGTACCAAAACCAACTGGATTAGGATATTATGACCCGTCTCGAAGACGATAGTAACATGCTCAAAATGAACGAAGACACAGACGAACCTCCATCTACCCCCGCACCTGCGCCGGGTAACATATATAACACCGCGCAAGGTGCAGACCAGCCAGCCCCATCCAATGAAGGCGGCTTTTTTGGAATCATCAAGGGCATGATCGGGTCAAAATCCGACGCCACGCTGCGCGAAACCATCGAAGAATACATCGAAACCGAAACCGGCGACAGCGACACACCGTCCGTCTCCGCACACGAAAAAAAGCTGATCGCAAACGTTCTTGAAATGCACGACATGAGCGCCGCCGACATCATGGTCCCGCGCGCAGACATCGTAGCCATCAGCGAAGAAACATCCTCCGAAGACCTGATGGCTCTGTTGACCGAAAAACAATACAGCCGCATCCCGGTTTACAAGGAAACACTGGATAACGTCACCGGCGCCATTCATGCCAAAGACATCCTCGCCGTACTCGCAAAAGGCGAAAAACCGGAAATCGCCTCATTGGTCCGCAGCCTGCCGATCGTATCCCCGTCACTGCACCTGCTAGACCTTTTACTGCAAATGCGCCTGACCCGGAAACACATGGTGATGGTCATTGACGAATTCGGCGGCATTGATGGCCTTGTGACAATCGGCGACGTCATTGAAGCCATCGTCGGCGAAATCGACGACGAGCACGACCCCGAAGATCACCCGCAACTGACTGTAACCTCGGACGGCAAAATTATCGCCGACGCAAGATACGATCTCGAGGAATTCGAAGAACGCTTCGGCGACATCCTCAGCGAAGAAGAACGAGAAAACAACGACACGCTGGGCGGCCTTGTTTTCACGATAGCCGGACGCGTCCCCGCACGAGGCGAAGTTCTGACGCATAAGGAAACCGGCATGGTCTTCGAAATCCTCGACGCCGGCCCGCGCCGCGTCAACCGCCTACGCATTCGCAACATCCCGCAAAAAACAAACGAATAAACAGGATCAAATGTTATCGCCAGGAGTCCGGTCTTTTCTTGCAAAAATATTTGGTATTTTTGCACTCGGCGGCGTCTCGTGCCTGTCCATGGCCCCCTGGAATATCTGGCCCCTCCTTTTCCTCGGCCTGAGCGGCTTATATATATATCTGCACAAAGCAAGCAAACCCCGAACAGCCGCCCTCTACGGCTTCGTATTTGGTCTCGGATATTTTGGCTTCGGCCTGTACTGGATCGGGAATGCCCTCCTCGTCGAAAACAATCCCTATAAATGGGTCTGGCCCCTCGCCGTCATGGGTATGCCGCTTATGCTCTCCCCGTTCCCGGCACTCGCCTGCTACCTATTCAAAAAAATCTTTATCAGTGATCGTCTTCGCGGATACCTCTCATTCACCGCGCTTCTCCTATTATCAGAATGGATGCGCGGCCATCTTTTCACCGGCTTTCCATGGAACCTTTACGGCTACACCTGGGCAGATATCCTCCCGATCGCTCAGATTATTTCTCTATCCGACATATACCTCCTGACCGGACTAACCATATTCTGGGCAGGCCTTGGTGGCTTTCTCGTCATCACCTCCCACAAAAAATCAGAAAAAATCATCATCGCATCCGGCGCAGCAATCTTGCTTCTCGCAATATATGCCTATGGCGCGTACCGCCTTGAGAACAACCCGACCAACTACCACAAGGACACATACGCCCTGATCGTACAGCCCAACATCGACATCGCGCACAAATGGGACAAAGATTTCGTCAGCCAAAATTTCTTTACCCAGATCAAACTATCGCTGAACGAAGACGAAACCAAAAAATCCACAGATAAAACCTTTATCATATGGCCGGAAACCTCCATCGCGCCTATTTACCTACCTACAAACTACACAACAGAGATTATCGCAGATACGCTAAAAACCTACCCCGGCGAAACAATCCTCATCACCGGCGCAATGCGCTACGAAAGAGAAAATAAAACGTCACACAACAGCGTCGTCATGATTGATAAAAACGCGCAGACAACAAATATCTACGACAAATCCCACCTCGTCCCGTTCGGCGAATACATCCCGCTTGAAGACATCATCCACTTATCACCGATTGTTGGATTTTCAGGATTCGTCGCAGGCCCCGGCCCTAAATCCATGCAAACCCCGGACGGCCTCTTCTACAGCCCGCTTATATGTTACGAATCCATATTCCCGGACACAGTCGCAGAAGAAAAAGGCCCGCGCCCCGATTTCATCGTCAATGTTTCAAACGACTCTTGGTTCGGAAACAGCCCCGGACCTTACCAACACTTTGAGCAAGCCCGCTTCAGGGCAATAGAAGAAGGCATTCCCGTTTTAAGATCAGCCAACAGCGGAATCTCAGGCGTTATCGACCCACTTGGCCGAATAATCTATAAAACAAAGTTACTGGAAAAAGCTTCAAATAAAATCGCACTGCCCGAACGCCTGGCGAAACAAAACAAAAAGATATACCGAGTAAACATTATAACTTTTTCTATGATTTTTATAATGTTGATACTGGGACTTAAAAAATACTCGCCATTTTACAAACCATAATTGCGTGACATTTTTTAGACATATACTTAAGATGTCTTGCATACCTTTGTACTCGTGGTGTAACAAATAGGTTTTTAAATACGTATGTAATTATACAATTACGACAGGGTTACAGAATAAAGTAGCATCAGACTGGATAAAAAGATGATAAAAGCAGCGGAAGAAAAAAGAAAAACCAAAGGCATACCGGACTACATAGACCGTCACGTTGGTAAAAGATTAAGAGTGAGACGCTCACTGCTGGGAATAAGTCAGGAAAAACTCGCCGAAGCCGTTGGCGTCACCTTCCAGCAAATTCAAAAGTACGAGCGTGGCACAAACCGAATCAGTGCAAGCCGTCTCCTAAAATTCAGTCAGATCCTTCAGGTGCCCGTAGACTTTTTCTACGACCAATTGGAATCAGAAGAATCAAGCACAGAAACGTACGGTTTCGCAGACACCGCGCAAGATAGCTTCGAAACAGGTTCAGAAAAACTTTCCCAAGATAACCTGATGGAGCAAAAAGAAACACTTGAACTGGTGCGAGCATACTACTCCGTCAGCGACAAAAAAGTCAGAAAAGATATTCTAAAATTCATCAAAACAATGGCGCAAAATATCGCCTGATAACATCCAAACTGAAAACAATTTTTATTGCAGCAAACATTAAAGCTTGCTACCCCCGCTTTTTTTGGTCTAGGCTGCCCTTTCGAAATCAGGATCAATTTTACCTTATATAAAAAGTGAGTGAAACCCATGCCGTATTCAGGACCAGCTATGCAACAAAAAGCCCTTACCGATTACATTTTCACAAGTGAGTCAGTATCCGAAGGCCACCCTGACAAAATCTGTGACCGCATTTCCGATGCTATTCTTGACCACTACCTGACCCATGATCCTTTCTCTCGCGTTGCCTGCGAAACGCTCGTCACAACAGACTCTGTTGTCGTCGCCGGCGAAGTCCGCGGCCCGGACAGCATCACCAAAGCTGACATCGAGGAAGTCGCGCGTCAGGCCATCAAGGATATCGGCTACGAGCAAGAAGGATTCAACTGGAAAACAGTCAACGTCGACATTAAATTGCACAAACAGTCCGTAGACATCGCACAAGGCGTTGACTCAGCCGCCAACAAAGACGAAGGCGCCGGCGACCAAGGGATTATGTTCGGCTACGCCTGCAAAGAAACCGAAGCGTACATGCCGGCCCCTCTGCACTACTCCCACGCCATCTTGCGTTCCCTAGCAGAAGCCCGTCACTCCGGCGCATGCCCGGAACTGGGACCGGACGCCAAATCGCAGGTCACACTCGAATACAAAAACGATAAGCCGGTCCGCGCGTTGTCCGTCGTTGTATCCACCCAGCACCAGGACGGCTACACACAGGACGACATCCGCGAAATCGTCCGTCCGCATGTACAAGCCATTCTTCCAGAAGGCTGGATGCCATCCGAAGAAGAATTCTACGTCAACCCGACAGGACGCTTCGTCATTGGCGGCCCCGTTGGCGACGCCGGTCTGACAGGCCGCAAAATCATCGTCGACACCTACGGCGGCGCAGCCCCTCACGGCGGCGGGGCGTTCTCCGGGAAGGATCCGACAAAAGTTGACCGTTCCGCAGCATACGCCGCGCGCTACCTCGCGAAAAACGTGGTCGCATCAGGCTACGCAGACGGCTGCACAATCCAGCTATCCTACGCAATCGGTGTATCAAAGCCGATTTCCGTCTACCTCAACACCCACGGCACAGGCACCGCGCCAGAAAGCGTGATCGTCAAGGCTCTGCAACAACTCGTAGACCTGAGCCCGCGCGGCATCCGTGAACACCTGAAACTGAACCGCCCGATTTACGCACGCACCGCAGCCTACGGCCACTTCGGCCGCGAGCCGGAAGCCGATGGCGGTTTCTCATGGGAAAAACTGGACCTCGTCGACCAACTCCAGAAGATCATTGGCTAGTCACGATCCAAAACCAAAGAATGCCGAAGGCTCTGCTTACCCACAGCAGAGCCTTTTTGGCAGGCGCAAAGGCCGCCCCTTGGGGGAAGACCGTCAGGCCGCCCTCGACAACCGCCTGCCCGAAATTGATTTGTCCCCCGCGATAAATCAAGAAAAGCAAATCGATCTATCCGCCGTCTTTGGTGGCACACCATCCCCGCTATGGATGGAAATCGGCTTTGGTAACGGTGAACATCTCGCCACCCTGATGCGCCGCCACCCGGGCACATACTTCATCGGCGCAGAACCCTTCATCAACGGCATGTCGGCCTTCCTGATGCACATCAAAGACCTCCCGAACGATAAAATCCGGGTCCTGATGGATGACGCGATAAAACTCTGCCGCCTGCTCCCAGACAAATGTCTGGACGGCCTCTATATTTTGAACCCGGACCCATGGCCCAAAACCCGCCACCACAGACGCCGGATCGTCAGCCCTGAAAACCTGGATATCTTTGCACGCCTCTTAAAACCGGGCGCCAGCCTCATCATGACCACAGATGTACCCGGCCTTGCCGACTGGATGGTCACCCATGCAAACAACCATACGGCCTTCACATGGCAAGCCGAGTGCGCCGCCGACTGGCAAACCCCGCCTGAAGACTGGATCCCAACCCGCTACGAAACCAAACGCGCCAACGGCGCCGACAAAATGGCCTATTTGTTTTTTGAAAGAAAACCTTAAAAATAATTCCTTGCACTCCCCCGGAAACAAGCGTATAATCCCTGTAAATATCCCGATCTTAAAAAGACGGTGGGCCCAAAAAGCCCACCATTTTTTTTAAAAAAATCCGGATAAAGAAATGCAAGCGACATTAAAATGAAGACAACACCGTTAGAAGACAAAATCGCAGCCATAGCCGCGCCCGTGATCGAAGATCTCGGCTTTGCGCTCCATTGCGTGCGCGTTGTCGGTGAAGGCGGAGCCCAAAACGTCCAGATCATGGCCGAAAACCCGGCCACCAGAAATCTGGGCGTCGACGACGCCGCAAAAATCAGCCGCGCCTTGTCCGCAGCCTTGGATGTCGAAGACCCGGTCAAAGGCGCCTACCGCCTCGAGATCAGCTCACCGGGCATCGACCGCCTGCTGCTGAACAAAAAAGACTTCGAAGACTACAAAAACTTCGAAGCCAAAATTGAATCAACAATGCCCGCAGAAAACGGCCAGAAAAAATTCCGCGGCCGCCTGCAAGGCATGAAAGACGACAACATCCTCCTGACCACCGATCAGGGCGACGTAGAAATACCTTTTGCCACACTGGCAAAGGCAAAACTGGTTTTAACCGACGAATTGATCAAAGCGACAGCCAAACTTCAGGAGAAAGAAAATGGAACTATTGCAAGTTGCTGACACCGTAGCGCGCGAGAAAAACATCGACCGCGAAATCGTTCTGGAGGCCATGGAAGAAGCCATCCAGAAAGCGGGCCGTTCAAAATACGGTCACGAGCAGGACATCCGCGCCCAGATCGACCGCAAAAGCGGAATCATCGAACTGAAACGCTACCGCGAAGTGATGGAAGAAAACGCTGAAATCGAAAACGAAGTCGCACAGCTCACGCCGGAACAGGCAAAACGCATCAAGCCGGACGCCCAGCCGGGTGACTTCCTGATTGACGATCTGCCGCCGCTCGACTTCGGCCGCATCGCCGCACAAACTGCGAAACAGGTCATCATGCAAAAAGTGCGTGAAGCCGAACGCGCGCGCCAGTACGAGGAATTCAAAGACCGCGTAGGCGAAATCATCAACGGCGTTGTCAAACGCGTCGAATACGGCAACGTCACTATCGACATTCAAGGCCGCGCAGAAGGCCTCATCCGCCGCGATGAAACCATTCCACGCGAACCGCTCAACGTGAATGACCGCGTCCGCGCGATTATCTACGAAGTCCGCGAAGAACCCCGCGGCCCTCAGATTTTCCTCTCACGCTCCCACCCGGAATTCATGGCCAAACTCTTCACACAGGAAGTGCCGGAAATCTATGACGGGATCATCGAGATCAAATCCGTTGCCCGCGACCCCGGCAGCCGCGCGAAAATCGCTGTTGTCTCCCGTGACGGCTCCATCGATCCTGTCGGCGCTTGCGTCGGGATGCGCGGTAGCCGCGTTCAGGCCGTCGTCAACGAACTGGGCGGCGAAAAAATCGACATCGTGCCATGGTCCGAAGACATCGCCAGCTTCGTCGTCAACGCCCTGCAACCCGCAGCCGTTGCCAAAGTCGTGCTGGACGAGGAGAAAAAACGTATGGACGTGGTCGTCCCCGACGAGCAACTCAGCCTCGCCATCGGCCGCCGCGGTCAAAACGTACGCCTGGCCTCGATCCTGACAGGCTGGGACATCGACATCATGACCGAAGCCGAAGAATCAGAGCGCCGCGCCGAAGAATTCCGCACTCGCTCTGCCCTGTTCATGGAAGCTCTTGACGTCGATGACGTGATCGCGCACCTGCTGGTCGCCGAAGGCTTCTCCAAGGTACAGGAAATCGTCGATACTCCGATTTACGAACTGAACGAAATCGAGGGCTTCGAAGAAGAAATCTCAACCGAGCTTCAAAACCGCGCCAAAAACTGGCTGGCGGCAAAAGCAGCTGAACTGAAGGAAAAACAGGAATCTCTCGGCATCAAGGACGACCTGATGACCGCCGAAGGCCTCCTGCCATCACAAATCCTGAAACTCGGCGAAGAAGGTGTCAAAACATTGGATGACCTCGCGGATCTTGCTGGCGATGAACTGGTTGAAATCCTCGGCGAAGACCAACTCACCGTGCGCGAAGCCAACGACATCATCATGAAGGCCCGCGCCCACTGGTTCGAAGGCGAAGAAGAGGCGGCCCAAGCTTCTTAAGAAAACCAATCAAGACGGATTGCCCCTGCACCACAAGGGGCAATTCGCCAGACCCGTCAAAGGGCCAAAAACAAACATTTTGCACCCCGCAGGATGTAGTGTATATGTAACGGGCGAATTTTAAGGCGAAACGTAAAAACTGATGACTGAAGCAAAAGACAAAAAAGATACCGAAAACACCGGCAGCAAAACACTAAGTCTTTCCGGAAAAACACTGAGCCTCAAAGGCGGCGCCGGCGCAGGTCGCTCAGGCATACCCCAGGGACGCTCCAGTGGGGTAGCAGTCGAAGTACGCCGCAAGCGCCACCCGCAACAAAATCAAAAAGCCGATGAGCAAACAAAACCGGCACAGGACGACGCCAGCCTGACCAACGACGAACGTGAAGCCCGCGCACGCGCTCTTCAAGAAGCACTCGCAGGAAAATCGAAAAAGGTCGAGCTCCCCAAACGCCGCGTCATGACCCTTGAGGACAAAAAGGCCGCTGAAGAAGCCAAACGCGCCGAAGAAGAAGCACGACAAAAGGCCGCTGAAGAAGCCAAAAAAGCAGAAACCAAAGAACGCTCGACAAGACCCGTTGCTCCCGGAGAAGACCCGCTTCCCGAAGTCCAGCACACAACAGGTCATCGCCACCAACGTGACGCAGACGACGACAATCAGGAAAGCGTACGCGACCGCCTGAAAAAATCATCCCCGAAAGCGCCTCCACGCAACACGGGCGGAGATCGTCGCGGTGGCCGGATCACCGTTTCTCAGGCCCTCAGCGGTGAATACGAACGCGACCGCGGCCCGAGCCTCGCCGCCCAGCGCCGCGCCCGTGAAAAAGCCCGAATGGCCGCGCAGCCCTTCCAGGAACCAACACAAAAAATGGTTCGCGAAATCATCCTGCCCGAAACAATCACGGTTCAGGAACTCGCAAACCGTATGGCGGAAAGTGGCGGTAATGTGATCAAGGCCTTGATGAGGATGGGCGTCATGGCCACCATCAACCAGTCTTTGGATGCCGACACGGCCGAACTACTCGCAGAAGAATTTGGCCACAAGGTCAAGCGCGTCACGGATGCTGACGTTGAAATCGGCCTTGAGGGTGACGCAGACACAGAACAAGATCTTCTGCCACGCCCGCCGGTTGTCACCATCATGGGCCACGTCGATCACGGGAAAACCTCCCTCCTCGACGCCCTGCGCTCCACCGACGTCGTCTCCGGCGAAGCCGGGGGAATCACCCAGCATATCGGTGCCTATCAGGTTCAAATGTCGACAGGCGACAAGATCACCTTCCTCGACACCCCCGGTCACGCAGCCTTCACCGAGATGCGCGCCCGCGGAGCGAATATCACCGACATCGTGGTCATCGTGGTCGCTGCCAACGACAGCATCATGCCGCAGACCATCGAAGCAATTAACCATGCCAAAGCGGCAAAAGTCCCGGTTATTATCGCGATCAATAAAATTGATCTTCACGATGCAAACCCGATGAAGGTCAAACAAGACCTCCTGCAACACGAAATCATCGTCGAGGAACTGAGCGGCGAAGTACAATGTATCGAAGTATCAGCAAAGAAAAAAATGAACCTCGACAAACTCGAGGAAGCCATCCTGATCCAAGCTGAAATGCTCGAGCTAAAAGCCAACCCGAACCGCGAAGCCCACGGCTTCGTCGTCGAGGCAAAACTGGAAAAAGGCCGCGGCGCTGTCGCCACAGTCCTGATCCAGAAAGGAACCCTTCGCGTCGGAGACATCTTCGTCATGGGCGCCGTCAGTGGCCGCGTCCGCGCACTTGTCGACGACAAAGGCAAAAATATCGATCACGCCATCCCCGGCCAGCCCGTCGAGGTCCTCGGATCCTCTGCCGTACCGCAAGCCGGCGACTTGTTTAACGTCACCCCGGATGAAGCCAAGGCCCGTGAAATCGCCTCCTACCGCCAGCGCAAAATCAAGGAAACGCAGGCCGCCATCGCCATCAAGGGCCGCACCACGATGGAGCAGCTCCTTGAACAAAGAAGCGCAGGCGAGAAAACATCGCTCCCGGTCATCATTCGCGCCGATGTTCAGGGCTCCGTTGAAGCCATCGCAGGCTCCCTTGCAAAGATGACCGAAGAAAACGACGACATCATCGTTCAGGTCCTCCACACCGGCGTTGGCGGGATCACCGAATCCGACGTCACACTGGCCCGCGCCTCTGGCGGTATCATTATCGGCTTCAACGTCCGCGCAAACATGCAGGCCCGTGACCTCGCCACACGCGAAGGCGTCGACATTCGTTACTACAACGTGATCTACGACGTCATCGACGACGCCAAAGCCATCCTGACCGGTATGCTCTCGCCAACCCTGCGCGAAGAGTACCTTGGGCAGGCCGCGATCAAACAAGTCTTCAACATCACCAAAGTCGGAAAGGTCGCTGGTTGCGAAGTGACCATCGGCAACGTCAAACGCGGCGCGAAAGTCCGCCTGCTGCGCGACGATGTGGTTATCCACGAAGGCATGCTAAAAACCCTCAAACGCTTCCAGGACGAAGTCAAGGAAGTCAAAGAAGGTATGGAATGCGGCATGGCCTTTGAAAGCTACGACGACATCAAAGAAGGCGATGTCATCGAATGCTACGAAATCATCGAGGAAGCGCGAACCATCGCGTAACAATCGTAAAAACCTTAAGGGAAATAAAAACAATGAAAAAATTACTGACACTAGCCACACTTTTTATTCTGACCTCTTGCGCATCAATCGTGAGCGGCGACCAACAGATTGTATCCGTTGAAACACCCAATTGTGATCAGGCAAGCTGTAAACTGACCAACGAACAAGGAACATACTATGTCTCCCAGACACCGGGCACAGTGACAATCAACAGATCAGCCAGCCCGATTTTCCTGGAATGTAAAAAAGAAGACACCGTTGAAACAGTCACCGTTGAAAGTGGAACAAAAGGAATGGCGTTTGGTAATATTCTGGCAGGTGGCATCATCGGTGCCGCAGTTGATATGAATACAGGCGCAGCATATGTTTACCCGGATGTACTGGTAAATCCCGTTGAATGTAAGTAAGCATGGCACATAAAAATAGAGCGAGTTCACAAAACGAGCCTTCACAGCGTCAGCGCCGGGTCGGCGAGCAACTCCGGCACATCATCGCCGATACCCTGCGCCGCGGGCATTTTCACAATGAAATGCTGCTCAACCGCTCCGGCGACATCACCGTGACCGAAGTCCGCACCAGCCCTGACCTCAAACACGCCCGCGCCTACGTCATGAGTTTGGGCGGCGAAAACATGGAGGAAATCCTCCCTGCCCTCAACGACGAAGCCGGCGTGTTCCAAAAAGACATCGGTCGCCAGTCCGGCCTGAAATTCACCCCTCGCGTAAAATTTGTAACAGACGAAAGCTTCGCCGAAGCCAGTAAAATCGAAACCCTGCTGCGCGGCCTCCACATTCCCGATGATAATGACGAGGAAGAAGAGGAAGAGGCCTCCTGACCATGGGCCGCAATCGTAAAGGCGAAGCAATCTCAGGCTGGATAAACCTCGACAAGCCGCTGGAGATGACCTCCACCCAGGCCATCGGAAAAATCCGCCGACTCCTCAATGCGCAAAAAATCGGCCACGCCGGAACCCTCGACCCGCTCGCCACCGGAATCCTCCCGATTGCCCTTGGCGAAGCCACAAAAACCATTCCCTATATGCAAGACCGCATAAAAACCTACGAATTCACCGTAACATGGGGCGAACAGCGTGACACCGACGACGCGGAAGGCCAAATCATCGCCACCTCTGACCACAGACCATCAGAGCAAGATATCCGTAGCCTCCTCCCCCGCTACACCGGCGAAATAGAGCAAATCCCGCCCCTCTTCTCCGCCATCAAAGTACAAGGCGCCCGCGCCTACGATCTCGCTCGCGCCGGACAAATCCTCGATCTCAAAAGCCGCATCGTCTATATCGAAACCCTGACACTCAAAGCCTGCCGCGCAAACGAAGCAGACTTCGAAATGATTTGCGGCAAAGGAACCTACGTCCGCGCCCTCGCCCGCGACCTCGCCGAAGACCTCGGCACCAAAGGCTACGTCAGCGCCCTGCGCCGCACGAGCGTTGGCCCGTTCACAAGCGCAAACGCGATTTCTCTGGACAAACTGGAGCAAATGGACTACGTTGCCGCCCGAAACGAAGCCTTGCTGCCGCTTCATTGTGTGCTGGACGACATCCCGGCTCTACAACTGAAACAAGACGAAGCAGCAAAACTTCGCAGCGGACAAAAGGTCGCTTTGATCTCCAGACCAGATTTTACCCGCCTGACACAGGCCGGTCTGGGAGGAAAAGAAACCGCCGAAGCCCTCGCGCTTTTGAACGATGCCCCCGTGGCAATCATCGAAACGCAAGGCCCGGAAATATACCCCGTCCGCGTATTTAACATTTGAACCAAAAAGGAGAAAACGATGTCGATTACAGCAAACCGCAAAGCGGAAGTAATTAAAGAATACCAAACCGAGAAAAACGACACCGGGTCACCGGAAGTTCAGGTTGCAATCCTGACCGAGCGCATCAATTCCCTGTCCGAACACATGAAGGCGCACCACAAAGACGTCCACAGCCGTCGCGGCCTGCTGGCCATGGTTGCCAAGCGCCGCAAATTGCTGGACTACCTCAAAGGCAAAAACGAAGCCCGTTACCAAGAGCTGATCAAACGCCTCGGTATCCGCCGCTAAAAGGTATAAAAACTGAAGATACGGAAAAGCGGCCGATAAAGCCGCTTTTTTCTTATCCTGATCGAACTATTATTTAATCCAGAAAATACCGTTTGGTAATCTTTCCGCCATCCAGCTCAAACACCAGAGGCACGCCCGTCGGAAACTCGGCATCATTGATACTGTCCGGCGTCTCGACACCCAGAATAATCAGCATCGCCCGTAAACTATTTCCGTGCGCTGCAATCAGAACATTCTTACCCGCATCAACCAGAGGCTTGATATTGGCGTCATAATAAGGCCGTACGCGAACCTCGACCACATCCTGCAGGCACTCACCACCCGGCGGGCGGGTATCATAAGAACGCCGCCATATATGCACCTGCTCCGCCCCGTACTTCTCGCGCGTTTGATCCTTATCTAGCCCAGTCAGATCGCCATAATCGCGCTCCCGCAAATCATCATGCGCAACCATCGAGCCAATCAAATCCCCCTGCCCGGCCTCGGTCAAAGCAAGTCGCGCCGTATTATTCGCGCGCTGCAGCGTGCTGGTAAAAACCTGATCAAACGAAATCCCTGCCTTCTTGAGCAAATCGCCAGCCTTCTTCGCTTCCTCAATCCCCTGATCACTCAATTCCACATTGTGAAATCCTGTAAATTTATTCTCCAGATTCCACTGCGATTGCCCGTGACGAAGAAGAACAAGATAGTTAGTCATAAAAAATTCCTTTACCTGAATGCTATTGAGTCTCGAATGCAAAGCTATAAGGATTTTTCACACTTTTATCAATCCTCCAGCGATTGCTTTGATCAAATCGGATAACCTGCATCATCGCCGCAAAATCAAGCCGCCATATCCGCCCCTCACGCAAAAAGAAATAAGGCGAACAAGTCGGCGGCCCATACGGAAAAACCACAACAGCAAGATTGCCCGCATCATCCTTGATAGAAAGCATTTCTCCGCAAGCCTTGATGGTCTGAGCCTCGCGAGCCATCATACCGACAGAAACACGCCGCCCCTCCATAACTTTATAGGTTTCTTCAGAGTAATAACGATCCGCCAACGTAGAGTCACCGCTCTCCAGCGCCGCAACATATTTTCCCAAAATATCCTTTGGCCCGTCTTCCGCCCGGCAATCATGCGCATAAAAAACAAAGCAAGATAAAAGAAGAACGCAGACAAAAACCCGTCCGGTAAAAACACGCAGGGTCATACGAACCTCCTGATAAAACAAACCTTTGACTTTTGCGGCAGATCATGCCATGTCTAGGGCCAGTTGAAAAGGGAAAAGCCGTGAGGTCGACCGTTAAATACAAGCTGGAAAAATGTGTATTTTACCGTCCACCCCACACTCTTCCCAAATTTTAAATCCATATGCCGCCCCTGCAAAAACAGGGAACGAAGCGGCATGACATATACAAAGGAAAAAAACATATGTTTAATGTTTACCGTAAAGAAATCCAATTCGCCGGCCAGACACTGACTCTGGAAACCGGGAAAATCGCACGTCAAGCTGACGGCGCAGTTCTCGCGACCATCGGCGAAACCTCTGTCCTGTGCTGCGTCACAGGCGCAAAATCCATTAAGGAAGGCCAGGATTTCTTCCCACTCTCCGTCCACTATCAGGAAAAAACATACGCCGCCGGTAAAATCCCGGGCGGCTTTTTCAAACGCGAAGCGCGCCCAAGCGAAAAGGAAACGCTAACCTCTCGCCTGATCGACCGTCCGATCCGCCCGCTTTTCCCGAAAAACTTCCTGAACGAAGTACAAGTTGTTGCAACGGTGATTTCTCACGACCTTGAAAACGACCCGGACATCGTCGCCATGATCGGCTGCTCCGCAGCTCTGACCATCTCCGGCATCCCGTTCATGGGCCCGATTGGCGGCGCGCGCGTGTGCTACATTAATGGCGAATACGTCATCAACCCGCCAATGCAGGATGTCGCCGAAAGCGCTCTCGACCTCGTCGTAGCCGGTACGCAAGAAGGCGTCTTGATGGTCGAATCCGAAGCCAAACAACTGAGCGAAGAAATCATGCTTGGCGCGGTTATGGCCGGCTGGAAATCCTTCCAACCTGTTATTGATGGCATCATTCAACTGGCCGAAATGTGCGCCAAAGAGCCATGGAACGTCCCGGAAACCCCGGAAGCCATCACCAAAATGGCAGACGCTATGAAGAAAAAATACGCGTCTCCCGTCGAAAAAGCTTACGCCATCACCAACAAACTCGAGCGTCAGAACGCTGTCGGCGAAGCCCGCACAGCAGCCATCGCAGAGTTCCTCGATGAAGAAAACGGCATCAATGACTCTGTGATCACATCAAAATTCAAATCCCTCGAGGCAGACGTTGTCCGCGGCCAGATCCTGAAGACAGGCGGCCGTATCGATGGACGCGACACCAAAACCGTCCGTCCTATCGTTGCCGAAGTTGGCATTCTGCCACGCACGCACGGCTCAGCCCTCTTCACCCGCGGTGAAACACAGGCTCTCGTCGTCGCAACGCTCGGCACAGGTCAAGATGAACAAATCATCGACGCGCTCGAAGGCGAATACAAACAACGCTTCATGCTGCACTACAACTTCCCGCCATACTCTGTCGGCGAAGCAGGCCGCATGGGCGCACCGGGCCGCCGCGAAATCGGTCACGGCAAACTGGCATGGCGCGCCATCAACCCGCTCCTGCCAAGCGCTGAAGAGTTCCCGTATACCATCCGCTCGGTCTCCGAGATTACCGAGTCCAACGGCTCCTCCTCCATGGCCACCGTCTGCGGGACGTCATTGGCCTTGATGGATGCCGGCGTCCCTCTTCCAAAACCGGTTGCCGGGATCGCCATGGGCCTGATCAAGGAAGGCAAGGACTTCGCCGTCCTGACCGACATCCTTGGAGACGAAGACCACCTCGGCGACATGG
>JAGRHC010000038.1 GCA_020445145.1 Alphaproteobacteria bacterium
AGCCTTTCATGACTTGCGGGCCGCGAACGCAGACTTCGCCGCGCTCGCCTGTGGGCATCAGGGTCTTTTTATCTGCGGGATCGACGATTTCGACGATGGTGCGCGGGAACGGCAGGCCGATTGAGCCGATCCGGTTTTCGCCTTCGATCGGGTTCGCACTGACGACCGGGGAGGATTCAGATAGACCGTATCCTTCGAGAAGGACGCAGCCTGTTTGTCCTTCGAAGGTTTTTTTGATTTCGACCGGGAGCGGCGCTCCGCCAGAGATGCAGTATTTCAGGGAATGCAGATCATAGTTTTTTCGCAAGGGCGATGCGTTCATCGCGCTGTAGATGGCCGGGACCGCAGGGAAGAAGTGCGGTTTTTTGCTGTCGATTGTCTTTAATGTGTCTTTTAGGTCAAAGCGCGGCATGGCGATGATTTCAAATCCTGCAGCAACGCTCATGTTCATCACGGTGGTCATGGCGAAAACGTGAAAGAACGGAAGGACACCCAGCATGCGCTGCTGGCCGGGCTCGATATCGTAAAACCATGCCAGACACTGCATCGTGTTGGCATAGACATTCCGGTGCGTCAGCATTGCGCCCTTCGGCGTGCCTGTGGTTCCGCCGGTATATTGCAGGACGGCGACGTCTTCATGAGGGCTGATCTCGGGGATGTTTACATCGCCCTTATTATCCATGAGATGACTCAGAGGGATGACCCGCGGATCTTTTGGAAGCTTTGATATTTCTGCACTTTTTATCAAACAGAAGAGGATGTTTTTGGGGAACGGCAAAGCGTCGCAAAAAGGGCAGACAATCAGCTTTTCAAGCCTTGTCGCATGCAGCATTTTTTCCATTTTGTCCATCATGAGGGACAGGTTTGCCGTCACGGCGATATCGGCCTGGCTATCTTCGATCAGATGCGCCATTTCGCCCTCTGCGTATAGAGGATTTAAGTTTACAACTGTGCCGCCGGCCATGAGGGTGCCGTAATATGCGATCACGTAGAAGGGGGTGTTGGGGAGGCATAAGGCGACTTCACTCCCCTTCTTCACGCCTAAATTCTGGAGACCTTTGGCAAACCGGCAAGATTGATTATAAATTTTTCTCCAGTTTAGTTTTTTTCCCAGAAAATCAAATGCGGGGCGATCCGGAAATTTTTCTGCTGTTTTTTGCAGCATTTCAAAAACAGGCTTGTCCGGGATTTCGATATCCCAGCGAATCATGGCTGGATAAGATTTTTCCCAAGAATACTGATGCATGAAAGCCTGCTGCGTTTGGTTTTTCTAGATATTATCGTACCATATTTGTGCAGAAATTCGGGAAAAAGCTCTGCTGCAGACGCAACATTTTTTTATATTTATACACAGATTTTGAAATGGGCTAGATTTTGGATTAAATTTCATGCATTATGAGCCTTGGCGTTCGCCAATTCTCATTCCTGCGCACTCGCGTGTTTTATGTTTATCTAAGTAAAAGGTGTTTAAGGTGCAAGACTTACTCACAAATGTTCCTCAAGAAGAACTCGCTACACTACAGATGCATCTCAAGTGGTTTAACGGGACCAAAGGCTTTGGCTTTGTTGTTCCTGAAGATGAAAGTTTTGATGCGTTTCTCCATATCACGACATTGCAGCAAGCCGGCCTGCACTCGATCGGCGAGGGCGCTATTTTGTTGTGCAGTGTTTTTAAAGGCCCTAAAGGCTCTCAGGTTAAAGAAGTGCTGGAGGTTATTGATGCCGGCACGATCAGCACGATGCCGGAACTGGACGAGGAAACCGGCACTGTGACGATGGGTGGACTGGTTAAATGGTATAAGCCGGAGAAGGGATTTGGATTTATTATCCCGGATGACGGCATGAAGGATATTTTTATTCATAAATCTTGTCTGGATAAGCTTGAGCTTGATGAACTTATTGCCGGGCAGCGTGTGCGCGTGACATTAAAGTATGTTGATAAGGGGCGGGAAGCCGTCGATCTTCAGATTATAGATTAGTGATGATATATTTTGTTTAAAGCTTTCTGGTTTAAAATTTAAAAGGCCAGAAAGCTTTTTTGATTCTAACAACTGATGCGTAATTCTTTTATATACAGCAACTTAGAGTGACGTAGATTCTTATCAATTTATTTTTTTATGTAATTTTTAATAAAATACTGATAAACTTTTATGTAATTACTCGGGTTTAGTGGTGCTAAAAATATGAAAAGATCCAATGCAGGCTTTAGCCTGATTGAAATTGCTATTGCGCTATTAATTATCGGTATTCTCGCCGTCCCTTTGGCGACGGCTTATCGCATTGAAATGGAAAGCCGGCGCATAAGCTTTAATAATGGTCAATTCACTGAAATCCAGAAAAATATTAACTATTACGTCTCGCATAGTGGTCGCTATCCTCTTCCCGCCAGCCTGGTTGCCGGGCCAAATGATACGGAATACGGCAAGGAGATTGACACTGGTACTTATACAATTGAGTTATGCTCTTCACCGACATGGACTACAAATGGGGGCGTCTGTCGTACGGCAGGTGCAAATCCGGCATTGATTGGAAGCATTCCTTTTCAAGATATCGGGGTTAATCCTTCATATGGATTTGATTATTGGGATAATAAAATTCTTTATGCTGTGACAGAGACCCAAACAACAGCTTATGCTCCCGGTAACGGCAGAATTATTTCTCAAGCCTTTAATATGGCGCATACTCTTCAGAATGTTTTCTTAGATACAGATATGGTTTTAATCTCCTCCGGAGAAACACAGCTTGGTGCTTATAATAGAGAAGGAACATTGGTTGCTGCTTGCCCTGCCGCAACAGATGGCCTCGACAGCGAAAACTGTGATTTCGACACCACATTCCTTTTAAGAGAACATCCAAGCGCTAATGATGACGCACACGGCGCTGGCGCTGCGAGTGACGTGGATGGGCCAAATTTTTATGATGATATGACATCCTTACAGCGGTCTGTCCCTGTTGATTTATGGCGGCAGAACCTTGTGGATTCTGATTATGCCCTCTCTAACGCGCGACATGTCGGGATCGGCCTTGAAGACCCTCAAACGCGACTTCATGTTGTAGGGAATATTTTATCTGATAACGTTCTTAGTGATGTTGTTTGCAATGGCAGTGGCGGGCTTTGTTTTAATCCTAATCTTATCGGTGGGCAGGATGCGAACATGAATTGTTACAATGCCAGCCTAAGCGGCACACAGGCTGTCGGCATGGTAGAGAACGGTCGTGTGAGATGTAATGTCCCCGTTGATTCGGGTGGAAACCCAATTAGCGGCGGGGCGGCTTTTAAATTTCCATCTGCAAATTTTGTTTTTGCCGATTGCGGAGGGGACAAACTTATGACAGGCATTGATTCATCCGGCACACCGGTTTGTGAGGTACCATGACAAATAGTAAACGACACTCGGGTTTTTCGCTTATTGAGCTTTGTATTTCGCTCGCTGTAATCGGTGCGCTGCTTGGGCCCGCTACCTATATTTATACGCAGTACCTTAAGCGACAGGCTGTCGAGCAAACAAAAAATGCCCTTGATCAGGCGCAGAGCGCGGTTAGCAATTTTAGAGCCATTTATGGTCGTTATCCTTGCCCAGCCCCTGTCAATGCCGTTCAAGGGGACGCCGATTACGGTTATGAATCACGAAACCCCGCTACGGGTGAATGCGTTGCTGTGGCCGGTGGCGTCTGGGATGTTGCGAGTAACCGAACAGCTTTCTTAACTCCTCTTGGAGACGACAGTATCTTTATTGGTTCCCTGCCGTTTCGTCAGATGAATTTGCCGGATAGTCTTATTCATGATGGGTATGGCAACAGGATGACTTACGCCGTTACCGGGTTGCAAGCCAATGATGCGACTTACGAGAACGCGAATGGCGGGATTACCGTTGTAGATATGAATGATAATCAGAAAACTAATCCAGATGACTCCGCACACTATGTAATTGTCGCACATAGCAAAGAAGATCAGGGTGCCATCAGCCGTGACGGCATTATGATCGGGACCTGCTCCGCTACGGATCCTGAGGGTGAAAATTGCGATTTTGACAATACTTTCCGGGTCGGACAGAAGACATTGGGGTTTGACGATCTTATTGCCTACAATACAGCCGACAGTATCGAGCAATGGCAGCTTTCTGAAGCCAATGAGCAGGATATCCACTTGCGGCGTGCCAATAAAGTGGCTCTTGGTATTGATGAAAGCGATGATCCGACCGGTTTTGCTGAAATGGATATTCTTGATGATGCCACGGATTCAGGAATTGTAAAGGCTGAACAGGATGGCGGCGTGAACTTTGTCAGCGGCGCTTTTATCGTTAATAGCTCTCTGTGTGATTACAATGACGCAAACTGTTTTTCACCCAAAGTTATCGCGGGGCAGATTTCCCAAAGTGAGGGTCTTGATTGCGGCTCCAAATTTCTTGTTGGCGTTGAGTATGGTTCTGCGCTTTGCGCGGATGAGCTTACATTTTCCTGTCCAAACGGGAAATTTATGAGAGGGTTTAATGCAAGTGGCCAGATTATGTGCGACACGCGTCCTCCCATTCGTTGCAATGACTCTACTGTGACGGCAACTTGCGGTGATTCTCGGAATATCTCGGCATTTTATGATGCCTCCTATGACAAATGGTATGCTTACGCTTATTCCGGGGAGTGCTATAAAATCGATGCACTTGATACGGCCTATCTTGATACTTTGACTACGCAAAGTGATATGCAGGACTATGTTAACGATCTTAATAATGCCGCACGGACAGCTGTCGATTGTGGCGATACATCCTCCAATGGGCTGGTAAGAGATACATATGAGTGCGACTCAGCCGGTAATTGGAAATCATCTCCTGTCAGAAGGATTCAGCGGTATGGTCGTGGAACAGATTGGACATCACAAGGACCGATTAATTGGGCCTCGCCGTATAAAAACTATTCAAATTCCGGGACTGCCTATAATTCTGCTACACCGAGGTCCTCTGATCCTAGTAACACACAGAGCAATCATGATTGCTGGTGCAGAGAGGACTATAAACTCGTTTCTACTGCCTGTGGCGGTACTGCGACGGGACAAATAATTAATATTTACAAGCATAAATGTCCGCAAACGGACCAGCATGACTGGGATTTAGCTAATCCAGCGTATCAAGTTAATATGTGTCAATGCGCCGAGGGGACAACATATGATTATCCCTATTGTTACGCTTATTTTGGCGTATCTTCTACTAGGATTGCCGGACAGGTTACACGTACATACGATGTTACATGCCCCAGCGGGCCGGCCGGCGCTTCTGTGAGTACGCTTAGTAATACGGATATTTCTAACTGTACTTGCCCGGCCAGACCCAGGATTTACAACACTGCTAATTGTCCATTTGGTTATACAAACAGCTTTACTTCTCTAAATGGTACTTATTATGTTGGGAAATCTGCTGTCTATTACAAGGACTGGGTCTGTCCAAATGGGGTTGGGAATAAAGTTACCAACGCGAGTCAGGCTGGGTACTATCCGTCTACATGGTCTACCCTTGAAACGCAGACCTGTACATGTAACACCGCTATGACTTACCGGGAACATGTCCCTTGTACGGGCGGCATGGAGGGCGGCGGGTATTACTATGACCGCCCATGGAATTGTGGCTTGAATGATTATGAACCGGCATCGGCGTCCAATCTTGACCCGACTAGTCCCGGATGCCATTTCTGCTACTGGGAAGGTGGTACGGCGCGCTCTGAGCTGTCCGATTACGCGACGGATCATAAGCGCGGGACTCAGTGCAGTTCTTGTTCGGATGGACCTGCACCTTGTTATGAAAGCTACTCTAGTACACAGTTCAAAGTATATGACGGTTGTACTTGCGTAGCCCACTAATGGAGTATGTCTTGGGGCATAAATTAATATGTGAAGGGCAAAACGATATGATGCTAGATAAATCCAAGGGATTTACACTGATTGAAATGGCGATCGTTTTGATGGTCATGGGCGTTATGATCGCTGCTGCCGTTTCGGCTTATAGACAGTATGCAACTTCGAATGACATAGATGTTACAATTGACCATATAGATCGTGCCCAAAGTGAATTGCGTGAATTTTATGGTTTGCGCGGAGGTTACCCGTGCCCCGCTCGCCCTGATGCCGCTCCGGGGGATGCTGATTATGGTGTTGCGGCCGCGGCTTGCCGCCCGGAGGATGCTTGCCCTGCTGGCCTGGTTTGTACAACGGACGGCACACGGGATGCCGACAAGGACGGTAACCCTGATCGTGTGGTGATTGGAGTCCTTCCTTTTCAGACCCTTGCCGACAATGCTGACTATGTTGATTTCAAAGCTAAAGACGGAGTTGACGGTTTTAAGACGCTTTTTACTTACGCCGTTTCATCAAGTATGACCGTTCATAATCCGATTGATGGCGTTGGTTGTTCCGTGTCCAGGCCCTGCAACGTTCAACTGGGTGCTATTGCTTTAAAAGATGAGTTTGGCAGAAATACCTTAAATGAAATTGGTACCGATGCAGTTGATAACGCCGCAACTGCTCACTATGTCATTGTTTCGCATGGTGATAATCGTAAAGGTGGTTATTCCTCTGAAGGTGGCCTGATTGATGATTGCACCTTTTTTAATACTGCATCTGGCACTGATGATATGCCAGCTCCCGGGAATAATATTGGGGATTCTGATGTAGAGATCGAGATTGAAAACTGTGATCGCAATGATGGTATCTTTGTAAAAGGTCTTCGTTCTATGGCCGATAATGATAATTATTATGATGATATTGTTTATTTTAATACAAGTACGGCAAACGTTTTGTGGCGTAAATCAAACTTTGATCCGCTTTACCAGTATAATACGAACTATGGGAATGTCGGGGTCGGCGTATCTGAACCACTCAGTAAACTTCATATTAGCGGTAATCTTAAAGCTGAAACCTCGCTGATTTCAGATGGAGGGTATTGTGCTGCTGATGATGGGAATGATTGCCTTCAACCTTCCGCATTAATGGGTAATGTTGCTGGGGGTACTGGTGGTATGACTTGTCCACCGGGTCAAATGGCGACAGGCATAGAAAACAATCAGCTTGTTTGCCGCACACTTTTCACTTCTACAATTAACTTTGCGTGCCCTAATCCTGGTGAATATGTACAAAGCTTCACAAATAACGGTAACGTTACCTGCGCACCTCCGTGAGGCTTTAGTACAAACCTCCGGTCCCCGTTATTGTTTGTGATGATGCACCTCCGGGTTGCGCAGACCCTTGTGGTGCGAAGCCACCGTAAGCATTCGGGTCTTGTTCCCCGCTGCTGTAGCTTGAGGTGTATCCGCCTTGCATGAGTGAAATTCCGTCACTGTCCAGAATATACATGTCATCTGTTGGCTCTGTGCCGACAACGAAGGATTCCCAGATCACGCTTTTATCACCCGGCTTTGCGCGCACGCCTGTTTCTGCGTTGATTTGGACGCTGCGGATCCCCGGAGGGCGGCGGAAGGGAACGATTGGCTCGTTTGAAAGCGCTGCCTCCATAAATTCTTTAAAGACCGGCACAGCAACGGATGCTCCTGTTTCATGCTTACCTAGAGAACGTGGGTTGTCAAAGCCTGCAAAAACGCCGACGACAAGATCAGGAGAAAATCCTATAAACCATGTATCTTTGGATTCATTTGTTGTTCCTGTTTTTCCGGCGAGCGGGCGGTTCAAAGATTTAATGCGAACCCCTGTCCCACGCTGGACAACGCCTTCCAGAATTGAAACCATTTGATAGGTTGTTCTGGGGTCCGCGATTTGTTCGCGCACGTCCGGGACATCTGGAACGGGCTGATTGTCCCATCTTATCGTGCTACCACACACATCGCAGGGGCGTTTGTCGTGCTTGAAGATAGTTTTCCCGTGGCGATCCTCAATCCTGTCGATAAAGGTCGGGGTTACTTTTTTACCGCCATTAACCAGCATTCCGTATGCCGATGTCAGCCTGATCAATGTCGTTTCGTAGGCACCGAGGGAGTTGGCCAGCAGAGGGGGCATATGATCGGTGATCCCGAAACGGTCCGAGTATTTTGCGATCAGGTCCATTCCAAGATAATCCGCAAGGCGGACGGTCATAAGGTTCCGCGACTTTTCAATTCCAATGCGCAGCGGTGTGGGGCCGTAGAATTCGTTTGAGTAGTTGGTTGGTTTCCACGTATTTCCCGGACGATCCTCGATCACGAACGGCGCATCCAGAATCATGGTGGCCGGGGTAAATCCTTTATCAAGCGCCGCAAGGTATACGAACGGTTTGAAGGCAGAGCCGGGCTGGCGTTCGGCCTGAGTCGCGCGGTTAAATTCGCTGGCGCCGTATTCGTATTTCCATCCGCCCTGCATGGCCAGAATACGGCCTGTGTGCGGGTCGAGGGCGATTAGCGATCCTTGTATCAGGGGGACTTGACGCAAGGTCCAGATTTCCGGGGATGGCTCTTTTTGTTCTTCGGCTTCATCTGCCTTTACAGGCTCGACCATGATCACATCCCCGGGCGAGAGAACCTGAGTTACTGATGTGATTTCCGGGCCTTGCGCATAGCCTTCATTGAGGTATTTGCGTGCCCATTTTACCTGCTCAAGGGGAAGCGTTCCCTGCTCTTTCTCTGCAAAACCTAGCTTGGCTTGCTGGTCTCCGGCCTCCAGGACCACGGCGAGTTGCCAGTTATCCAGCAAGGTTTGAGGGCGGTCTATTTTTTTGAGCTGGGCGCGCCAGTCATCTAAAGATTCCAGTTTCTTGTATGGGCCGCGCCAGCCATGACGCATATCGTAGGCCAACAAACCGTCGCGCAAGGTTTTTGCTGCGATTGCCTGTAGCCGAGGATCGACTGACGTCCGGACGACGAGGCCGCCGCCGTAGAGGCTGTCTTCTCCGTAGCGACCCGAGAGTTCGCGGCGTACTTCCTCGGCAAAATACGGCGCGTTTACTTCGTTATTATCGCGTGGGGCCATTACAAGTGGCTTTACTTTTGCAAGTTCTGCTTCTGCCCTGGTGATGTAGCCATCTTCTGCCATACGGTCGATTACCCAGTTGCGGCGCGCCAGCGCTTTATCGTGATTGCGTACGGGGTGGTAGTTGTTCGGCGCTTTTGGCAAACTTGCGAGGTAAGCTGTTTCAGAGATATCGAGATCCTCAAGGGATTTGTTGAAATAGTACTGCGCGGCGGCAGCAACACCGTAAGCCCCTCCCCCGAGGTAGATTTCGTTCAGGTATAGCTCGAGGATGTGATCTTTGCTGAGCGTTTTGTTCATGCGGTAGGCGACGATCGCTTCTTTTAATTTTCTGATGTAGTCGACTTCGCTTGAGAAGAAGAAATTTTTGGCGACCTGCTGCGTGATTGTCGATGCGCCCTCCGGCCTTTTGGCGCCTCCTGACAATTTATTTTTCAGGTTTTTGACCAAAGCCCGGCCAATCGCGACAAGATCGACGCCGCTATTGGTGTAGAAACTTTTATCTTCCGCCGCGATGAAGGCATGCTTTACGCGGTCCGGGATGAAGTCAATCGGTACGAAGACGCGCTTTTCCTGCGCAAACTCAGCAAACAGCCTACCGTCTCCGGCATAGAGGCGCGTTACGATCGGCGGTTCATAATTCTGGAGCGCGCTATAATCCGGGAGTTCTCGTCCGTAATAGGACAATATGCCAATGACAAGACCGATTGCCACGATCAGGCCGATAAAGCCCAGAGAGAAAAGTCCTAAAAATACCTGTTTGAAATATTTCATTCTTGATGCTTGCCGTTTTTTGAATGGTCATCCTAACGGAGCCGCTCCGGAAAATCCAAAAAATCTTTTGGTTCTTTTTAACGTACCTGTCCGCTTGTGATCGGGCCATCTGCGCGGCCATGGATGAACTGGTCAACGTAAGGATTTCCAGAGTTATCCAGTTCCTCTACGCTGCCATGCCAGATAATCCGGCCTTCGTAGATCATTGCAACATGGTCTGCGATTTTGCGGGCCGAGGCCATATCGTGGGTAATGGACAAGGCGGTTGCACCAAGCCCCTTTACCTGCTCGACGATCAGGTCGTTGATGACGTCGGCCATAATAGGATCCAGGCCTGTTGTGGGTTCGTCAAAGAAGATGATTTCAGGATCAGCGGCGACTGCGCGCGCGAGACCAACCCGTTTTTGCATCCCGCCCGAGAGTTCTGCCGGGTAGAGATCAGCGACTTCTGCCCGCAGGCCGACAGCGCGAATTTTTTCTACGGCGATTTCTCTTGCCTGTTTCTTTTTCATGCCGCGCCCTTGTACCAGACCGAAGGCAACATTTTCCCAAATTTTTAGTGAGTCAAACAAAGCGGCGCCCTGAAAGAGCATCCCGAATTTTCTCATCAGATCATCGCGGTCCTGCGTACTCAGGTCCGCTGTTTCTTGCCCGTCGATCTTGATGGAGCCTGAATCGGGGTGGAGAAGACCAAGGATACATTTCAGCATCACAGATTTTCCCGTGCCGGATCCCCCGATCACCACGAGCGATTTTCCTTTTGGGACGACCAGATCTGCGCCTTGCAGGACATGATTGTTGCCGAAGGCTTTGTATACGCCTTTCATGGCTATTTTTTCCGTCGGCAAATCCGCAACCACATTGTCTTGTGGGGTGTTTTCAGATGCCTGCGCTGTGCCGCTTTGTGCCGTCATGAGAAGAAAATCTGTGTCAGTAGGTAGTTAAAAATCAGGATCAGGATCGAGGCCGAAACGACCGCATTTGTCGTGGCAGAGCCGACGCCTTGCGCACCGCGCTTTGAGTTGAAACCATGGTAACAGCCCATGATCGCTACGATGAACCCGAATACGCCAGCCTTTGCAAGGCCGGAGACGACATCGATATTCTGCATGACGTCCCATGTCTGACTCAGGTAGCTTACGGGGCTGAACCCTAGATTATAGATCGAGACGATATAACCGCCCATGACGCCGATAATGTCGCCTGTCAGGACCAATATCGGGAGCATCAGGGTGCCTGCGATGACGCGCGGGGCGATCAGGTATTTGAAGGGATTTACGGACAAGGTGCGCAGGGCATCGATTTGCTCGGTGACGCGCATTGTTCCAATCTCGGCGGCGATGGCTGCCCCGACACGGCCCGCGACCATCAGGCCGGCAAGGACGGGTGATAGCTCGCGCGTGATTGAGAGAACGACAACGCCTGCAATCGCACTTTCCGCATTAAAGCGGGTAAATCCCGTGTAACTCTGCAGGGCGAGCACCATCCCTGTAAAGAGGGCTGTCATCCCGACAACGGGCAGGGAGTAGTAGCCGATGTCTATCAGTTGGCGTGCGATTTGTGCGGGGAAGAATCGCGGCGCAAAACAGTGGCCGACGGCCTGCCCCGTAAATGCAGCCAGACGGCCTGTTGCTTCCAGAAACGACAGTATGCCGCTCCCAAGCACAGTACAGACATCCAGAAGAGGCGTTAGCGGATTAAACCCGCTCTTTTTTGTTTCCAGCGTTTGCGAAGCTGCCTGCATGTTTTCCCTTACATTAACCCTGACTAAACTCAAACACATGCGTTTATAGCGCAAAAAAGACTAAAGGAAATATTTTTTCGCGTCTATACTGGAGGGAGCGATAATACAGTCTTTTCACACATCCATGAAAACGATTAGTCCAACTGAGCTTATTTGCATGAACGACAGGTGTTTCGGGACACCTTGCCGCGTTGAAAGTGCCTATGCGCAGGATCACAATTTACTCTTTGGCGAACGCATTTATAAAGTGGATGCGCTGCTTTGCCTTCACGAGACTTTGGCAGGGGTTATTATAGAGGCGGCGTCCTTATGTCAAAAACGCTACGGCTTGAATATGGTCTTATACGATGGATTGCGGACCGTTGAAGCCCAGATGCGCATGATCGAAACCAAACGTGTCAAAGATCATCCGCATTGGCTCGAAGAACCTCGCTTGCTATCTCCTCCGGGGGCGGGTGGGCATCCGCGCGGCATGGCTGTCGATGTCGGACTTGAGACACCGGAAGGGATCTTGGTTGACATGGGCACGCCTTTTGATTTTCTGGCCGAAGATGCGGGCCCCAAGACCAATCCGGCACACCGGGGCTATAAAAGGCATCATCAGGACATCATTCAAAACAGGGAAAAGCTTGATAGCGTTATGCTTGGTGCGGCAGAAAAGTTAGGCGTTCCCTTACTTGCCTTACCTGAGGAATGGTGGGATTTCAGGCTTCCTGCGTCTTATTATCAGCAATACATGCCCTTATCGGAACGCGAAGTGCCTGAGCGGCTGCGGCTTTTGGATACAGTTTAGGCAAAAATTGCCAAAAAAGTTTGCATTTTCGGGAGGATTACCCTAGTATTTTCTTATAGTTTTTTTATGCAAAAAAGGTCTGGGTATAATGGG
Organism: Alphaproteobacteria bacterium; assembly: GCA_020445145.1. Taxonomy (GTDB): domain Bacteria; phylum Pseudomonadota; class Alphaproteobacteria; order Micavibrionales; family Micavibrionaceae; genus JAGRHC01. The sequence goes on from JAGRHC010000038.1 coordinate 12,343, forward strand.
CTGTTTTGCGGGTTGACGATTAGGGTGATGTAAAATGATTAGATTCTTTACGCTTCAATGTGATTTTTTTTCCACTTTGCGTGTCCTTGAAAGGTCGTGTGAGCCCGGTCTTGAAAAGATTGTTGGCGGGGCTGGCGCTGTGGCTGTGAAGCATTTCGAGCAAACTGAAGTTATTCGAATTTTGCAGGAACATCTTGCTGCGCAAGGTTATTATAGCGGTGTGCAGGATGGGCAGTGGCATGACCCAGCAGGTGTGAGGGGCAGTGATAATTTTAATAGCGCTTTCACCAAGTGGCTGCGCGAGATGCAGGCAAGAGAAATGGGGGATCAGGCGGCACATGGATGGTTGGGCCAAAAGTCTCTGGCAGGACTTCACGGTAAGGTTCCTGAAAATGTTCATTCTGCTTTAGCGTCCTTGCTTGAAACCCAGGTTGACGGCCGGAGTGCTTATTCCCGCCTGCATCGCAGGAATGAGTATCATGCGTCAGGCATTATGGTTGATGGAACCTGTATTGCTCATGATAGCGATATTTCAGGCGCCCCTCGAAATGCTAAAGCGCATGCGGATGCTGTCGACAATGGTTCCGGCCATGCTCCTGCAGGTAAGTCAGGTTCTACCGAGGATCCGTCTAATCCCATAGATAACGGGGGTGGGGGAAGCGTGCCCTCAAAAGGGTACATAAGGGCTAAATTTGAGGAGAACGCGCAAGCAGGAGCGGGAACACGTGTTGTTCGCATTACAGTTGAAGAGGTTAAAGCCCTAGAGAGAAAATCGGCGGCACCGGCTGGAAGAGCTTCCGGCATAACGTCTGATGAAGAGAATATCCTTAAAGGTTTTGATGCTGCGCGCGCAAGTGCATTGAAGGATGCCGGATATGACGATGCGAGAGTGCGTCTGGATGCGGCGCAGGCGCAGTACGACAATGGTAGGACTGATCTTGAGAAGATGAGAGATCAAGTTCAGGCTGTTGATGATAAATATCTTCATCAGACATTAACGGTTTTTGTCGATGGGAAGACTTATGAGCGCAACATGGCTGAAATGCAGGAAAAAGATCCCGGGCTGCTTGATTCATGGGGCCTTTTTGGTCCAAGTGCGAAGCTTGACGCGAAAATTTATGAGGCGGTAAAAGCAAAGTATGCTGAATTGCAAGAAAGTGATGCGTACAAGCAGGATATGGAGGAGATTGCTGTTGCCAGACGGACGATCGCTGAAGCTGACCGGGTGCCGGGTGGATTTTGGCATGTGCGCCGCGAAGAGTTGCAAAATGCCAAGTTAGCCGTTCAGAATATCGAGACTAAAGTCGATCAATCTCCCATTGCGGTTGCGATCAAGATTGAGCCAACAAAAGATGGGCAATATGTAGCTGGAAAAATTGGCGATGCGCCTGCTGCAGGGGCCCAAGGGGCAGCACCACCGAAGGAAACGCAAACACCTGCCGCTGAGCCTGATAACGTTCCTACATGGACGACAGGCACGCCGTCCTTGGGGAATATGGGATAAATTTTGTTTTGATTTTAATGCGTTTAAAAGAGCCGGTCTAAGCCGGCTTTTTTTCTTGTGTCCGTTCATTTTTGTAGAGGCGGGCGTAACGTGAGCCAAGCGATGTTAAAATTTCGTATCCAATTGTTTTGGCCGCACACGCTACCATATCTGCGCTTTGATGCGGGCCAATAATTTCCAGATGATCTCCAGGGAGAGGGCCGATATTCTCAGGCACCCCAGACAGGTCGCATATTGTTAAATCCATCGAAATACGTCCGCGGATCGGGAGGGCGTGACCTTTCCAAAACAGGCTACCGGTATTGCTTAAAGACCTTAAAAGTCCGTCGGCATACCCGATAGACACCACGGCTAACCTTGCTTCTTCATTAAATCGGTACGTTTCGTTGTATCCACAGGTGTCGCCTTTTTGGGCAGTGCGGATTTGCATGACAGGGGCTTCGAGCTTTATCACGGGATGCATCGGGTTTTTTTGATCGGGCGTGGGGTTCAGGCCGTAAAGCGCCATCCCGGGACGTACCAAGTCCATGTGATAGGTGGAATCACGAAAGATTCCCGAGGAATTGCAGAAGGAGCGGGGGATGCCGGGGAAATTCATACTGACAGCGCTAAAAGCTTCATATTGGCGAGCGCAGGAATCGCTTTCCCTCTCTTCACTGCTGGTGAAGTGGCTCATGATACAGAGGATATTTATTCCTTCTGTTGCTTGCGGATTTTGAAGGATTTCCTTGATTTCATGATCCTCCAACCCCAGACGGTTCATGCCTGTATCGATGTGCAGGAACGCCGGGAGTTTTTTGCCAAGCTCCTTTGCAAGAGCTTGGTATGCCTTTATTTCCGTGAGGGTATTTATGACAGGAATCAGATTTGATGCTGCATATTCTTTTTCTGCGCCACGTATCAGGCCGTTGAGGACGGCGATCCGGGCTTCGGGGAGTGTTTTGCGGAGCTCAATGCCCTCCTCCAGCAAGGCCACGAAGAATGCACGCGCCCCGGCCTGCCAGAGGGCGGGTGTCATTTGTTGTACGCCCAGGCCGTACGCGTTTGCCTTGACGACGGCGGCAGTTTCGCACGATGCGCCGACGATATTTTTAAGTTTGAGGTAGTTTTCCCTCAGCGCGGCCAGATCGATGGTGAGAGTGCCGGAATGCGCTGTCATGGCTTTAGAAACTGCTGGTATGTACTTCGTCAAGATCACTGAAGCGCGTGACGCGGCCATCGAAGAACATGCGTACGGTGCCGATGGGACCGTGACGCTGTTTGGCGATGATACATTCACCGACTCGGTGCGCCCGCTCCATTCTTTCTTGCCATTCCATGTGCTTTTCTGTGCCGGGCTCAGGCTCAGCGCGGGAGAGGTAGTATTCTTCTCTGTAGACGAACATAACGACGTCGGCGTCCTGCTCAATCGATCCGGATTCCCGCAGGTCCGAGAGCATTGGCCGCTTGTCTTCGCGTTGCTCGACCGCTCGGGAGAGCTGAGAGAGCGCGAGGACCGGGATGTTTAGTTCTTTGGCGATCGCTTTGAGACCTCGTGTAATTTCAGAGATTTCCAGCACGCGGTTCTCAGCAGACTGGCGGGAACCGCCACCGCGCAGGAGCTGAAGGTAATCGACGACCAGCATGGACAGGCCATGCTGACGCTTGAGGCGGCGGGCGCGGGTGCGGACTGCACCAATGGTCAGGGCCGGCGTATCGTCGATGTAAAGCGGGACTTGACTGAGTTTTTGGCTAGCCTCAACGAAGGCGCGGAAATCATCCTGCTTGATGTTGCCCTTGCGGATGTCGTCGCCGGAGATGTTCGAACAATCGGCCAAAATCCTTGTCGCGAGCTGGTCGGCGGACATCTCAAGCGAGAAGAAGCCAACGACAGCGCCCTCTTCGCCCCCGGTTTCGGCATAACGGCGCGCCGAATTGTAGGCAATGTTTACGGCAAGCGCGGTTTTTCCCATCGATGGGCGGCCTGCGAGGATCAAGAGGTCGGATGGCTGGAACCCGCCGAGCTGCTTGTCCATGTCGCGCAAACCTGTGGTTGCTCCGGTTACGTTTCCGTCTGTGTGGAAGGCTTTTTCGGCCAGGTCGATCGCCGTCAGGACAGAGTCTTTTAGTGTGACAAAGCCGCCTTTGACTTCGCCTGTTTCCGCGAGGGAAAAGAGTTTTGATTCTGCGAGTTCGATTGTGGACTGGGCGCTGTTTTCTATGCGCTGTTCGTAGGCTTCGTTGACAACCTCCTCACCGAGCGCAATGAGTTCGCGGCGCATGAACAGGTCATATATCGTGCGACCATAGCTTTCAATGTTTATGGTGCTGACGACGCTGGCGGCCAGATCTGCGAGGTATGCGGCGCCGCCGACGTCCTTGAGCTCCTCATCTTTTTCGAAGTAGCCTTTGAGGGTGACGGGGGAAGCGTTCTGACCGCGGTCGACAAGCTGGGTGACTGCCGTATATATGCGCTGGTGGACCGGGCTAAAGAAATGGTCTGGCTTCAAGAAATCCCCGATCCGCTCATAAGAGCGGTTATCAATCAGGAGCGCGCCCAACAGGCCTTGCTCGGCTTCGAGGTTATGCGGCAGGACCCGGTAATGCGGGCTATCGCTGTCCGGCATATCATAGGGTTCGTATGAATCGTAGGCAGTTTGTGTACTCATGGGGGGAGCCTACCAAAGGGGGGAATGATATTCCAGCGGGATATGATGCGCCGCATGTGAATAGCGGGGATAGAAAAAGCCCCGACGAACGGGGCTTTTAAAAGTATTATCTCTTAGCGATAAAGCTTATTCTTCGGTCGATGCTTCTGCGTTTTCTTCTTCCGCTTCGGCAGCGACTTCTACTAGCTCTTGTGCTTTTGGCTCTTCAACAACCTCTTCAGAGGTTGCGATCAGAGCACGGCCTGTTTTCGCCTGAATTTCCGCTTCCCCGTCGTTCCGTGCGATGTTGATCGTCACGCTGACTTTTACTTCCGGGTGAAGAATGATGTCTACCGGGAACAGGCCAATCGTTTTCAGGTTGGTGTTCAGGTAAACCATTGTTTTGCGGATGTCTTCTTTTGTTGCTTCTGAAACAGCCTGTGCGATGTCGCGAGATGTTACAGAGCCGTAAAGTTGACCGGCTTCAGATGCCTGACGGATCAGGGATGCTGTTACGCCTTCCAGTTTCTTTGCGTTCTTTTCCGCTTCTTTTTTCAGCTTGTCATTCTCGGACTCGAGATGCTTTTTCTGTGCTTCAAAGTAAGCGAGGTTTTCTTTGCTTGCACGCAGGGCTTTTTTCTGCGGCAGGAGGTAGTTGCGGGCATAGCCTGGCTTAACGTTAACAACGTCACCCATTTTCCCTAGGCTTTCCACGCGCTCCAGCAAAATTACTTGTGTTGCAGACATGTTTTTTCTCCAGATCTAATGTTTAACGGCGCTGTTGCGCGTTGTCGGTATCGTGCTGAACGTAAGGCAGCAGACCCATGAAGCGCGCGCGCTTGATTGCTCTTGCCAACTCACGCTGTTTTTTCTGAGAAACCGCAGTGATACGGCTTGGGATGATTTTCCCACGCTCAGAAATGTAGCGGCTCAGCAGCCTTGTGTTTTTCCAGTCGATTGCCGGCGCGTTCGGCCCTGTAAACGGGCAGGTTTTCTTGCGGCGGAAAAATGGACGTTTTACGGTCGGTGCATCAGCGGCGCTCATTATGCGGCCTCCTTCTTATTGTATGGTTTGTCATCATCAGAATCATCGCGGCCTTTGTCCATCATGATCGACGGGCCATCAGACAGCTTGTCTTCGCGCAGGGTCAGGTAGCGCACGACATCTTCGTGCAGGCGCATCTGACGTTCCATTTCATGGACAGCCGGTGCCGGCGCATCGATTTCAAGCAACGTGTAGTGTGCCTTACGGCTTTTGTTGATGCGGTAAGCGAGATTACGCAGGCCCCATTGCTCGACCTTGTGAATCTTGCCACCCTGATCGGTGATGATTTTAGAAAGTTGTTCTGTCAGAGCCTTGACCTGCGTTTCGGTCATGTCCTGACGCGCCATATAGACGGTTTCGTAAAAAGGCATATTTTTCTCCTCTAGGGTTCACGCTTTTTCAGGACAAGAAATTTTGTTTCTTTCCTCTAAAAGCAAAGCTGGCGGGCCTTTCCGCCAGCGAGGTTTACGTATCGGTGCGGAATATTGCGCAGTCCGGCGCAAAATGCAAGGTTTTTTTGTGCTTTCCAGCGTCAGGGCCGTGTTTTTGGATTGCTGTTCGCCGTGCGCTCCATGTAGCCTGCCATCAGCGTTGTCCAGCCATCCTCTGGTGCAAGGCTGCGGTAGCGGTGCATTCCGCTCCTCAACATTGTCTCCAGCTCTTCGCGGGTCAATTCCGGGCAGCGGAGCGCATTTTTAAAATCCAGAAGCGCCATGCCAGCAAAATCTGCATAATCTGCGTTCATGCTCTCATGTTGCTGAGCTGCATGATATGCCCAGTTCGTTTCTTCAATTACGATTTCCAGAGCACTTTGTGTTATATTTTCCATTTCTTAACATCCCTATTACATCTCGTAAGACAAATTATTTGCACTTTTCTACTAATTATATGTATTTTACTCAGGAATTTGGGGTCTTAAGTAATCGGTACGCAGAAAACATAAAAGAATTTAAGTATTCTACATTTGTTTTTCTTTGCATTTCCTCCCGAACAGTTCAGATTGTCTCATAATCCAAAAATAAAAAGCAAACTTTACATGAAAAGTTCGTTCAAGTTTTTGATTGACAATATTTTTTTAGAAAATATGTTCTGAGGCAAATTCTCTAATTTAAACTGTTTTTCACGAATCAGGATGGTCGCCATGAGTCTAAACCGTACTTTCATATTTCCCGGGCAAGGGTCCCAAAGCGTTGGTATGGGTAAAGAACTTGCTGATAGCTTTGCAGAAGCCAGAGCGGTTTTTGAAGAAGTCGACTCTTCCCTATCCCAAAATCTTAGCCGCATGATGTTTGAGGGGCCTGAAGATCAACTTAATTTGACAGAGAACACACAACCCGCCTTGATGGCCGTGTCGATGGCGGTCGTTCGGGTTCTAGAAAAACAAGGCGGTATTCAGATTAAAGACGCCTGCGCTTATGTTGCGGGGCATTCATTGGGAGAATATGCAGCGTTAACAGCAGCAGGGACCGTGGCGCTTTCGGATACTGCGCGCTTGCTAAAGCTGCGCGGTCAATCCATGCAAAAAGCTGTTCCTGTAGGCGTTGGCGCCATGGCAGCGATTTTAGGGATGGATTTTTCTGAGGTAAAGGATGTTGCCGAGTGTTCCGCTCAGGGACAGGTTTGTCAGGCAGCCAATGATAACTCTGATGGGCAGGTTGTTGTTAGCGGCCATAAAGAAGCCGTTGAGCGGGCTGTTGCCCTTGCCAGTGAACGTGGCGCCAAGCGCGCAGTGATCCTCCCTGTCAGTGCCCCGTTTCATTGTAGCTTGATGGAACCGGCGGCGCGCGCGATGGAAGACGCACTTGCTGATACGCAATTTCACGCGCCTTGCGTTCCCGTTGTTGCAAATGTTACGGCGAAGGCTGAGAATGATCCTGCGGTCCTCAAAAAACTTCTGGTAGAACAAGTTACTGGTATGGTGCGCTGGCGGGAATCTGTTTTATGGATGCGTGATCAGGGCGTCACACAAATGGCAGAGCTTGGCTCTGGCAAAGTCCTAAGCGGGCTTGTTCGCCGGATTGATAAAGAAGTCTCCTGTTTAAGTGCCGGAACACCATCAGAGGTTGAAGCATTGATTGAAGCTTTGCGCGCGTCATAGATTATAGGTTTTGGTCCGCTAAAATACATTGGCATGAAATTGTTATGATTTTTTAATCTGCCTCCTGTACACTCAGGGACGAAATATCAATCGTGTTCAGCACTTCATTGACGTCCTATGAGCCATAAAAACGACCGCCTTGTTGCTATTGTCGATTCCAATGATGTTCACCGATCGAAAGTGTCGGCGGCACTTATGTCGTTTTATGATACTTGTGATTGGGGAAATTCAAAAGAAGCGATCAAGGGACTTGAAAAGTCTCCTCCGGCGTTAATTCTTTTAACCTCATATGCCGAGCCGTTTAGTTCTGTTGGATTTATTCAGGCAATACGCGCTCACTCTATTCTTAAAAATACACCTATTCTTTATATCGCCGAGTCCGAGACCGATCCGGGGATTGAGAAAACAAAAGAAGCCGGGGCGAACGGGTATATTGCCAAGCCATATCCCCGGAGCGTTCTTATTCAGACAATTTCCAAGAAACTGAATGCAGGTATTGAGGAACAATGGGAGGCTTTGCCTGATATCCAGCGTGACGCCCTTAAAAACAGCGTTTCGGTATTCAGAGAGATTGCGGATGTTTTACTCACCGGGGAAACGGTCTCTTTTGCTGACGTTAAAGATAATTGTAAGCCGCTGGTGAATGCGATTGCCAGTAATGATTTTAAATCTATTCTGGATGGTGTTCGTAACCATGACGACTACACCTATGCACACAGCATGCGCGTTGCGACGATGCTTTCCCTTTTAGGGCATGCCGCCGGATTTCGTGACAATGAGCAGCTTTTGCTGGCCAGCGGCGGTCTTTTGCACGATGTCGGCAAAATGAAGATTCCTCATAATATTTTGAATAAGCCGGGAAGGCTTACCGAGGAAGAATTTGAAATCATGAAAAACCATGTACCTGAGACTGTTGATTATCTTGTGCATGCAGGGAATATGCCGCGCGCTGTTATGATTATTGCCGAGCAGCATCATGAGAAAATTGACGGGACGGGTTACCCTCACGGGCTTAAAGGCTCAGAGCTTAATGAGCTCGCGCGTATGGCTGCTGTTGTTGATGTTTTTAGCGCGCTTACGGACAGACGTGTTTACAAGCCGTCCATGCCAGCGACAAAGGCGATGAGCATTATGACCGAAGAGATGAGCGGGCATCTTGATCAGAAATATGTTGAAATGTTCCGGGGCATTTTGGGTGATGCGTCCCTTCTCGATCCGGAAATCGCAGAACCTTCAGCTTAACGCTCGTTTCGCCAGGAAATTCTTCTTTATTCCCTCTACTTCCCTGCGGGAGAGCTTTAGGCCTTCTCGGATAAATTCCAGCATCGCGACTTCATCTTCATCCATATGTCCATCTGCGGCGAGAATGTAGAGCGAGGCAACGATCAGCTTGTGTTTCGATTCTTTGTTCAGGGCGCCTTCCAAAGTGCTTAGTTCATATTCCACATCAACGCCTTCAGCCATCATTTCTTCGGCCGTTTTGCGGATGAGCGCATCACTGATCTCTGATTTGGTCAGATGCTTATATATTCTGCTGATTTCTGAAATTTCTTTCTCTTCAAGAACATTATCTGCGATTGAGATGGCGATCATGCAGCGGATCAATCCGATTGTGAAAAGATTTGCATCGCCTGCGCGCACGCCTTTTTTCGGGATGAACTCGGAACCGGCCAGGCTTAGGAACCCCATGACAAGAAGGATAAAGCCTCCGCCGGACATCGCGGTTCCAACGGCTAAAACCGGGAGGCTTTCTGTGGCATGTGAGAAATAAGCACCTACCGCAATAATACCCGGCAGTAATAATAGAATCCCCAACCCTAGAAACTTGGTCCCAAACATTGTGCCCCCTTTGTTTTGCGCTCTTAGCCTATCAGGCTCTTCGGGAGATAGGAAGCCTTAATCACAAGGGCGCGGTTTGCTCTGGACAGATTGTCATCCGTTAAATTATATAAGCCTATGTCCTGTTATTTACGCGGTTTTTTGCAGATTTCTCTTATTCTTGCTGTTGTTACGGCAGGAATTTCTCCGGCTTGCCGGTTTATCTCCGGACAGCAACGTGATTTGATCGAGATCTGCTCGGCGGATGGAACGGCTAAAGTTATCGAGGTGGCCTCCCACAAAGGTTCCGAGGCCCCTTCTGAGCATCATCACAATAAGAAAGATGACTGTGCGTTTTGTTTTACCCAGACGCATGTTGCGAAAGGTCACTTTGACTCTCCCGTTCTTCCCGTTCCAGAGCATGAAACTGTCCATGTGAAATTGGACAGGAAAATCTTTTTCCTTCAATCGCCAACCTCACAGCATCAACCGCGCGGCCCTCCCGTTCTTTCCTGATTTTTACGATTTTTAAAATTAGAAACAGGATTAAGGAGCCATGTCATGGCAACGACGACTAGAGGTCAGGAGACACCGAGCCTGACCGAAGCCTTTCAACAGGCCAATCATTTACGGCATTATATTATGGATGCGAGTATGTTCCTTATGGCGATTGGGGCGGCTGTTACCGCAGCCGGGCCATTGGTCGGGATTTTTGATCCAATCACGCCGTTTATCAGTATGCACTTCCAAGGCTTTCAATCGGCTTTTGATCACCTTCCAACCTTTTTTTCCAATGCCTGGGACAATATGCAGGATGGCGTCTTATCGTCCGGCATTGATATTGGCATGAATCATCTGGATCACGGGGTTTCCGGCGCACTTGGCCATGCCGCGCATACAGGTATCGATTCTCAAGTGAGCCAGTTTAATAGCTGGACGCGAGGCCTTTCTCCGGCGGAACTTGCCGACATTAAGGGGGAAGCAAACGATATTTACGGAATGTCGCTTTGGGACTATTTCAACACTAATTTTCTTCAGCATGGTTTATAGGAGGAATGATCATGAATAAGACGATCCCTCTTATTTTTACTTTGGCCGTTTCCTCCGGGCTATCGCAGGACGCCAGAGCCTGGCCGTGGGAAAATGCAGCGCCGGTTGTCGACTCTCAGGTCAAGCCGGGAAGCGATCGTATTGGCGGGGATTTAAGCTTTCTTAGAGACCGTCACGGGCAGAGCGCCCAGAGAAGGCTGGATGGGCAATATAAACTTGTTTATTTTGGCGCCGCTCACAGCATTTCTCTTGTTCCCGGTCAAAATGCCAGTCCGCAAAATAATAGCTGCGCGATTGACTTGCTGGTTTTAGAGGAGGCGAGAAAGGAAGTGGGGCGGCGGTGTGGCCAATCTGTTTCCGATAGGCTTTCGGCGCTGTTTATCTACCCTTCTCCTCGTCTATCGGATCCGCCGCCTTATAATCTCCGGACATATCTTGATGTGCCGGGATCGCATATTCTGGGTTTACATGCACCAATTGAGGATATTTTATCGCTTGGGCGGCGTTATGCGGTTCGTTACCTTCAGGATAAACAAAGTGATGTTGTTACCGGCCACACCCGGTTTACATACCTGATGGGACCGGATGGAAAAAATCTGGCGATTTTTCCTGCTGATATGGCGGATCCTGCCGGTGTCATAGCCAAGCAAATTATCCGAAGCATGTCGCTGGATAATTTTGCTCTTCCCGATACACCGGAATGTTCTCGCTAACTAGAGGACGTCCAGCATTTCTGCAACGAGCGGGTGACGCACGATATCGCCTTGATCGAGGCGGCATACGGCGACATTCCTGATTTTTTCCAGTCTGCGGGATATTTCGGAGAGACCTGATACACCTTCCAGAAGATCGGATTGATCCGGATCACCGGTCACGACCATCGTTGAATGCCAGCCGAGGCGCGATAGAATCATTTTCAGCTGACCGTAGGTGCAGTTTTGTGCCTCGTCGATCACCACGAATGCATTGTTCAAGGTCCGACCTCGCATGAATCCGATTGGTGCGATCTCGATTGTTCCGTCTTCGATATATGTGCGGACGCGTTTTCCGCCCATGCGATCTCCGAGCGCATCATAGAGCGGGCGCAGATACGGCGCCATTTTTTCATGCATATCCCCGGGAAGATAACCGAGAGATTCGCCTGCTTCCATCGCAGGGCGGGAGAGTATGATCCTTTCAACTTCTCCTTTTTCCAAAGCTTCGACAGCGGCGGAAATTGCGAGATATGTTTTTCCTGTTCCTGCGGGGCCTATGGCCAGTGTCAGATTGTAGTCCTTGATTGCCTCCATCAGGGCAGCCTGACCTTCACTGCGCGGCTTGATTGTCTTGATATATTTCTGATCGCGGCGGCGGTCGATTTCTTCATCCAAAGGGTGCCAGCCCTTTTCCTCGAAAGACGGGTGAACAACGTTGTTTTCTTTTACTGACCGTGCGCTGGAACCTGATTTGCGGGCTTTTTTCGACATGGGACTACTCCTTTGGCTGTGGCGTGAAAGACAAAAAGGGCACAACGTCTTGTGCGGCGTAAACTTAACGCCGTCAAAACGTCGGTAATCAATGTGTTGAAGAAGGGGAGATCAATCAGTGGTGATTGAGGGGAGGAAAATGCAGCAAGTGGCTTATGCAAGACCATCACGTATAGAATGTAGCATATTTACCAATATGACTGCTTGTTAATTTTTTTTACCCCTTAAATTTCCTGTGTAGTATTTTGCAAAATACTGTAAAACAGGCTATTCTTTATAGGTAGAAAGGACGATGTTTCGAACTTTTGTGATGTCGACAAATCGATTTTTATTATGTTTTCTCTCGACTCTGGCTGTTGCTGCTGCAATGGCAGCGCCCTCGTTTGCGATTGATTACACAGCGAAAGATGATGGCGAGAGTGATGGAGGAGCGTCTTATTCCTACTACAACAAACTTGATACGCCCAAGACCAGTACAACAGTCAAAAAGTCTTCCAAGAAAGATAAGAGCCTTAATAAGCTTGAAGCTCCGGGCTGTAGCGGGCAAGAAGAGGCTTTTCTTTTGAAGTATGATAATGTCCTTCAAAAACATTACGACAGATATCAAGACGAGGTTCTTGATACGCCTGTTAATGAAGATCTTGATGACGACAGGCATGCCTTGAACAGAATGAAAAAAATTTCTGAGGAATTGAGTGCATTTATGAACTCTGAAGAGTATGAAAAGCTCAAAGAGATTCATAAAAAATGCGGAACAGAGATGCCTCGCTCGTCTTACGTTCAGAACCTCAGCATTTTCTAAACGTTCTTTAGCGCTCCGAATTGCGCATTGCGTTTCCGTTTAAATCCCGATAGGTTAGCGCCTTGTTTCCCTAAGACAAGGTGATGTGATGATTACATTTCAAGATGTTTGCTCCGCACGCGATTCTATTCGGTCTGCGACGATTTTAACGCCAACTGTCAAAGCGGCGCGCTTGTCTATTCACCTTGGTATTGATTTGTATCTGAAACTTGAAAATCTTCAGCACACGAATGCGTTCAAGGCGCGCGGCGCGCTCAACAAGCTCCTGACACTTAATGAAGAAGAGCGTTCGCGCGGTGTTATCGCCTGCTCGGCCGGAAATCACGCGCAAGGGGTCGCCTTTCACGCAACGCAACTCGGGATTCCCTCGACGATCGTTATGCCAAAAGGCACACCTTTTAATAAGGTCAAACGTACAGAAGATTTTGGCGGCAAGGTTGTCTTGTACGGGAAGAACTTCGATGAGTCTGTCGGTGAGACGCTTCGGCTTGCGAAGGAAAAAAACCTGACATTCATTCATCCCTTTGATGATCCTGCTGTGATTGCCGGACAGGGGACTCTCGGACTTGAGATGATGGAGCAACGCCCGGACCTTGATGTGGTCGTCGTACCGATTGGCGGCGGCGGTCTCATTGCCGGGGTTGCAACGGCGATCAAAGGGATTAATCCGAAGGTTAAAGTTATCGGCGCGCAAGCTGAAGTTTATGACGCCGTTGCCGCCAAGCGCGAGGGGCGCAGCGAGCCTTGCAAGGGGGGCGCGACGCTTGCGGAAGGTATTGCGGTGAAGGAACCGGCGGCGGGGAATATCGAGATGATCGATTCTCTTGTCGATGACGTTTACACGGCCAGCGAATATGAGATTGAAGAAGCGATCTTTGATCTCTTGAGTGATGAGAAGCTGGTCGCAGAAGGAGCTGCTGGCGCCGGCCTTGCCGTTATTCGCAAGCATCTGCCACTGTTTAAAGGCAAAAAGGTCGGGTTGGTTGTTTGCGGCGGAAATATTGATTCCCGTTTGCTTTCGACGTTGATTTTGCGCGGCCTTGTACGGGATGGTCGCATTACGCGCCTGCGGTTTGAGATTGATGATACGCCGGGGCAACTTTCCGATATTTCGCGGATTATCGGGGAAGCCGGCGCAAACGTGATCGAAGTCATTCACCAGCGCATGATGCAAAGTGTATCCTTGAAACGCGCTGAACTTGATATTGTTATCGAGGCGCGAGACAGGCTGCATGTGGAAGAATTAATGGCGCGCCTTCGCGAGCGAGGCTTTATCGTCCACATGATGGATCAGGTCTAATTTTCTTAAGGAGAACGTTTATGACTAAGGACTACAAACAAATCACCAGTGATATTTCCGAATATACGGCTGAACTGCGCAAGGCGGTTCCTGATGCCATGCAAGGTTTTTCAGCTCTTGCAAAGGGGGCAACGCAGGATGGTGCGCTGGATAAAAAGACGAAAGAGCTAATTGCCCTTGGCATCGGGGTTTCGCAGCGGTGCGATGGCTGTATCGGCTTTCATATCAAGACTCTTAAGGGGCTTGGCGCCACACGTGAGGAAATCGCAGAAGTTCTGGCGATGACTGTTTATATGGGCGGTGGACCGGCTTTGATGTATGCGGCGGATGCGCTGCGCGCTTACGATCAGTTTTAATTTGAAAGACTATAAAATTAAAAACCCCCGTTTGTGCGGGGGTTTTTCTTTATTGGTTTGCTTTTACGGTTTTACGCTGCTTCGCTGCCGCTTTCTGTGCCACCGATTTTTTTGCCGTAGTTGCCGGCAAAGATATCCTGCGAAAATACGTCTTCCCATGTGCCTGTGGTGGATGCACGTGAGTATTCTGTTGCACGGTTTTCAAAGAAGTTGGTGTGCTCGGCGCCGTTTAGCATCTGATCCATCCAGGGCAAAGGATTTTTCTCAATACCGAAGATTGGCTGGAGGTTCAACTGCTGAAGGCGGCGGTCGGCAATATAGCGGATATATTGCTTTACTTCTTCGCCTTCCAGACCTTCAACGCCGCCCATTTCGAAGGCAAGATCGATGAAGTTGTCTTCAATGCCGATCACATCGCGGCAAGACTGGGTGATTTCTTCTCTTAGTCCATCATCCCAGATATCTTTGTTTTCGGCGATGAACGCGTTGAAGAGTTTGATCATGGAGAGGCAGTGCAGTGTTTCATCGCGCACGGACCATGTGACGATCTGCCCCATCCCCTTCATCTTGTTGAAACGCGGGAAGTTCATCAGAATCGCGAACGATGCAAAAAGCTGTAGACCCTCGGTGAAGCCTGAGAACAGCGCCATGGTCTTGGCGATATCGCGGCGTGACTTCATGGATGCGCCTTGCATGTAGTCGTACTTGTCTTTCATTTCCTTGTATTTGAGGAAGGCCTGATATTCGACTTCGGGCATACCGATTGTATCAAGTAGGTGAGAGTACGCCGCAATATGGATTGTTTCGATATTCGAGAAGGCCGAGAGCATCATCTGGACTTCTACGGGGCCGAAAACCTGTGCGTAGTGCTTCATGTAGCAGTTGTTGACCTCAACATCGGCCTGCGTAAAAAAACGGAAGATCTGAGTCATCAGGTTTTTTTCAGCCGGGCTCAGGTTCTTCTTCCAGTCCCGAACGTCTTCGGCCAGCGGCACTTCTTCGGGCAGCCAGTGGATGCGCTGCTGCGTTAGCCATGCTTCATAGCACCATGGGTATAGAAACGGTTTATAGACGTGCCGCTCCTGCAGCAAGGGAGAGTTTGAATTCGAGACATCGTCCAAAACAGCGCGCGTGTTGGCCATGGGGTTTACTCCTTTTGATTTTATGTATGATTCAAAGTCTAGTGTCTTTGCCACTGGTTCACAAGCCCGGATTTGACAAGGACGAGAGATATGCCGAACGACATAAACACAATATATCGCGTTACTTTTTTGAAGTAAATACTATATATTGTGTTTTTGTTAAAAATTGTATTTGTGACTTTCTTTATTCCCGGTGCAGTTTTTGCCTTTTCTATTCGGCACTTACGCCCCCGGCATCGCCTTCTTCGAATAAATACATATAGGCGCCGTACCCTTCCTTCTCCAGATCCGCTTTGGGGACGAATCTTAGTGAGGCCGAGTTGATGCAATAGCGCATTCCGCCTTTGTCTTTTGGGCCGTCGTCAAAGACGTGGCCGAGGTGTGAGTCGGCACTTGAAGACCGTACTTCCGTGCGGGGAACCCAAAGTTTTTTGTCTGTCTGCATTGTCAGGGCCGTACCATTGATCGGCTTTGTGAAACTTGGCCAGCCTGTCCCGGAATCAAATTTGTCAGTTGAGGAAAACAGCGGTTCTCCTGAGACGATGTCGACATAGATTCCCTCTTCATGATTGTCCCAATATTCATTTTTGAATGGCGCTTCCGTTCCGTTCTGCTGGATGACGTATTCCTGCATCGGGCTTAGCTGCTTGATTTTTTCTTCTTTATTTTGCATCGGCTGCTCTCCTGTTTCCTGCGCTTTCAGAGAAGTTGTTATGCCAGTCATTGCTCCTGCGCCGAGAAGCGTTAGGGTGATTGCGGCTAGTATTTTTTTATTTCGCATGATGCGATCCTCTCTGATTGTTTTTCTTATTGTTTTATTCGGTTATGCGGTATCGCAGGTTACAAGATGGTAACTTCTACCTTCTGGGACCCCCAAGATATGAAAAAGGACCCTTCTTGCGAAAGGCCCTTTTTCCCACACAGTCAGAGTGGTTACGCAGTAATAAACGCAGTCATACGCATAAAGAAAGTACGCAGTAAACCGGATGATTGTGCCCTTGGGACGGTCCTACTGACAGGCCAGGCACTCTTCGTATTTGCTCTCCTCACGCTGAGCGCTGGGTTGCGCTTCTTTCTGATTCGCCAAACCCTGCGTTCTTTTCCATGATGCATCGCTTTCAGCACGCTGTATAGATTTAGAGCGACAATAATACAAACTTTTCACACCTTTTTTCCAAGCTTCCCAGTGAATACGGTGCAAGTCTGCTTTATGGATATTTGCAGGCAAGAACACATTGAGCGACTGCGCTTGGCAAACGAACGGCGTGCGGTCGCCTGCGTGCTCGATCAGCCAGCGCTGGTCGATTTCGAATGCTGTTTTGAAGACGTCTTTTTCTTCGTCTGTCAACATGTCCAGATGCTGGACAGAGCCTTCGTTGGTGAAGATCGAACTCCATATTTCTTCGCTGTTCATACCCTTGTTTTCCAACAGGCGCTCCAGATATTTGTTGCGGACCGGGAAAGAACCGGAAAGGGTTTTATGGGTGTAGGCATTTGCCGCGATCGGCTCGATGCCAGGGGATGCGCCACCGCAAATGATCGAGATCGACGCGGTCGGCGCGATTGCCATTTTGTTGGAGAAGCGCTCCATGATGCCGTAGTCGGCGGCATCCGGGCAGGGTCCGCGCTCGTGGGCGAGTTTCACGGACGCATCATCAACTTGACGCTTGATGTGTTGGAACATCCGGCGGTTCCAGACTTTTGCCATCACGCCTTCCATCGGGATCATCTTGCTTTGCAAGAAGGAGTGGAAGCCCATGACGCCAAGACCAACAGAACGCTCGCGCATTGCGGCGTATTTCGCACGCTTCATCGTGTCGGGGGCCTTTTCGATGAAGTCCGACAATACGTTGTCCAGGAAGCGCATCACATCTTCGACAAAGGTCGGATGATCTTGCCACTGGTCAAATGTTTCGAGGTTGAGGGACGATAGACAGCAAACGGCTGTTCTGTCATTGCCCAGATGATCCTTACCGGTCGGAAGGGTGATTTCGGAACAAAGGTTCGACATTTTTACGTTCAGACCAGCCATTTTGTGGTGAGCCGGGATTGAGTCGTTGACGTGGTCGATGAAGACGAAGTATGGCTCGCCTGTTTCGATACGCGCGGTCAGCATACGTATCCACAGGTCGCGGGCGTTGATGCGCTCTACGATGTGTCCGTCTTTCGGGGATTTCAGCGCCCATTCCTCGTTATTTTCCACAGCTTCCATGAAGCGGTTGGGGATCAAAACGCCTTGATGCAGGTTGAGAGCCTTACGGTTTGGATCACCGCCAGTCGGGCGGCGGATTTCAATGAACTCCTCGATTTCCGGATGCCAGACGGGAAGATAAATCGCAGCAGAGCCACGGCGCAGCGAGCCTTGAGAAATTGCGAGCGTTAGAGAGTCCATTACGCGGATAAACGGAACGATACCGCTCGTTTTCCCATTGCGGCCTACTTTTTCGCCGATTGAGCGGACATTTCCCCAGTAGGATCCGATGCCGCCGCCAAGGCTGGCGAGCCATACGTTTTCATTCCACAGGGATACGATATCTTCCAGAGAGTCGCCGGTTTCATTGAGGAAACAGGAGATCGGAAGACCGCGGTTGGTTCCGCCGTTCGACAACACAGGTGTTGCCGGCATAAACCAAAGCTTGGAAATGTAATCATAAATACGCTGAGCGTGTGCTGAGTCGTCGCCATAGGACATTGCAACACGCGCAAAAAGATCCTGGTACTGCTCTTCGGGCATTAAGTACCGGTCGGTGAGAGTGGCTTTACCAAAATTCGTCAGGTGGGCGTCCCGTGAACGGTCGATCTGGACACGATTGCCCCTCTCCATTTGCGCGATGTCAAACATGAGCTGTGCTCCTTAGTTGTATGCTACTCTAAAGAAAATCTAGAGAAGAATTTTTGAGATGTAAAATTGGAAAATGACACAAGCTGTAGCGGTCATTCTTAAAAGACACTACTACATCTCGTAGGTTTAGCCAATCGGATTTTATTCCTGCACCCGAATTTCCGGCGCAACGAAGCCTCTGTTTCACCTGCAAAAAACGGAGATATCCCTTGGTTTTATCCCCGCAAAAAAAGATTGAAAAAGTAATTTTATTACTGTTTTTCAAGGCGTTTTTATAAGGTCTTACACTATATCTATGCAATATACGGGCGAGAAAAGCAGAGGAATCGTTTAGGTTTTTAGACCGATTCTGCTACACTGAGCGGGACATACAGCGTTCACTACCGGATGATTCTCCCATGCGCCTCCAAAGACAAACTAAAATTCTCGCAACGCTCGGCCCGGCCAGCGCGACACAAGAGCAGATTTCAGACCTGTTTGAAGCAGGCGTTGATGTTTTTCGGCTTAATTTCTCTCATGGGGACCATGAGACCCATCGGCGATCTGTTGAGATTATCCGGGCTATTGAGCAAAAAGCCGGAAGGCCGATTGGAATTCTTGCTGATATGCAGGGGCCGAAACTTCGAATCGGAACGTTTAAAAATGGATCGGCCATGCTGGAGCGGGAGAAGCGTATCAAATTCGATTCGAACCCGGAGCCGGGCGATGAAACCCGTGTTTTTCTTCCACACCCGGAGGTCATGGGCGCGTTCGAGATTGACGGGCTTTTTTTCCTTGATGACGGGAAGGTTCGCTGCCGTATCCGCGAAAAGGGTGAAGATGCGTTCGGACCCTATGTGATTGCCGAAGTGCGCGCGCCCGGAAAACTTTCCGACCGGAAAGGGTTTAATGTTCCAGAGGCTTATCTTCCGATCCCTGCCCTGACCGATAAGGATCGCAGAGACCTTGCCGCTGCCCTTGATATGGGCGTTGACTGGATTGCGCAAAGCTTTGTGCAAACACCGGAAGATGTGCGCGAAGCGCTGGCGCTCATCAAAAAGCGGGCAAAGCTGATGGTCAAGCTTGAGAAGCCTGCGGCCTTGACCAATCTTGAGGCGATTGTTGACCTGGCTGACGGCGTGATGCTCGCCAGGGGTGATCTTGGCGTGGAGATACCGCCCGAAGATGTGCCGCCGACACAAAAGAAAGTGGTGCGCTATGTGCGCTCTGCCGGGAAACCGATTGTCGTGGCGACACAGATGCTCGAATCGATGATTACATCCTCCCGCCCTACGCGCGCGGAGGCGTCCGATGTTGCGAACGCTGTTTATGACGGAGCGGATGCGGTGATGCTATCCGCAGAAACGGCTGCGGGCGAATACCCGGTGCGATCGGTTGAGATGATGAACAAAATATGCCGCGCTGCGGAGGCTGATGAAACCTATGGCGAGTTTATGGAGGCGGCGCATCCACATACAGAGAACGAGCCGTCTGATGCGATTGCGACAGCGGCTTATTATGTCGCACAGGATATTCGCGCAAGCGCGATTGTGACTTATACCATGAGCGGCTCAACGGCTTTGCGCATGGCACGGCAGCGCCCGGATGTGCCGATTTTATGCCTGACACCGAATTTGATTGTGGCACGGCAGCTTTGCGTTGCCTATGGGGTGCGCCCTGTTCACGACGCCGCGCTGCAAGGTGATTTTTCAGGGCCGGTGCCGCATGCGTGCCGGATGCTTGAGGAACGCGGGCTGGCGGAGAAAGGTGCGTTGTTTGTTATGACCGCGGGTGTTCCGTTCGGTGTTTCGGGAACCACCAATATTTTGAGAATTGCTGAGGTGGAGTAGCGAAATCATGGAATCTGTTCACGTTATCATTACAGGCGGCACAATTGATTCCAGCTATTCTCCGGCTGAAGAGACGGCGCGGCCAAATGAGTACACTGTCATTCCGACTTATTTGATGGAAAAGATAAAGCCTTACCCAGCTCTTTCTTTTGAAACGATCTGTATGCTTGACAGCGGTGATATCACAGACGGCATTCGGAACCAGATCGCTGAGGCTATTCGCAAGTCGCAGAGCCGCAAGATTGTTATTACGCACGGTACCAATACGATGCAAAAGACGGCGGAATATCTTGCCGCTCTTCCTGATGTTGTGCAAAAGACTGTCATCCTGACCGGGGCGATGATCCCGATTAAAGAATTCGCGATGAGCGACGGCGGGTTTAATCTTGGTTTTGCGCTGGCCGAAGCCTTGTCTCGACCAGCTGGCGTTTATGTCTGCATGAACGCTTGCACATTTCCGGCCGGATGCGTGACTAAAAATTTTGCGGCAGGGCGATTTGAGGGGCTTTCATCGTGAGTGCTTCTTTCAAATCTGTCATTGTCTGAAAGACCTGTGCCGCGCCTTTTTCCATTAAAAGCGTTTCCTGACTTCGTGGATCGTGGTGGGCGCCGCTAAAGCCCCAGACGGTCATGCCGGCCGCTATTCCAGCCTGAACGCCGGTGGGGCTATCTTCAATGACAAGCGTGTGTTGGGCCGGGGCATTCAGCTCTTTTGCAGCAAGCATGAAGAGATCAGGGGCAGGTTTCGGGTTTTCGACCATAAGTCCTGTAAAGATGTGCTGTTCTTCGAAGAGATCCAGCAGGCCGACTTTCTGGAGGGAAAAGAGGACATTTCCGCGTTCTCCATTTGAGGCAACGCAAATTTTTGATTGCCGCGCCGCAGCTTCAACCATTTCGTATGCTCCCGGAATTGGCTGTAACTCTGCCTCGGCCAGTTTGCGGACGCGGGCGCGGTATCTCATTCCGGCATCTTCGGGGAAAGTAAAACCGGTTTGCGCTGTTACTTTTTCAATAATCTTGCTGAATCTCAGGCCAGTGAAGAGTTTATAGGCTTGATCCAGATCATACTCCGTGACTCCAAAGCCTGTGATGACATCCAAAAGCGCACGCAGGTTCAGCGCTTCGCTGTCGACCAATGTGCCGTCACAGTCAAAAATGATGAGGGGGAGACTCATCAAATCATGGCCATGCCGCCGTTGACATGGATCGTCTGGCCGGTGACGTAGTTTGCTTCGTTACTGGCGAGGTAAACGGCGGCAGCGGCAATGTCTTCGCTGGCCCCCATCTTACCGGCGGGGATTGTTGCATTGATGCGGGCCTTTTGCTCGTCATTCAGGGCATCGGTCATCGCGGTGGCAATAAAGCCGGGCGCGATGCAGTTTACGGTTATGCCGCGGCTTGCCACTTCGGCGGCCATGGATTTTGACCAGCCGATCATGCCTGCCTTGGAAGCGGCATAGTTGCACTGGCCGGGGTTTCCGGTTACCCCGACGATCGAAGTGATGTTGATGATACGGCCAAAGCGGCGCTTCATCATACCGCGCTGGATAGCCTGCGCGAGTTTGAACGGGGCCGTCAGATTTACATCAAGGACATCTTGCCAGTCGGCGGCGCTCATGCGCATGGACAGGCCGTCACGGGTCAGGCCTGCGTTATTGACAAGAATATCGATTTTACCCATCGCTTCTTCTGCGCGCTTCACGAGATCGCTGATCGCCGAGTCGTCCGATAAATCCGCAGACAAAACATGTACGCGATCGCCCAGTTCACCTGCCAGAGCATTCAGCTTTTCGGCGTTGCGTCCGGATAGACCGACGATTGCGCCTTGCGCATGCAAAGCCTTCGCGATTTCTCCACCAATTCCGCCGGTTGCGCCGGTGACGAGTGCGCATTTTTCTGTAAAATCGAACATGTTTTCTTAACCTTTTTGGATTAGATTTTAATTGTGTTTAGCCCGTGAAACGGGGCTTGTAAAGGCCGGAAAAAAATGTATGATCCGGAAGTGCAATTGAGAATGATTCTTAATTAAAAAGGAGGATCGATATCAGTTGACAAATTACATGAGCAGGCATAAGTAAAGGTTTATTATAATTGCCTAATTCATGTCATTTATGTTATAAAATATTCATGTGCGCCATGGAGTCAACCGGTTTTCGGTTTAAATAAGAATAAAATGAGACTATCAAAGCATTTTGCAGATCAGGTCACTCAAATAGGGCACTCCCCTGAATTCTCTCGACGTCCCGGGACTGTCGTTTCCCTTGATGTTCTTTCCGAAGTTTTTAGCTCGACTCCATACGGAGCAAAAGGATTAGAAATTCATGTTGAACCAAACTGATACTTTTAATCAGCTTTACGAAGTGAGATGCGCCATTCAGGAAGCCTTTTCAAAGGAAAATATTTATATTCCCGAGCGCAGCGAGATGCTGAATGCGTTGCAAGGCATTTTAGAGCGTTGTGAAAACGAGTCCTCCGGGTATGTTGAAATTGATTATGAAGATCTCTTCATTGTTTATAAAAATCGTGACGTTCTCAATGACGCCGCGCATATTCATGAGGCGTTTATGGGCAATTATGGTCTCGCTCAAACCTTGCGCCAAATTGCTCAAAACATTGAGGTGGCACAGGCTAATTGCTGGATGCCTTCTTCTTCAGCATCTCGTGCACGGGCATAAAAAACGAGGCAACCCACTTTGGATTGCCTCGCCTTATGATTTTTCTTCGATCTAGAAACTGTGGGAAATGCCAAAGATGACTTTGGCATCGCAGCCATCTGCGCATTCTGATGGCTCTTTCAGGTCCGTATCGATGTAGGAGAGGTTCATATCGATCCCTTTCCATGTGTAGGCCACACCGAGGCCCCAGTCTGTGTAGTCCGGTGTCCCGAAGGCAGCATTCTGCTCAATGATCTGGCGACCAACATGCCCGTTCAGGCTGAAGTCATATGGAAGAGGAACGTTACCAGCCAAATTCATGTATACAGCATCACCGCTGCCGGCAAGGAAGTCCGGTGAATAGTTAACAGAAGCTGATATCGATGCGACATCGAAATCGTAACCTGCTGCGGCTGCAATCTCGTAGAAATTCAGGTCCTGACTTCTGTCTGTTTCAGGGTACAGGTAATAGATTGCGCCGATATCGTAGCTGAAATTACCGATAGAGTGGCTGTAACCGGCGTATAGGTCTGTTTCGAGAGATGCATCGTTGAACTCAACGCTGGAGCCCCAGATCCCGGCATAAAGGCCTGAGTCATGGCTCAGATCGAAACCGCCTTGAACGGCTGGACCTTCGTTGGACTGCGCAATACCGCGGAAGGAATATTCTGTTACGAAACCGACATTTGCCGAAACATCGACACTGCCGATTTTGGTTTCTGCGTGCGCTGCGAGTGGCATTGCAAGCATTGCGGCAGATACGGCTACCGCGCCGGTGAATACGTATTTTTTCATGAATTACCTCTGCTTTGTTTATTGCTTTTTGAGCCGGACCAAGGTCAGGCGTGATCAAAAGTTGGTTTTTTGTGGTGACTTGCACTTGCTCGTGCAGGAAGAAATTAAGGCATCCTAGCACACGCGCGCGCGTTTGTCATAGTCAAAACAATTTTGGATTTACGCAGAATACCAACGAAGATGGTGGACCCGAGCGGGATCGAACCGCCGACCTTTGCAATGCCATTGCAACGCTCTCCCAGCTGAGCTACGGGCCCTTGTGTTTAATGTCGAGTATCAGTAATGGGTCTGCCCTGCTTTTTCAAGACAAAAAACAACCCCGCCATGCGGGGTTGCCTGTGTTTGTGTTCAATTTGCAACAGTTACTTTTTAAGCAAATCGCGAATTTCCGTTAAGAGCTGGACGTCTGCGGGAGGCGCGGCCGGCGCGGCAGCTTCCGCAGCTTTTTCTTTTTCAGCCGCTTCTTTGAGTTTGTTTACGCCCTTGACCAGCATAAAAACAACAAAAGATATAATCAGGAAGTTGATGACCGCGTTGATGAAAACACCATAGGTCAATATAGGAGCGCCGGCGTCTTTTGCCGCCTTGAGTGTGTCGTAAGCCTGACCGTCCAACGCGACAAACTTGTCAGCAAAATCAACGCCGCTGGTTAGAACGCCAATCACTGGCATAATCAGGTCGCCTACCATCGAATTGACGATCGCCGTGAATGCTGCACCCATAATAATCCCGACGGCCATATCCATTACATTGCCGCGTGCAATAAAGTCCTTAAACTCCTTGAGCATCTGCATGCCTCCTTCTTCACTGTTTTGTGTGAGCGGACGGTATCAGGATTGGGAATATTGTCAAGGTTTGAAGGCGTTAGTGAGGATCATTGAAAAAGCCCCGCTTTTGAGGGCGGGGCTTTTTTATTTGGTGACTTGCTATATCCTAGCGCTGATTCATGAAATGAAGAATATACTGGAACAGAGCGATGAAGCTTATATAGAGGTTCAGCGCTGCGGCCCACGCCATGCGGTCATTCATTTCTTTACCCAGAGACGGGCTGTACATCTGCTTCATGGCTTGCGTTTGCCATGCCGTAATTCCTGAGAAAAGGACAATCCCCACCCCAGAAATTACATTTGCCATCAAGGCGCTGCCGAAGAAAATGTTCACGACGCTGGCTGCGATAAGCCCCCAAATACCCATTACTGCGAAGGTGCGCACGGGAGAAAGGTCTTTTTTCGTGGTATAGCCGAAGATACTCAGACCCGCGAACATTGCGGTTGCAACAAAGAATGCCTTGGCAACTGCCGTTCCGAATGTCAGGTCTGCTGATGCCAATACAGCGATTGCTGAGAAGCTGATGCCGTAAACAGTTGCAAGTGCAAAGAATGCAATCATTAACTGTGAAGCTTTCATGCGGCTTGGGTTAAAGCCGAACCAAACAATTGCCAATGGCGCTAAAATCACCAGATAGCGCTGCGGCCCGCCAAGGAATAGCTCCAGCAATGCCGGAGAACTTCCTACGACTAGCGCCACAAGCGCTGTTACCAAAACACCTGCTGACATTTTGGCATATACACTGTTCAAGTACGCGCGTAGGCCCGCATCAACTTCGCGACCTTTTGCCTGAACTTTTGTAAAATGATCGGTTTGCATTTCTTTCACGCTCCGTTCTAATTGATAATGTGAATTACTCTTATCTGTATATACATCATTTTAACAGATTACAAAGGTTCTTACGAAATCCTTTCGACTTTTCATTCGTTATAATCGATTAAAAAGTTTCATCACTCTTTAGTGACGACGCTCACGCACGAGCCATGGGTTTCGACGTTCGTGGTTTTGCGGTCTTGCGAATTGAGCGTCCGGCGAAGCCGGCCCGGTATGCGGAAGCTCTGGCACAGGCGTTCCCGTTACTTCCGAAATTGCCTTGATCCGCGCTTCGATAGGCGGGTGCGTTGCAAAAATGCCCAAGAACGGCACATGATTTTCGATGCACATCATGGCAACATCGTTTGTCGTTCCGGGTATATGATCACGGCCCGCGATCCGCATCAGGGCGCGCATCATTGCGTCAGGGTTTTTGGTGAGCTCCACCGCTCCGGCATCTGCCATATATTCGCGGTGGCGCGACAACGCAAAGCGCATAATCAGGGTTGCCATATATCCTAACCATAGAATAGCGGCAATGATAAAGACAGCGATCACCGCGCCGCCATTGTTGTCCCGGCGACCACGAGTGTAGAACAGGCTGTAGCGGATATTACTCCAGGCAAGCTGGGCCAGAAACCCGAATAGACCTGTGAATATGACTGTGATGATTAAAAGGCGGACATCCCGGTTCATAATATGTGTCAGTTCATGCGCGAGCACGCCCTCAAGCTCGTCTTTTTGCAAGGCGTTCATCAGGCCGCGCGTGATTGTGATTGAATAGCTTTTGGTATCAATGCCTGAGGCGAACGCATTTCGCGCGTGCGTTTCGATGATCTCAAGGCTCGGCATCGGGATACCACGCGAAATACAGAGATTTTCTAGCAGATTATATAGCTCCGGCTCTTCTTCTCGGGAAACCGGATGGGAGTGGGCGAGTTTACGGATCATGCTGGTATGGAAAAACCAGGCAATCACAAACCATATTGTGACTCCGGTCAGGATTAGCGGCCAATACTGACCGAGAAGGATATTTGCGAAGCCGACCGAGTCCCCCGCATGTAGCGGAGGCATGGCCGTTTTAATCGAATAAGAATCCGGATTTGCGTAATCCATGGAATAAACGCTTGCTACATTTGTCATGCTGTAGCGCGTGACAGACATTCCCATTGCCCAGCATATCGTCCAAAATATTCCTGCGATCAGGACAGGGTACAGGACCAGCAAAATGATACAACGGAGATTGTTGTTCCAGATATGGGTGCTAAGGCCGACTGTCTTTACGCTCATGGCAACACCATGTTTTTCTTTTCAGCCCTTAAAACTTGACCTCAGGTGCCTTGTGGACAGCGGCGGCTTCAGCTTCGTCGAGTTCGAAGAAGGTTTCTTTTTTGAACCCGAACATATTCGCAATCAGAACCGCCGGGAATTGTTCGGTGGCCGTGTTGTATTCGGCTGTCGCGTTGTTGAAGAAGCGGCGGGCTGCGGCAATTTTGTTTTCAATGTCCGAAAGCTCGTTCATCAGCTTCTGGAAGTTCTGGTCCGCTTTTAACTGCGGATAGTTTTCGGCGACAGCCAAAAGACCCATCAGGGCTCCACCAAGTACATTTTCTGCGGCGACGCGCTCGCCCGTTGCTCCTTTTGCGGCGCCCACCTGCGCACGCGCATTGGTGACATTTTCAAAAACCTGTTTTTCGTGAGAGGCATAGCCTTTTACAGTCTCAACGAGCTGAGGAACCAAGTTGTAGCGCTGTTTCAGCTGGACATCTATATCGGAGAAAGCATTGTTACGCGTTTGACGCAATGCGACCAGTCGGTTGTAAAAGAGCACCAGCAAACCTATGACGCCTGCCAGAACTGCGAGAACAATCCATGAATCCATAACTTATCCCTTTCACTGTCAAATTCACTGCGTTATCTTTAAAAGATAACATTATTTTTTAAGCGATGTTTTATTTTTTTTCTCTTTTTGAATGTTCTTTCAGGTTTTGATATGTCCCTTTTTACCTCGACACAATTTGCATCAGCGGCTGCCTGCGGGACGGACTGGCGAGATACATCCAAAAACATTCTTGAGAAGCTAGAAGCTGTTCGCACGGAGAACGATAAATTTAATTTTGGGTTTCTTTATATTTCCGATCATCTCGCCGATGATGCAGGCAGTATTCTTAATCTGTTTCGCAGTGTCATGCATATTGATAACTGGATCGGGTCTGTGGGCATGGGGATTGTCGGCTGCGGGGAAGCGTATATTGATCAGCCTGCCGTATCGGCTTTGATCGGACGCTTTCCGGAAGAAGATTTTTGTATTTTTCCCAAAGTTCATGTTGATGGCGCCTTTGGTCGTGGGGACCAGGATGGCAAGGAAAATACCCAGCAAGCCATTAAGGACTGGCTTGGCGCAAACGACCCCATGCTGACGTTTGTGCATTGTGATCCGATGGCTGAAGATGACCCTATCCCAACATTACAAGAACTGGAGAGGGTGACAGGTGGTTTTATTGTCGGCGGCCTGACGTCTTCTCGCGGGGCTCATATTCAGATCGCCAATGCAGCCTGTGAAAACTCTGTCAGCGGATGCTTTTTTTCTCAGGGCGTCAATGTGGCAACGATGCTGTCTCAGGGATGTGAACCGATCAGCGATATGCATACCATTACCAAAGCTGACTACAATGTCATTGAGGAGCTTGATGGGCATAATGCCCTGGAGGTTTTTCAGCAGGACCTGAAAAAGATCGCTGCGGAGCGAACAGGCCATACAGAGAAGGTTTTTGAAGAAAAATTAAAAACCATCGATTATCCGGAACAAGCGCCGGATGAGTACAAGACTTTGTTTAAAGGGCAAATACATGCCGCCATCCCTGTTTCCCTCTCTGATCAGAAAGATTATATGGTTCGTAATTTGACCGGGATCGAGCCAGCGGAAGGGTCCATTGCTATATCTCAGCCGATTTATGCCGGCGACCGCGTCCTATTTGTCGAGCGCGGCGAGCACAGCGTTACGAGCGATCTTTCCCGTTCACTTCTGGCACTGCGCGAACGGGTGCAGAATACATACGGGACGTTTGAACCCAAAGGTGCTATTTATGTCTCTTGCATTGCACGCGGCTTTAGCGAATTTCAGCACCCCAAGAATTATGAGATGGATCTTATTCGCGAGATCATCGGCAGTGTTCCTTTGGCGGGCTTTTATGCGGGAGGCGAAATTAACAACTCCCGCCTTTATAGCTACACGGGCATTTTGACTCTTTTTTTGTAGAAGCTTATAAAAAATTCGGGCTATCTTCCTATGAAAAGCCTATGCCCTTTCAAAATTTTTTGTTATAAGCCCATCCTATATGATCAATGCTCTTTATAAGTTTTTTTCGCTTAAATCAGCTCCCGGCATTTTACTATGCATTGCGGCTTTTCTTGCTATGGGCATTGAGAATTCTCCCTTATCGTGGCTGTATGATACGATCAAGGATCTGCCCGTTGCGGTAAAATTCGGCAGTTTTTCAATTGATAAACCTCTTTTGCTCTGGATCAATGATGGCCTTATGGCGATCTTCTTCCTTCTTGTGGGACTTGAAATCAAAAGAGAGGCAATTGAAGGTCACTTATCCAGACTCGACCAGATTTCATTACCTGCTGTGGCCGCTTTAGGCGGCGTTATATTTCCTTCCATTTTGTATGCATATATAAACTGGAGTTATCCTGAGACCCGTCAGGGCTGGGCTATTCCGGCGGCTACGGATATTGCTTTTGCGCTTGGCATCCTTATTTTGCTTGGCGACAGAATTCCGGCATCACTCAAAATATGTCTTGTGGCCATCGCGATTATTGATGATCTGGCAGCCATTATCATTATCGCCCTGTTCTATACGGCGAAAACATCGCTTATCTCTTTGTCTATGGCTGGTGCCGGATTGCTCCTTGCATTCATTCTTAATAAACGAGGCGTTACGCATTTGGGGATTTATTCTGTCCTTGGCGTTTTTGTATGGGCTTGCGTCTTGAAATCAGGTGTTCATGCTACGCTGGCGGGCGTTGCCTTAGGGCTCATCATTCCGCTACGTATTGAAAATAAAGACGGAAAATCTCCCCTCAAGGTTATGGAGCATATTTTACATCCCTGGGTCAGCTTCGTTGTTATCCCAATTTTTGCATTTGTGAATGCCGGGGTTTCCTTGTCTGGACTTAGCCTTGATACGCTTCTTCAGCCGATTACGCTTGGTATTATGATCGGGCTGTTTTTGGGTAAGCAGCTTGGTGTTATGTGTTTTACAGCGATCAGTGTTTCTACCAAACTCTGCCGCCTGCCAGAAGGTGTCAGTTGGGCACAATATTACGGAATGGCCTTGCTTACTGGCATTGGCTTTACGATGAGCCTGTTTATCGGGACGCTTGCCTTCGACAATATTGAGAATGCGACAGCTGTTAGATTGGGCGTACTGGGTGGTTCTATTTTATCGGCCATTGCAGGGGTTGCTGTTTTGCTTTTCACGACAAAAAAAAATTGTGCTCCGGCGCCATAGGTTATATCGTCTGACTCTGCTTGGCCTACTGAAGAGAACTGGAGACGACATGACCCGCATCACTTCCTTGCTTAAAAATTCCGCACTCGCCCTTACTGGTGCTTTTATTCTTGCCCCTTCGGCGGTTCATGCGCAGGATCTTTTGCCATCCCTGCCAGCACCGCTTCAGACTCTGGTTAATCAGGGGGCTCAGGTGCGTTACCTTGGAAAAGACGGTAGTGTGGACGGATGGGTAATGATCAAGAACGGGCAGGAACAGTATTTCTATGTTCTACCGAATAACCAAGGTTTCATCAGCGGTATCCTGATGAGCAATGATGGAAAAGTCTTGACCGTTGAACAGGTTCGCCGTTTGCGCGGGAACGGTGATGATTTGCTAGATACGCTGACCGCTGATTTTCCAAAAGTTTCTGATGGCACTAAACCAGATACAAAAAGCTATGAGCTAAAAACTCCTGCCGAGCAAATGTTCTCAGATATTGAAGGCAGCAACTGGATTCCGGTCGGCAAGGCTGGGACACCAGTGTTTTATGCTTTTGTTGACCCGCAATGCCCGCACTGTCACAAAATGATGGAAGAATTGCGCCCCTATGTTGACAAAGGCCTTGCTCAGGTTCGGTTAATTCCAGTCGGACTCAATCCGGAAACCAAGGCTCAAGCTGCATTTCTGTTGGCTGCTCCCGATCCTGCGGGCACATGGTGGCGCTATATGGATGGTGACGCCGATGCCCTGCCGGCAAAAAGTGAGATTAATCAGCAGGGGATTCAGCGCAACCTTGCCATTATGACATCATGGAAATTCCAGGGGACACCTGCTGTGATTTATCGCGCAAAGGATGAAAGCGTCAAAATTATAGCCGGACGCCCGAATAATCTTTCAACATTGATTAGCGACCTTGGCGCGCGGAGTTGATAACCCGCGCTTCCCTTGTGAAAATTGCGTGAAAAAGACATAAAAATATGCTTGAATATAAGCATATGGTCTTTTGTTGCGTTGTTATTTAGAGTTTTCGCATGGCAGCAGGAAAAATTATCGCCGCATGTATGATGCTGGCAGCACAGAATTATTCAATTCCGCCTGCCCTTCTGGTTGGAATATATAAGGCTGAGGGTGGGCGTGTTGGACAAGAAGTTGCCAACACGAATGGCTCTTATGATCTTGGCCCTATGCAAATCAATACAATCTGGATCCCGGACCTTGCTAAAAAATGGGGTATTAGCGAAAAAAGTGCGCATCAACGCGTGCGGGATGATGCTTGCACAAATGTCGGTGTCGCCGCCTGGATTTTGAGAAATCACATCGATGAAACGCAAAGTTTATCGATGGCCCTCGCCCATTATCACTCCCGAACACCGGAGTTTGGTGAAAAATATAAAAATCGTGTTTTAAAAATAATGGTCGATAACGGGCTCATGAAAACAACCCGATAATTACATATTTTCCTAGGTTTTCTGCCTTTTTTAAGACATTTTCTTTGCCGTTTTTGTTGAAAAGTATGTGATATTTTTGTGGGTAAAATTGTAAAACGTTTCTTGATCTTTCCCCCCAACTACAGTTATTCTTGATTTGCGGCGTAGCTTTGTCTAGTATTTCCAATAGACTAACTTGTCCTACTTTAGGGTTTTTGAAAATATGTATCGTTCTTACTTCTCTTTCCCGCTTTTATGCAGCGTTATGTTCCTTGCCGGGTGTGGCTCCACTGGCAATACATTCAGCAGCGGTAGCCCTCAGATTGTGGCTTCTCCGGACAAGGTCTCAGCCTTGCTCGCAGAATCTGCAGACAGGGCGTCTACAGCTCTTGAGACGCTTGCATCGATCGAGCGTGCACGGACGCCAACCACACCGATGGCTCCGATTGATAACGTGCCGCCTGAGTTGCGCCGCGCTATTACAGTGAACTGGGTAGGACCGATCGAGCCTATCGCCAAAACTTTGGCGGATCGTGCCGGTTACAGCTTCCGTGTTCTGGGTAGCCCGCCGTCCATTCCTGTCGTGGTTTCTCTTGATGTTGAAAATACTCAGGTTGTGGAAGCGTTCCGCGATCTCGGATTACAGCTTGGTATGCGCGGCGATGTGAAAGTCGATGCTCGTAACAAAGTGGTTGAAATCTACTATGTGCCGAATTCAGGGATCGGCGGCTAGAAAGGCCTGAAGAAGTTATGCGTCGGTTTGTTCATCTTCCTCTTTGCACAATGATCCTGGCTGCTGGGTTATGCGGTGTGCCGTCCGTTTCCTACGCCCAGCTTATGGTGGATAATGACGAGCCGATTACAGACGCCTCTCAGGAGCCTGTTGGTGTCGATGTTCTTGTTAATTATAAACCCAAAAATGTTTCCAAAGAAAAATCAACTCTGCCGCTTGATATTCGCGCGGATGCTTTGAAGGAAGCCGCGCTATCCTTTGGTGCTCGCGGCGGGCTGGCTCGCCGTACTTATGAAATTCGTCAGCAGCTTGATCTGCGTTCTCGCTATCTGGATAAGGTTTTTAACTTTAACCAGCTACTGATCGCTGCGCCTTCCGGTCTGCTCATCGAGCCGCCGGTCATTACAGAGTCTATGAATGCGATGCTTATTGACACAGAAGGGCAGGAAGCCGCTGTTTCAGATCGTATCTACAACATTATCAAGAACGCCCGGATCGTTTCCACGGCTCGGACCTGGCATGAGTATCTTGAGCGGGAATGGGGTGAAGTCACTCCACCGCCGGATATTCTTACGCCGCAAGATGATGAAGAGAGACGCGTTTGGAAAGAGTATGTCAACAAGGGTTGGGAATTCGGTTATCAGCAAGCTGATGATATTTTTGCCGATGACCTTGCCAAGCTCACAACCTCGTATGAGGGTATGGTGCGCTATCGTACGTTGCTGGCCCAGGGTATGGTTTCCCCGCCTTATGCTTTGCAAGTTGATCGTGGCATCACAGGTGGCGGCAGCGAGATGAAGATTGGAGATCGCGCTATCCAAATTACTGGCGTACCAGAATTCGTACCCGGATCGGATCTATGGAAGCCCGCAAACCGGTAAGTCTCCTCAAAGCTGAAGATAATTTCGCGGAAACATGGCCCGATGAACCGGTCCGGTTTATGGAAGATCATGTTGATGACTTCCTTCTTTGGTGCGTTAAAAACGGCTCTTCAGATATCACCATTCAAAGTGACCGAACGGTCTATAACGAAATTCATGGTGTTCTTTATCCGGCGACCTATCGCGGCATCGACGCCGCTGATATGTCTGTTTTTCTGAATAAGCTATACGGGCCGGAGGCGCGTGCGCGTCTGGCCTCCGGGCGTGATCTTGACGTATCTTATGAAATTCGCCCTGATCGCTATACCCGCATTCGTTTCAGGGTCAACATTACAGCTATCCTCTCTCGCGGACGTGATGCCGCGCAGATCACAATGCGGGTTCTCCCTAGCGAGCCGCCAACCATGAAAGACCTGAATATTGAACGGGAAATCATGGATAACTGGTCTCCGAGACAAGGGATTGTGGTTGTGACAGGGCCGACAGGCTCGGGTAAGACGACGTTGCTCGCCGCCGGGAACCGCATGCTGCTAGAGCGTCCACGCGGTTGCGGGAAGATGCTGACGTATGAAGCGCCGATTGAATATGTTTATGATAGCATCAGTAGCCCACGCTCTCTTGTCTCTCAGACAGAAATCCCTCGTCACCTTCCTGATTTTGCTCATGGTGTTCGTAATGCTTTGCGCCGTAAGCCAGAGATTATTCTCGTCGGGGAGTCACGCGACCGCGAAACAATTAATGCCTCGATTGAGGCTGCACAGACGGGCCACGCCGTTTATACGACGACCCATACGCTCGGTGTTGCCAACACCGTACAGAGGATGCTTTCCACATATGATATGGAAGAGCGTGAAGAGCGAGCTGTTGCCCTCATGGAGACGTTACGTCTGATTGTTACACAAGCTCTTGTTCCCCGTGTTGGCGGCGGGCGTTGCGGTGTGAGGGAGTGGATGAAGTTTCCCGATGATGTGCGCGAAAAGCTTATGGATATGCACTTTACCAAATGGCAGGGTGAGATTCACCGTATGATCAATTCGTATGGGCAAAGCATGGAGCGTTCTGCTGAGATTGCTTTTGAGAAGGGTCTCATTGATCGCCGTAGTTATCTGATGCTCTCAGCCAGCACCGGTGCCGGTGGTTAAAGAAAACGGCACGACCTGTTTATCCTTTATATTAGGGTTTTTCTTTTTACCTAAAATGCGTTACAATCTTCGGGTAGCGTTTCGATCCGTCGTGAGGATAGATGATTAAGGAGCTAGAGAACATTGAAGCCAGGATAAACTGGCATTGGCGGGACACCATGCGTACGGTCCGCTTTTTTGGTTTTGATGCTCGTGTTGCCTGGCTTATCCCTGTATGGCTCTTGTACTTACGCTGGTCTACTCTTATTTTGTCTTTTATTGTGTTCTTTATCTTTCGTTTCCTTGAAAATAAGGGACTCACTTTTCCTGCCGCTATACGCTCTCTTCGGTCATGGGTGAATGGTCGTAAAAGACCCGGCCTTCTTCGGCCCTACGAAAAGCGTTTCGCTGATTATGGCTAAATTTCTGTTACTGCGTACTCGTTAAATACTCTATATACTTGTTTTTTAAAGGGTAAAAAGCTATCTTCTTCTTGCACAGAGGTTGCAAAAATCGTAATACTTCTGGAAATTTATGTTGTGCCGGGTTTGCCGTGCCTGTTTATTTGAATTGATCTGGGGACAAAGAACATGTCGTTGAAATTTAGTCGTTTTTATATTTCCACTTGCCTACCAGCTATTGCCGTCGGTCTTTTGGCGCTCAGTACACCGGCACATGCGGGGTTTCAGTGGACTCCTCCAGAGCAAGCTGCCCCTGCACCCGCCCCGGTTTTGATGCCTGAGCCTGCCCCAGTTGAGCCTACACAGCAGCCTGCTCCTGCAGAAGAGCCTGTTCAGATGATGGAACAGCCTGCAGCCGCTCAACCTGTTGTGACGGAGACAGCGACAGACGGTGAGCTGACAATCAATCCTTTCCCGCTTAATGATGCTGACAAAGAAATGCCTGCAGAGGCTGTTGCTGATGAGCCTGTGTTGTTGCCGATGGACTCTGACAAGTCTTTGGACCAAATGGAGGCGCAGGATGTTACTGTTGCTCCGACAACGCCGGAACCTGCCCCTGTTGAGAGTGCAACCCTTGAGCAGCCTGCAGAGCCTTCTTTTGATGTTGTCGAAGGTTTTGGTTCTGATATGCCTTTGGCGCTTGCGCTCAGACAAATTGTTCCTCCTCGGTATGCCTTTTCTTTCCAAAAAGGCGTTAATCCGGGCCTTCGCGTTTCCTGGGATGGCGGGAAGCCCTGGAATGAAGTTCTTAATGGGATGCTTTCCCCTTTCAAAATAAAGGCTGTGATTACCCCTAAAATGGTTATCATCGAGCCTGACAATAGCCCCGTTGTTATGGAGGCTCCGGCTGAAGAGCATGCTTCTGTAGCTCCAAGTAATGCGCCTGCCCCGTTGGCCGAAGGCGTTGATTATTCGCTTGAGGACGGCAACTCGGCACCGGAGCCGTCTGCTCTGTTGCCTGAACCGGGTGCCGGTGTAGACGAAGAGAGTGTGGCTGTTGAACCTGCGGGTCAAGATGTCTCTCGTAAGATCATTCATGATCCCGGTATGACAGAATCTGCGCAGGGCAGCGCAGACATGGCTTTGGATACGATGCCGTCTGAGGAAACCCTTGCGATGGTTGAGCCTGAACAAGTTTCTGCGCCATCTCCTCAGCCTGAACAGCCTGTTCAACCCCAATATCACTTAACGGATAGCCGTGTTTGGGAAGCCAAGCAAGGGTCTAGCCTTAAGGAAATCCTTTCTTCCTGGAGCTCTCAGACTGGCGTTAAACTTGTCTGGCAGCCCGAGCGTGATTACAAACTTAGCTCTAATGTTCTCATCAGCGGATCTTATGAGAATGCTGTTAAAGTTCTTTTCTCAAAAGCCGTTCAGAATGGGCCGCATTTTTCTTTCTCTGCAGAGCAGGGACAGCTCGTTATACAGAACTAAGGCTTTCTTTTTATCTGACGTTGCCAGCGCGGGTTATTACCCGCGTTTTTTTTTGCATTGATCTTTGGTTATTGGTAGAAAATGGTTCCTTTGGGTGAATTTGAGCCTCGGGTTACGCATTACAATGGTCATTTACTATGTGGTGCCATTAGGCTCAATATCGAGCATTGTACGTCGTCAGAGTATTTTGGACACAGAGCATAAAAATATAAG
>JAGRHC010000039.1 GCA_020445145.1 Alphaproteobacteria bacterium
GCAAGCGGGTGAGCGTGTCGATGAGCCGACGGTTGTCTCGCTGGTGCAGGCCGATCGACGGCTCGTCGAGTATGTAGAGCACGCGGACGAGGCCCGGGCCGATCTGGCTGGCGAGGCGGATGCGTTGGGATTCGCCGCCGGAGAGTGTGCCGGAGGACCTTGAGAGGTTCAGGTAGTCGAGGCCGACATTCATCAGGAAGGTGAGGCGTTCGTTAATCTCTTTGAGGATTTTTTCGGCGATCTGGTTTTGTTGTTTTTTGAGTTTTGACGGGATTGCGCCGAACCATGCGTGCGCTTCTTCGATGCTCATCTGGGAGATTTGGGTAATGTTTTTACCGCCGATTTTGACGGCTAGCGCTTCGGGTTTGAGGCGCTGGCCTTCGCAGGCTTCGCACGGGGAGAAGCTGAGGTATTGCTCCAGCTTTTCTTGCTGGCTGTTGCTTTGGGTTTCGAGCAGGCGGCGCTCAAGGTTGGGGATGACGCCTTCGAAGGGTTTGTTGCTTTTCCATGTGCTTTCGCTTTTGCTGGTGTAGACGGTTTTGATGACCGTGTTCCCGGAGCCGTAGAGAATTTTTTCCTGATATTTCTCCGGGAGCTTTTCCCACGGTGTATCGATGTCGAAGCCATAATGGGTGGCAACGGCTTCCATGGCTTGCGTATAGAACGGGGCGAAGCCGCCTGACCATGGGGCGATGGCGCCTTTTCTGATGGATTTGCTTGCGTCCGGGATGACAAGGTCGGGGTCGACGTAGCGGCGCATGCCGAGGCCATCGCAGGACGGGCAGGCGCCGTGGGGGGCGTTGAAGGAGAACAGGCGCGGTTCGATCTCGGGTATGGTGAAGCCGGAGACCGGGCAGGCGAATTTTTCGCTGAAGAGGTGTTGTTCGCCGTTTTCGGCATTTTCGGCAATGACGAGGCCGTCGGCGAGTTTGAGGGCGGTTTCGACTGAGTCGGCGAGGCGCTGGTTCAGGGCGTCATCGGGACGGATGACGAGGCGGTCGACGACGACTTCGATGTCGTGTTTGAATTTTTTGTCCAGATCCGGGACGTCTTCGATTTCATATAAGGTGCCGTCGACTTTGACGCGTTGGAATCCTTTGGCTTGAAGGTCTTTGAAGTCTTTTTTGTACTCGCCCTTGCGGCCGCGGACGATGGGGGCGAGGAGGTAGAGTTTTGTGTCTTCGTCCAGCGCGCGGATGCGGTCGACGATTTCGCTGACCGTCTGGCTGGTGATGGGTTTGCCGGTGGCCGGGGAGTAGGGGATGCCGACCCTTGCCCAGAGCAGGCGCATGTAGTCGTAGATTTCCGTCACGGTGCCCACTGTGGAGCGCGGGTTTTTGCTGGTGGTTTTTTGTTCGATCGAAATGGCGGGAGAGAGCCCTTCGATGGCGTCGACATCCGGTTTTTGCATGAGTTCGAGGAACTGGCGGGCGTAGGCGGACAGGCTCTCGACGTAGCGGCGCTGCCCTTCGGCGTAGATGGTGTCGAACGCGAGCGAGGATTTGCCGGAGCCGGATAGTCCGGTGATGACGACGAGCTGGTCGCGCGGGATGTCCACGCTGATGTCCTTGAGATTGTGTTCGCGGGCGCCGCGTACGGAGATGTGTGTCAGCATAAGCCAGTTATGGCGGAAAAACGGGGGCGGTGCAATGGGGATTTGTTAGCTGTTGTCGTGCTGAGATCTGGCGCGTTTTTTATAGCGCGTCTCTGCCTGGGGCTGAGTCTGGTCCTGCTTCTGCTTGTGCATTTAGTCCCTTAATGTTTGCGCCTTTCTTTTTAAGGCTTTGGGCCAGAATTGTTGTTGCATCTGCTAACCCCTTTTTATCTGCAATGATAATGACTTTGCTGCTTTGCAACTCTTGCATGATTTCTTGCAATTGCTCTAACGTCAACTCTACGCTTTGCGGGCGTTTGTCTTCTACGTATTGGAGGTTTTGGGCGCCATTCTTTTTGAGTGTTTCGTAGGCATGGTCATAGCGTTGACTTTTGTCTTTTTTGGCCTCGTAGAGACCCGTGTCAGCGCCCTTCATGATGACTTCGGGGGTATCGCCTTCTTTAATAACGTGCATACCTATGCTGGATACAATCGGGAAGCTCCTTCCTTTGTAGTCGAAAGATACGGCTTCCATAGATTTTCTTATTCTTTCTAATGCCAATTTGAAGATTTTTTCTGCTTCCTCGGGGCTTGACGCTTGTGTATCCAAGAGTACAGCGAACTCGTCTCCGCCAAGGCGTGATGCTCTGGAGCGGCCTTTAAAGAAGTTGCCTTCGTCTTTTCTCGTTATTCTTCTTAGGTGGTCGGCGAAAGCACAAAGAAATTCGTCCCCTGTATCGTGGCCGAAATCATCGTTTATGCCTTTGAAACGATCCAGATCCAAGAAGAGAAGGGCGAAATAATTTTTCTTTTCGGACGTATCTGTGCTTGCAGTTTCTGAATTTGGTCTGCTTACAAATTTAGCTTGCGAGCCGGTTTCCTTAATGGCTGTTTTCAGTTGAGAGTTGAAGGCAACCCTGTTTGGTAAGCCTGTAAGAGCGGTGTCTGTCCCAAGTAAAGCTTGAGCTTCGGTAAGGTCATGTAGATATTTTACTGCTTTGGCTGCGGCGTTAAAGAGGTTTTTGTTTGTCGGCCTTCTTTCGGCCTTATTAATGAGATCGTTGACTTCTGTAATTTGCTCGAGGCTAGCACTTT
The DNA here is from genome assembly GCA_020445145.1 of Alphaproteobacteria bacterium. Taxonomy (GTDB): domain Bacteria; phylum Pseudomonadota; class Alphaproteobacteria; order Micavibrionales; family Micavibrionaceae; genus JAGRHC01. Next base: position 2,690 of record JAGRHC010000039.1, read on the forward strand.
TGTCGACATGCTCTAGCCCCATAAGCGTTGATGCAGTGCCCCCGAAATCTGCTCTCAATTTTGCTAATGCTGTTATGTCTGATGATGTTGCCATCACTTACACCCGCTTACCTTTATAAATCACCGCTTATGCTTTTTAGCTTTTATGGCAAGAAGTATAAAGGATTTCGAAGCGTTTGAGAAACAAAAATTTACATTCTTCGGGTGGGAGGGGTGTCAGGTCCGGTTTTTGAGCGAGTTCCGGGCGGGGACCGAAGATGGTCAGGGCTTCGTCTTCGGAGAAGCCTGCAAGGGCGACGGCTTCGAGCCAGGCGGCGATTTTGTCGGCTTGTTTGATGCGGGCTTTGAGCTCGGGGTCTATACTTGCCGGGAGGCCGAAACGGACATGGATTGCCGTTTGCAGGCGGTCTTCGAAGTCGCCGTAACGGATGTCGGAGCCTCCGTTGAGGGCGTTTTTGAAGGGCGAGATCATGTCGCCGATGACATATTCCGGGGCGTCATGCAGGAGGGCGGCGAGGCACCACTCGGGCGTCATTTCTCGGTTGGTTTGCTCCATGATATTTTCGACGAGTAGGCTGTGCTGGGCGACGGAAAAAGCATGGTCGCCGGTGGTTTGACCGTTCCAGCGGGCGACGCGGGCGAGGCCGTGGGCGATGTCGGAGATTTCTATATCGACGGGGGCGGGACTGAGGAGGTCGAGGCGTCTGCCGGATAACATTCTTTGCCATGCACGCATAATCGAAAATAAGCCTTTTGCAAATGGGTTTGTCTGACTATAGTGGGATTCTCAAAAGTGAGAATGAAGGAGTATCACCGTGGCTGGCAGTGTCAATAAAGTTATTTTGGTCGGAAATCTCGGGGCGGACCCGGATGTGCGCAACATGCAATCGGGCGACAAGGTTGTCAATTTGTCTATTGCGACGTCGGAAGGCTGGAAAGACAAGGCGACGGGCGAGCGTAAGGAGCGGACTCAATGGCATAAGGTTGTGGTCTTTAACCAGGGGCTTATTAATGTCTGTGAGAATTACCTGAAGAAAGGCGCCAAGGTTTATATCGAAGGTCAGTTGGAGACTCGCAAGTGGCAGGACCAGAATGGGAAGGACAATTATACGACGGAGATCGTTTTGCGACCTTATCGCGGTGAACTGACGATGCTGGATGCGCGTGGTGGTGGCAGTGCTTCCTATGGCGGTGCGCCGTCAGGGATGCAGGATAATGATTTTGGCGGTTATTCCAGTGGCGGGCCTGCACAGCAACAAGCTGCGCCTGCGATGCGGATTGATGAAATGGAAGATGAGATCCCGTTCTAGGGGGAGGTTTAGATCATGTTACTTCGTAATTTATTCGGGTTTGTTTTTGTCGTTGGTGCTTTGGCGGCTTCTCCTGTGTTTGCGCAGGATAGTGAGGGGCAGGCGCAGAGTGCTGATAAGTTTTTGGGTGAATCTCAGAAGGCGGCGGAGGCTCCCGCTGCTGAAGAAGAGGTTAACGCTGATGATGCTGTGGCTGAGGATGTTGATGAGGCTACTTTGGCGAAGAAGCTTGCGCTAGCACGTGACTTTCATGTTCTGTGGTCTACGCACCAGCAGATTGATGATGCGATTCGGCGTGCCTCTTATACTTTGCCGCCTAAAGATCGCGAGGGGTTTATTGCGGCGATGACGAGTGTTTTGAATTATAACGCGATTGATAAAATTTCTATCGATGCGATGGTTGATACTTTTACGCTCGATGAAATTCAGGCGATGGTTGATTATTACCGGAATCCTGCGGGCCTTAGCGCGATGAAGAAAACCAACGATTGGGGTAAAAAGGTTCAGCCTGAAGTTACCCGGATGATTGATAAGGCTATGATGAAGGTGCGGACTGGTGGTTTGCCAGGTGACTCTGCGGTTGAAAACAAGCCCGCGCCTTGATTTTGGTTTTTTTAATGGATTTTAAAGAGTTTGATTTATGACCGATAGCATTACTCCGGACGAACCACAGCAACCTGCAGTTCCATCTGTTTCGCTTGAAGATGAGATGAAGCAGTCTTATCTCGATTACGCGATGAGCGTGATTGTGAGTAGGGCGCTGCCGGATGTGCGGGATGGTTTGAAGCCTGTGCACCGCCGGATTTTATATGCGATGAAGGAGGGCGGTTATACGTCCGATAAGCCTTACCGGAAATCCGCCAAGATCGTCGGGGATGTGATGGGTAAATATCACCCGC
>JAGRHC010000040.1 GCA_020445145.1 Alphaproteobacteria bacterium
ATCGACGTGCTGAATAAGCAAGGGCATGAATATGAGATTGAAACAGTTCCGGGAGCGCTGGAAATCCCGGCAGCATTAAATTTCTTAATATCCGGCAAGAAAAATTACGATGCCTATGTCGTTCTGGGCTGCGTTATTCGCGGCGAAACTTCCCATTATGATATTGTCTGCAATGAAAGCGCACGGAGTGTTTATGATTTGGTTCTAAAACATAATCTGGCTTTGGGGAACGGCATACTCACCGTTGAAAACAAAGATCAGGCTATTGCACGCGCAGACCCGCAAAAGAAAAACAAAGGGGAAGATGCCGCTAAAGCCGCCCTGCATATGTTGGAACTCCGCCAGAAAATTTTGATTGATACCGTTTGATCCAGATCAAGGTCTCACACCTGAAATCCATGAGAATACTCATAGTCAGTAGAGGAGATAAAATTATGAATGCAACAGCCATACAAAATAAAACAGTTCGTGAAATAGCCGGACAGCATGCCGACAGCTATAAAATCTTTCATAAATACGGAATTGATTTTTGTTGTGGTGGAAAACGCTTACTATCTGATGTTTGCGAAGAAAAAGGCATTGAAATCTCTGTCATCGCTAATGATTTTTTGGCCTTAGAAAAAATCCCGAGTGATCAAAAAGATTGGAATACTGAAACACTTGAAAATCTTATCAACCATATTGTTGATACGCATCATCAATATTTACGGGATGATTTGCCCAGACTCTTTCATTTGACACAAAAAGTGGCATCGCGCCATGGTGAAAGGGACACGCATCTCTATAAGGTCCTTGAAGTGTATGCTTCTATGGCAAATGAACTTCTCGCGCATATTGAAAAAGAGGAGAAAGTCCTCTTCCCTATGATTATAGAGATGGAAAAAACCGGTGATATATCCCCACAAATTATGATGCCGATATTGGCTATGGAAGCTGAGCACGAAGAAGCCGGAGCAGCGCTGGAAGAACTGGATCGCTTAACAGAAAGTTATGCCATCAAGCCTAATATGTGCGCCTCGTATCAAGCTCTTTATGTCGGATTAAAGCAATTGGAAGAAGATTTAAAGCTCCATATTCACAAAGAAAACAACATTCTATTTCCCCGGGTTCAACAATAACGGCCTAGCAAAATGCTCAAAACAAAACTCTTAAAGGCAATGCTTCTCTCCACTGTTTGTGGATTCATGATACAGGGCGCATCATCAGCATTTGCCGGAGAAGATGTTAAGAGCATTATTAAAGAAGGTCATTTTTTTGGGGAAATGCGCTATCGCTATGAACATGCCGATCAAAATAGTGTAGTAAATGATGCCAAAGCCTCGACAGTGCGCACCAATCTTGGCTTCAAAACCGGTGTGTACAAGGATTTTCAAGCCTTGTTTGAAGGACAGATTGTTCAGAATATAGGCGCAAATGATTTTAACGACACAACAAACGGGAAAACGGCCTATCCGGTTATTGCTGACCCGGATGTGGCTGAAATTAATGAGCTATGGCTTTCATGGGCAGGATTGCCGCAAACATCTATTGCAATTGGCCGCCAGAAAATAAATCTGGATAATCAACGCTTCATAGGCACAGTTGACTGGCGGCAGAACGATCAGACCTTTGATGCCTTTCAATTAACAAATGCCAGCATCGAAAATCTGAATGTGACGTACGCCTATGTCGGAAATGTAAATCGTATCTTCGGTGACGATAATCCATTGGGCGATCTGGACTCAAATATTCACATCGCGCATGCTTCTTATGCTTTCGCAGATTGGCTGAAATTTACGGGCTACGGATACTGGCTTGATTTTGACCCTCTGGCAACAAGCTCCTCGAGGACTTTTGGCGCACGGGTAACGGGCAAGATGCCTTTGAATGAACATTGGAGCTTTTCCTATGAGGCGGAAGCCGCCACGCAAGACGATCATGGCAATAATACCGCGAGCTATGATGAAGAATACTACCACATTGCGCCCTCACTCTCCGGCCATGGTTTTACGTTCACAGCGGGGTATGAAGTATCGGGCGGAGACGGCACAAATGCTTTTCAAACACCGCTTGCAACCCTGCACAAATTCAACGGCTGGGCCGATGCGTTCTTGACCACTCCAAATGCCGGCCTTCAGGATGCCTATGTAAGCGCCTCTTATAAGCTATCCGGCACAAAGAGCTTCTTTGACGATACAACATTTACTGCTGTCTATCATGATTTTGATAGCCACGATTCCAGCACCGGCGATTTTGGTGACGAGCTTGATTTGTCTGTTGGAAAAAGTTTCATGCTTCCTGATACAGGCCAGCCATTTAAGAAATTGGATGTTCTGCTAAAATATGCTGATTATGATGGCGATAGCGGTGTTGCTAGCCGTGAGAAATTTTGGCTGCAGGTGGGCGTGAAGTTCTGACATGGAAATAGTTCATAAACTGGATTTTAAGAACATACGCAAAACAGGGCATAAAGTCTTCTGGATCTGGATTGCCTATCAAACCATCAAAGGCACACTGACAACATCCCTGATCTGGCTTCCGCTTTTATGGGCGTGGCTTGGATAATATATGCTCCTCTTTCCGGGTGCATGGGACAAGTATAAATCACATCCGCGCCAGTGGGCACTGCGACGGGTTTTGCTTTGTCACCATGCTCGTGATGACAGCATGAATGACCTTCAGACCCGTGTTTATGATGTTCCTGTCCCATATGCATCTCCTTGTTTCTTATTTTTCTTTCCACCCGCCGCCCATAGCCTTAAAAAGCTCTACGCGGGCGGCCAGAGTTTCATAGCGAGCGCGCTCATATTGATCTTCGGACTCTAGCATCATGCGCTGTGAATCTAAAACATCCTGAAACTCAATAACGCTCAAACTATATTGGTTTTTGGCTATGCCGTAGGCTTCACGCGCTTTAGCGGCGGCCTGTTTCAATGCATTTTCACGCTCCAGTGTTTTCTGCACTTTTATCAATGCATTTTCTGCTTCTTGAAAAGCCACAAGCACTGTTTGTTGATAATTTTCTGCCAGCTCTTTCTGGCGTGCGGTGACGCGGTTCAGATTGCCTTCCAGCCGCCCGCCTTGGAAGATAGGGGCAATGACTGAACCTGCCAGAGTCAAAGCGGATGCTGATGGATTCGCGGCCAGCAACAGGCTGGGGCCGATATTGACCGATGGATAAAAGGCCGCGCGCGCTGCGCTAATATCGGCATTTGCAGCGATAAGCATGGTCTCCATACTCTTAACATCCGGTCTGCGTTCCAGCAGCGCAGCAGGTTGCAATACTGCTGGAGAAGGCAGACGAAGATTGTTTATATTTTTTTCACCAACCTTAAAGCTCTGTGGAGGCTCCCCGACCAGAACAGCCAGAGCATTTTGAGCCAGCGCCAATTCCTGCTCCAATGCTGTTACAGCCGCTTTGGCTCTGGCCACTTGCGTTTCCTGCCGTGTTATATCAAGCTGTGTCCGCGCCCCGGTTTGAAAACGCGCCTCAGCCACCTCTAGTAAATCCTCTGTTGCGCGTAAATTATCGTTCGCAATGCGCACGCGCTCTTTCAAATTCAAAACATTGAAATAATTCTGCGCTACATCTCCCATAATCACGAGTGCCAGCGCATCATGTCTATAAGCAGCGCTTAACAGTCGGCCTTCTGCTGAATTGGTTTTTGCTCTGTTGGCTCCGAACAAATCAAGCTCATAAGAAATGCCCGCATCCGCCGTAAATTCAGGAATGCCGTTATTGCGCATGTCGGTGATATTCATGGCTTGCGTTGAGCCGCTCATATAAGTGGTCGTGACATCAGCCGAAGGAAGAAGAGAAGCCCCGGCAATTTTTAAATCCGCGCGCGCCTGTTCAACTCGTTGCAAAGAGGCTTGCAGATTGTTGTTATTTTCGAGAGAGCGCTGCATTAATGCGTTCAATTCCGCGCTTTCAAAATTTGTCCACCAATCGGTGGCGATTTCAGCATTTTGCGAAATTTGAGCTTCACGCCATGCAGGCGTTTCAACCTCCGGCCTTTGATAGTTCGGCGTGAGTGAGCAGCCGCCTAGAAAAACAAGGGCTGCTGATATTGCTGCGATATTTCTGAGACTATTCATTTTTATAATCCTTCATTTTAATGCTCATGGCCGCTGTGGTCATGACCTTGTTTCTCTTTTTGTGGTTGCTGTTCTTGCATATCGTGATGATCTTCACCCACATCTTCACCATGGCTATGACTACCGTGTCCGCCATCGCCCTGAATTTCAGGCATACGCATGACGCCAGTACCATGGCGGTAAACAACTTCGCCGCCTTTATAGCCGGTCATCGCCAGCAGACCGGAAGCCAGCACGATAGCTACGACGAATACAGGACTGACGGTTTTTTCTCCGCGTTGCTTACATGCTGCCCACAAAGCCAAAGCCATAAATATTCCGGCAGTTGGCAACGCCCAATTTTTATGGTCTGTCATGGCTGCGTGAGAAACCGCATCGTGAGCAACACTGTTATAAGCATCAAATCCGGCGATCACTGTGCCGATAGTGAGAATCGCGCCTATCCACAAATTCCACCGTGCGGCAATCAGCAGGTTTTCTTTTTTGAGAATGCTTCCGGCGAGATATAAAAGTGCCGAGATACTCAGCAGCCCGATTGTGAAATGCACCAAGATCGGATGGTAGTTTGGTATAATCTCTATATTCATCATTGTTCAGTCCTTTCAATTTTATTAGGAAGTTTGAGCTTCCATTGCATATACACAGCATAAATGACGGGTATAAGGATCAGCGTCAGGATCAGTGTGCTGACCATACCGCCGACCATCGGCAAAGCGATACGCCGCATGACATCCGATCCCGGCCCGTCGGTCAGAAATATTGGGATCAGGCCGAGAATGATCGTGCTCACCGTCATGAGTTTGGGCCGCAGACGTTGCAACGCACCGTGACGGACATTTTCCAGCAGTTTCTCAAACGTATCGGGCCAGTGTTCACGCATTTCATGGTCGATATAGATGAGCATGACAATCGCTGTTTCCACGGCAATTCCGGCGAGCGCAATAAATCCGACGGCCACAGCCACAGAAAGATTATATCCTGCCAACCAGAGCCACCAGACGCCACCAATCACGCCGAACGGGACGGAGAGCATAATCAGGATTGTGCGATCCCACCGGCCAAAATGCAGATAAAGCAGGGTGAGGATAATCAGCAGCGTTGCCGGAACAGCAATCTTTAACCGCTCGTTGGCCTCCTGCATCTGTTCAAACTGACCAGAAAGTTTCAGACTGTAGCCTGCGGGCAATTCAAGAGTTTTTAAAGCCTCTTTTAGATCCGCAATATAAGAACCAAGGTCGCGGTCTTCAATATCGACAAACACCCAGCCATTGAGACGCGCATCCTCAGACTTGATCATGGACGGTCCTTCGGCGATACGAATATCTGCCAGATCAGCAAGCGGAATATGCGCACCGTTTGGCGTACTCACCAGAATATTGTCCAGATCAGTTACATGCTCGCGAAACGGGCGGTCATAGCGCAGCATGATCGGGTAACGCTCGCGCCCTTCCACGGCCTCATCCATCTGCATTCCGCCTAGCGCCGTCCGGATAACCTGCTGAACCATACCCAGCGATATACCGTAACGGGCAATTTCGCGGCGGTTTGGAACAATCTCAATATATTTCCCGCCGACAACGCGGTCGGCAATGGCGCTGCGGGTGCCCGGCACGTCACGAGCCAGCACCTCGATCTCCTTGGCAATTTTATCAATTTGCATCAGATCAGTTCCGGCAATCTTGATCCCGACAGGCGTGCGGATGCCTGTAGTCAGCATGTCGAGGCGGATTTTGATCGGATAGCCCCAAGAGTTCATCATCCCCGGCAGGCGCACCCGTTTATCCATATCGGCGATCAGCTTTTGCGGGGTCATCCCCTTGCGCCATTCTTCCCTTGGCTTCAATTCAACCCATGTTTCGATCATCGCCAGCGGCGCGGGGTCGGTCGCGGAATTGGAACGCCCCGCCTTGCCGAACGCCTGTTTGACTTCCGGCACTTCCATAAGCTGGCGGTTTGTGACCTGCAATATTTCGCGCACCTTGGCGGGTGATACGCCCGGCAACGTCATCGGCATATAGAGCAGCCCGCCCTCATAAAGCGGCGGCATAAATTCACTGCCCAGTTTGGACGCTGGAAGTGCAGTTGAAACAAGCGCAATCAGTGCCAGTGCCATCGTGGTTTTGCGCCACTTCAAAGCCGCATTCAGGAACGGGCGGTACA
>JAGRHC010000041.1 GCA_020445145.1 Alphaproteobacteria bacterium
GTTTCATCGATGATGGTTTTGGTGAGTTTGACGGGCATGGGTGGGTCCTCTTTCTTTGGTCATGGTCAATGCGCTGGGGTGATGCTGGCCGATGCAGCCCTGCATCTTTGGAAGCATTCCGGAAGCAAATTCCTGCGAAAAGCTGCCAAGGCGCGTATAAGTCCATGATGCTTGGAAAGAGGATATTATCAAGCAATATCAGCGCATTAGCGTGGATGTGCGTAATGTTTCATAGGGGCGAGAAAGGGAGCCGCACAGCACTCATAACCTGAAGGTCGTAGGTTCAAATCCTACTCCCGCAACCAATTCAAAATAAACGATAATTTGATAAATTTAGAGACTCAAGATTGAGTCTTTATTTTTATCGTTGCCGCACTGTTGCCGCAAAAGGGGCGGGAATATTTTTTTTCGTAGCGAATGCGGCAATAAAAAAGCGAGTGCGTTTTCCTGAAAGTTTTTCTCACCCCATTTAATCTGCAAACCCGCACCCACCCCCCGGAGGGGGTCTGAATTTGTTTTGCGCACTTATCATCAGTGGCCATAGAAAATTTAGAATGAAAACAGACTAAAGCTTCCCATTTAGGGAGCACTCTAAAAATCAATAGCACTTAGTATTCTCAAATTCCAAAGTCGAATGCTGAATTTCAAATTTATCATGCAATATTTTCTTTAGGCGAGTTTTTAGATTATCCATTTCAGCGTTTTCACTCAAAACCACATGAGCTTCTAAAGCATTGCGATGTTCATCCAGTTGCCAAACATGGACATGGTGAACGCCAGCCACGCCCGTTTCTTTTTCCATGGCAGAAGTTATCTCCTGAATATCCATGCCCTCCGGCGTACCCTCCATGAGGAAATGAATGACTTTCGGAATTTCAGTGAAGCCTTGCCACAAGACATAACCAGAAATAATCAGCGTCATAGCGGCATCAGTCCAAACCCAGCCATAGTGCAAAATAAGGGTTCCCGTGATAATCACCCCAACCGAAGCCATAGCATCCGTTAAGTTATGCAGGAAAGCCGCCTTGATATTCATACTTGTTTTCGATTGGCTATAAGTGAGCGCCGCTGTGAAAACATCTACGATCAGCGCAATTCCGGCCACAATAACTACTGTCCAGCCTGCAATTTCCTCAGGCATAATAAACCGCATTACGGCTTCATAACACAGATACAGGCCAATGATGATGAGCGTAGTCAGATTGATAAGGGCAGCTATGGTTTCCGCTCGTTTATAGCCGAAGGTTTTAAACTGATCGGGCGGTTTGCGGCCTATGCGGATCGCCACCAGCGCAATCAAAAGTGAAGCTGCATCACTGAAATTATGTAAGGCATCAGCAACCAGCGAAAGTGAACCGGAGATAATGCCACCGATGATCTGTGCTATCGTTAGCAACATATTGGCAAGCACCGCCCACCAAAGGCGGCGCTCACCGATTTCAGACGGATCTCTGTGATGGTGATTGTGCCCCATTATGCCTCGTTTTGCTTCTTACGATTGATACTAAACCGGCTCGGAAACCATTTGTAGAGGGCTGGTAGTACCAGCAATGTCAGGATGGTTGATGAAATAATCCCGCCAATCACCACGGTTGCCAGCGGCCTTTGGACTTCGGAACCCGCGCCGATGTTAAACGCCATTGGCACAAAGCCGAGTGAGGCCACAAGCGCGGTCATAAGAACGGGCCGCAGACGTGTTAGAGCGCCTTCGATAATCGCCTCTTCCTGAGGTTTGCCTTGGGCTTCCAGATCACGGATGAAAGAAAGCATGACCACCCCGTTCAGCACCGCCACACCCGACAAGGCAATAAAACCGACACCTGCGGAAATCGAAAGTGGGATACCACGCAGCATCAGCGCAGCAATCCCGCCCGTTAAGGCCAAAGGCACACCAGAGAATACCAGCAGCGCGGCCCTTGCCGAATTAAACGCCATGAACAGCAATCCAAAGATCAGCAGCAACGCAACCGGCACAACAATCATCAAGCGCTGGCGGGCCGAGATAAGCTGCTCAAACGTGCCGCCGTAATCGACCCAATACCCGGCTGGCACATCAACCTGCTCACGCACAGTCTTTTGTACATCTTGTACGAAACTGGCTAAATCGCGCCCGCGCACATTGGCCGTGACGAAGATACGGCGCTTGCCGTTCTCTCGGCTGATTTGCGCGCTTCCATAGGCAATATCCAGATCAGCTACTTCTTTCAAAGGCACATAATCAGGGGTTTCGTCCGCGCCTTCCTGCTCAGCATCCGGCAAAGGTATAGGGAGCATCTCCAAGCTCTTTATATCCGTGCGCAGTTTCTCCGGCAGACGCACCACAAGATCAAAGCGGCGGTCGCCCTGGAATACCTGTCCGGCCTCACGTCCACCCATAGCAACCTGCACCACGTCCTGCACGTCAGAGATATTCAGGCCGTAAAGATCAAGGTGCTTGCGGTCGGGAATGATGCTCAGGGTCGGCAAGCCATCAGCTTGTTCCATCCGTACATCAGCCGCACCTTCAACGGTTTTGACTACGGCCTCTATTTCCTGCGCCGTTTTCAAAAGCTGGCTTAGATCATCACCGTACAGTTTTACGGCCAGATCAGAGCGCACTCCGGAAATCAGCTCGTTAAAGCGCATCTGAATAGGCTGGGTAAATTCATAGTTATTGCCCGGCAGTTTGCTTACAGCCTCCTCAATACGATGAACAAGCT
>JAGRHC010000042.1 GCA_020445145.1 Alphaproteobacteria bacterium
CCGGGGGTGTCGATGATGTTGATGCGGACATTTTCCCAGATCACAGAGGTCGGCTTGGCAAGGATGGTAATACCGCGTTCTTTTTCAAGATCGCCTGAGTCCATGAGGCGCTCTGCCACTTGCTGGTTTTCGCGGAAGGTCCCGCTCTGGCGCAGGATCGAGTCGATCAGGGTCGTCTTGCCGTGGTCGACGTGCGCGATAATCGCGATGTTGCGAATGGTCTGTTTTGTCATGGTGGCCGCTCTCTTCTAATAATGCAGCGCCGTGTTTACAGGAAAGTACAGGAAAGAGCAAGTTTTGTGTATGAAAACGGCCGCATGAATAATTGTTTCACCACGAAGCCACCAAGCACACAAAGAATCACAAAGAAATCATATCTTTGTGACCCTTCGTGATCTTTGTGACTTTGTGGTTAAACTTCTACCTTGCCAGCGTCTTCGTCATCCGTACCATCTGGATGAACTCGGCGCGGTAGCCGTAGAGGTCTTCCCCCTTCCCGGCCTGCGCCAGGGCGATGACGTCATCGTAGGTGTAGTTGCCGGTGTATTTTCCGCCTTTGAGGATCTGGGCGAAGGCGGCGACAGCGGTGGAAAACTTTATATCATCCGATGCCGTCACAGGACAGGGCGAGCATACCCCCTCTGCCGGGCAAGGCTGGCATTCCCATATGCGGGCGTTGCTGATATTCACCGGTGTAGTGATCAGCTTCGAGTTTTTTTCGTCCGGCAGTTTGTAGCGGATTTTGACGAAGGCGTATTCGCCGTTGCCACTGTCTACGTTCGGCTCTCCGCACATTTCTTTTGCGACCAGCGGTGAGCTTGCGTCGTTTGGATCGGCGTGGACACGAACTGTGGTGCAACTCTCTTTGCTGCCGTAGCGCAGGGGATCGACGCTAACGGCCTGCGAGCCGACCGGGACGAACTCGTAGATGGCGGTCACGGTGTGGCCCGATCCGATATCGCCGGCATCGACGGCGTCGTTGTTGAAGTCCTCGCGGTTCAGATGCCGTGTTTCATAGCCGATGAGGCGGTATTCCGCGACTGTACTCGGGTTGAACTCGACCTGGAACTTGACGTCTTTGGCGATGGTGAAGAGCGTTGAGGAGGCTTCGTCGACCAGCACCTTGCGCGCTTCGTTCAGGCTGTCGATATAGGAAGCCGTTCCGTTGCCGTTTTGCGCCAAGGTCTGCATCAGGGCATCGTTGTAGTTACCCTGCCCGAAGCCCAGCACAGAGAGGAAAATTCCGGTTTCGCGTTTGCGCTCGACGAAATCCTTCAGCTCTTCGGGGTTGGTGATACCAACGTTGAAGTCGCCGTCGGTCGCGAGGATCACGCGGTTGACGGCATTCATTTCGCCAACACTTGAGTCTGACCGCGTAATTGCCATGTTTCTTTTTGCTTCCTCAGCAAGCTGATACGCCAGTTCGATGCCTTGCGCTCCGGCTGTTCCGCCGCCTGCTTGGAGGTTATCGATGGCGGCGATGATTTTGCCTTTTTCCCTGACCTGCGTCGGCTCCAGAACGGTTCCGGCGGCGCCTGCGTAGACGGCGATCGCGACGGTGTCCTCTGGCTGGAGACTATCGAGAAGCAGTTTCATCGAGCTTTTGAGCAGGGGCAGTTTATCCGGGCTGTTCATCGAGCCGGAAACGTCCAGCAGGAAGACAAGGTTGCTGCGCGGTTTTTCGCCGGTGATCTCGTAGCCCTTGATCCCGATATGCATGAGTTTTTTACCTTGCGCCCATGGGCTGTCGGTGACGGTGACGGTTGGCAGAAAAGGCTCTTCGCGGCTTTCGGGGACCGGGTAGTTGTAGTGGAAATAGTTGATCATTTCCTCGACGCGCACGGCATCTTTTTGCGGCAGAACGCCGTTATCCAGTTGTCTGCGCACGAAGCTGTAGCTGGCGGTGTCGACATCCGAGGAAAATGTCGATACAGGCTCAGCCGCGACGCTTTTGAACGGGTTGACGGTGAAATCTTCGAACTTGTCGCGGCCAACGTCTTTATAGCCGGGCTGCGGCCCCGGATCGATCGGCACGTACAGGTTCTGGACGGGTGGCGATGCGGGGACGATCATGTTTTCCGCTAGCGATGCTCTGCCCGCGATGGCTTTATCGGCTATCGCGTAATCAGCGCCGTCTTTTTCCTTTTTCAGTTCACCGGATGAGGGTGGTTGCGCGATGTAAGACGGTGCGGGCGCATTGCTTCCCGGCGGCGTGTTGACAGTCGTTTTTGCCGGTTCTTCCTGGATGCGACGCCAGCGTTGCAGTGGGTTTTCTTCGTTCGCCGCTTCAACTGCGACAACATAAGCGGGGCTTGCGGCTTCCGCTCCCGCCGTGAGTGTCGATTGACGTTCGTCCTCCTGCCGGATGACGGCGCCGCTATCGCCCGTGATTTGGCTGAAATTCTTCACCTGCGTCAGGCTTACGCCGGTGATTAGAACCAGCGCGAGGGCCGTGGCCATGCCGCCGTAGACGAGTTTGTTTCTTGTTTTGCGTTCCATGGTTTCTCTCCTTCCAGAAATGCTTGTGTTTCCGGTAAGACGAGAGAAGATGGAAAATCCTTGGGGCCTTTTTTCACTTTTTTTCTTTTGCTCTTCGGTGAAGGCGGCCATGGCCAGGCTCACCGCGCGTTTGCGGGCGTTTTCGTCCGCAGGGGGCGCCATGTCGGCTCTCAGGATTTGTTCCAGTTTATGCTCATCCATAAGCTTTCTCCTTTCCCAAGGCAGATTCGAGTTTCTTGCGGGCTTCGTGGATGCGCCACGAAATTGTGCTTTCCTTGACGCCGAGCAGATTGGCGGTTTCCTTGTGGCTTAACCCTTGCGCCATGACGAGGAGAAGCGCCTCTCTTTCGCCGTCTGGGAGTTTGCTGACCTGCGCCCAGATTTGCTGCGCGTAGAGGGTGTCTTCGGCGTTTTCCGCGCTTGCCGCATTGATATATCCGGGATCGTCTTCGCTGGCTGCTGGTCGTCTGGCCTGCGCCCTGCCCCAGTCTTTGGCGGTGTTGATCACGAGGCGGTAGAGCCAGCTTGTGAAGGCGCATTCATGGCGAAAGGAGCCTAACCCGCGCGCAAGGCGGATGCAGGCTTCCTGCGTGATGTCTTCGGCTTCTTCTTTTTTGCCGCACCATTTATATGCCATTTTGAACATGACCTCGTAGCAGCTTTCGACCAGCGATTCAAACGCGCGCGCATCACCGGACTGCGCCCGTTTGATCAGCTCTGCATCTTCGTACTCCGGCATATGGTCAAACCTGCATTCGTAAAAGGTTTTCCTATCCTATAGAAATGAGACGCCGGATAAAGAGAAATCCTTGGAAAAAAAGTTCACAATCTGGTTCTTTTCTCTCTGCCTAAAACCCGTTACACTCTGGCCCGCAAAACCACCTTATTCAATAAGCAACTCGCCGATGACACAGCCTGCGCAAGATCGCTTTTACTTCTTTTTTATGGCGGGGCTTGCCCTGGTTCCGCTGCTGGCTGTTTATACGCCGCGGGCGCTGGCTTTTGCGCCGATGGTTCTGGGGATGGGCTTTTCCGCGTATTGGGTTTACGGGTTAAAAAACAAGCTTTCTTTGTCACGGCCTTATCTTTACTGGGTGCTTGCCATCGGTGGATTGTGGGGACTTAGCAGTCTTTGGGCCTTTGATGCAGGTGATGTCTGGGCCCAGACGCTGACAGCCATCCCGCTCCTGATGCTTGGCGTTTTTCCGTTTAGCCTTGCGCTTGCTTTGGAGCCGGAGAAGGTGCGGCCCTATTTGTGGCTGTTCCCGGCAGGCGTTGCGCTGGCAGCGACCTTCACGGCGATCGAACTGGCGTTTGATATGCCTGTGTTTCGGATTATTCATGCGGTCGGGCCGGAGCGACATATTAATACGTCCGTGATGAACCGCACGGTGGTGACTTTAACTCTTCTCGCGCTAGCTTCCGGGGTCATGGTTTTTTCATGGGAGGCTGGCAAGAATGCGAAGTTGATCCTTGGTGCCTTGCTGTGTGTCAGTCTTATTGGAATGCTTGGGCTCACGCAGAGCGAGACCGGGCAACTGGTGATTGCGACAGGGTTACTGGTTTATGCCCTCTTTCCCTATCGGCATCCAATTGCCTTTAAGGTTGTCAGCTTCCTGCTCGCGCTTGCCTTGCTCTCTACGCCCTGGCTTGCGCAATATATGTTTACGCATTTTGCCAGTAGCGCCGCCGGGAACCCGTGGCTTAAAGATGCTTATGCTGCCAGCCGGATGGAAATCTGGGATTTTGTCAGTCGCTATGCCCTGCAACGTCCGTTTTGCGGGTTTGGTCTTCGCGCGACCCGGATGGTCGAGTCGTTCGGTGATCATTTCCAGTTTCATGACAAACCCTCCGTTTTGCATCCGCATAATTTTGCCGTTCAGCTCTGGATGGAATTCGGGGTGATCGGCGCTCTCTTTGCGAGCGCTTTTTTTGCTTTTGTTATTCATAAAATCAGCCTTGTTCGGGACATATTTGCAAAGCGAATCGGTTTTGCGACTCTGATATCGACGATTGCTGCCGCCTCAATTTCTTATGGGTTATGGCAAGGGTGGTGGCTTGGTGAATTTGTGTTTCTTTTTGCGCTCAGCGCGCTTCTTATGCGGGTGTGTGCCGACAGAAAATCACTATAATATGCTGAAAAGTATAGTAATTATTCTAATTCACATAAATTTTCATAAAAAATAACAAAGTATTTGCAAAGTCAAAGAGATCGGCGTAGAGTTCTTTTGGTCAGAGCTTTAAAGACATAAAAGTGCATTCAAAGGTTCTGTACTGGGAGACAACAAGTGAGAAAAAGCAGCCGTTTCTTTGATTCGTGAAATCCCGTTTTCATCGCAGGAGTGGTGATTAGCCATTTTGTTTTTTGTGTAAATAATAGCTGGAGGCCTTCCGGCGTTGGTCTGTATTTTTGACTTGCGGCGGGCGGGTAGTATAGAAGCGTGTATCATAGTACCGCACATAAATCGGAATTTTTTAGCGACCCCCTTATGAACAGGGGTGTGCTTTCCTCAAAGTTTGACGCTGTTGGTTGGGGCAATCGAGCGCCTTGGCGAGAAATTCATGCCAAGGATGTTATGGATGTCGATGCATGGCTGAACGGTTTTCAGGCCGTGAATGACGGGCGTTTTTTTGACGGGCCGGTTCTGGTCGTCGACAATACAAAGGGGCTAGCCGAGCATCCCGAAATGTATTTTGCTGATTTGCTCCGCGAAGAGCTTGACCGCAAAACACATGACTATTCTCTTATTGATGTTGGCCGGACGCCTGAGTATTCCAAGGATGTGAATGGGTACCCTGCTGCATCTACGGCCATCGCCCGAACACGTCTAGGCAATGTTGTTGTCAAAGATGAGGCAGAAGAAGAAGCAAAATTCTGGGACAAGCTGACTGTCATCCAGCAGGCTTATGACACAGGCATGAGCCTTGCAGAGCTTGTTGAGCGCATTGAAAAATTGCAGCAAGAAATCAGTCAATTGAAGCAGGAAATGGCTGCTCGCGAGGATTTGGAAAATTTCCTTTCCGATAATCCAGACGCCCTGACCGATCCAATCAAAAGAGAGCGACTCCGCCAGAAGCTTCGCGCCGCCGGGATGAAGGATCTTGAGTCCTATACCAAACCTGATGGTACCGTTGATGCGACTAAGCTGAACCGTGATGTACAGGGACATGGCCGCCAGCAACAGCAACAGCTGGAAGAGCGTGAACAAGAATTACATGAGCGGATGCAAGAGTATGAACAGCGCAAATCTGAGGCTAATCATGCGGTTGCGCATCAGAGCTCACCACAGGCGGAGGCCAAGATAATTCAAATGGCACAGACCGAGCAAGGGCGAGAAGATCTTATTGGCGCTGCGTCACGGGCTGGAGCTATCGGGCAGATTACTGTAGAGCAGAAGACTGAAATCTACCGGCAGGCAGGGATGAGTGAGTCCGCTTCAAAGCAACTGGCCAATGCAGAAACTTTTGATGATGTTCTTGAAAAATCCTCTGAAGATGAGTTTATGGCTTTTCTTGATGGGGATGAAATGGAACAGGATTCTGCGCCAGAAGATTCTGCACAAAAAGACATTGCAGTTGTTGTGCCCATGTCTTCTTTTGCTGAACAAGAAATGGGAGATTCGGGCTCGTTTTCTAAAGTATCCAGTATTGGTGCTCACTTTGCAGCTAGGGCTGCGGGCGAAGAAAGTGCCCCGGTTGTTGTTGCTTCAAATGATTTTACGCCTCATGCTATACGTCCGGTGCATCTCAGCCCAGCTAATCCTGCCTTAGACTGTAGCTCGCAATACTCTTAAAATTACGAGCTACGGCTCTGTTTAATCCATATACTGATTTTTTAAAAGTTACTGCTGTAGCTGTAACTCGTTTCGTGTGCAGCCGCTTGATTGTCTAGTCTTGTTTTTAAGGCAGAATTGAGCAAGTAAGCAAAAGTCTCTGGCGTGTTGTCACTAACCTCGTCGATCTCGATTGGTTCACCATTCAACACAACTTTTATGCCCCCATCCGGACCGATGTCGTTATGTTTTCTCGTTAAAATATGCACATTTTTCATATGATTATCATTTAGAACATTGCGAATAAGCTGAAAGTATCTCTTGGTCGTATTTTCGTTGGAGCCCAAAAATATAATTGCAATTGAAGGTACCCGTGATTTTCCATACTCCTCCGCAGTGAGGGCTATGGCATCAGCAATACATTCCCTTGATGTTTTATCGTTACATTTATGATATGTTGCACGGAAACGATCATTTGCGACATCTGCCGCGGGAATACGATTATTATCTTGGCCACCAAGAAATCGTTCCAGTGTTTGCCCGACAGGATCTACCTGCTTTATTCCCAAAGAGCCTGAGGAAACCATTGCACCTGCATCTTTGATCGGTGCAAACGCTGCAAATAATGCCGTTACGCCAGCTGCAAATCTTGCTTTGATTGTTGTCATTTTATACGCCCCTTCCATGTGTCTCTTGAACTTCTTTTTTACGCGAGTTCTTATAGTATATAGGCGCTATAGCACATAGAATTGCTATATGCAAATTTATTGCGTCAATACGTTAAATCGATGGAGTATTAGCGGATCATTCCGATACAACTGCCTGCAATTGAAATGCCTTGCTCTTGTGCCGGCTCGTATCCATATTTTTCTGCAGTTTCATACAGTGTATTGATCGTTGATGTTTGAGGTGACTCCGCCTCTTTCAGAACTGATTTGTTTTGGCTTAAATCAAGTTTCGTTGACTGGTATTTTGCAATCATTGCCTTTTCAGGCACTTTGCGTTTGATACCACTCAGCGTATTCAGGACAATGCCGGTCAGCGTGCTGCAGGCGATGTGCTGCGGTTTCTGGCGTACGTCTTTTTCGGGCCTGCGGTCCGGCATCACATCCTTCAAGCATTCGCGGTATTCTTCTAACTTGTCCAGTCTGGATTGCATGATGCCTTTTTTTTCAATTTCATCGTACATTCTCTGAAAGAAGACTTGGCTTGCCTTAATCACACCAATGTCAGAGACTTTTCTGCCCTCTTTATAGCTTTCAGCAATCGCCAGAAATGAGGCTGTTCTTTTTCCGCAACCATCCAGTGTTTTGGGGAACATATTTTTCTCTAAATCTTCGATTGGGGTTATAGGAACGACCAAAGGCTCTCGTGCAGAAGACGTGTCTTCCTCTGCCTGATCCTGCGCATGTGCGTAATGCGGCAAGGAAATCGTATTTAGCATAAAAAGAAACAGGAAAAAGAATACTGATTTGCGCATAGTCTTTAACATCGGTGCCCTACTTGGTACGTCTCATCTTATTAAACTGTTCTATCAGCATACATGGTTTACCGTCAAAAAAACAGTTTTGCATCATTTTCCTGCACGTGGGTTGTCAGGATTCTCATATAATTTCTTTTTTGGAAAACAGTGACTATTTTACCGAATTGGTAATTTCAGGGACTTTCCATTTGTGGCATATTTTCTCTTATGAATGAACAGTGGCTCCAGATACAGTTTCAATCCTTTCCCCACAAATCCAAGTCCGGGCTTGCGCGGGCTCTTGGCCTTGAGCCTCCGGCCGTCAGTAAAATCCTTAATGGTGACCGGCAAATCAAGGCACGGGAATATGCGATTATGCGAGAGTATTTTGAGCTCCCGCTGGATCATAACGGGGTTGCCGATCATAATTACAGGCTTGAAAATTTTGGTAATGCGCTGGACTTACAGAACAAGTCCGCGCGCGACGGAAAGGATGACTGGTTTGTTCCGGCAAGTATCCTTCAGGATAAAGTGAAAGCCCCTCAGAAGATCAAGATTTTTACGATCAAGGATGATTTGATGGCGCCATCGTTTAACCGGGGCGATTCCGTTTTGGTGGATTTGTCTGACCGAATCCCTGAAAATCCTGGCTCGTTTGCCGTTTCAGACGGGTTTGGCGTTGTGATACGCGGCTGCAGCATCCTTCGGAAAGGCTCAGCTTTGCAAATCAAGCTGGAAGCACCTAATCCGGCCTTTCCATCAACTGTGCTTTCTCCTGATGACTTCAAGATTTTGGGACGCGTGGTTGCGCGGCTGCACTGGCTTTAGCCTACGAGGAAGAGCATTCCGCCCTTTTACGCCTGACGGGCGCCGGACAGGGGGATCATATTCTCAGCCTCTTCCGGGAAGACTTCTTCGCGGCCGATGGAGACATAGTGGAAACCTTTTCCTTTCATCTCGGAGACTTTGTAGATATTCCGCAGATCGACAATGCAGCGGCGGGTCATGATTTCACCGAGGCGTTGCATATCAAGCGCGCGGAACTCGTTCCATTCCGTGACCAGCGCCAGCGCATCAGCGTTGTCGGCGACGGCGTACGGCCCATTGCACCACTCAACGCCATCCAGCAACGGCTTTGCCGTTTCCATACTTTCGGGATCATAGACGGCAACATGCGCACCGGCTTGCTGGAGGACCGGAATGATCGTGAGGGCCGGGGCATCGCGCATATCATCGGTGCCGGGCTTGAAGGCAAGGCCAAGAATGCCGATTTTCTTGCCGCGTACATCTCCACCGCAGGCTGCAATGATCTTGTCAGCCATGCGGGCCTTGCGGTCTTCGTTGACGGAGACGACTGTTTCGACGATGCGTTGTGGCGCGCTGTATTTCTGACCTGCGCGTGTGAGCGCCAGCGTGTCTTTGGGGAAGCATGAGCCACCGTAGCCGGGGCCGGCGTGCAGGAACTTCGAGCCGATTCGGCCATCGAGACCGATGCCACGCGCGACTTGCTGTACGTCTGCGCCGACCTGTTCGCAGAGATCGGCGATTTCATTGATAAAGGTGATTTTGGTCGCAAGGAAAGCGTTTGCAGCGTATTTGATGACTTCCGCCGTTTCGCGCTGCGTAAAGAGGATCGGTGTTTCGTTGATGTAAAGGGGACGATAAACACCGCGCATGACTTCCTGCGCACGTTCGGATGCGGTTCCGACGACGACGCGGTCCGGGCGCATAAAGTCGCTGATGGCGGCGCCTTCGCGCAAGAATTCAGGGTTGGAGGCAACATCGAAGTCTGCGTCGGGACGTTCTTCACGGATAATGCGCTCGACTTCACATGCTGTGCCGACGGGAACCGTCGATTTGTTCACGACGACGGTATAGTCTTTCATGTTGCGGGCGATTTCGCGCGCTGCATCGTAGACGTAAGACAGGTCGGCGTCGCGGCCAAAGCGGCGAGACGGCGTTCCAACCGCGATGAAGACGGCCTGCGCCCCTTCTACAGCTTGCGCGATGTCGGTTGTGAAGACAATACGACCGCTTTCAATCTGGCGTTTGAGGAGGTCCTCCAAGCCCGGCTCGTAGATTGGGATTTCACCACGCTTGAGACGTTCGATCTTGCTTTCATCTTTGTCGACGCAGACAACCTGATGACCGAATTCTGCGAAGCATGTACCAGAGACCAGCCCGACATATCCCGTTCCAACCATTCCAATGCGCATGATCTATTCTTTCTCTTGCAAAAAATACCGTGACAGGGCCGACCCTAAACGATTTCATGGCTAGTGAAAAGTCTCTTTGAGTCTGATTCACTATACATTTTTGTATAAAGAGGTTTTTAAGAAACTTCCCTTAAAATATAAGCTTGGTGGGGAAATCCTCCGAAAACCGTTGCATAAGGCAGGACGGTTTCCCTATTATGCCTTCTATAAGATTTTGATCTCACTTCGTCTTACGAAATATTAAGGACTCCTGCACATGGCCAGTAACACGCCCCCGACAAATGGAAAAAGCGCTCCTGCTGAAGCATCTTCAGTTTTACCCCTGTTCTACAAGAACCCGGAGCCCTTGGAGGCGTCAAAACATGCCGGGCTGTCGTTGAAGAAAAATTTCGGTTTCAAGTTTACGGCCAGCGCAAACGCCGTGCCGATCAACATTGTCGAGATGCCGCAGGTTTGCCAGTTTTACCCGATCGCTTTCTCCCCCGATGCGAATGCGACGCCGGTTGCTATTCTGGGGTTGCGGGATAACGAGAATCTGTTTGTCGATGCAAACGGGCGCTGGCTTGAAAATGCATACATTCCGGCTTATGTTCGCCGCTATCCGTTCATTTTCTCCGAGATGCCGGGGACAGACAGATTGTCTTTGTGTGTGGACATGAATGACGAGATCATCGAAAAATCAGACAAGCAGCCGTTTTTTAACGCTGAAGGCGGCGGGAGCGATCTTGCGCAGAATGCTCTGAATTTCTGTAAGTCCTATCATGCTGCGGCCCAGCAGAATGTTGCATTCTCAAAAGCCTTGCAGGATAGCGGGCTTTTGATCGAGAGAGAAGCACAGATCAATGTTGCCGATGGAAAGCGAATCAGTTTCTCAGGTTTTAAAATTATCAGCCCTGAGAAGCTTGCCGAGCTCAGCGATAAGGATTTCCTGAAGTGGAGGGAGAATGATTGGCTGTCTCGTATTTATGACCACTTCCATTCTGCCGGTCGCTGGCAAACGCTGGCAAACCTTCTGAATGCGCGCCTTGCGAAGGAAGCGGCCTAACCTTTAAAATCTGTTTTTATGCTGACTGCACCATCCGCAAAAATCATCTGTGGATGGTGTTGTTATATTTCTTGATCGCTCCACCCCTGCATGTTACGAAAATAATTATGTCAGCAATTATAAGAGGATAGACATGGCGAAGGTAGGAGCACAACGCGCCGCTGTTTTAACAGGGAAATCAAAATCCACGATCCAGCGCGCGATGAATAGCGGTAAGTTATCCTTTGAACTGGATGCGAATGACCGCCGCGTAATTGATGTTTCTGAGTTAGAGCGTGTTTTTGGTATTGCGAAAACTTCTTCGAGCGTTAGTGAAGAAAGTATCAGCGCCGTGGCGGGGCCGGCTGCCCTGAGCATAGAATATGCGGTCGAGCGTGAGCGTCTTCGTATGCAGATCAAGATGCTTGAGGCGCAACTGACGAGCGCGCACGATAATATTGATGATCTGAAGGAGCAGCGCGACAAATGGGAAAAGCAGGCGTCGCAGGTTCTTATCACAAGCCAATACTCACAGCGCCAAGCCGAAGAGCTGCGCGCTGAGATTCGTGAGCGTGATGAGCGTGCGAAAGCCCGCCGGGTTCAGCAGCAGACAGCAACAAAACCTACTACGCCGAGCCTACCGGAAGCCTCCAAAAGCGTGCCGCAAGCTCCGGTTCCTCAGCAACCGCGCAAGCCTGTTGAAGAACCAGCCCCTCAGGCTGCTCAATCGTTTCGTCCGACAGCTCCCGGCCAGCGCATGCCTCAGCCCACTCAACAGCCACAAAGGCCGTTGACACGTCCTGAGCAGCAGGCGAAACAAGAGGTGACGGCAAAGGATCAGAAGATTGCGGCACAGATGAAAAAGCTCAAGGCTGAGAACGAGAATGTTGTTGAGCCTGCGCCTTCGATGTTCCGTTTCTGGAAACGTGCCAAAGGTTAATATTCGATTTTCGGTATGATCTCTTTGCCTTATTCGCATATTCGGGCTAGAAAATGTTAGAATGCATTTTCTGAGCAGCCTTGAAGGATTGATGATGGCCCGATTTTTTCTGATTTTAGGTGCAGTGTTTTTCTGTTTTACCCTCTCTCCTGCCTATGCGCAGGATGAGCAGCAGAGTGCTCCGGCCTCCAGTTCTCCCCAAAAAGGCGATGAGTTTAGCAAGGCGACTGACGAGCAAGTTGCCGAGGCTCAGAAATTCTATCATGAGTGTAAAGGCAATGAATTCATGAGCCAGGATCATGATTGCCGATGCCTTGCCGGGGAATATCTTAACCAGCGCATAAGCCTTGGCGATGATGTCGATGCCAGCGTTATCATGGATAAAATCAGACCGTTATGCCTGAAAGATCCGAATATGGAAGTTGGTACAGGCAAAGATAACCTGTCCGAATATTCGGATGAAGAGCTTAAAGATGCGCAGCGCATTTATAATATGTGCAAGACAAACGTCAAAATGCAGACCTTTTATGATTGCCGATGCCTGTCGGCCAAATATATCGATAAACGCCATACAGATGGGGCGTTTGCTTCTGATGACGAGGTTTTGCTGGCCTTTAAAGATGATTGCAAGAATGTTCCTGAGATCGCAGGATACAAGTTTAACACCTGCATGGGCGCAGATTATTTGTTTGTTCCCAAGGGGGCGCGGGCGAAGGATTTTTGTGAGTGCTACGGGAACGCCGCGGCGACCTTGTACGCGAATCACAGGGGCCGGGTATCTGAAGCGGCAAAGCTCAATCTTGATGGCGCGGCACTTGCTGAGTGCAAAATGAAGTTCAGAAGTAAGCAATAAGCTTTCATTTAACATTCATAGGGCCAGGATAAAATATTGTTTCGTTTTTTGCTGTTTACATTTTGTATTCTCATTGCGGCGTCGAATTTAGCTTTTGCAGAAGAACCTCGTTTTGTTCCCTTTGAGGACGTGCGCAATATGTCCAAACAAGTTTTAGAAGAATGCCAGTCGACGCAAAACCAAATTTATGATTGCTCGTGTATGTTTATCTCCTACATGAATACTCGATCCAAAAAGGTTGAACAGCCGTCTCATGAAGAGACGCTGGATGTTGTGAAAAAACGATGCTTGCGCCCTGGCGTTGATCCTTCGGTTATTCCCGGTGTTCAATATTCGGCTGAAGGCCCCTACTCTGAGAGCGAGACTAATCAGACGGCACGTTTTTACGAGAAATGTCAGTCCGATTCAGAGTTGTCGTCTTTGTATGATTGCTCCTGTATGAAGGATAAATATATTCAGCAGCTTCATTTGCTTAACGCTCGTGATGCTGCCGCCGGAGACGATACTGTTCTTCTTGGGGTTGAAGGGGAATGCCGAAGTGCCAACGGCTCTGAAAAGAATGGTTACGCGTTATGCATGGCATCAAAGTTTGCATTTGTGCCGATGAAACTTCGCAATAATCCTGAGCCATTTTGTTCCTGCTACGGCAGAATTT
This sequence comes from Alphaproteobacteria bacterium, assembly GCA_020445145.1. Classification (GTDB taxonomy): domain Bacteria; phylum Pseudomonadota; class Alphaproteobacteria; order Micavibrionales; family Micavibrionaceae; genus JAGRHC01. The sequence continues at coordinate 13,423 of JAGRHC010000042.1, forward strand.
TCTCTGAAAAATTCATGTCCTATCCAAACAAAGACGTCAACGCCGCCTTGCAGAGCATTCGCAGCGAAACCTTGAGCCTTTGTAATCTTGAGATGGGTGCTTTCTAGTTCCTTATGCTGATTGCAGGCTTTGAAGATTAGCCGCGGAGAGTGGCAGGATTTCTGACCTGAAGAAGCGGCAGGCTTCCTGCGTTTGTGCGGGTGTCTCTTTGTGTCCCTCGATTTTTGCGAGATGGGCTGCGCCGATTGCGATGGCGAAGGCTTTCAGGTAGGCGCTCGCGTGCCATGCCGCTTTGTCCATGTCCCCTGCTTTTGCCATTGCGAGCATGTTCTGTGTTGCCTGTTTGAGGGCCCCGGCAGTTTCAGCGCCTATTCCATCTGCGTTTTTTTCTATCCATGTTAAGGCCATGGCGCCTTGGTCGCGCAGGACTTTGCGGAACAGGAGGTCGAGCGCCTGAATGCCGTTGGTGCCTTCGTAGATAGGGAGGATGCGGGCATCGCGGTAGAATTGCGCTGCGCCTGTTTCCTCAATGAATCCCATGCCGCCGTGGATTTGCACACCGAGAGATGCAACCTCGCAGGCCATGTCGGTGCACCAGCTTTTGACGATGGGGGTGAGGAAGTCGACCTCAGCTTGCGCGATAGCGTCTCCTGCGGCGGCCTTGTCGAGCGCGATGGCGGCGCTGTAGGCGAGGACCCTTCCGGCGAGGGTTTGCGCCTTCATCGAAAGGAGCATACGGCGGACATCCGGGTGGGCGTCGATGGTGACGCGCTCTCCGGTTTCAAGCGATTTTCCTTGTAAGCGCTCGGCGGCGTAACTTGCCGCATGCTGGAGGGCGCGTTCGGCGATGGCAACGCCCTGGAGGCCGACGCACAAGCGGGCGTTGTTCATCATGGTGAACATGTATTTGAGCCCCTCATTTTCCGCGCCGATCAGGTAGCCGGTGGCGCCGTCAAAATCCATGGTGCAGGTCGGCGAGGCGTGGATGCCAAGTTTATGCTCAAGGCCGATACAGGTGACGCGGTTGCGGGCGCCGTCCTCTAATATTTTGGGGACAATGAACATGGAGATACCCTTGACGTCTTCCGGGGCGTCCGTGGTGCGGGCCAGTACAAGGTGGATAATATTTTCCGCCATGTCGTGTTCGCCGTAGGTGA
>JAGRHC010000043.1 GCA_020445145.1 Alphaproteobacteria bacterium
GCTCAAATTTTTCCTTTGCCATTTCAAATCGTCCTTCAAATAGTTAGGTTAAAAAATCTTCGCGTTTTTAGCCATCGGTCAAGGACAACGCCTCAACCGCCACGAATTCTAATGCTCCGATGTAAAAAAACCATGGCCCGTTGTCAACGGCTTTTTTATCTAAATACTAGGGAAAAATAGTCTTTTCCTTTTTCTTCCCCCCAAGGCACGCGGGGCACAAGGCACAAGAAGAACGCAAAGCACAAAACAACGCCGCAAAAAGGAAAGGGGAAAAAATGAAACTGGAGCGGGTGACCGGGATCGAACCGGCATATCTAGCTTGGAAGGCTAGTGTTCTACCATTGAACTACACCCGCATTGAGGTGCCATATGAATTATCGGCTTTTAAACAAAAAATCAACCGCTTCTAAAGCACAAAACAAAATATAATCTCATCCCGCGCAATGCACGGTCTCAAACTCGAGCGTCGAATGTCCGATCTCGAACCGCTCAAGCAAAATCGCCTTCAACGCGCGCTTAACCCCGTCCATATCCGCGCCCTTCTCCAGCACCACATGAGCCTCCAGCGCATTGCGCCGCTCGTCCAGCTGCCAGATATGCACATGATGCACATCCGCCACGCCCGCCTGTACCGAGAGCGCCGCAATAACATCGTCAATCGCAATATGATCCGGCGTCCCCTCCATCAGCAAATGACAGACCTTGGGCATCTCGATCACCCCCAACCACAGAATATACCCCGCAATCACCAGCGTCAGCGCCGCGTCCACCCAAACCCAGCCATAAAGCAAAATCAGGCTCCCGGCCAGAATAACCCCGACCGACGCCAGCGCATCCGTCAGATTGTGCAAAAACGCCGCCCTTATATTGAGACTCGTCTTCGACTGCTGAAACGTCAAAAACGCCGTAAAAGCATCGACGACCAAAGCAATTCCCGCCACAATCACCACCGTCCAGCCCTCGATCGGCACCGGCGCAATAAACCGCATCACCGCCTCATAGCAAAGATAAACCCCGATCAGCATCAACGCCGTCAAATTAATCAGCGCAGCAATCGTCTCCGCGCGCTTGTACCCGAACGTCTTGAATTGATCCGCCGGCTTGCGCCCGATCCGGATCGCAATCAGCGCAATCACCAGCGAAGCCGCGTCGCTGAAATTATGCAGCGCATCCGCAATCAACGAAAGACTGCCCGACATCAGCCCCCCGGCAATCTGCGCAAACGTCAAAACAACATTCGCCCCCACAGCCCACCACAAACGCCGCTCCCCCATCTCCGACGGATCGCCGTGATGATGGTGATGATGCGCGTGTGAATGTGAATGAGAATGAGAATGTGAATGATCGTGCGGCATAATAAAGATCCTAATGCGGGCCGGAAGCCTCGTCCTCGACAACAACCTCAACCGTAATCGCCCCAGCCTTCTCAAACACCAGAGTCAAAGGAAAATTCTCTCCCGCCTTGACCGGCTGCTCAAGCCCCCGCAGCACAATATGCACCCCCCAGGCCGCCAGAGAAACCGGAACCCCCGGCGCCAGAGCAATATCACCCTGAACCGCAACCGCCCCGTCATCGCCCTCTGCCTCTAAACTGACCACCGCGCCCGGCAAAGAACTCTCCACCGACACCAACCGATCCTCAGCCGCCCCGTTATTCAGCAAAGGCCCGTAAATCGAAATCGCCCCGCCCTCTGACGGCGGCGCCCAGATATGGCCGATCGAAACATCATGCTGCTTATACCCATGCGCCCAAACCCCGGCATGCGCAAAAGCCAAAACTCCGAAAACAACAGCAAAAACCAAAGCTCTCATAGCCATATCCCTTCCTATCAATCCCAAATCACTTCCGCGGCGCATCATTATCAAACACAGCCTCCGCCCCCTCCTGCCCCAGCGCCTCATCCAGCGCCACAGAGCCCCCCTTCAAATCGCGCGCAGCCTCCACAGCCTCCGCGCTCAAATCATCCTGAGCAAAGAACGTATAGGATAAAGTCACCCGTGTCACATCCTCCATCTCCGGATCTTTCAAAAACTGCTTGTCGATATAAAACACCACCGGCATCCGCGCCTCTTCCCCCGGCCCCAACCGCTCCTCGGTAAAACAAAAACACTCGATCTTGAAAAAATAAGGCGCCGCCTTATAAGGCGTCACATTAAAAACCGCCCGCCCGACAATCGTTTTGTCGCTGTTGTTCTTCGCAAAATAGTAAATCTTCTTCGATTCCCCGATCCGCACGCGCACCTCGCGCTCCTCCGGCCCGAAATCCCAATCCAGCCCCGAATCGACATTGCTGTCAAACCGCACCGTCACCAGAGGCAAAGCCTGATCCTGCGAAGTCTGCTCCGGCGCCACCCCGCTTCTCACCGTCCCGCCAAACCCTGTCACCGCGCAAAACATCCGGTACAATGTCGGCGAATACGCCACCAACCCCGTCATCCCCCCCACCAGAAAGACAATTAACCCCACCACCGGCAAATGCCGCCTAAATTTCTCAGTCATGATTAAATACCTGCCTCACGCCGCACCAAAAGTCCCGCTCTCTTTACGCTTGAATAAAGCTTGCAAAAAACCGAATAATTTTAGTCTTAAAATGCGCACCTCAAAACCATTACATCAAACAACGTAAGGCAAGACGCAACAACCCGCAACGGAACAATCCATCCCGTCAAAAACACATCGCAAATAAAAGGAAAATGGCGGAGAGAACAGGATTCGAACCTGCGAGGAGTTGCCCCCAACACGCTTTCCAGGCGTGCGCCTTAAACCGCTCGGCCATCTCTCCATCCCGGGAAAAAACATACATTTCCCAAAAAGATTGCGCACACTAGCCTCCACAGAAACAAAAATCAACCATATAGTCTTTGCGAATGCGCACTTCATTGCTAGAATGACAAAAGTATTTATCCTTCAAAACGGACCCCGCCATGCTGAAACTGTTTTTAATCCTCGTCGCCCTGCCGGCCGTCGCCGTCCTTGGTCACGACATCTTCATGTTCACCCAGCATCAGGATAAAGGCTTCATGCTAAGCGCCGTAGGCTTCCTCTGGACGACCTACAACCCCGACAGCTACAAATGGGTCAACGAAAATGTCGACGAACAGACATGGGCGATCATCAACTTGGTTCTCGCGCAAAAATCCATCGTCGTCTTCGGCGGTTTCGCAGCCTTGGTCTACCTGCTGACATGGATCGGAACAATGATCTTCAAAGGAAAAGGCATGAAGAACGACAAGCTGGACTACCTGAAGAAAAACAAAAAAGGCAAAATCGTTTACAAGCGCAAATAAAGAAGCCCTCTAGGGTTCAGACTCACAGCTTTTATAAAGTCAGCGAAAACAATGGTTTTCGAGAACCGGAACGGAATATACACCAAAGTATTTGAGTACCGGAAGCGCAGAAAACCATTGTTTGCAGGTCTTTAGAAAAGCTGTGAGTTTGGACCCTAAAGCCCTGATACAGCCATAACTTCCCGGTCAATCAGCGCCAGATCCTCCGGCCGCGAAAGCCTGTGATCTCCGTCCTCAACAAAAATAACCTTCGTCGCCGCCCCCGGAAAAGCCCCCTCAATCGCCAGCGCCTTTTTCCAGGGCACATCCATATCCATCTTCCCCTGCACCAGCGTCAACGGCACCGAAAGCGGATGAACATTCCCAAGGACGCACTGAGCCCGCCCGTCCTCCAGCAAATGACGTGTAAACACATAAGGCTCCGGCCCGTAATCATTCGGCACCTCGAAAAACCCCTCTGCCGCGATAGATTTTTTCTGCGCCTCCGTCATCAACGCCTCGATATCCTTGGTAAAATCCGGCGCCGCAGCGATCCCGACAACCCCGGCCACCCGGTCCGGCCGCGCCAGAAGCAGCCGCAGCGCAATCCATCCGCCCATAGACGACCCCACCAGGACCACCTTCCCCGTCACAACCCGGTCCAGAATATCCATCGCATCCCGCGCCCAGGACCCAATCGTCCCGTCCGCAAAAGCCCCGTCCGATTCGCCATGCCCGGAATAATCGAACCGCACAAATTTCTGCCCTCGCGCCGCGCAGCGCTCCTCAAGATACGTCGCCTTCGTCCCGCTCATATCCGAACAAAACCCGCCCAGAAACATCACCGCCGGCAAATTCGCCGCGTTTCCTGTGGGCACACGATAAACATAAGCCAGATTCACATGGCCCGACCCGTGGAGATATTGTATAGTCATCAGCTGCTCCCTCCCTCTTGAGATTGCGCCAGGCGGCGGAGCGTTTTATAGACATAGAAATTCGAAACAAGGCGAGACTATAGAGTATCTGGAACCCCGTTTCCAGCAAACGCGGGAAAAAACTTATTATGACCGAAGCACAAACTCCCAAATTCACGATCATCCAGATTATCCCGGAACTCGGCGCCGGTGGCGCTGAACAAGGCTGCATCGACGTCGCCGCAGGTATCGTCAAGGCAGGAGGTCGCGCCGTCATCGTGTCCCACGGCGGATTGCGCATCCCCGAACTCGCCCGCATCGGCGCCATTCACGAAAACCTCCCGGTCCACAGCAAAAACCCGTTCATCATGTGGCAAAACATCAAACGGATCGAAAAACTGATCAAAAAATATGACGCCGGCATCGTCCACGCCCGCAGCCGCGCCCCCGCCTGGAGCGCATGGCGCGCCTGCCGGAACGCAAAAGCACGCTTCGTCACAACCTGCCACGCCCCCTACAACATCAGCGGCCAGGCCAAAAAAATCTACAACGGCTCGATCGCCCAAGGCGAAATCGTCATCGCCATCTCCGAATTCGTCGCCGCCTACCTGCAGGAAAACTACCACCTCCCGCCCGAGCGAATCGAAATCATCCCCCGCGGCATCCCGCTGGAACGCTTTCACCCCGCAGGAGTCACCGCCGAGCGCCTCGTCATCCTGGAAAAACAATGGCGCATCCCCGACGGCGCCAACGTCGTCATGCTGCCGGGCCGCCTGACCCGCTGGAAAGGCCACCACGTCCTGATCGACGCCATGGAAAAACTGGATCGATCCGACGTCTTCTGCGTCATGATCGGCGCAGACCAAGGCCGCGAAAACTACCGCAAGGAACTCGAGGACGCCATCAGCGCCAAAAACCTCGGCAGCCGGGTCCGCATTGTCGACCACTGCAACGACATGCCCGCCGCCTACATGCTGGCCACCGTCGTCGTCTCGGCCTCCACCGACCCCGAAGGCTTTGGCCGTGTCCCCGCAGAAGCACAAGCCATGGGCCGTCCCATCATCGCCACCAACCACGGCGGCGCACGCGAAACCATCCAGCGCGGCTACACCGGCTGGCTGGTCGAGCCAAACAATCCGGACGACCTCGCCGCCGCACTCGAAGAAGCCCTGTCCCTCGACTCCCGGCAACGTGCCATTCTCGCCACCCGCGGCATGACGCACGTCGCCAACAACTTCACCCGCGAGCAAATGGTCGAAAAAACTCTGCACGTCTACGCGCGCCTCCTAAACAGCACCCTCGACCTCAAAACCGCGCCCGAACCGTTCCGCGGCAGCCCCCGCTCCTCCTCCCCCTTCGCATCCCTAAGAGCCTTTGGGTAAATGGAAACCACGGAACAACAGCAAAAAGTCCTCGTCATAAAACTCAGCGCCCTCGGCGATTTCATCCAGGCCCTCGGCCCCATGGCCGCCATCCGCAAACACCACAAAGACGCCCACATCACCCTCCTGACCACCAGCCCCTTCACGGCCTTCGCCGAAAAATGCGGCTATTTCGATGAAATCTGGATCGACTCCCGCCCCGGCCTGATGAATATCGGCGGCTGGCTCTCCTTCCGCCAAAAACTCCTCAAAGCCGGATTCGACCGCATCTACGACCTTCAGAACAACGACCGCACCGCCCTTTATCTTCGCCTTTTCCCAAAATCAAAGCGCCCCGAATGGGTTGGTGCCGCCCCCGGCGCCTCACACCGCAACGATTCCCCCGAACGAACCTCAGGTCACGCCTTCGACGGCCACGTCCAGACTCTCGCCCTCGCAGGCATAAAAGACATCGAAATCGACAATCTAGGCTGGCTCGAAGCCGATCTCTCCCAATTCCCCCTCAAAAAACCATACATCCTCCTCGTCCCCGGCTCAGCCCCCCAGCACCCGCAAAAACGCTGGCCCGCAGAAAACTATGCGAAACTGGCCCAAACTTTAACCACCAAAGGATTTCAGCCCGTCCTCCTCGGCACGCAGGCCGAAGCCGAAACCACAAAACAAATCGCAGACCTCTGCCCAGAATCCCTCGACCTCACCGGAAAAACCTCCCTCTTCCAGATCGCCGCCCTTGCAAGAAACGCCGCCGGCGCTCTCGGAAATGACACGGGACCAATGCACATAATCGGTCCAACCGGCTGCCCCACCCTCGTCCTGTTCTCAGGCCACAGCAACCCCGTCAGGCACGCACCAAAGGGGAAAAACATAAAAACGATCCAAAGCGTTTCAATAGAAGATATCCCGGTAGAAAAGGCATACGAAGAATTAAAGGGAATTATTTCTCCCCTTTAACCATTCAGACCAAAATGAAAAGGTGAAGAGCTAAGCGTATTGCTCCCGGCGAACATAGCGCGCATCAGAAGAGGTGCATGCACCATCGCAATCGGAATAAATATCGCACAAACACTCCAAAACCGCCCGAACATCGGGATCTTCCAGAGTATAGAAAATCGTCTGCGCCTCACGCCGCGTCCCGACCAGCTTATCGCGCCGGAGCCGCGCCAGATGCTGAGACAAAGCAGACTGGCTTAACCCGACAATCTCCTCAAGCTCCCCGACACTCTTCTCACCCTTACTGATTGCACAAACGATCATCAGGCGCTTTTCATTCGATAAAGCTTTTAAAAGATTAACGGCATTTTTGGCGTTTTCTTCGATTTCTTTGACATATGGCATTTATTTATTCTCTCTACTGCAAGAGTATTACAATCATCCAATACAAATTGAAAGAATAATACTCAAATTAGACAAGAGTCCTTATCAATTTAACATAATTATATAGTCATTTGAATTAATTTTGTGACTAGGCGCAAGCGACGAAGCGTATAAGAATACGTGAGGAGCGAAGCAACACAGTCACAAAGTTAAGGCAAATGACTATAATACGCAGAGGAAGAAGGACGCAATTATAACGACAATGACGCCCTTGGAAAGGGTACAAATTCAAAATCGGCAATTATCAACCGGATTTCGCCGGACTTTTTGAAACAATAATCTGAGCAAGCCCTTCCGGCAACATCGCCAGAAAACGCACCCCCCAGAAAGTCCCAAAAGGAAAGGCAATCCGCCCTTTATCCCGCGCCAGCCCCAAAGCAATAACCTCAGCCGCCTTTTGAACCGGCATCAAAAAAGGCATAGGAAAATCATTCACCGCCGTCATCCGCGTCTCGACAAACCCCGGACAAACCACGCTCACCCGAACCCCTGCCCGCCGCAAAGCCCCGCGCAAGGATTCCCCGTAAACCCGCACCGCCGCCTTCGACGAACAATAAGCCGGAGCCCCCGGCCATCCGAAAAATCCCGCCAGCGAACTCATCAGGGCAATTTGCCCGCCGCCCCGCGCCACCATCCGCGCCTGCAACGGCTCCACCGTATTCAAAACCCCGGTCAAATTCACATCAAACACACGCCGCACCTGCGCCGGGTCCTCACCGCTGATCACCCCGTCCGTCCCGGCAGAAATCCCGGCATTCGCAACCACCAGATCAACCGGGTGCGCATCATCAAAGTCCGTAAGCCACCGGGCCATCGCCTCCCTGTCCGTAACCTCAATCACCTGCGCCAATACTTTTGCCCCCCGCGCCTCACAAGCCCTCGCCACAGCGCCCAACCGCTCGTCATTCCGCCCGGTCAGCCCCAAAACCACCTCCGGCGCGGCATAATACAGCGCCAAAGCCTCCCCGATCCCGCTCGAGGCCCCCGTAATAACAATTCTTCGCGGTTTTTGGCTTTTTTCGTACATTTTCAAATTGCGATTCCTTTTCCCTATGGTTAGTTTGACTCGAACATAGTCGCTTCAATTTACTTTTGTACAAGGCGCAAGCGACGCAGCGTATAAGAGATACGTAAGGAGCGCGGCAACGCTGTACAAAAGTAAAGTGAAGCGACTATAAAAACCAAACAATTTTTATAAAGAGCAGGAGTAGAGTCCCTTGAAACCCCTTCGCCGCCGCGGCCTGATGTATGTGATGTCATCCCCCTCCGGTGCCGGAAAGACGACGATTACGCGCGCCCTGTTAAAAAACAACGAAGACCTGACCATCTCGATCTCGACAACCACCCGCAAACGCCGGGCGGGCGAAGTCCACGGGCAGGACTACTATTTCGCCACCCCCGATGAATTCAGAGATCTGGTCGATAACGGCGAAATGCTCGAACACGCCAAAGTATTCGACAATTACTACGGCACCCCCCGCGCCCCCGTAGAAGAAGCGCTGGCCAACGGCAAGGACGTCATCTTCGATATCGACTGGCAAGGCACCCAGCAACTCGCCGAACTGGCTCGCGAAGACCTCGTCACCGTCTTCATCCTGCCCCCGGCCCGCGCCGAGCTCGAAAAACGCCTGCGCGCCCGCTCAAAAGACACACTGGAATCCGAAACCGAAATCCGGGGCCGCATGGCCAAAGCGTCCGATGAAATGTCCCACTATTCGGAATACGACTACGTGATCATCAATAACAACGTCGACGAAGCCATCAAAAAAGCCCAGCTCATCCTCGACGCCGAACGCCTCAAACGTCACCGGGCAATGGGCCTGTCTGACTTTGTCCGGGGTCTGAAGGGCGGTCTTTAGGCGGATATTTCTCTTCTATAAGCCGAACCAGATCATCCGCAGAAAGTCCATGCCCAATCATAGCCGCCTCAATAGCTTGAAGAGCATCACGCATCTTTTGCTCTTCAAAAACACCGCGATCAACAAGATCTAAAACGAGTCGTTCCTGAACCATAGCAACCCGCACATCATTAGCGCGCACTATATTTAAGACAACATCCCCATGACGCGCTTTATCAAAGTTAGATTTTTCATACTGCATATAGGTTGACACCACAGGCAATCCAAGAGCCTCAGCGACCGCATCACCTACTTTCCGTGACATCAAAAGCACCGTCTCCTGTCCTTGAACCGACCAACGAGCCAGCTTTTTCCCCTGCGCAACACGCCTGAAAATATCCGGCTGAGCATCATAAAACCCCTTTGACCCAACCAGCTCCAAAGGCTGGCCCAGCCCGCGTCTTATCTTATGAGAAACAGCGCTATCCAGAAATATCTCGACCAACCCGCGAACCATAAATCACCGTATAATCTCTTAGTTTTTTTTATGTTTTACATCAAAATCATGAAAACAGGCAAGTTTTACAAAATCCTGCACGCCGAGCTCCTCCGCCCGCGCCTGCGGATCAAGCCCGAGCGCCTCCACGCCCGCCATATAATCCTTAAGGCTCGTCCGGATCATCTTGCGCCTTTGATTAAACGCTGCCGCCGTCACCCGTTCCACCGCCTGAAATGAGGGCGCATCGCTATCCAGAACACGCGGCATAAAATGCACCACGCTCGACACCACCTTCGGCGGCGGCGTAAAGGCAGACGGCGGCAAATCCATCAACCGCCCCACCTTGCACAGCCACTGCGCCATCACCGACAACCGCCCGTAAGCCTTGCTCCCCAGCCCGGCCGTAATCCGCGCCGCCACTTCCTTCTGAAACATCAAACTCATCGAGGAAAACGCCTGCGGGTCCGCCCGCACCTGCGAAAGCCACCCCAGCAAAAGCGGCGTCGCAATATTATAAGGCAAATTCGCCACAATCGCCCGCGGCGCTTCGCAAAGCCCCGTCAAATCCGTCTCCAGAGCATCCCCCTGAACAATCACCAACCGCCCCGCCGCAGCCGCCTCCAGCCCCTGCAAAGCGTCAACCGCCCGCCGGTCAAACTCCACCGCGCTCACCCCGCGCGCCCCGGACTTCACAAGCGCCCGCGTCAAACCGCCCGGCCCCGGCCCGATCTCGATCACATGAACCCCGGCAAACCCGTCCGGCCCGCGCGCCTGCTCAGCCAGCCGCACAATTTTCGCCGTCACATTCAGATCAAGCAAAAAATTCTGCCCCAGAGCCTTCTGCGCACTTAACCCATGCGCAGCAATCACATCCCGCAAGGGAGGCAAACCATCAATATTGGAAAAATCAGCCACGGACTTCCACAAACGACGCCGCGCGCAAATCCATCAGCCGCCGCCGCTGCATCCTGTCCAGCCTCTGCTGGCCCAGCATATTAAACACCTGCTCGCGGGAAGGAATCGTATCCGTACTCACCGCCCGTTTATCCCGCAGCAAATAAATATGATACCCACCCGTCGTCTTAACCGGGTCCGTCGCCTGCCCCTTGGAAACCTTCTTCAGCGCTGCCAGCATATCCGGGTCAATCTGCTCCCCCGCCAGCCAGCCGAGATCCCCACCATTCGCCGACCCGGCCGCCTTCGAAAATTGCTGCGCCAGTTTAAAAAACTCGGCCTTCCCGCCGCGGATTTCCTTCACCAGACCACTTGCCAGTTGCTGCGCATCCTTCTCGCTCTTCGCATCCCCGAACGGAATAAAAATCTCGGCCACCAGATACTCATCCGACCCTGCCGCCCGCTTGAGCCGCTCCAACACATCATCCACATCCCGGTCCGAAATCACCACCTTGGGCCGCATATCAGCCTGTACAACCTTGCCCCACGCCATCTGCGCCCCGATCTGCGCATACATCGTCGAAAGACTAAGCCCGCCGCGCTGCAGCATCCCCTTAAAAGTCTCGGCGCTCTGCCCGTTCTGCTGGGCAACCATGCCAAAGCCCTTCTGAACCTCCGCCTCATCCACAGCAACATTGAGACGCTTGGCTTCCTGCACCATCAGCTTTTCGTCAATCAAGCCCTGCATAATCTGCGGCGCCAGCTTCCCACGAATATCCGGCGTATTCGGCAAACCGGAAGAGGCCATCACCAGCATCAAACGCTCACGCACGTCGTCAACCGAAATCACATCCTCATTCACCACAGCCGCAATCTGCTGTGAAATCCCGCTCTGCGCATACACAGTCTTCGGAATCGTAACACCGCCGGAAATCCCGGAAACCATCAAACAAGCTGCAATAAAATGACTAATCTTCATCATCGAATATCCCGTAAAGGCTTATCCCCCGGTCCCGGCACGCGGCGCCGTCCACCCTCCCTGTACCGCTCAAGATACGTCGGCAGAATCGCATCCAGACCATGCACTGCAATCCCGAGCGCCTCCAGCCCCAGCGCACCATCCGCCACCACATTATCCGTCTTCAGAGACTCAACCTGATCCGGCGTCAAAAGCGGCTTTGGCAGCAAGCTCAAAAAGCTCGCTTCAAATTTCGCCAGCCCGTAAGGCAAAGTAACAAGACAACGCTGCCGCCCGGTAAACTGGAACAACCGCCCGTAAATCTCCCGGAACGTCAGAACCTCCGGCCCGCCAAGCTGATAAATCTTACCTTCCGGCCCGTTCTTGCCCGTATGCGTATCCGTCAAAACCTGCACAGCCGCCGCTGCGACATCGCCCACATAAACCGGCTGGAATTTCGTCTTCCCGCCTCCGATCAACGGCAGCGCCGGCATATACCGCGCCAGCTCCGCAAACATATTAAAGAAATCATCATCCGCCCCGAAAATCACCGAAGGCCGCAAAATCACAGCCCGCGGATAATTCGCCAGAACCGCCTTCTCCCCTTCAAGCTTGCTTTTCGCATAACGTGATGTCCCTGTATCGCACCCCAGTGCAGAAACATGCACAAAACGGCCAACCCCGTTCTCGGCGCACGCCTTGGCAATCAACGCCGGCAAATCGACATGAATCTTTTGAAACCGCCCCGATTTCCCTTTCTCATAGAGAATACCGATACAATTGACGACCAGATCGCTCCCCGCAATCGCCCGTGCCACACTGGCCCCATCCGAATAATCACAGGCAAACGGCACCACCTGCCCCACCTGCCCGTAAGGCTTCAGGGAATAAGCATGCTCTGGAACCCGGGTCGCCACTTTAACGCGCACACCGCGCGCAGCCAGATCCGCGACAATCTGCCGCCCCAAAAACCCTGTCCCGCCAAAAACGGTTGCGACTTTATCTATCCTGCTCATCGTTTTACAAGCCTGTTGATCGTATGTGAATGGTCCCCTAATATGGCCGAACTTGTAGCAGAAAACAACGGAGCAGGAAGAGAAAAATGCACCGCATACGCACAGCCCTGTTTTTCGCCCTGGCCGTCCTGCTCCCTGGCCCGCATGCAAACGCGCAAGAAAGTCAGCAGAAAACAGCCCGGGCCCCGCTCGTGGTAGAACTCTACACCTCGCACGGCTGCTCCTCCTGCCCGCCTGCAGACGCCATCATGGAAAAACTGGCCGCCCGCCAGGACATCATCGCCCTCAGCTGCCCCGTCTCCTACTGGGACGGTCCATGGAGCGCAAACAGCAGCCTCTCCCGCGACTTCTGCGACGTCCGCCAGCACGGCTACGCCGACTCGCTTCAAACCCACGACGTTTACACGCCTCAAATGGTCGTCAACGGCGAGACCCAGTTCATCGGCTCCCGTGCAAACGAACTCGAAAACGCCCTGAAAAAAGAATCACCCCGCGCGCCCCTGCCGATCAAACTCGAAACCAAAGAAGACGGCATCATCCGCGTTACTCTGCCGACTCTCCCCGTCGACGGCTACCTGACCTACCGCCTCTGGGGCTTTGGCTACAAGAAAAACTGGACAGAAAGCGTCTCAGGCGGCGAAAACAACGGCCACACCATCACTTACGCCAACGCCGCCCGCACCTACCACAACATGGGCGGCTGGATGGGCGAAGAAACAATCATGGACCTGAAAAAACCCGACGAGCCTATAGACGGCCTCGTCATCTTCGCCCAAGCAAACGGCTACGGCCAGATCGTCGCCGCCGGCAAGATCGAGTTTTAAAAAAATCTCCTGAACGTGTTCTAAGAGAAACGGAGTGAGAAATGTATGAGGCGAGAACCGGACCGCAACGTACATTAGTACGTGAGGACCGGAAACGCAGCCGAATGCATTTCGGAGCCCGTTTATCGCAGAACACTAAGCCTTCGTCACAAAGCTGTCCATGACGCGTTTATTCCCGCCATGCTCAAACACAATATCCAGCTTGTGCCCGTCAATATGGATGATTTTCCCATACCCGAACTTCTCATGAAAGACCCGATCCCCGCGCGCCAGAACATCCCCGCTCTCGCTCCGCACCTTGCCGGCCCCGCTCGCAAAAGCCGCCGGGCGCACCTGAGGTCGAATCCCGCTTGAATCCCAATGCTGGGAACGCCCCGCCGCCTGATAAGAGCCTGTCTCCGCGGTCACATCGACATGCTCCGGCGGCAACTCATCGACGAAACGGGACGGAACGGAATTGATCCAGTTCCCATACACCCTGCGACTTGTTGCATAGGAAATAAAAACCCGCTTGCGCGCCCGCGTCATCCCGACATAAGCCAGCCGCCGCTCCTCCTCAAGCCCCTTCATCCCGTTCTCATCCATCGACCGCTGCGAAGGAAACAACCCTTCCTCCCACCCCGGCAAAAAGACCGTATCAAACTCCAGCCCCTTCGCCCCGTGCAGCGTCATAATCGAAACATACGCCCCGCCGCTCGCATCCTGATTCTCAAGCACCAGCGCAACATGCTCCAGAAACGCAGGCAAAGACTCATATTCCTGCATCCCGCCGACAAGTTCTTTCAAGTTCTCGAGCCGCCCCGGCGCTTCCGGCGTTTTGTCTTCCTTCCACATCTGCATATACCCCGATTCCTCAAGAACCAGAGCCGCCAGCTCCGCATGATTCATCGTGTCCAGCAAAGACCGCCACCGCGCAAAATCGTCCAGCAACTTCATCAAGGTCCCCTTGACCTTGGACCGCAGCTCATCCGTCTGCGTCAGATCCATAATCGCATCATGCAGGCAAATCCCGTGCGTCCGCCCATGCGCATAAAGCGTCTGTACGGTCGTATCCCCGATACCGCGCCGCGGCGTATTGATAATCCGCTCCAGCGCCAGATCATCCGCCGGCTGCGCCAGAACCCTGAAATAAGCCAGCGCATCACGAATCTCCTGTCGCTCGTAAAACCGCGGCCCCCCGATCACCTTGTAAGAAATCCCGAGCTTGATAAAACGCTCTTCAAACTCCCGCGTCTGGAACCCTGTGCGCACCAGAACCGCAATCTCGCTCAAAGAAGAACCCTTCTCACCGCCCCGCGCCCGCTGCAACTGCTCGACCTGCTCGCCCACCCAGCGCGCCTCGGCCTCCCCGTCCCACAACCCGCAGACAACAATCTTCTCGCCGTCCCCCTGATCCGACCATAAAGTCTTGCCCAAACGCCCGTCATTATAGGAAATCACCTTCCCCGCCGCGCTCAAAATCCGGTTGGTCGAGCGGTAATTCTGCTCCAGACGGATAATCTGCGCCCCCGGGAAATCCCGTTCAAACCGCAGGATATTGCCAACCTCCGCCCCGCGCCAACCATAGATCGACTGATCGTCATCCCCGACACAGCAGATATTCCCCGATCCCTTCGCCAGCAACCGCAGCCACATATACTGCGCCACATTGGTATCCTGATACTCATCCACCATGATATAGCGGAACCGGTCGTGATAATCCGCCAGCACATGCGCATTGTCCGGATTCTTCAAAATCGTAATCATATGCAGAAGCAAATCCCCAAAATCACAAGCATTCACAGCCCGCAAACGCTCCTGATACTTTCGATACAAACCGACCAGTTTACCATCCGCAACATCCCGAACCTCGTCCTCCGGCGCCTGAGAAGGCACCAGCCCCCGATCCTTCCACCGGTCAATAAACGAGATGACCGCCTTAGGCGCCCATTTCTTGGTATCGATCCCGTCAACCTCCATGATCTGCTTCAAAAGCCGCACTTGATCATCCGGGTCTAAGATTGTGAAATTACTGGATAAACCGACAAGCTCCGCATGCCGCCGGAGCATCCGCGCCGCCAGCGCATGAAACGTCCCCAGCCACCAGCCCTCCACCGAGCGCCCGTCCATCAAATGGGCCACCCGCTCCCGCATCTCCTGCGCCGCCTTGTTGGTAAACGTCACCGCCAGAATCTGCGACGGATAAGCCCGCCGCGTATTCAGCAAATGCGCCAGACGCATCGTCAAAACCCGCGTCTTCCCGGTCCCCGCCCCGGCCAGCACCAGAACCGGCCCGTCCAAAGCCTCAACCGCCGCGCGCTGCGGCGCGTTCAATGTCTGTAAATAAGGGAAATCCATCGACGCCCCGGAATCAGGAGAAAACAAAGTCTGCATCCCCTAAAATAGGCCCCTCCCGCCATCAAAGGCAAGCCGCAATTAACGACGCCCCCACAAAAACAACGAAAGCCCTAAGGGCAAACAGCGTTTAAAGCAGGGCAGGCGCAAGGAGCGAAGCGTACAATTGTACGGAAGCGACGCAGCAACGAACCCTGCTTTGAACGATGAAAGCCCTGAAGGCAAACAGCGTTTTTGTTCGGCTAGGAAAATAAGGCGCCGCGTACATAAGTACGCAAGCCGCAATTTGACGACGCCCGAACGGAAACGATGAAAGCCTAGGGTTCATACTCACAGCTTTTATAAAGTCAGCGAAAACAATGGTTTTCGAGAACCGGAACGGAATATACACCAAAGTATTTGAGTACCGGAAGCGCAGAAAACCATTGTTTGCAGGTCTTTAGAAAAGCT
>JAGRHC010000044.1 GCA_020445145.1 Alphaproteobacteria bacterium
TCCGGGCCGCCCGCCCGATCGTCTGCACCATCGACGTCTTGGAACGCAAAAACCCTTCCTTATCCGCATCCAGAATACAAACCCGCATACATTCCGGAATATCCAGCCCCTCGCGCAGCAAGTTAATCCCCACCAGCACATCAAACGCCCCGCGCCGTAAATCCTGAATAATCTCGATCCGCTCCAGCGTCTCCACATCCGAATGCAAATACCGCACAGAAATCCCGTTCTCCGCCAGATACTCCGTCAACGCCTCCGCCATCTTCTTGGTCAGCGTCGTCACCAGCATCCGCCCGCCCTGCGCGATGATCTCCCGCGCCTCATGCATCAGATCATCGACCTGCGTCTCCGTGGGCCTGATTTCAACCTCAGGATCAATCAAACCGGTAGGTCGCACCACCTGCTCCGCCGAAATCCCACCCGCCTGCGTCAGCTCCCACTCACCCGGCGTCGCCGAAACATAGATCGTCTGCCCCCGCAGCGCATTCCACTCCTCAAACTGGAGCGGACGGTTATCCAGCGCCACCGGCAACCGAAACCCGTAATCCACCAAAGTCCCTTTCCTCTGCCGGTCCCCGTTATACATCGCCCGCAGTTGCGGCAGCATCACATGGCTCTCATCAAGAAACATAATCGCATCGTCCGGCAAATACTCGATCAAAGTCGGCGGCGGCTCGCCCTCCTTGCGCCCCGTCAGATACCGCGAATAATTCTCGATCCCCTTACAAGCCCCCGTCGCCGTGAGCATCTCGATATCAAACTGCGTCCGCTGCTCGAGCCGCTGCGCTTCCAAAAGCTTGCCTTCCCGCTCATAATACGCAAGGCGCTCTTTCAAATCCGTCTTGATCCGCGCAATCGCCTGCTGCATCGTCGGCCCCGGTGTAATATAGTGCGAGTTCGCAAACACCCGCACCCCCTCCAAATCCTCGAACTTCTGCCCCGTCAAAGGATCAAACTCGGTAATCTTCTCAATCTCGTCCCCAAACAAAGAAAACCGCCACGCCCGGTCCTCAAAGTGCGCCGGGAACAATTCAACAATATCCCCCCGCACCCGGAAACTCCCCCGCTCGAACGCGATATCGTTGCGCAAATATTGCAGCTCGACAAACCGCGCAATCATCTCCTCCCGCGACATCACCTGCCCGGCGCTCAGCGCAAACGCCATAGCCATATAATCTTCCTTCGAACCGATCCCGTAGATCGAAGACACACTGGCGACAATGATACAATCCCGCCGCTCGAACAAAGCCCGCGTCGCCGCGTGGCGCATCCGGTCGATCTGCTCGTTAATGCTCGAATCCTTCTCGATAAACGTATCGGTGCGCGGCACATACGCTTCGGGCTGATAGTAATCGTAATAAGACACAAAATACTCGACCGCATTCTCCGGGAAAAAGGCTTTAAACTCCCCGTAAAGCTGCGCCGCCAGCGTCTTGTTCGGCGCCAAAATCAAAGCCGGGCGCTGCAACTTCTGGATCACATGCGCCATCGTAAACGTCTTCCCCGACCCCGTCACCCCCAGCAACACCTGATCGCTTAAGCCCTCCTCCAGCCCCGCGCACAAAGCCTCAATCGCCCCCGGCTGATCCCCCGACGGCGTAAAATCCGAATGAATCCGCAAAGGCACCGAACGGTCAAACGCCGCCGGAACCAAACCTTTAGCCACCAGGGGCCGCTCATTATTCGGGATCATAGCTTTCATAAGCCTGACTATATACCAGGGCCCCCGATCCTGTCACCCCGAACCCATACAAACCACCCCACGCCCAAAACAAAAAAAGTTTGCCCATCTCCCCTTTTTACGTTAGCCTAGATAATGTTACGTAAAAAGTAACAAGAATATCCAATTTTATAAGATTACGAGGTGATAAAATGGGCGAAGAAACAGATAAAGGCCTAAAACAAAATTTTGGTTTTCAAGCTGGTACACAAGTCGCTGGAGACTTCGACCCAAGGCAGATACTTCGCCAAGGCGGGCAAATCTGGCGCGATATCACTAGAACCGTCCCCGGAGGAACGGAAACCATAGAAAAAGGTGCCAAAGGCGCAAAAGAAGCCGGCGCCGAAGCAATCGATTCAGGAAAATTCAAATACCACATGGATCGCCTCGAATCCAACCTCAAGGATGTCCCGCATGATAAACTGTTAATCAACGAGAAAAAACCCTCGGAGATGATCAAGTTCATGCAAAACGCCCTGCACAACCTCGGCCACTCCAGTGTTGATGCAACCGGTAAGTTTTCAAAACAATTCGCCGAAGACTTAAACGGATACATCGTCGCGAAAAGAGAAGAAAGAGACACATTCAGCGGCTACAGCGACCTGAAAGGCGTCGAAAAATTCTCCGACCTGACCGGCGCACACCTGCAGGCAATCATCGACACATTGCGCGATGAGAAAGTCCTCGTACAGAAGAACCCAAAGGCCATAGATGCTCTTGGCAAAGCTCTAAACGAAGTAAACAACGCTGATGTTCGCGAACACGCCAGAAATGCAGGCATGGACGTCCCCGAGCTAAGACAGCAAAACCCCCCTGCCCCGTCAAATAGACCGACACGCAGAAACGAATGGGGCGCAATCGGCAACCCGGCCTCCGAAGTTGCCGACAACGGCAAAAACATCGTCCCCGCGGAAAAACTGCCGACAATGATGAGCTAAAAAGACAAAATCAAAAAAAGCCGGCAAACAGCCGGCTTTTTATTTTTAAAAATTCACATCATCATCCCGCAGCGTAGGCCACAGACCAATCATCATCCCCGGGACGATGTGGCGAATGAGCCGATGCTTTCTTAACCTTCCCCCCCGGCGTCAAAACAGGCCCGCTACGCTCAGCAAAATCAACAGATGGCGATGTTGAACGTTTGCCCTCATCACGCTTTCCCCGAAACAACTCTTCACGGGCAGGCGAAGGACAAGTAATCTGCTTGATAATATTTCCGATATCCCCGCCCTCTTTTTCAAGCGACAAACGAAAGAGCTTCAAAATATCACCACGACCAAGAACCTTCCCCGGAGCGATCTCGCCAAGATGCTCCGCAAAGCCGCGCATATCCTGAACCCATTTCCAGAGTTTATCACGATCAAGATGAAATTCCTGAATATCCAGCAAGCTACAAGCGATTTGCACTGTATCTTGGAGCTCCTCACGCGCACCACGCACCTGCGGAACTGCAACCGGAACCTCTTTGCGCACAAACTTATGAGAAAGCGCAGAAAGAGCACTCCCCCACAAAGCCGCCGCCGAACGCATCAACTTTTTCAAAACCGAAGGCTCACGGGCAACAGACACCTCTTGAACGGCAAGCGTAGGAATAATCTCCGGAAAGTCTTCCCCCATAAAATAATGCCGAAGCTGTTCCGGTGTCCGCCCGTTTATATGCAACTCCGCCCGCAAACAGGACAAAATCCGCTTGCCCCCCAACTCATCATTCGGCCCCAAACCCAGACGCGCCCTTGAAAGGTCAATCCAGTCACGCGCATGTTCCACGTCAATATCTTCCCATTTAATACGAAGCCGCTTTTCAGCCATCGCATTCATCGTGGCGTAATCCCGGATTTGCGCCGGCGTACGTTCTACTTCAAGTGAAAAATTCGCTGCTTTAACACTGCTATTATCAAACTCACCCATATTCAATCCCACTTTATCTTTTATTTATTTTCCATAGGAGTGAATTTGTATCACAAAAAACCTGCAATAGAAAAGCAAAAAACGCCGCAAGCCTTATAAGCCTGCGGCGCCTGTGTAAACATGCCCAAGGCATGCGGCAAAGAACCTACTTTTTCTTGGTAGTTTTGCCGCCTGCGGGCTTGGCTGCCGGTTTAGCCGGTTTTGTTGCGCAGGCTGATGATCCACAAGACGATCCCATATTGGTCTCTCCCTTGCTATGTGCGGCCTGGAGCGACCGCGGGCTGATGCTGGACGTTTCCAACATATGCGGCTGATTATACACGTGATTCTCGTCTTTGCAGAGCACTATTTTTAAGGGCCCATCATATTCCCGACACCAGAAAAAACCCTTCCAAAACCGCGCATTCTCTGCTATCCCTACCCAACCATGACAAAAGATATCGACACTGACCTCGCCATGAAATGCCGCACCTGGGCTTTTGAAGAAGCCAAAGGCGTCCTGAAACGTCTGCGCGCCGTCGGCAAGGGCGAAGTCAAAACCCCGGAAAAAGGCTACGTCCTGTTCGAAACCGGATACGGCCCCTCCGGCCTGCCGCATATCGGTACCTTCGGCGAAGTCTGCCGCACGACAATGGTCATGCACGCCTTCCAGCGCCTGAGCGACATCCCGACAAAACTGATCTGCTTCTCCGACGACATGGACGGCCTGCGCAAGGTCCCGACCAACGTCCCCAATCAGGACCTCCTGCGCGGCGCCCTCGGCATGCCGCTCACCAGCGTCCCGAACCCTTTCGACACCGAGCACAAAAGCTTCGGCGAGCATAACAACGCGCGGCTCTGTTCATTCCTCGACAGCTTCGGCTTCGACTACGAATTCATGAGCGCAACCAAAGACTGCTACCACGCTGGCCGTTTCGATAGCACCCTGCGCCAGATGCTGGTCCAATATGATGAAATCCGAACCGCCGTCCTCCCGCTTTTAGGCGAAGAGCGCGCGGCCACTTATTCCCCGATCTTCCCGATCGTGCAGAAAAAAGGCGAAGACAAACCATACCCCGTCATCCTCCATAACGTAGCCCTGCGCGGCATCGAAGACCTCGACCAGGGGATCGCCACATTCGAAGTCATGGACGACAGTGAAGCAGAGCGCACAGGCTACAAAGCCGGCGAGCGCATCACCCAATCCATTTTCAAAGGCGGCTGCAAGGCACAATGGCGCGCCGACTGGGCCCTGCGCTGGTACGCCATGGATGTTGACTATGAAATGGCCGGCAAAGACCTCGTCACCGCTGCCGACTACGCAGCCAAAATCGTCCAGATCCTCGGCGGTCGCGGCCCGGCAGGATTCCGCTATGAACTCTTCCTCGATGAAAACGGCCTGAAAATCTCCAAATCCAAGGGAAATGGCCTGTCCATGGAAGACTGGCTTACCTACGCCCCGCACGAAAGCCTCGCTTATTATATGTTCCAGCGCCCGACCAGCGCCAAAAAACTCTTTTTCGATGTTATTCCTAAAGCCGTCGACGAATACATCACCTTCGCCGAAAAACTGAACGATCAGGACCCGGCGCAAAAACTCGACAACCCGGCTTGGTACATCCACGACGGTGTCGTCCCCGAAACCCAGCACACACCGGTTTCCTTCGCGCTGCTCTTGAACCTCGTCAACGTTGCAAACACCGAAGACAAAAACGTCCTCTGGCGCTTTATCAAACGCTATAAGCCTGAAGCAACACCGGAAAACGCGCCGTTCCTCGACCGTTTAACCGGCTTCGCAATTCAATATTATAAAGACTTCGTCCTCCCGGAAAAAACTTACCGTGAACCGGACGACCGCGAGCGCGCAGCCCTGAGCGCACTGGCAACCGCGCTTGAGTCAATGGAAGACGGACAGGAAGCCGAAGAATATATGACGGCCGTCTTCAGCGCTGGTAAAGACAGTGGCTACGAAAAAGACGAACTCAGAAACTGGTTCCAGGCCCTCTATCAAATCCTCCTTGGACAAGACCAGGGCCCGCGCTTCGGCTCTTTCATCGCCCTCTACGGCGTAAAGGAAACAGCCGCCCTAATCCGGGAAGCCCTAGAGGGTAAACTCATCAAAGCGGCATAATAAACACACATTTTCGACATTTGCCTTAAATTTTCATAAAAATTACCTAAAATTTTAAATAAATTTTAAGCTCTCCTGCGATAGCATGAAATTGTAGGGTATTAGCTTTTTCCGTGTGTGGGGGAAAGCCAACTGCGTAAAAAAAAAATAAAAATGACTGAAAGTGCAAGGGCAACATGTACACGATAGAAAACACGCGTCCATCAATTAAGACGCTTATGACATATATAGATGAATTCGAACAAAGCTGCATGGGAAAGAAAAAAATCTCCCCGTCCCGCTTCCGCGAAATCAACGCAGAACTCAGCATCGGCGCCGTTCTCCTGATCGGAAAACATCGCTTCTACAAAGACAACAAAGGCAAAGGTCTGCTCTGGCGCGGACTGGATGGCCGTGAATATGATCTCGGCCTGATCCAATACACCAACATCATGCGTGATTACCCTGGCTTTAATGCCACAAGCTCACTCGCACTTGGCAAAAAAGATGTTGCCGAGAGCAAAGTCGTCGATATCCCAGGCAGCCGTCATAATGTCTCCGTCGTTACCATGAAAGACGGCAGTACAGGGATTGGTCCCAACTACCGCATCGCCCTGCGCAATGCGGCCATAAAAATGCATATCAAAGCCCATTTTAACCGCTATTCTATTCTTTCACTCTGGGAGCGTATGTGGGGCAACGCAAAGGTCGCGGGTCACGCCGCATAATTGGGAAACGTCCCGCGACCCTCTTTTTTGTATAATCAGCATAAAATGAGTACAAAAAGTTATAATCCCTCTTGATTTATATTCAGAGCATCTGTTAGGTTCCCGCCGCTTACACAGAAGAAAGCGGAAAAAAAATAATGTCTGCCCTGGAAACCTCAGATCGTCCAACTGAGTTAAAACACCTGAACGTCCCTCCCATTTTTGATAAAAATCATAAACCAACCAACGACAACCCAGCCCCACCGAATAATGTTGCCGAAGAGCTAGGCAATTTAAGCCGCAAAGTAAACCAACTGGAAAAACGGCTAAAAACAAACCGTGTAGGCGGAATAATCAGTGGAATTTTTATTGTCGCAGCCAGCAGCCTGACAACAATAACGCTCCAAAAACACAGCGCACAGATCGAGCACACCGCAAAAGACACCGTAACCCAAATCTATGATTCATTGGCAAGAACCGGCATCGCCATCGAACAAAACATAAGAAATCTAAAATGGGAATTTGGCAGCTTCGAAGCAAAAGCAGCAACACTGGAAGCAACAGCAACAAAAGCCCCCGCTGAACCAGCAAAAAGGAAACACAAAGCACGTGATTTCAACGATCCCAACGCATCATTTGCCGAAAGACGAGAAGAACTAACGCAAAAAATCTCAGACCTCTGGCTCAACACTTTTACATCTGAAGAAGGCGACGATGAAGATGAAAAAGAAGATGAAGAGAGACACTCAGCACCGGCAGAACCAAACTAGGTAAAATCAAACACAACTACTCAACATCAGGCACAAGCGCCTGATCACTTAGATCTTGAGCGCAATAAGTTTCCGGCGTCGCGCCATAAGGATCCTGATCCCGGGCCATAGAAGCCGCGGCCCTCAAACGGGCCTTGAGACCATCCTGCTTCGGCACCCCGCCATCCCGTTTCTCGGCAGGGATAACGCGCATAAAATTTTGACCGGACATAAAACCCTCATATATTTTCTATAACGCAAACATAAGTACAGAAAAAATACCCCCATAGCAAGACTCACATATACACGCCCCCTCCAAACTCCGCTATGCTAAGGCATGATTCCCGAAACGGCGCCCCCATCACGCGACATCGCCCTGCCCACCCTGCCGGCAGTAACCGTCAACGCCCGCCACGCCGCAATCTTGTCCAGCGACGGAGAACTCCAGACACTCAGCCTCGATCGTGCAAAAATGATCCTGCACAAACAGGCCGCCTATGTCTGCCACGCCCCCTACACAAAAAACAAAATGGGCCTCGAACATCTGGACACCTTCGACGTTTTAGAACTCTTCGCCTTTACCCACCCGGCCCGCTTCTGCGTCCCCACCCCGACCGGCCTCTGCAAAGCCCTGAGCCTAAGCCCGCCCGAAAACTTCGACGACGCCCCCTTCGCCCTTCTTGAAATCGCCCGCGCCCTCCTGACAGACCTCCAGCAAGACCGCCTCGCCGAAAAAGCCGATCCCTTAAAAATAGCCGCAATCATGGGCTTGAAAGGCAAAGGTTGGGCCTGGACGCCCTACATTTTCGAAGCCCTCGGCCAATCCTGGGACCCACAGGAAGAAACCTTCTCAAAAAGCGCCCTCAACATCTGGCGCCGCCTCCCCGAATGGGCCGAAGACGCCCCCGAGGCCCCCACAACCCTCTTCGGGATTACAGAACAAGAAACACAGGAACGCTTAAGCGAAATGCTCTCCCGCGGCGACCACCCGCGCGAACCCCGCCCGCAACAAAAAGCATACGCTGCCGAAATAGCGAGCATCTTTGCTCCTCCAGAAAACAACGCCCCCCCGCATCTTCTGCTGGCGGAAGCCGGAACCGGAATCGGAAAAACGTTAGGCTACCTAGCCCCGTCCAGCGTCTGGGCCGAAAAAAATGACGCCCCCGTCTGGATTTCCACCTACACCAAAAACCTGCAACGCCAGATCGATCAGGAACTCGACCGCCTCTACCCGCACCCCGCCGTCAAAGACGCTTACGTCGCTGTCCGCAAAGGCCGCGAAAACTACCTCTGCCTCCTCAACCTCGAGGAAGCAGCCTTAAGAACCGCCACAGCCCTCAACCCACAACAAGCGATCGCTGCCGGAATCATGGCCCGCTGGAGCGCCGCCACCAAAGACGGAGACCTCAGCGGCCCGGACTTCCCCGGATGGCTCTCCGCCATCCTCGGCTACGCCGGAACATATGGCCTTGCAGACCGCCGCGGCGAATGCATTTTCTCCGCCTGCGACCACTATAACCGCTGCTTCGTCGAACGCTCCATCCGCAAAGCGCGGCGCGCCCGCCTCGTCATAGCCAACCACGCCCTCGTCATGATCAGCGCAGCCCTTGCCACACCCGGCGAAACCCTGCCCGCACGCTACGTCTTCGATGAAGGCCACCACCTGTTCGACGCCGCCGACAGTGCCTTTTCAGCCCACCTCACAGCCAAAGAAACCGCAGACCTCCGCCGCTGGATTCTCGGAGCGGAAGGAGGCCGCCAAAGCCGCGCCCGTGGCCTGAAACGCCGCCTGGAAGACCTCGTCGCCGGCGATCAATCCGCCCAAAGCGCCCTCGAAGACATACTCCACACAGCCCGCAACCTCACCGCGCACGGCTGGGCCAAACGCCTCCAGGACAGGCAGCCGCAAGGACCGTCCGAAAAATTCTTCGAAACCGTTTACCATCAAGTCTACGCGCGCGCCCCCGGACGCGAAGGCCCCTACGCCCTTGAAACCCCGCTCCACCCGGCCTCCCCGGAACTTCTCGAGCAAGCACAAAATTTGAAAAAGGCGCTCACCGCCATTCAAAAACCCGTCACCACCCTGACAAAAATCCTGCGCGCCAAACTCGAAAACGACGACGGCGAAATCGACGCCGAAACCCGCAAACGCCTGATATCCCTCAGCCAGTCGCTCGAACGCCGCGCAGCCATAACCCTCTCCGCATGGATCGCCCTTTTAGACACACTCACCAGCGAAGCCCACCAAACCAATCCAGACTTCATCGACTGGCTAGAAATTGACCGCACTGACGGGCGCGCCACCGACATCGGCGCCTGCCGCCACTACATCGACCCGATGAAACCCTTCGCCGGCAGCATCACGCCTCACCTCCACGGCATGGCCATCACATCTGCAACCTTGCGTAGCGGTGAAGAAACCCCTGAAAACACTTGGGAAAGCGCACATATACGAACCGGATCGATTTACATATCAAAAGACGCAACAGAATCCGCCTTCCCCTCCCCCTTCGACTACGCCGCCCAAACCCGCATCTTCGTCGCCAGCGACATCGATAAAAACGATATTGGACAAGTCTCGGGCGCCGTCCGCGCCCTCTTTAAATCTTCCGGCGGCGGAGCCCTCGGCCTGTTCACCTCCATCCGCCGCCTGCGCGCCGTCCACGAAAAAATCGCAGGCCCCCTCGAAGAATCCGGCCTCCCCCTCTACGCCCAGCACATCGACGATATCGACACCGGCACCCTCGTCGATATTTTCCGCGACGACCGCCACGCTTGCCTGCTCGGCACCGACGCCATCCGCGACGGCGTCGACGTCCCCGGAGACTCGCTGCGCCTGATCGTCTTCGACCGCGTCCCCTGGCCCCGTCCAACCATCCTGCACAAAGCCCGCCGCGATGCCTTCGGCGGTCGCGCTTACGATGAAGCCTTAACCCGCCTGAAACTGCGCCAGGCCTTCGGCCGCCTGATCCGCCGCGAAGGCGACAAAGGCATCTTTGTTATGCTTGACCCCGGCCTCCCCTCCCGCCTCCACAGCGCCTTCCCCGAAGGCGCCGAAATTCATAAAGCCCCCCTCGCCGAAATCGTCCAAAACATTAAAAATTTTTTCTAGATTATTTATCCATAATACAATAAGGTTTACGATAAAAGCGGCGCGAAAGACCGAAAAAAATAAGGGTGAAGAGAAAAATGGGTCATACAAAATATCCACTAGATCAAATAGTGCGCCGAAAACAACCGCTGCCCTTTCCAGCGATTGAAAGAATGCTTCTGGACAACAACTTCGAACCTCCCAACACCGACGGCGGAGGATCGCATGTCACTTTCACGCATCCAACAACTACAATCACTGTAACTGTCGTACGTAGAAGTACATCCCCCGCAAATTGGCAAGGCGCAGCAAAAGCCTGCATCCAGGTCCAATCATGGGAAAAAAGAAGAGAAAAAACACTAAGAGATTTTTTAATTGCTGCAACCGGAAAAGATAAAATCCCAGGTACCCAGCCCACAATAGATCTCTTACCTGAGATGGACATAACGATTACTGATGAAAACAATCCTTACTGCATTGTCCGCAATAGTCAGTACCCGCAAATCGGAACAGTCTGCCCTCTCAACATTTCCCTCGATCGCGCAGATGCCATACGCAGGGAAATTGAAGACAAAAAAGCGGAACTGCTTGGCCTCTTAGAGGAAATGACAACTAGATATGAATACATCGCCGCTCACGACGATAAAGGAAACATCTCGCTTCACCACAGAGTTTACACACTCGACCGGGAACTAAACCTGCTGGCCTACGATCCTTCCGCAACTCAAGACGCAATATCCATTCTGCAAGGATGCAAAGAGGCAACAATCGAAGCAGATCAATCAACACACCCTGTAGTAGAAAGCCTGCTAAGCGAAACCAATCAATCAGAAAGATTTCCAAACGGAAATCTGCTTTGGACAGTCCCGATTAGACACTTTCTAACCGGAGAAAGAACGACATTTCCACTTGAGACCACGCGTCAAAGACGAGCCAATAGTTCAGAAATATATGGACTCGCCCAAAAAATACTCGAATTTGAAAGAGGAAGCCAGAAAGACAGTAAAAGGCTCCAAAGACTGCTAAAACCTTATGGCGTAACCCTGCATCTTTCGCAATGCAGTAAAGAACTGGAAGCAATTTCCCCGGCAGAAAAAGCCCCGGTTTTCACTATCCCCGTTGTTTACGATAATCCGTCTCTTTTAGATCTTCATAAAGCACACACCGAAGCAAATGACGAAAAAGAAGCCCAAAGAATAGACCAACAGCTATTTGAGATTGTGGAAGAATGGGCAGCTACAAAAGCCCAGATAAACCAGGCCGTGTATAATTACCTAACGAGGATGCATGACTCAAAAAAAATGCTGTCCGACCTACAGAGAGCATACCCTCAACTCCAAAACCAAAGAGCCCTAAAAAAACTTGAACCGGGAGAACACGGACATTTTCATTTAAAGCACCCCGCCTTGAATGAAAGCGCAAAAATTCGTGTTATGTGCCTAAAAACAGACGATGGCCCTCTTTATTGCCCCTTCCCGGAAGATGTAGAAAATCTAAAACAGAACCTCACACGAGCGATGGAACAAGCTGCAACCGCTCGAGATATAACAATCGACATCGCACCGCCCCCCTCCAACGGCTAAGCCTGTGGAAAACTTTTAACGCATACAGCCTGAAAAGTTTGTAATCCGCGCTGTACTTGTGTCTAAAATACTGTAAAAAGAGCGAATCAACCACGGGAGAGAAAAACAGTGAAACCTTTCGTTGAGGAGATAGAAGACCTTGACCCGCTGCAAGCCTTTCTGAGCGTCAAACATCTTCCCTACAGTCTCCTGCTCGACAGCGCCGACCGCAAGCACCCCGCGAGCCGTTACAGTTTTGTCGTCTGCCACCCCATCGAAACAATCGAATCCAAAAACGGCAAGATAACCGTCACGAACTGGGAGCAACGCTTATCCTTCTCGGACGACGACCCATTCCGCATCCTCAGCGAACGGATGAAGGCATGGCGCGAAAAAACAACAACAATTCACGGCCTCCCCCCATTCCAGGGCGGCGCCGCAGGCCTGTTCGGCTACGATCTCGCCCGCAGCCTCGAAAAACTGCCATCCAAAGCCAAAGACAATCCAAACATCCCGGACATGAGCGTCGGCATCTACGATCAGGTCTACGCCTACGACCACCTCCTACGCAAAGGCTGGATCATCACCCACGCCCGCAACGAGTCCGAAGCACAAACCAAACGAAAATTCCTCCACGAACGCTTTGCACAGGAATACGAAGTTCCCCCGTTTACCGCTGTCGACCTCGAATGGGAATCAAACTTTGATGCCGACGACTACACCGATCAGGTCAGCCGTGTCATCGACTACATCAATCTCGGAGACATTTTCCAGGCCAACATTTCCCAGCGCCTAGATGCAAAAATCCCGTCCGGATTTGACCCCTTCATCCACTATCTGCACTTGCGCAAGGTCAATCCGGCCCCCTTCGCCGCCTACATGAATATCGGCGACGTAAAAATATCGTCCGCCTCCCCGGAACGCTTTCTGGTCGTCGACAAAAACGGAGCAGTCCAATCCTGCCCGATCAAAGGCACGCGCCCCCATGTCGGCGACCCGTCCATAGACCGCGCCTATCGCAGTGACCTGAAAAACAGCGAAAAGGACAAGGCCGAGAACACCATGATCGTCGACCTCTTGCGCAACGATCTCTCCCGCGTCTGCACACCGGAGTCCGTCGAAGTCTCCGCGCTTTGCAAACTCGAAAGCTTTGCCGGCGTCCATCATCTCGTCTCAACCGTCAGCGGAAAACTGCGCGAAGACCAGACCGCCCTCGACGCCCTGCGCGCCTGCTTCCCCGGCGGCTCCATCACCGGAGCGCCCAAAATCCGTGCCATGGAAATCATCGAGGAAATCGAACCCCAGCGCCGCGGCCCCTACTGCGGCTCCATCGGCTATATCGGCTTCGACGGCACTCTGGACACAAGCATCCTGATCCGCACCCTCGTCTACGACCGCAACACAGTCAGCCTCCAGGTCGGCGGCGGCGTCGTTGCAGACTCCGATCCCGACGCAGAATATCAGGAAACCTTCGACAAGGCCGCCCCCATCCTCCACAGCTTCGAGGAAGACGAAACCGCCGCCACCGAACGCGAAGCCTTCGAGACCTCCCCGGAATCCGTCATCGCCGCCGCAGAATAAAAACACCCGCGCCGCAATGCAAAAATCACCTTCCCTTCCCCATCATGCGGACGTATAGTGCCCGCTATGATTCTGGTGATCGATAACTACGACTCGTTTGTGTACAACCTCGCCCGCTACGTCGAGCGACTAGGACAGCCTTGCACCGTTATCCGCAATGATGCCCTCACCCTGCAAGACATCGAACAAATGAACCCGGAAGCCATCATCCTGTCCCCCGGCCCCTGCGCACCGCAACAAGCCGGAATCAGCATCGACCTTATCCGTACCTTTGGCCCCCAAATACCGATCCTTGGCGTATGCCTCGGCCATCAAGCCATCGGCGAAGCCTATGGCGGAGAAACAATCCGCGCAGGCAAACCCGTCCACGGCAAAACCAGCCGTATCACGCACGACAAGCAAGCCCTCTTCCAGGGCTTACCAACCCCGATGGATGTAGGCCGCTACCACTCCCTCGTCACAAAGCTCCCGGAAGGCTGCGGCCTGACCGTCACCGCAACCAGTGACGACGGCGAAATCATGGCCATACAACACGACCATGATCCGGTCTACGGCGTCCAGTTCCACCCGGAATCAATCCTCACCCCGAGCGGCGCAGACCTCATGCAAAACTTCCTGAGCCTCGCCCGCGCCTTCCATGCCGGCGAAGAACACATCCTTTCCGCAGCAGCCGAATAGCAGCACTTCACCTTTCATAAGGAATTTTGCGCTAGACTGAACCTGAACAACGAACGACACAATAAACACATGCAAAACATCAACCGCCTTACCGTCTATCTCGGCTCCTCAGGTCGCTGCCGCCCCGTCTTCAAAGACATCGCCAGAAAGACCGGAAAACTGATCGGCAAGCAAGGAAAGACGCTGGTCTACGGCGGCATGGACGCCGGCCTGATGGGCATCGTCGCCAATGAAGCGCTCGCCGCAGGAGCCCCCGTCACCGGCATCATCCCCAAAAGCCTGAAAGACAGCGAGCGCATCCACCCCGGCCTGACCGAAACCATCCTCGTCCCCGGCCTTTGGGAACGCAAACGAAAAATGTTCCGCCGCGCGGACGCCATAATCGTCCTCCCCGGCGGCTTCGGCACGCTCGATGAAGCCCTCGAAGCCCTCTACTGGGGCCACTTGGGCGCCCACGCAAAACCTGTCGTCTTCATCAACATCGAAAACTACTGGGACGACCTCCTGTCATGGCTCGAAACCCTGCCGGACTACAGAAAAGATCTGGTCATCATCGCAAACTCACCCGAAGAAGCCTTCGCAAAAATCGAAAACTGGTCCCCGCCGGAATTCTCAGGTGACTCGGACCACCTCCCCCATTTCGAAGACGACATCCTCGCAGACACCAACGCCCCCCTCGTCATCGACAAAGCCACCGTCAAAGACGGCTACATCCTCGCCACCGCCCTTGGTCTGAAACAACTGGGAAAACACAACCGCCCGATCGGAATACAAAACAAAAACGATAACTTCACAAAGCTACTAAAGTGGTTTAATCACGCCCAGACCGAACACTTCGTCACAGACCGCTGCCTGCTACTCTTCGCCGTCGCCAAAAACGCCGCGGACCTCGCCGAAAAACTCAGCCACCAGACCACAATCCATATCGACCTGAACAAAGAAAAATGGGGCCCCGGCGAAACCAGAACCCATATCGAAATCGCAGAAAAAGAGTAAAACTACCGCTAGAAAGCCAGAGCGATTTTAGACAAATCCAACGCTCCCCCACGAACCATAAGCTCATGTTGCTTCTCTTTGGCTTTCTCCATATGAACATTTAGAATCTGAACCGCTAAATGGCGAATAGGGTCATTTTCACCCGCAGTAGCTTCAGCCTGCTTCATATAAGAAGGATACGTACATTCAACCTGACCAGATGGACACTTGCCATTCGAAAGCATCATCGCCTGAAGATATTTTGCTATCGTAAATTTAAAATCAGAAGAAACATAATCCCCCCAAAGATCGATATTTTCAAACCGATAAAGATAAAAATTATGAACCTGCTGCTCCAGATCACGGTGAAGCGCCTCACGATCAATTAAACCGAGCAACTCATCCAGAACACGACCTTGCTCACCGACCCCGTTCTCCATAAGTATAAGCTTTGCACGCAACTCATTTTCGAATGATGCCAAAGCCTGGATAGCAACAAAATTCAGATATTCTTCTGAATACTGCGCAGAAATCTCATCCCAATGTGCCTCACGCAACTTATTAAAAAGCTTGTCAAATGCAGCTTGATTCATCGGATCATCAAACACAGTTTTTGCGAGGGGATAAACGTCAGGAGCACAAAACAAAGATTCAAAAAAATCAGCAGTATTTTTTTGATATGCACGGATCAAATCACCAACCTCAAGCTGAGAAAACGCAGGCCCATCCGCACGCAAGGCACTAGGCGGAACCGTAGCCACAACATGTGAAACAACACCACGAACCTGATCTGAGCATTCCAAAGCAGGATCTCTTGCAGCCAAAACTGATGGAGGCTCAGGCAAAGCTGATGCCGATGGCGTACCAATTCCAAATTTTAACGCCAAATCAGACGGAGCATGATCTAGAGAAACAGGCTCTTCAGGCCGAACATTTTGACCACAGCCTGCAATAACAACGCTGGCAATCAAGCCAGTCCACAACGCCCTTAAATCCGGCATATCAATCACCCTTATAATGTATCACCCGTCTTTTAAAAGACGTTATATCAGGATTGCCCGGACCGGTCGCCAAAAACCCCGGACTCGACAACGACACACCATACAGCAAAAATTAAACCTACGCTCCACGCGCCAATTCCTTGCAGCATTTCGACTCGCTCCTGTTTTCTTCCCCGACAAAAAAGCAAAATTATGTATAATTTGTCAAGAAAAAATCATTTTATTACGGAAAATCTTTAAAGACGGTATTTTTATCATCCGTATAGATCTCACCCTGATTTTCATCAGGTTGCTTGAGATATATATACGCTACATTCACATAATTATCAGTCATGCCTGACCATAAAAAGTAGTTCTCATCGATGACTTCGCGCGAGTAATAAGGAAAAACAGATCGAAACGTATTATCCAGCCTCCTTGTAAATTGATTGCTAAAAGAGGGTTGCATAATAAAATTAACAATCAAAACCCCGTTATCCTTCAGATGAGATTTAACCTGCATATAAAATTCTCTGGTCGAAAGATGTTCAGGAATACTAAATCCACCCAGATATGCATCAAGGAAAATAACATCGTATTTCTTATCACTGCTATAAAGATAGGCACGCGCAGGCTTGGGAACAAAAGTCTTGTTTTCACCTATTGGCTCGCGCAGCAGATACTCTTCCGCAACCCCCTTCAAGCTCTTATCAATATCCACATAGGTATAATGATTGATGGGATCATTATGGCCAAACGTAAACCCCCCTGCCCCAACAACAAGAACATCTTTTGGGTCGCCTTTGTAATCCGACGCAAGCGTAGGATTAATTGCAAGTCTTTCGGCAAATTCAATGTAATTGTGCTTACGTCCACTATCATTGTACCTGGCAGAATGGTTTCTATTCAGCTCAAGATTTCGATCACCATTACGCCGCACAAAAACCTGAACCGTATTATACTGATTGTTCTCAACTATATTAAAATAATGCATAACAGCCGGCCCATTCAAAAACAGCCCGGCAAACGCCATAGAAAACGCCAAAAGAACACTTCTGGTGATCCTGTTTTTACTAAGAAGAATAACAACAATCGCCAACAACACAAAATTAAGCGACGCAGTATAGTGGACCCCCAAAATCGTCATTAAGAAAAGCGTAGAAAATACTGCCCCTACAAATGACCCTAAAGTCGAAAAACAAAGCATACGCCCTGCAATTTTGGAAAGATCATCTTTCGGAAAATAATTACTAACAAGCGGAAGGGTTTGTGCTAACAAATAAATCGGCACAACCAAAAAAATCAATGAATAGATAGAGATAAAAATCAAACGATCTGAAATACCCGTCGACAATAATATGCGAAAGAAAAAATACAAAAAACCGAATGAAAGCCCTGGCAACAAAAAAGCCAAAGCGACAGCCACGTTAAAAATAAGTTTCCTGCGAATGGTGAGATATCGCCCGCGAAAATACCCGGGCCGAAACTGCCCGCCTCTGTGATAGCCAATCGCCAAGGGCATCAACACCGCAGCAATAATAATAGAAACCGTATCTGTCCCGCTCCCGACAAATGGGATAGTTTGCCGGATCGCCAGCAACTCACTCGACAACACAACATACCCTTCAATCAAAATAACACTGAAGAGCAACAAAGAACGGTTAACTATTTTCATGACGTCCTGTTCACTGTAAGAAAGAAAAGCAGTATAGTACGATTTCCTTTTGAAGCGAAAGTGCAAATAGGGCCATGAAAAAAACACTCCCGCGAGAGCTCACCTCCTACGACTTTTTAAAAGCCCTCGCCGTTATTCTCATGATACTGGACCATGTCGGGTACCATTTTTATCCCGACGAAATGTGGTTCAGGACTCTGGGCAGACTATGTATCCCAATCTGGTTTTTCTTCATAGGATATGCAAACGGAAGGGAGATTACTCGGCCGATTTTAATTGGCGGAGCTGTTATGACACTTTCCAGCCTCGCCGCAGGTCAATTCCTCCTGCCGCTGGACATCCTGATCACAATCGCAATCGCGCGCTACTACCGAGACGGGATGATAATGAAAGCCCTTCGCTCACCGGAAACACTGCGCGGAATGTTCCTGATCCTGTTTTTTGCAACATTCCCGACGCAACTCGTCTTCGAATACGGAACGATGGCGATGCTATTCGTCCTCTTAGGTTTCATCACCCGACACAGAGAAAAAATACAAGAAAACATCGCAGGAAAATATCTTAAGCTCTATGCCTTTACCTCTTATGCAGGCTTCTACATCATGGAAGGCGTATCCATGCCAAGCCTCAGCGGCCCGCAAGCCCTGGTTATGCTGGCCGGTTTCATTGCCATCGGCTGGATCTTATGGAACTTCACCCCCAAAACCTACCCTACCCTGACTGAAAAAATTCCCAAAATTTTCGTATGGCCTATTCAGATCATGGGCCGTTACACCCTCGAAATATACGTCCTGCATCTTCTGCTATTCCGGACACTTGGCGTACTCCTCTACCCTGACCGTTTCCCTCTGTTTGACTGGAGACTGGCACCGGGCAACATGATGGGAATTTTAACCTGACCCCCCAAAATCAAAAGAAAATGGAAAAGCCCCCCGATTGATACTTGTCATCGCGGTTTTCGTATGCTAATCCTCGCCCTCAAGTAACTTTGAAAGGCGCGAATAGGAAAGAAAAAGGGTTAACACGTGGCATCATCTGTATCTGTTCCTTCCGTAGTATTATCCCGGTACGCAACCGCCCTTATTGACCTTGCCGAGGATTCTAAATCCCTTGAAAAAGTTCAAAAAGATCTGGCCGGTATCGAGGCAATGATATCTGAATCAAGCGACTTGCGCTTATTCTTCGAATCTCCGCTCAGTGGCAAAGAAAGCCAGACAAAAGTCATCGAGGCTCTTGCCAAAAAAGGCAAATTCAACAAGCTCACCACAAATTTCCTCGGCGTACTGATCCAGAACAGCCGCTTAAACGCGCTCCTAGGGATCATTCAGGCCTTCAATAAAATTTGTGCGCGCCGCCGCGGAGACATTTCCGTGCGCGTAGAAACAGCCGTAGCGCTGACAGAAAAACAAGAAAAAGATTTTCGCGAGAAAATATCAACCGCTCTGGGTGTCGGCGTCATGGTGGAAACCAGCGTAGACCCGGCAATTCTCGGCGGCATGATCGTGACCGTAGGGTCACATATGATAGATGATTCCGTGCGTCGCAAACTCGAGCGCCTCTCAAGCGCACTGGTCGGCGGAGCAAATCAGAATGAAGTTCAAAACTTGAAAGAGGTAGGTTAAATGGACATTCGCGCAGCAGAAATCTCAGACATCCTGAAGCAGCAGATCGCCGATTTCGGCGCGCAGGCTGACGTCGCAGAAATCGGGCAGGTCCTGTCCATCGGCGACGGCGTGGCACGCGTATACGGTCTGGACAACGTTCAGGCTGGCGAAATGGTTGAATTCCCGGGCGGCATCAAAGGGATGGCGTTGAACCTGGAAACCGACAATGTCGGGATCGTGCTTTTCGGCGACGACCGCGCCATCAAGGAAGGCGACATCGTCCGCCGGACCGGCAAAATCGTTGAAGTCCCGACCGGCAAAGCACTGCTTGGCCGCGTTGTAGACCCTCTCGGCAACCCGATCGACGGCAAGGGCCCGATCAAAACCAAAACAAGCAGCCGGATCGAAGTCAAGGCACCAGGCATTATTCCGCGCCAGTCCGTTTCTGAGCCCATGCAAACCGGCCTAAAAGCCATCGACGCCCTCGTTCCCATTGGACGCGGCCAGCGTGAGTTGATCATCGGCGACC
>JAGRHC010000045.1 GCA_020445145.1 Alphaproteobacteria bacterium
AGGCCCAGCGCATCCGCCTGGCCAGCCAGATCGGGAGCGAGCTGACGGGTGTCCTCTACGTCCTCGACGAGCCCTCCATCGGCCTGCACCAACGTGACAACAACCGCCTGCTCGAAACACTTCAACGCCTGCGCGACCTCGGCAACACCGTCCTCGTCGTCGAGCACGACGAAGACGCCATCCGTCTCGCCGATTACCTGATCGACATGGGCCCCGGCGCAGGCACCCACGGCGGCCAGATTGTCGCCCAAGGCGCGCCCGCCGAAGTCTTCGCCCACCCGGACAGCCTTACCGCCCAATACATGCGCGGCGAAAAGGAAATCCCCGTCTCAGCCCGGCGCCGTGGCGTTGCCCTGTCATCCCGAACGCCGCAAGCGGAGGGATCTTCAAAAGAAACCCCAAAAGATTCCTCGCCAAAAACACCTCGGAATGACAGAAAATGCATCGAAGTCATCGGCGCAACCGGCAACAACCTGCAAAATGTTTCCGCAAGTATCCCGCTCGGCACGTTCACCTGCGTCACCGGCGTCTCCGGCTCCGGCAAATCGACCTTCACCCTCGACACGCTCTACCGCGCCGCCAGCCGTATCCTGATGAAAACCAAGGAACAACCGCTCCCCTACAAGGATATCAAGGGCCTCGAATTCATCGACAAAGTCATCGACATCGACCAATCCCCGATTGGTCGTACCCCCAGATCAAACCCGGCAACCTACACCGGAGCCTTCACCCCGATCCGCGAATGGTTCGCCGGCCTCCCCGAAGCAAAAGTCCGCGGCTACGGCCCGGGCCGCTTCTCCTTTAACGTCAAAGGCGGCCGATGCGAAGCCTGCTCCGGCGATGGCGTGATTCGCATCGAAATGCACTTCCTCCCCGACGTCTACGTCGAATGCGAAACCTGCAAGGGCAAGCGCTACAACCGCGAAACCCTTGAAGTCACCTTCAAAGGCAAATCCATCGCCGATGTCCTCGACATGACCGTCGAAGACGCCGCCGAATTCTTCAAGGGCATCCCCTCAATCCGCGATAAAATGCAAACGCTGCAAGACGTCGGGCTCAGCTACATCAAGGTCGGACAGCAAGCCAACACCCTCTCCGGCGGCGAGGCCCAACGCGTCAAGCTCTCCAAGGAACTCTCCAAACGCTCCACCGGAAAAACCCTCTACATCCTCGACGAGCCAACAACAGGCCTCCACTTCGAAGACGTCCGCAAACTCCTCGAAGTCCTGCACAAGCTCGTCGATCAAGGCAACACCGTCGTCGTCATCGAACACAACCTCGATGTCATCAAAACCGCCGACCACATCATCGACATCGGTCCCGAAGGCGGCCACAAAGGCGGCCAGATCATCGCCACCGGCACCCCGGAGGACATCTGCAAGGTCAAAGAAAGCTACACCGGCACCTTCTTAAAACCCCACCTAACCCCCCGCAAACCGCAGACCCAAGCGGCGGAATAACAACAAAAAAAGTTTGCATAAACGTAAATCCCCATGCTAGGCTTAACTCTAAGAAAGAAAAAAGAGCGAAGAAAAAATCTTGGCTCAAGGTGATTAAAATAGGTTTGGAGAAATAATATGGCAGACCCAGTGACGACAGCAACAAACGGCGCCAAGAGTGTCCTTGGAACAGCATGGAATGCTACAACAACGGCATACGGTTGGGCAAAAAAATCAGCTCTTCCTCTTGCCTTGGTTGTCGGTCTTAGCTTTGCAATGACTCCGGCAGCTGCCGCAGCAGTCGCAGTGAATCCTGGGACAGCACAAGCAGCAACATCTTTGTCTACAGCAGTAGCACAAACAATTAGTCACACGACCCAAACAGTGTATGCAGGGCTAGCTAACAGTGGTCCAGTATGGCACGCTGCAGGAGACGCAATTTCGAATGGCTGGACCGGAGTAACTGATTTTATATCCTCTATTGATTTAACGCCCGGCAAATAATTTATAAAAATTTGAAACCCCAACGGCCCCAAACGGGCCGTTTTATTTTGTCTGAACAAGACCATATGAGAAAGAAAGTTGGTGCGGGTGGCGAGACTTGAACTCGCACTCCCGAAGGAACCGGATTTTGAATCCGGCGCGTCTACCAATTCCACCACACCCGCACAGATGAAGCCTTCATAAGAGGGCAGACTAGGCACGGATCATAACGATCTGCTTTATAAGTTGCAAGGCACAAGATACAAGTTGCAAGAGAAAAACTTTCCTGTACCTTGTAGCTCAAACCTTGCACCTGTAAAAAATCATGCGCAGCATCACCGACGTACTCAATAATTTGGACCAGAACGTAACCGGCGAGCGGGTGACCCTGGACGACCTGCTCGAAGCCCTGCATGAGCGAGGCTTCGGCTTTTTGCTCCTGATCTTCTCCGTCCCGATGGCGCTGCCCGTCCCGGTGCCGCCCGGCATAAATATCATGCTGGCCCTCCCGCTCATCATCCTGACCGCCCAGCAAGCCATCGGCCGCCACACAATCTGGATGCCGGACTCCTTCCGCCGCAAAAGCATCAGCCACAAAAAAATGAGCGGCATGATCAAAGCCGTCCTTCCCTGGACCGCCCGCGCCGAAAGATTGATCAAACCCCGCATGGAAGTCTTCACCCAAGGGATATTCTCCCACCTGATCGGCATCTTCGGCCTGATTATGGCCCTGTGCGTCTGCGTCCCACTCCCCATGACCAACACCGTCCCCAGCCTCGGCATAGCCCTGATGGCCGCCGGCGTCGTCATGCGCGACGGGCTTGCCGTCATCATCGGCGCCATCATCGGCATTGTCTGGGTTTTCGCGCTTTGTGCTATAATCGCATTTCTCGGGACCGAGGGAATCGATTTCGTAAAAGAAACAATCAAATCGATGATTTAAAAAAGGAACAGCGCGATGAACGTGAAATCCTGTATTCAAAACATCCTGACCAGCCCGTCCAAACTTTTCGGATTAGTCACCCTCGTCTCCGCATCAGCCCTCGCCGCTGCATTTTCCGCCGAAGCCTTCTTTAATCTGGAACCCTGCCAGATGTGCATCTACCAGCGCTACCCCTTCGCCGCCGGTATCGTTCTCGGCCTGATCGGACTGGCAACACGGAACAATAGCAAAATCATCAAGACTCTCACCCCGCTGACAAGCCTCAACTTCCTGTGCAACAGCGCCCTCGCCTTCTACCACAGCGGCATCGAGCGCCACTGGTGGCCCTCCCCCTTCGAAAGCTGCTCTGCCCCGGACTTTTCAAACTCCCCCAAAACCATCCTCGAAAACATCATGAGCGCCCCCACGGGCCGCTGCGACGAAATCCCGTGGGCCGACCCGCTCCTCCACCTCTCGATGGCAAATTACAATGTCGTCTTATGCTTTGGCATCGCCGTCATCTGTGCCGCATCAATCATCCTAAACGCCAAAAAAGCGTAAAGCGCCAAGGACCACAACCGCCAGCGCCGAATGAAACAAAAAGAACCCGACCGACTGTTTCAGGCTTCTCTTCTTCGAAAAATCAAATAAATCATCAAACATCTGCATCGCTCCTCGCCCCGGAAATAGCGCGAAAACCCGCAGAAAGTCAAGGTTTTTCAAGAAAAACAGTAACGCTCGCCCCTCGTAAAGACGTTTGAGAGAAAATGTGGCCCCAATGGACCCGACTTTGGCCCGATGCGGGCCCGGGAATGGCCCGTTTTTGGCCCGGCTTTGGCCCCAAATGGGCCTCAAAATGGCCCATCACCGTTTCTTTTATTTCAGTACCTTAGCACCTTTTTTTCAACAAAAACCCCGGATTTTTCCAAGGCTTGCACATACACCGACCCAGCGCACGCCATCCCATAATAGGAATTTATACATAAAATGTCAAGATTTGACGCCACCAAACAAAAAAGGTGGCAGCTCTATCGTGCATCATTCATTTGTCCTCACGACGCAAGCAACGAAGCATGGAACGAAGACCAGAGCAAACAGCGTTTTCATTCGGTCAGGAAAATGAGGCGAAACGTACAAAAGTACGTGAGCCGAGTTTGACGCCGCCGAATGGAAACGATGGACGCTCTAAAAAAGAAAAAGCCGGAATCCAGCGTCCGGCTTTTATAGTCTTATGGATCAAAACCCGGCTTATTTACCGGTATCAACCGTGGTCAGGTAGGATACAACCACCATCCCCATCAGCACATCAACTGTGTAGGACAGGTATATCCCGACCAGAGCTATGATGACCGACATCAGGTCATTGGTCAGTTTTTTCCCCGACAAGATCATGCTCGAGAGGATCAAAGTCCATCCCGTGCCGATCAACGTGTGCAGATGGCCGCCATCAAAGAAGTTGCCAACCGTCCCGTCGATCATGCCGAACGTGACCATATAATGGCCGAGGAACGTAGACAGCCCCACCAGCAGCACTGTATAGAACAGGAAAAACCCGAAGGCCTGCGTCAGGGACCGTGTTTGTGCAAGATTTGTGATATGTGTAAACATAACATCCTCCTTTCGTTGCACAGATGGTGCTTTCGCACCGTTCTTGGCAGACCTTGAAAAACCGCTTCTCCGTGGTCGGCCAATCCTTAAAAATCCTTACCTATTCATCCTCAAGTTCCGTATCCCAATAAAGAAAATCCCCCCAACTTTCGTGCAGAAAATTTGGAGGGAACTTACGACCGCGGTCCTGTAACTCATATATACTCGGTCGCCTCGGCTCCCTCATGGGATACATCCCTGCCTCCGCGGGCATCAAATTGCCCTTCCCTGTGTTGCAAGGCCTGCACGCCGCAACAATATTCTCCCAACTCGTCCGCCCTCCGCGCGATTTCGGAATAACATGATCGAACGTCAATTCCGAAGTCTTGCTCTGCTCCCCGCAATACTGGCAGGTCCACTGATCGCGCAAGAAAACGTTAAACCTCGTAAAAGCCGGAGTCCGCGCCATTGGAATATATTCTTTTAACGCCAGCACACTCGGCAAATTCATTTCCATCCCCGGCGAGCGCACCGTACGCTCATACTCCGACACAACTGTCACACTGCCGCGAAAGATCGCCTTCACTGCCTCGTGCCAAGGCCAGACCGACAGTGGAAAATAACTCAGCGGCCTATAGTCCGCATTTAATATTAACGCGTTACATCGTTCCAATGGCATTCCTGTGCTCATACCTCGCTCTCCTTTCATGTCCCGTTGACGTCCTCTTCCATGCCATGCAAAGAAGACTTGCTACGGTGGAGGCTTGCACATGAGGGAACCTAGATAGGTCAGGCAAACCTCGCGCTCTCATATGGTAATTATACCATGAGTCTAAAGGTATTATGACTTTTTTCTTATAATTCTATGCTGCACTCCACAATATTTTGCCATGCAGCATTTATTTTCCGTATTGCAAAAAACTACGAATTGAGAACCTTCTGAAGAAACGCGCCACCACTGGCAATCCCGGTGCCATCAATATTATGAAAGAGCCCCGGCGTCGTATGCCCGCTAAACGGAAAGCCTTCCCGCTCCAGTATCTCTTTCGCATGCCCCCACGCCGCCACAGGCACAACATCATCCGCCTGCCCGTGGATCAGATGGATCGGAACTTTATGCCGCACCTCCACCTTCAAAGCCTCATCCCACGGCAAAGACCCCGAATAACCAAGAACACCGGCTATTGCCCGCTTCAAACGCGGCGCCACATAAAGGCTTGTCATCGTACCTTGCGAAAATCCGACCAGAGCAAGCTTCTCCGGTGGAAGATCAAATCGTGCCAGTTGCTCATCAATAAATTTCTCGACCAAGGGCGCAACAACTCTCACCCCGCGCAGCAACACCTGAGGATCACGATCCTGCAGGGAGTACCACTGATAAGACCCCTCCCATCCCGGCGGCGCCATATCGCAAGCAAAAGGCGCATCCGGCGAAACAAACACAGCCTCCGGCAAATACTGCGCCCACATCGGCGCCAGCGAAATCAGGTCCTGCCCGTTCGACCCGAGACCATGCAACAATATGACAATTTGCTGCGCCTGCGAACTCTGCGGCAGATACTCGTAATAATTGGAAATTCCGTTCTCGCTCATCATAAATCCTTTACAAAATCATCAACCTCATGATTACTACCCTCTATGCACAAAAACACAAAGGCCTATTGTTTCACAGCTCTGCTGACAGTCTTGATAAACACATCAGGTCCGGCGCGCGCAGACGAAGAACTAAAAGACCGCGGCCCCCTCTACCTCAGCATGTCCATCGAAAACGACAATTTCGGTGGCAACTCTGACCGCTACTACACCAGCGGCGTCCGCCTGACCGCCTTCCGCGCCGGAACCCCGGTCCCGCCCGTCATCGACAAACTCGCGGATAAAATCCCGACCTTCGACTTAAACGAGACCACCAGCACCTTCTTCACCCTCGGCCAAAACATCTACACCCCTAAAGATATTCGCATCGCCACAGAGCAACCCGGCGACCGCCCATGGGCCGGATTCCTTTACGGCTCCGTCGGCCTGACCACAGTCACCTGGAATGAAGTCGTCCCCGCCCACATCGACGAACTCGAATTTACCCTCGGCGTCA
The DNA here is from genome assembly GCA_020445145.1 of Alphaproteobacteria bacterium. Lineage (GTDB taxonomy): Bacteria > Pseudomonadota > Alphaproteobacteria > Micavibrionales > Micavibrionaceae > JAGRHC01. The sequence continues at coordinate 6,521 of JAGRHC010000045.1, forward strand.
TCGGCCCGCCCTCCCTCGGCGAACACGCCCAAAAATTCATACATAAAAACATCATAGCCTCCCCCGAGCCAATGGGCTGGGACCACCAACTCAAAACAGAACCCGGCATAGGCATCTCCTGGCAAAGACGCATGCCCTTCGCCCTTTCCTACGATACAAGATATTTCAACACCCGGATCGAGCCATCCTTCGGCATCACCCTTGGCAACATCTACACGCACGCGCAAACCGGAGCAACACTGGTCATCGGCTCATCCAAAGATCTCGACACCCCCTCGCGCGTCCGCCCGTCGCCCCCCGGCACCGGCGTTTTCCTCTCCCCCAAAAACAAACTGAACTGGCAAGTTTTTGCCGGAGTTGACGCCCGCCTCGTCGGTCGCAACATCTTCCTCGACGGCAACACCTTCGCCGACAGCCACAGCGTCGATAAAAAACACCTCGTCGGCGACGCCAGCGCAGGCATATCCTTAACCTACAACGATTACCGCCTGTCCTACAGCCTCAATGGCCGCAGCAAAGAATTCCACGGGCAGGACGAAAAAAGCATCTACGGCTCCATAACCCTGACAAAACGCTTTTAACCTTGAGATCAAATGATACAATGTCGCTAGCGTATAATGTCACCGATTCGCAAACAAAACCGTACGAGAGCGTACGAATAACGCTTTGAAAAAGGAAAGAGGACGGCGAAATGAAATATGACTTATTGCACATTCAGGGAAAACCCTACGTCCTCGTCCCCCTGCACGACTACCGCGAACTAACGGACTCAGAGGAGGACACAAACCTTCCGCCTGACGTCCTCGACAAACTCGCAGCCAAACAAGAAAGCCCGGTCAAAATCATCCGAAAATTCCGCGGCATGACCCAGGCCGACCTCGCCAAAGCCTCCGGCATCTCCCGCCCCTACCTGACCGAAATCGAAACCGGCAAAAAAGACGGCTCCGTCCGCGCCCTCAAAGCCCTAGCCGAAGCCCTGCACGTCGGCGTCGGACAACTGACCTAAAAGTCAGCGCTTCAACGCCCCAAGAACCCCACGCACCAACTCCCGCGCAATCATCCGCCCGACGGACGAACTAACCGAGCGCACCATGGATTTGACCGCCGCCTCACCAACGCTCTGCCGCGAAGAACTCCGCTTGGTCGCCTTGGCCGTCTGCGCCGCGCTCTGAGCTTCCTCAGCCGCCTTTGCCGCTTTATCAGCCCGCTTTTGCAAAACCTCATAAGCCGACTCGTTATCCACCGTCTCATCATATTTACGGCCAAACGGGCTAGCCTGCATCATCATCCGCTTGGCCTCCGCGCTCGCCGGACCAAGACGCGAGGACGGAGGACGAACCAAAGTCCGCTGCACAACAGAAGGCTGCCCCTTCCCCTCCAGCGTCGAAACCAGAGCTTCCCCGACCCCCATCTCGGTAATCACCTCCGCTACATCAAACGCCGGATTCTCCCTGTACGTCTGCGCCGCGATTTTAATCGCCTTCTGCTGTTTGGGCGTAAAGGCGCGCAAAGCATGCTGCACCCGGTTCCCAAGCTGCCCCAGCACCGTCTCCGGCACATCGTCCGGGCTCTGGGTAATAAAGAAGACGCCCACACCCTTAGAACGGATCAACCGCACCACCTGCTCCACCTTCTCCAGCAAAGGCTTCGGCGCGTCGTTGAACAGCAAATGCGCTTCATCAAAAAAGAACACCAGCTTCGGCCTGTCAGAATCCCCGGCCTCCGGCAATTCTTCAAATAACTCCGAGAGTAGCCAAAGCAGGAACGTTGCATACAGCCGCGGCGACAACATCAACTTGTCCGCCGCCAGAATATTAACCTGCCCGCGCCCGTCCAGGTCAGTCCGCATAAAATCCTTCAGATCCAGCGCCGGCTCGCCAAAAAACTTGTCCGCCCCCTGATCTTCCAGCCGCAAAAGCGCACGCTGAATCGCCCCGATCGACGGCGCAGAAACATTCCCGTACGCACGCGAAATCTCCGCCGCCTGCTCGGAAACCGAAGTCAGCAGCGCCCGCAAATCCTTCAAATCCAATAAAAGAAGTCCCTGCTCGTCCGCCACCCGGAAGGCGATATTCAAAACCCCTTCCTGCGTCTCGTTCAGCTCCAGTATCCGCGCCAGCAACAACGGCCCCATCTCGGACACCGTCGTGCGCACCGGATGCCCCTGCACCCCGAACAAATCCCAGAACACCGCCGGAAAAGCCTGTGTCTTGTATTCATCCGAGAAGCCGATATCCTGCGCCCGCTTCACAAGAAAATCCTGCATCTCCGACGGCGAGCAAATCCCCGACAAATCGCCCTTCACATCGGCCATAAACACCGGAACGCCGGCATTCGAAAATCCTTCCGCCAGCACCTGCAACGTCACAGTCTTTCCGGTCCCCGTCGCCCCGGCAATCAGCCCATGCCGATTTCCCCATTTCAAGGGCAAGTATTGCGCAGCTTCCTCAGCCCCGACACTCCTGCCGATATAAATCGCATCGTCACGCAAATTGCTCATATTCAATCCCCTCTATGATTTTAAATTCTTGATACCCTGTTCCAGATCCGCAATCAAATCCGCCGTATCTTCATTCCCGATCTGGAACCTCAAAAATACGCCTTTCTTGTCCCATTTCGTCCGGCAGGTCGTCATATCGGAGGGCTGGATCAAACTCTCATACCCGCCCCAGCTACTCCCCACCGGAAACAGCGCCAGCGAATCCACAAACCGCCCGACATCCTCAAGCGAATACTCTTCCTTGAACAAGACGCTCATCAATCCATTATGCCCTGCATAATCCCGCACCCAGACATCATGCCCCGCAGCCCCCGGCAAAGAAGGATGATAAATCTCCTGCACCTCGGGCCGCCCTTTAAACCATTCTAAAATGGGAAGCACATTCTCCCCCGCATGCTTCATCCGCATCTCCAGAGTCCGCAACCCCCGCATCGCCAGATAAAGCTCCTCCGAGCCCGCACAAATCCCGGCATCCACCGCCGCGCTTTTCAACAACTTGTAATGCCGCTCATCATCCGCCACAGCAAACCCGAGATTCACATCCGAATGCCCGCTAATATATTTTGCCGCCGACTGCACCGCAATATTCACCCCATGCTCCAGCGGATGAAACAAAATCCCCGCAGACCAGGTATTATCAAGAATAGTCACGACGCCGCGCGCCTTCGCCGCAGCCACAATCGCCGGAACATCCTGCACATCGAATGTCCCCGACCCCGGCGATTCCATATAAATCAGCGCCGTATTCTCGCGGATCAAATCAGCAATGCCTGCGCCGATCAGCGGATCGTAAAACTCCACCTCAACCCCGTACGCCCTCAAGCGTCTTTGGCAAAAAAACCGCGTCGGCGGATAGCAGCTATCGACAATCAACACATGATCGCCCGCCTTCGCAAACGCAACCAGCGCCGTCGTCACCGCAGCAAGCCCCGAACTGGTGCTAATCGCCTTAAAGCCCCCCTCCAGCAAACTGACCGCTTCCTCAAAATCATTGCTCAAAGGATTATTCACCCGCCCGTAACGGTACTTCACATTCGGACTGAAATACGCCGCGAAACTCTCATATAAAATTGTCGACGTCCGGCACACCGGCGGATTAACCACACCAAAATAATTCTCCGGCTTGCGCCCGGCATGCACCAGCATCGTCGAACGACGGTGATTTTTATGATCCTCAGACATTGATAATCTCGTACTCCCTGTCATGCTTCAGCGCCGGAATAGCCGCGCGCACCCGCGCCACCTGCGCCGTATCGATCTCCGCCATAATAATCCCGGTCTCTTCCCCGGCCGCCGCCAGAACTTCGCCCCACGGCCCGACAATCATCGAATGCCCCCAGGTCTTGCGCCCGCCAGCATGTTCCCCGGTCTGCGCCGCAGCCACAACAAAGCTCCCGGTCTCAATCGCCCGCGCCCGGATCAAAGTCTCCCAGTGCGCCTTCCCTGTCGGCACCGTAAACGCTGCCGGAACCATCAACACCTCCGCCCGCGCCTTGGCCAGATCACGAAACAAATAAGAAAACCGTAAATCGTAACAAACGCTAAGACCCAGAGCCGCCAAAGGCGTCTTGACCGCCACCGCACGCGTCCCCGGATTCATAAGATCACTCTCCTTATGCGTCTCCCCGGTCGGTAGCTGCACATCGAACAAATGAATCTTGTCATACGTTGCGACCAAAGCCCCGTCATCCGAAAACAGGAAAGAGCGATTAAACAGCTTCCCGTCCCCCGCCTTCACCGACATCGACCCGATCGAAAGCCAGACGCCAAGCTCCCGCGCCAGATCTGAAAAATAGGGAAGCCCCGGATGTTTCTCCTGCACCGGGGACGTCTTAAGCCGCTCTGTCGCCGGAAAAATCATATGACAGGTATTCTCCGGAGTCGCAATCAAACGCGCCCCCGCCGCCGCAGCCTCCCGGATCATCTCCCCGGCCGCCTTCAGATTATCGTCAATCACCGGCCCGCTGGTCATCTGCACGCAGGCCGCCTTAAATACATTACTCATTCAACAACTCATCCAGCTTACCCAGAGCATCCAGCGCATGCAGGTCATCACACCCGCCGCAATGCTGGCCGTTAATAAAAATCTGCGGCACAGTCCGAGGCCCCCCGGTCCGCTCCACCATCTTGGCCCGCGCAGCATCATCGCCCGTAATATCATATTCGGTATATTTAACGCCCTTCGTATCAAAAAGCTTCTTCGCCCGAATGCAATAAGGGCAGGTTTTCCAAGTATAAATCTCGACTTTAGACATTGTCTTATTCCTTGTCTTATTTACGCATCAGCGTATAGTCTGAACCGAAAAATAAAGAAAATCCAGCCATGACCAACACAAAAAACAACCAAGCCCCCGAAAAAGCAGATGTGATCATCTCCGGCGGCGGCATCGCAGGCCTCACCCTCGCCGTTCTCCTTGGGCGGATCGGCGCAAAAATCGCTCTCATCGACCCCTCACCGCTGGACTCCATAACAAACCCGAAACAATCAGGCCGCACCGTCGCCCTGATGCAAACATCGCTAAACATCCTCAAAAGCGCAGGCCTGTCAACTTTTTGCGAATCCAGCGGAAGCCCCCTTGAGGTCATGCGCATCATCGACGACAGCATCCCCGGCGGCAAAGTCATCGAAGCCGACTTCGACTCTAACGACATCAACCTCCCGCGCTTCAGCATGAATCTCCCCAACGGCCCCTTGAGAAAAGCCATTTTCGAGGAAGCAAAAAAAATAAAAACAATATCCCTCCATATGCCCCGCACGCTGGAGGATTACGAAGTCAACGATCACGGCGTCACAGCCACCCTCGATAACGGAGCACAAATAGAGGCTTCCCTCATCGTCGGCGCCGATGGCAGAGGCTCTCTCGTCCGCAAAATCGCAGGCATAGGCTGCTGGAAAAAAGAATACGACCAAAGCGCGATTACCTGCGTCATCAACCACTCCCTCAGTCACAACAACACCGCGACAGAGTTTCACCGCCCGTCAGGCCCGCTGGCCCTCGTTCCACTCCCCGGAAACCGCTCCAGCATCGTCTGGGTCGAACGCCGCGCCCGCGCCGAAGAAATCATCGCCTTGCCCAAAGACGCCTTCGAACAAAAACTCCAAGACAGCACCAAAGAAATCCTCGGCGCCATAACCCTCGAAACCGGCCCCGAATGCTGGCCGCTCTGCACGATTAAGGCCAGGAAAATGACAGCCCCCCGCGTCGCCCTGATCGCCGAAGCCGCCCACGTTATGTCCCCCATCACCGCCCAAGGCCTGAACCTGAGCCTGCGCGACGTCGCCTCGCTGGCCGAAACCATCGCCGACGCCCTGCGCCTAGGCATCGACCCCGGCAGCCGCGAACCCTTACGCCGCTACGAACGCCGCCGCAGCCTCGACGTTACCAGCCGCGTTCTGGGCGTCAACCGCATGAATGAAATGGTCAGCACCGACATCCCGCCGCTTAAAACCCTGCGCCGCACCGGCCTGTCCTTTGTCGATCGCATCCTCCCCGTCCGCAATTTCGCCATGCAGCACGGTCTCGCCCCCCACCTCGACCAGGGCCGCCTGATGCAGGGGAAAAAGCTATAGATCCGAATGCACCACCCGCGCCAGCGTTAAAACATCCACCCGCAAAGCTCCGGCCTTGAGCAAAACCGTCGCACACTCGGAAACCGTCGCCCCCGTCGTAAAGACATCATCCACCAGCACGACACGCGCCCCCGAAATCTTCCCTGCCATTTTCGGGTGAACCGCAAAAGCCTTGCGCACATTCTTCTGCCGCGCCTCCATATTCAAATGCCCTTGACTGACCGTCGCCCGCACCCGCTTCAAAGCCGCAGGCAAAGTCGGCCGCCCACACGCGCGAGACAACGCAAAAGACATCAAAGCCGCCTGATTGTACCGCCGCGCCAAAAGCCGCATCGAATGCAAAGGCACCGGCACCAGATAATCCGCCTCCCCCAGGATCTCAGCCCCGGCCCGCATCATCCACGGCACAAACGCCCGAACCGAATGAGTCTTGTCACCATGCTTGAACCCCAAAATCATATCCCGGCTCCCGCCATCGTAAACCAGCGCCGCCCGCGCCCGCCCGTAAACAGGTTTCTTCTGCAAACACCCTGCACAGAGCCCTTCCGCGCCCACCTCAAAATCAAACGGCACCCCGCAGCACGCACAAAACGGCGCCGAAATAAAATCCAGCGACGACCACCCTTGCGGAGAAACCATTCCCTGCCGGTCCACCATCTCCCCCGAAATCACACAACGCGGCGGCAAAACAGTATCCACCGCATATCGCGTAAAGTCAGAAATTTGCCGATAAAGACGAACCATCATCCCCCGAAAATGATTTTTGATTTTGCCTAAAGCCCCTAAAGTTATATAAGATACAGCGCTGAAACAAAAAACAAAAAGACAATGGACGATTTGCTCGAAAGCGAAGACAGCGGGAATAACTACATCGAAGAGCGTAACCGCCTCCTGAAGGACATTCCTTACAAAACCGTGCGCCGCGCGTGGTTCACCCTCGCCCATCTATTGCTGGACGAGGGCGCAAAAGTCGTCGACATGGGATGCAATAGCGGAATCCTGACTTACGCCATGGCCGTCCTCGCCCCGCAATACCACTTCGTCGGCGTCGACAAAAGCAAGCGCATCGTCAAGGAAGCCAAAGAAAACTACAAACGCCCGAACCTCGAATTCAAAATCGGCGACGTCTCCAGCGACCTCTTCCGGGCAAACACGTTTGACGCCGTCATCAACAACTTCATCCTGCACGAAGTTTACTCCAACGCCCGCTACAACGAACAAATCGTCAGCGATACCCTGCGCAAACATTTCAAAATCCTGAAGGACGAGGGCATACTCTATATCCGCGACTACGCCCGCCCGCCCCACGGCGAATATGTCCTGATGGAAATGCATGACAAGGAAAGTCACGGCAAGGAACTGGCCGACCTCTCCGAAGTCGACCTCCTGAAATGGTACGCCGAAAACGCACAGCCCAAACAAGACCCCGGCTGCGGCGGTTTCTTCCTCGAAGAGCTCCCCCCGCGTTTTCCCTACACAAAACTGTTCCGTCTCCCGTTCAAATGGGCCTATGAGTTCATCATGCGTAAGGACGACCTCACCCATTGGGAGCGTGACTTACCCTTCGAATACACCTATTTCACCGTCGAGGAGTTCCGCCAGGAATTGCGCTCGCTCGGGGCCCGTGTCCAGTATTCTGCCCCGCACTGGGACGACGAGTTTATCACCAAAAATTTCGACGGCCACTTCCGCCTCCTGCATGAAAACGGCGACACAATGGGCGATCCCCCAACCAGTTTTATCTCCCTCGCTCGCAAAATGCCCGAACGGGCCAGTCTCGGCATAGAAGAACGCCGCCTCTCAAGCAAGACCGAAGGCAACCTTGAAATCAAAGCCCTGCGCGACGAACACAGCGGCAAAGTGGTCGACGTCGTTACCCGTAACATGGAACTCGCCGAAATCGTCCCCTACAGGATCAGCGAAGACGGTAAACTCTTCATCTACCTGCACGACGGCATCGCCCGCGGCCTCGTCAACGCCGTCGCCCGCAGCGGTGTCAACATCGATGGCCGCCAATGGTCCGGCCACATGCTCGAGACCATCGCCACCGACTACAGCCACATTGACGATCTGGGCGACATCGACCAGAAACTGACCTCGGACTTCTCGCATAAATTCATCGGCCTGACCCCGGAATGGGACTGCATCCTTGAAAAAGGCCCCAACTACTACCCGGACCCCAGCTTCATCGACGAGCGCGTCCACACCTTCTACCTGAAAGTCAAAAAATCACAGGGCCCGTTCCCGCCCAAGGACAAAATCATCCAGACCCGCAAGCTAAGCGCCAAAGGAATCATTCGCGAACTCCCGGCCCAAAGTGTTCTGGATGCTATCGCCGTCGGCCTGATCCCGAACGCGCGCCTCGAGCTCCAGATCCTCTCCCTGTTCCACCACCTGAAAATGAAGGCGGAAAACTGGGTCAGCAAGGAAATATCCGTCATCTCCGGGGAAATCACATCGAACTTCGGCATCCGCCACTTCCTGCGTCAGGTCAACAACACCGACCGCCGCTTCCAGGAAGTCAAAAGAACCACAGGCGACCTGCGCAAAATCGACTCGATCTTCGTCGAGGAAGGGCAAAGCAAGGGCGGACGCACCGGAATATCCTCCATCGGCGCAGATTTCGTTGTCTCGGATGAAAAAACGATCAACACCGCCGTTGTCATCCCGATCACAGCAAGCACCAAAGGCGACATGCATGCCGGCTTCCTGATCAAACATATGCCGGTTCCCCAACGTTTCCAAGGAAACGGACTGACCATCGCCGCCCCGCAATTCAACATCCCCAAAGAAATCACCAACTACCGGATGCTCAAACAATTCATCGCGGAAAAATTCGGCGTCACCCCGGACATGGTCCTGAAGCTGGGCGAAAGCTACTTCACACATCTGGGCATCACACCGCAGCGCATCCACCCCTTCGCGATCACCGCGCCGCCGAACTTCTTCAAAGACCCGAAAACAAAATTTATGCCGATCTACCAGTACATGCTCCTCTGGTCCAGCATATCCAAAGAACCGCACTTCATGACGACGCTCGCGCGCGCCTACCGCTATATGCCCGGCCACATGAAGGCCGAAGCCAAAAAAGAAGTTCTCCTGATGCTGGAGGAACGCTTCAAGGCCGCCCAGCCCGACTGGTCGCTTCCCGCATCCTTCGACAAACCGGCCCCGGCCCAAAAACCGAAAAAAGAAAACGAGAAGAAAGCCCCGCAAGATCAAAACAGCCCCAAAGCCGAAAAGCCGCAGGATCACTACCTGAAGGCCAAACAGGACCGCAAAGACAGAAAAGAGCGTAAAAAACGCGGCGCCGATGCCGTCACACAAGCCCGCACCCAGGCAAAGACAGAAGCAACCACCGAAGCCCACGAACACGAGGAAGAGGAAGAAGCACCAAAGAAGGCAAAAATCAATCCGATTGACCTCGATCTCGTAGAGGAATTCGAAAAAGAAATCCGCGACATCCGCGACGCGCTGGACCAAGAAGATTTCGACAACGCCCCCAGACCGGAGAAATGGTAGAGGAAGCCCCAGTCGTGCCAACGCCACCCTCATCCTCCGAAATCACAATCTTCGACCGCAAAGCGATAAAAGCAAGCCGGGAACGCGCCGCAAAAAACTTCGCCGGCAAACACGATTTCCTCTTCAAATGGACCACCGACAGACTGCTCGAACGCCTCGAAGATGTCCGCAGGGAATTTCCGCTCGCCCTCCAGATCGGAAGCCGCGGCACTATCCCACCCGGCCAGAAACCGGAAAAAATCGGTCAGATGATAACCCTCGACAATACGGACACCCCCGCCACGCCGTGCCAACATTACATTCAGGCCGAAGAAGAATTCCTTCCCTTCGCGCCCCAAACCTTCGACCTCATCCTCAGCACCCTAAACCTGCACAGCATCAACGATCTCCCCGGCACCCTGTTGCAGATTAGAAAGGCGCTAAAACCGGATGGCCTTTTCCTCGCCGCCATGTTCGGCGGAGAAACGCTCCACGAACTGCGCGCAGCCATGATGCAAACGGAAATGGAAAGCCTCGGCGGCCTCTCCCCGCGCATCTTCCCCTTCGCCGACAAACCCCAGACAGGCGCCTTGCTGCAACGCGCAGGATTCGCCCTCCCCGTCGTCGATTCGGAGATTGTCACCGTAACCTACAGCGACATATTCGCACTTATGCATGATCTCCGCGCCATGGGCGAAAACAACACCATACAGGCGCGTGACAAAACACCCCCCGGAAAAACATTTTTTATGGACACCGCCGTGCGCTACCATAACGAGCATCAGGAGCCGGATCAGCGCATCCCTGCCAGCTTCGAAATCATCTTCATGATCGGCTGGGCCCCCCACGCCTCCCAGCAAAAACCCTTGCCCCCCGGAAGCGCAAAGCATAGCCTTGCAGAAGCATTAAGCACAAAAGAAATAAAAACCGGAGAACCCGCCAAACCATGACAACGGTCACAATCATCCCCGTCCTGCAAGACAACTATAGCTACCTACTCGAATCCCCGAACCATGGCCCGACGGCCATCATCGACCCCGGCCAGGCCGGCCCGATCGAGCTCTTTCTCGACAAGCATAAAATCAAACTCGACTTCATCCTGAACACACATCACCACGGTGATCACGTATCCGGAAACGAAGCCCTCAAAAAGAAATACGGCGCCACCATCCTCGGCCCGGAGAAAGAAACTAGCCGCATCCCCGGTATAGATAAAGGCCTGAAAGAAGGCGACACTTTCATGCTCGGAGAAGAGAAAATCGAAATTTTGGAAACCCCCGGCCACACAAGCGGCGCCATCTGCTTCCACCTCAAAAACAGCGGCATTGTTTTTACAGGCGACACCCTTTTCTCCCTCGGCTGCGGCCGCCTCTTCGAAGGCACCCCGGAGCAAATGCACAAGTCACTGCAAAAAATCGCCGCCCTGTCCGACCACACCCTGATCTATTGCGGCCACGAATACACAAAAGCCAACGCAAACTTCTGCGCCCACATCACCCCGGACAACCCGGCCCTGCAAAATCGGATATTGGAGATCAACACGCTCCGCGCAAGCGGAAAACCAACCCTTCCCGTTGATATCGGCACAGAGAAAGCCACAAACGTCTTCCTGATGGCCAAAGACTCAAACGACTTCGCCCGCCTCCGCCGCCTCAAAGACTCCTTTTAAAGAGCATGCCTACGCCACAGATTTAACCGCAGCCCCTTTGACCGCAAAATCAAGCGCATCCCCCTTCACCGAGACACGGACACTCACCCCGTCCCGCGCCTCGCCCTGAAGAATCATCTCGGCCAGCTTGTTCTGAAGCTGCGTCTGGATCACCCGCTTCAAGGGCCGCGCCCCGTAAGCCGGATCATACCCCTTCTCGGCAATCCACGCCTTCGCCTTAGCATCCAGCTCCAGCCCGATATGCTGCGCCGCCAGCAACCCGTGCAAATACCCAAGCTGGATATCGACGATCCCGACGATCTTGTCCCGCGTCAGACGCGTAAACAGCAAAATCTCATCCAGCCGGTTCAGAAACTCCGGCCGGAACGCCGAGCGCACAACATTCATTACCTGTCCGCGGACCAGTTCAACATCCTCGCCGTCTTTCTGGTTCACCAGATACTCGCTCCCCAGATTTGACGTCATAATCAGAACGGTATTGGAAAAATCGACCGTCCGCCCTTGCCCGTCGGTCAATCGCCCGTCATCAAGCACTTGAAGCAAAATATTAAACACATCCGGATGCGCCTTCTCGACCTCGTCAAACAGCACAACCTGATAAGGTCGCCGCCGCACAGCCTCCGTCAAAGCCCCGCCTTCCTCATACCCGACATACCCCGGAGGCGCGCCAATCATCCGCGACACCGTGTGCTTCTCCATATATTCCGACATATCCAGCCGCACCATCGCGCTGTCATCGTCAAACAAAAACTCTGCCAGAGCCTTCGTCAGCTCCGTCTTGCCAACCCCAGTCGGCCCGAGGAACAGGAACGAGCCAATCGGCCTGCGCGGGTCCTGAAGCCCGGCGCGCGAGCGACGGATCGCATTCGAAACGGCTCGCACCGCCTCATCCTGCCCGACCACACGCTGCGAAAGCTTCTCCTCCATCGCCAGCAGCTTCTCCCGCTCGCCTTCCATCATCTTGTCAACCGGAATCCCGGTCCACTTGCTCACCACATAGGCAATATCGTCCGGCGTCACTTCCTCATTGATCAAATTCTGCGCCGACATCCCGGCCACATCCCCGATCTTCGCCTCAAGCTCGGGGATTGTCCCGTATTTCAGCTCACTCGCCCGCGCCCAGTTCCCCTCGCGCTCCACCTTCTCAAGCTCGATCCGCGCCTTATCCAGCGCCTCGGTATATTTCTGCCCGGCATTGAGCTTCTCTTTCTCCGCCTTCCACTGTGACGTCAAGTCCGCCGAGCGCGACTCAAGGCCGTTCAGCTCCTCCTCAAGCTTCGACAATCGCTCCTTCGAAGCCTTGTCCGTCTCCTTCTTCAGCGCCTCCCGTTCGATCTTGAGCTGAACAATCCGCCGGTCCAGCTCGTCAATCTCCTCCGGCTTGCTGTCCACCTGCATCCGCAAACGCGAGGATGCCTCGTCGATCAAATCAATCGCCTTGTCCGGCAGGAAACGATCCGTAATATACCGATGCGACAATGTCGCCGCCGAGACAATCGCCCCGTCCGTAATCCGCACCCCGTGGTGCAGCTCATACTTCTCCTTCAGCCCCCGCAAAATCGAGATCGTATCCTCCACCGTCGGCTCCGACACAAACACAGGCTGAAACCGCCGCGCCAGCGCTGCATCCTTCTCAATATGCTTGCGGTACTCATCCAGCGTCGTTGCCCCCACCATATGAAGTTCCCCACGCGCCAACGCAGGCTTCAACATATTCGAAGCATCCATCGCCCCGTCCGTCTTCCCGGCCCCGACCAGCGTATGCAGCTCATCCAGAAACAAAACAATCTCACCGGCAGCCCCGGCAATTTCGTCAATTACCGCTTTAAGGCGCTCCTCAAACTCCCCGCGATACTTCGCCCCCGCAAGCAACGCCCCTAAATCAAGCGACATCAATCGCTTGTCTTTCAGCGCCTCCGGCACATCGCCATTCACAATCCGCTGCGCCAGCCCCTCAATAATCGCCGTCTTGCCGACCCCCGGCTCCCCGATTAAAACCGGGTTATTCTTGGTCCGCCGCGACAGAACCTGAATCGTGCGCCGGATTTCCTCATCCCGCCCGATAATCGGGTCCATTTTTCCTTCACGCGCCGCCTGCGTCAGGTCCCGCGCATAGCGCCGCAGCGCATCAAACTGATCCTCTGCCGAGGCCGAATCCGCCGTCCGCCCCTTGCGCACATCGTTAATCGCCTTGTTCAGCGCAGCATCCTTCACCCCGCCATTCTCAAGCGTCCCGGAAATCTCCGCCTTCTTCGCCAGCGCCATCGCCTGCAACACGCGCTCAGCCGTCACAAACTTGTCCCCGGCCTTCTCACTGATCTTGAGCGCCTCATCCATGATCTTCGCCAGATCCGACGACAACCGCATCCCGCCGGCCCCCGGTCCCTCAACAACCGGAAACTTGGCAATCGCCCCCTCAACTTCCTTCTTCAACCGCGCAACATGACCGCCCGCAGCCCGCACAAGGTTCATCACCAGTCCCGTCTCATCCTCCAGCATAACTTTAAGCATATGCTCCGGCTCCAAAGACTGATGCCCCGACCGCAAAGCCAGTGTCTGCGCTTGCTGTAAAAACGATTTTGTTTTTTCGGTATATTTATCAAAATCCATGAGAACCCCCGCGATGATAGGACCTGAGAAAGTCTATTATAAACTCATGCCAAAGCGCCCTGACCTCCGTCAAGACTAAAAGGAGTCCAGTTCATTTCTAGAGCGATTTAAGATCAGCCCCATCAACAAGGGAAAGACAAGACACACCGCCGCAAGCCCCGCCCAAAACAGAACAACTGTCTCAAAATCAAGCCAATAAAAACGCGAAGCGATTTTATCAAAATCCCCAAACCCGTGGCTTCCCTTCTGCTGGTAATAAAGCAGCCTGTGCACCTGATTATAAAGCAGCCCGTAAGAATCGATAAAAACCCGAAAAATCATCCCGAACCCGAAGGCCGCATTCAACACACGCTCGAACGACCCGCGCGGCGCCAGATCAAAAACCGCGCGCCAGAGTAAAAACCCGGCCACCAGAGGCACCGCCCCCGGGCCCATAAAATCGATCATCCCCATACGAATATCTTCATTCCAGAACGTCGTAAGCTCCAGGACGATCAGAACCCCAAGGACAATCTGCATAACCAGCCACCCTTGCAAGAGATAGATCCCGTACCCCAGAAGCGCAGCCACACACAGAACAATCAGAAAGCTCCCATCCCCCCAGAAGGGCGCCAACCCGCCTCCATGCTTAAAATCAAACGTCGGAATAGAAGGATAGCCGTAGAACCACGCCGTAAGAGAATGCCCGATTTCATGAAAAAAAACCGACATATACGCCAAACCAGTCATCGCCCATCCCAACGGAAAAATCGGGATAGGCGCCTGATGAATAATACTCTGCCAAGTGGGATAACAGGCCGCCGCAGCGAGAATAAGCCCTATGAAAAGTGTGCTCCAGACATTCATTTCTTATCTAAAAGCGGACAAGAACACAAAATCGTCCGCTATTCCTGCGCATCAGCCGTCTGACGCGCCTTCGCATCGGAACCACCCAGAATGCTCGCCGGCAAAGCCAGATCATCATCATTCTGCGCTGCGTTTTTACGAATAACCTTGGTCTCAACTTCCGGAGCTGACGCTTCGCTGCTGTTCCCGTCTACGATCTCATTCTGATCACGAGAAGGAACAAATGGCTCACTGAATTCGTTGATAATACGGATATAGTGCTCGGCATGCTGATAGTAGCTTTCAGCCATAATCCGGTCACCCGCAGAATAGGCATCCTTGGCCAGTGCCAGATACTTTTCTGCAACTTGATGTGCAGTGCCGCGAATACGGACATCTGGACCGTTGCTGTCGTAGACCTGCATACGCTGCTGGTTACTGCGACGGCTCCCCCCGTTGCTTCTGTTTCGCTGCCTTCTGTTCGCTGTTCCGTGTCTCATTCCTAAGTCCGTCAAATCAGTGTTTCAAGGTTACACAACACACACGTTTATCCTACACCACCCCGCAAGGTGTTGCCAGCCACTCAGACCGTGTCTGTCGAAGTTAAACACAATATATTGGTAGTCGTTTTCCTCTAACCAACCGCATATTGTGACCGCGTCGTGTTGAACATCTTCAAGGTACATCCGAAGCGAATTTTCAATCAACGGGCAGAGCAAAAAAAAACTCATTTATCCCCACTGGAGATTTCCACAACCCGCGGCAGCCCTGCATAATCGGGCCATACCCCCTCCACACAAAAACCAGAGTCTTCGGCGAGTCGCATCACAGAATCACCCTGATCGAATCCGATCTCCAGGAGGGCTTTTCCATCGGGCGCAAGCAACGAATTTAGACCGGAAAAAATATCACGATAGGCTTGCAACCCGTCCGCGCCACCATCAAGACCCAGAATCGGGTCATGATCCCGCACTTCTTCCTGCAAAGAAGGAATCACATGATTCGCGATATAGGGCGGATTCGATACAACCAGATCAAATTTTTTACCCAGAGAATCCCCCCATGACCCGCAAATGAACCCCGAGCGGTTCAATACCCCGTTTCGCGCCGCATTGCGCCGCGCCGTCAGCAAGGCTCCATAAGACAAATCAAGCCCCACCCCGTAAGAATCAAGAAAACGTGAAAGCAAGGAAATCAGAATGCACCCCGACCCGGTCCCCATATCCAGAATCGCAGCGGGCCCGCGCTCAGAAAAAATCGCCAACGCCCGCTCCACCAAAACCTCTGTATCCGCGCGCGGCTCCAAAGTTTCAGGGGAAAGAAAAAACGGCAACCCGAAAAATTCACGCTCCCCGTACATCCGACCTAAAGATTCCCCTGCCACCCTGCGCGCCAGGTCCGACAAAATCAAATCCCGGATATCCTCACCCAGAATCGCATCTCCCCGCGCAATCAAGTCACTCCAGGAAAATCCACCACGATGCTCCAGAATCAACCGCGCCTCAAAATCCGCAGAATCAATCCCGCCCTCCGCAAGAGTCCTGCGCAGATAATCATAAGCATCTTTTAATTGAAAAGGCAGATCCCCCGCCTGAACGCGCCGCTCGTCGACCACCTAAACTACTCCAGCGCCGCAAGCGCTCCGGCCTGATCTTCCGCAATCAGCGCATCAACCACCTCATCCAGCGATTCCCCGCGCACGACATCTTCCAGCTTATACAAAGTCAGATTAATCCGGTGATCCGTCACCCGCCCTTGCGGATAATTATAGGTCCGAATCCGCTCCGATCGGTCCCCGGAGCCAACCTGCCCCTTCCGGTCCGCCGCCCGCTCGTCGGCAAGCTGCTGCCGCTGAAGATCATACAGCCGGGTCCGCAAAATCTTCATCGCCTTATCCCGGTTCTTGTGCTGGGAACGCTCATCTTGCATCTCCACCACAACCCCGGTTGGCATGTGCGTAATCCGCACCGCGCTGTCTGTCGTATTAACGTGCTGCCCTCCGGCCCCTTGCGACCGGTATGTATCAATCCGCAAATCCTTCTGCTCGATCTGCACGTCCACTTCTTCCGCCTCAGGCAAAACCGCCACCGTCGCCGCCGACGTATGGATTCGCCCGCCAGCCTCCGTCTTGGGCACGCGCTGCACCCTGTGCACCCCGGACTCAAACTTCAGCTTCGAGAACACATTCTGCCCTGCAATCTCGGCGACAATTTCCTTATACCCGCCAATATCATTCTCCGAAGCCTCGACGACATTCATCCGCCACCCCATCTTCGAGGCATAGCCCTTATACATCCCGAACAGATCCGCCGCGAACAAAGCAGCCTCATCTCCGCCGGTCCCAGCCCGGATCTCTAAAATAGCATTGCGCGTATCCGCCTCATCCCGCGGCAACAAAGCAAGCCGCACCTGCTTCTCCAACTCAGGAATACGCTCCTCAAGCTCATAGAGCTCCTCCGTCGCCATATCCTTCATCTCCGGATCAGCCATCAATTCCTTCAAACCGTCCTTCTCCGCCTTCGCCGTCTCCAGAGCGTCAATCGCCTCCACCACCGGCGAAAGCTCGGCATACTCCTTCGACAACTTCGAAAAAGCCTCACCCGAAAGATTCCCGGCGGACATCAAAGCTGCCAATTCCTCATGACGCGTCCGAATGGACGATAATTTTTCCTGCATAGACATGATTGATATTTCTTGAAGTAAAAGTTGATTATACCCTGAGCGTTATTATTCTTCTTGTTCCGTCCCACCCAAACTCACACCCTCCTCGGGCGCAAGCAAAGCTTCATCCGGCGGCATGGAAGCCGCATCGTCCTCAAATTCTAAAGTCTTCAAATAATCCGTATCCAGCGGAATATCACGCCGCACATCTCCAACCTTCCCCAAAGGCTTAAGCTTGCGACCGTTCAAAGTAATCTCGACACCCCCCGCATTCCCGAGCGACATCGTCAATCCCGGACTGTCCGGCACAAAATACTGATCCCCCTTATTCAGGACGTTCGACACAATCGCCTTCCCGTCCTTATCCCGGATCTCCACCCAACTCTTCTCGGCAATATCCAAAATAATACCTTTGGGCACTTCCACCGCAGGCTCCGGCGCAGCCATACTCATCTCTTCTTCCTGCTCCACGCTCGGCGATGCAGACTGAGGCGCCAGAACCTCCTCTTCCATCCGCTGCGTAATCTCCTGCGGCACAGGCGCAATCGTCTCTATAGAACGGCGATCCGGTGTAGCCTTATAGGTCCAAACCCCGAAAATCCCCGCCGCCACAAGCACAGAAACCAGAACCAGCCACCAAGGGGGCGTCCGCGTCTCCGAAGCCGCCACCGGAAAACTCGGCTGAGCCCGCGACGGATGCGCATCCATATACTGCGCCTTGAACAAATGAACAATCTTGTCCCCGTCCAGCCCCAGATACTCGGCATACGTCCGAACAAACCCGATCGCATAAACCCTGCCGGGCAATTGATCGACCAGACCTTTTTCGATCGCGTCAATCTGGCTCTCGCGAATACGCAAAGCCTTCTCGATATCCTGCAAAGACTGACCGTAATGCGTACGGGCCCGGCGCAAAACATCGCCGACCTCGATATCGCCCAGTTTCTCTAATTCTTCCGCAAGATTACTTTGTTGTTCCATAGTGGAAAGAATATTACGCTATCTTGCAATATTCTTCCAGCCCATAAGCATCGTGCAAGGCACGCACAGCCAACTCAGCATAATCCTCATCAATCAAAACACTGATCTTGATCTCTGACGTCGAGATAACCTCGATATTGATCCCTTTGGCAGCCAAAGTTTTGAACATCGTATTGGCCACACCGGCATGGCTCTTCATCCCGATCCCAACCACAGAAATCTTGGCAACATTCTCGTTCACCCGGATATCCAGCGCCTCTTCAAAGTCCGTGTCTTCTTGCAAAACCTTCATCGCCCGCTGCAAATCCGTACGCGGTACTGTAAAGGTCATATCCGTCGTCCCGGCATTGGATGAAATATTCTGAACGATCATATCAACATTCACCGCCGCCTTCGCCAAAGGCTCAAACAAACGCGCAGCAACGCCCGGAACATCCTTCACGCCAACAACCGTAATTTTCGCCTCACCAAGATTATGCGCAATCCCGCTAACAACTTCCTGCTCCACGATACTTTCCTCTCTCGTTACCAGTGTCCCTTTCAAATCCGATCCGATATGCTCGCCGAAGCTGGACAGCACCTGTATCGGAACGCCGCTTTTCGCGCCCATTTCCACCGAGCGCGTCTGCAAAACCTTACTCCCCAGAGACGCCAGCTCCAGCATCTCCTCATAGGAAATCTTCGGAATCTTGCAGGCATCCGGCACAACACGCGGATCAGCCGTAAACACACCCGTCACATCCGTGTAAATATCACAACGATCAGCCTCCAGCGCCGCCGCCAGGGCAACAGCCGACGTATCAGACCCACCACGCCCCAGCGTTGAAATCCGCCCGGCCTTGGTCACGCCTTGGAACCCCGGAACAACAGCAACCTCACCGGCGTTCAAACGCTTGTGAAGCTCCTCGGTATCAATATCCTCAATCCGCGCCTTGCCATGGACATCGTTCGTCAAAATCGGAATTTGCCACCCCAGCCAGGACCGCGCCGTAATCCCTTTTTTCTGCAAAGCCATCGCCATCAGACCAGCCGTAATCTGCTCGCCGCTGGACACAACAACGTCATATTCGCGCACATCATGCATCGGGCTGATCTGCGTACAATAATCGACAAGCTGATTGGTCACCCCGGACATAGCGGAAACCACAACAGCCACCTTGTTCCCGGCCTCAACCTCGCGCACAACCTTCGCAGCGGCATTCTCAATCCGCTGAATATCCGCGACCGACGTCCCGCCAAATTTTGCAACAATCAAAGCCATTTGCTGATGCTCACCCGTCTCTTGTATTTCATACGAAGGTTATCCATACTCACCTTGCCTACAAAAATCAAAGGGATTCATAATGGAATCAGTGCAGAAAAATAAAAACTCGACCATCGACACCGAAGAAATCAGTCACTTCGCCAAAGATTCCATGCATTGGTGGAGTGAAACCGGTCCCTTCGCGCCGCTACACCGCCTGAACCCGGTCCGCCTCGAATTCATCAAGGATCAGATTTGCAAACACTATGACCTCGCGGCGGACACCCTGACCCCGCTCAAATCCCTGACCACAATAGATATAGGATGCGGCGGCGGCCTCGTCTGCGAACCCCTTGCCCGCCTCGGCGCAAAAGTCACCGGTCTGGACGCCGACGCGAATGCAATCGAAGCCGCCCAAAACCACGCCAAAGACCAAAGTTTAAAGGTCGATTACCGCTGCGCCGACGCCGCAACCTTAAAAGAGAAATTCGACGTCGTCCTCGCCCTCGAAATCATAGAACACGTAAGTGACCCGGCCACATTCATCGAACTGTGCAAAACCCTCTGCAAACCCGGCGGCCTGATCATTGTCTCAACCCTGAACCGCACAAAGAAATCCTACGCCCTTGGAATCGTTGCCGCAGAGCGCCTTCTGGGATGGGTCCCGCCCGGCACACATACATGGCAAAAATTCATAAAACCCTCGGAGCTCGCCCGCGAAGCTCGTAAAAATGGCATGTCCCTCATCGAGGAAACAGGCCTGACCTTCAATCCACTCCAAAACGGGTTTCAATTATCCCCGAACGATCTGGACGTAAACTATCTCATGAGCTTCAAAAACGAAGCCTAGGCAACCGCTTTAGCATTCACAACAGGATTAAGCTTCGCCAAAGCAGAAGACATCACCGCCAGAGGAATCTTAAAAAATTTCCCCTCGTCATTTTTGGCAACCATCTCTTCCAATTCGTCTATAGGAAACAAAATATTCGTATGAACGCGCGGATTAGAAAACATCGCAACAGGTTTCCCCATTACGACGCTCCACCGAAACGTCCAGTAATTATTCGTCGCCCGCATATTAAATGTATTCATAGTATCCACCCCTTCTCCGTCTATCTGGCAAGCACAATATACACAAAATGAAAGATTATGACAAATAATCTTTGGTATAGGCATTCCCTCTGTTCAAACCGCGATTTCTCCCGTATTGTCAAAACATGACAATGTTCTTCTTTATAGCCGCCTTACTCGTCATGCTCGGAGTCGTCGCCACCATGGCCGTCGGCATATACGCCATATCCAGGGGCGGTGACTTCAACAAAAAATACGGCAACAAACTCATGCGCACACGCGTCGGCCTACAAGCCCTTGCCTTGGCCCTTCTGGCTCTGGCATACTTCGCATCGAAAAGTTGAGTTACGCTGAAAGTACTTCAGGAGAGTTCCCAAATGAAAATTCTTGTCCCCATCAAACGCGTCGTCGATTACAACGTCAAAATCCGCGTCAAAAGTGACAACACAGGCGTAGAACTCGCCAACGTCAAAATGTCCGTCAACCCGTTCGACGAAATCGCCATCGAAGAAGCCGTCCGCCTGAAAGAGTCCGGCAAGGCCACCGAAGTCATCGCCGTTTCCATCGGCCCCGACAAAGCGCAGGAACAACTCCGCACCGCCATGGCCATCGGCGCCGACCGCGGCATTCTGGTCCAGACCGACGCCCCGATCGACCTCGGCGGCGTAGAACCGCTCGCCGTCGCCAAAACCCTAAAGGCCCTCGTCGAAAAAGAAAAACCGGACCTCGTCATCATGGGCAAACAATCCATCGACGACGACTCCAACCAGACCGGNNACCGGCCAGATGCTCGCCGCCCTTCTTGGCTGGCCGCAAGGCACCTTCGCCTCGAAACTCGAAATCGGAAGCGGCAACCTCACCGTCATCCGCGAAGTCGACGGCGGCCTCCAGACCCTATCCTTGAAAATGCCCGCCATCATAACCGCTGACCTCCGTCTGAACGTCCCGCGCTACGCCAAACTCCCGGACATCATGAAGGCCAAGAAAAAAGACCTCGAAATCCTCACCCCTGAATCGCTAGGCATAGATTTCACCCCCCGCCTTCAAGTCATAAGCGTCACCGAACCCCCGGTCCGCCATGGCGGCGCAAAAGTCGCCAACGTCGAAGAACTGATCGAAAAACTCAAAACCGAAGCGAAAGTCATCTAGGCATGGAAGAAACAATCAAAATCTACAAAGGATTCTGGGGCAGACTGGGCGCGTATACGATTGATGCAATCATCATCACAGTAACTCTGAATGTTGTATTCTTCGTCACGCCGCCAAGCATCCTGATACAACAACTTCTCTACATCTTAGGCACAATTGGTTATTTCGCCGGTTTTCCCTTCACAAAACTAAAAGCAACCCCGGGCCAAATGCTACTTAAATGCTTCACAGCAAAAAAAGATGGTTCGGATATGGCACCCATTGACGCAATTAAAAGGGTCATCCTCCTCATGGTGCCATATATGCCCGCCCTATACATGAATATTAAATTCTCATCGCTTCTAGACAGCATCCACACAGTATCACCGGAAAATGTAAACGAGCTTGTCTCATCCCCGGAATTCAATGAAATGACAGAAATGAGCTCCACCATAGGAATTATAACCTTCATCGCCATGATTATTTGGTACTTACCCATGGCCTTTACAAAAGAAAAAACGGGCCTGCATGACCTCTTCTCGCAAACCCGCGTTTTTAGAAGAATAGAGACAATCAAAATACCGGAGGCCCCCAAATGACAACCCTGATCCTCGCCGAACATGACAACACAAACCTCCGCCCGGCCACATTAAACGCCGTTGGCGCCGCCCAGCAAATCGGTGGCGACATCCACGTCCTCGTCGTCGGCGCAAATTGTGACAGCGCCGCTGGACAAGCCGCAAAAATCGCAGGCGTAACAAAGGTTCTAAAAGCCGACGCCCCGCACTTAGAGCGCCGCCTCGCCGAAAACGTAGCCCCCATCATCGTTGATCTGGCCCAAAGCTACAGCCACATCATCGCCCCGGCCAGCACCTTCGGCAAAAACATCCTTCCGCGCGCCGCCGCCCTGCTCGACAGCCAGCAAATCTCGGACGTCATCGCGATTGAATCAGCCGACACCTTCAAACGTCCGGTGTACGCCGGAAACGCCATAGCCACAGTCAAATCATCAGATAAAATCAAATGCCTGACCATCCGCCCGGCAAACTTTGACGCCGCTCCCAACGACGGTGGAAACGCAGCCATAGAAAGTACGGACGCCAAAAGCGACACAGGCCTCTCCAGCTTCAAAGCCCTCGAGGCCTCAAAATCCGAACGCCCCGAACTTACCAGCGCCAAAATCGTTGTCTCCGGCGGCCGCGGCGTAGGCTCAAAAGAAAACTTCGCCATCATTGAAAAGCTGGCCGATAAACTCGGCGCCGCCATCGGAGCCTCCCGCGCCGCCGTCGACGCCGGATACGTCCCCAACGACTATCAGGTCGGCCAGACCGGCAAAATCGTCGCCCCCGATCTCTACATCGCAATCGGCATCTCCGGCGCCATCCAGC
>JAGRHC010000046.1 GCA_020445145.1 Alphaproteobacteria bacterium
GTCTACCATTCCGCCACGACCGCACGTCGTGTTGCGGGCATGGATAGCAAATAGTTTTGTGTAGGGCAAGTCTCTAAAGCATTGCAGTGCAGTAAATTTCGCTTATAAGGAAGGCATGGTTGAGTGGATTGTTGAAAAAGAGCCTGTTGGCTATGAGGATGCGGTGACTGCGATGGAGGATCGCGTGGCCGCTATTCGTGCGGGAGACGCGCCGGAACTGGTATGGTTTTTGGAGCATGAGCCTCTTTATACGGGTGGGACGAGCGCGCGGGAGGATGATTTGCTGGAGGCTCGGTTTCCGGTGCATAGGACCGGGCGCGGCGGCGAATATACATATCATGGGCCGGGGCAGCGGGTGGCTTATGTGATGCTGAATCTGCGGGTGCGGCAGAGTGTCCCGGATATCAAGAAATATGTGTGGTCTTTAGAAGAGTGGGTGATCCGTAGTTTGGCGGTGTTCGGGGTAACAGGAGAGCGGCGCGCGGGTCGTGTCGGGATTTGGGTGGTGACGCCGAAGGGCGAAAAGAAAGTCGCGGCCATCGGGGTGCGCATTCGGCACTGGGTCACGTATCACGGGGTGGCGGTGAATGTGGACCCGGATTTATCGCATTTTTCAGGGATTGTGCCGTGCGGGATTTCCGAGTACGGCGTGACGAGTTTGCGGGATCTGGGGCTGGATGTAACGATGGCCGAATGGGATGCTGCGTTTCGGGCGGTGTTTGGTGAGGTTTTTGGTGAAGCCTTTAATCCGCAGCGCGGCGGGTGAGGTGGTCTTGGGCGTAGGCGGTGCAGAAGCGAATCATTTTGTCGATTTGCGCCTTGAATGATCCGTAATCGCTCCTTTTTGCGCCGGTTTCCTCGTTCATGTAGAGGCTGCGGTTGATTTCGATCTGAAGGCTGTGGCGGCCTCGGGTGGGCAGGCCGCTGCGGCGGATGAGCTCTACGCCGCGGAAGGGGTCGTTGACGGTGACGCGGAATCCTTCGCGGCGCAGGTGGTCGGTGAGGGCGCGGGTGAAGTCCGGGCTGCAGGTCGTGCCGTCGCGGTCGCCGAGGACGAAATCACTGGGTATGCTCTGGCCGCCGATGATTCTGATGTTTCTTTTGGGGAAAGCGCTGGCGACGGGCATGGAGTGGCAGTTGATATGCCAGACTTGTCCGAAGCTGTAGAAGGCTTGATCGATCAGGGTGCGCAGCGTGTCATGATACGGTTCATAGCATGTGCGTATGCGGTTCATGATTTCTTCGGGTTGCAGGGGGCGGTCGTAGATTGGCGTGCCGGGGCGGATCAGGCGGCTGATGAGGCCGATGCCGGAATCGGAGCGGGGTGTCGGGTAGATCGGGCCGTGGAGCGTATCGGGCCACGGCGCGCCGAGGAGGTTTTCGTCGATGTCGTCGGCGGCGCGGTTCGCGTCGATGTAGCTGCGGGGGAAGTTTGCGGCGAGAAGGGTTGCACCGTGGTCGGGGGCGTTTGAAAACAGGTCGTCGACGTAGCGGTCTTCGATTTTCTCGAGGTCTTCGAATTTGCAGGCGAAGTTGAAGTCGTCCGGGTAGTCGCGGCCGCTGTGCGGAGAATCGAAGATGACCGGGAGCGGGGTTTCTGGTTTTTTGACGTAAAGCGCACTCATTGTTTTATTAAAACATTGATATGAGAGAATTGGTAAAGTTTTTTATCTGTTTCTCAGGGTTTTTTGTGTGAAGGGGGATGGATTTCGGTGGGCGGGGCGACTATTTTACTCGGACATTCTGGCATGTAAGGAAAATGAGATGCACGATATTAAATACATACGCGACAATGCAGGTGAGTTTGACAAGGCGATGGCGCGGCGTGGTTTGGGGGCGCAGAGTCCGGCTATTCTGGCGCTGGATGAGGAGCGGCGCGGTGTTTTGACGCGGTTGCAGGAGATGCAGGCGCGGCGCAATGATGAATCGCGGAAGATCGGTGAGATAAAAAAATCTGGCGGGGATGCTTCGGCGCAGATGGAAGCTGTGGCGGCGATGAAGGTCGATATGGCGGCGATGGAGGGCAGCGTTCGGGATCTGGAGATGAAACAGAGCCATATTCTGGCGGGGTTGCCGAATATTATGGGGCCGGATGTGCCGGACGGGGCGGATGAGTCGGAGAATGTGGAGCTTCGCAAGTGGGGTGAAATCAAGAGCCTTTCCGGGCCGGATCATGTGGCGATTGGCGAAGGTTTGGGACTGATTGATTTTGAGACGGCGGCGAAGATGTCGGGGGCGCGGTTTACGCTTTTGAGCGGGCCTATGGCGCGGATGGAGCGGGCGTTGGTGCAGTTTTTCCTTGATACGCATACGGGAGAGCATGGGTATACGGAGGTTTCGCCGCCGCTTCTGGTGCGGGATAATGCGCTGTACGGGACGGGGCAGTTGCCGAAGTTTTCTGAGGATTTGTTTAAAATTAAAAAGAGAGAAGAAGGAAAAGATAAACCTGATGAAGTTGACCTTGAAACAGGGAGAACCACTATGTACGCAAGGGCTGCTACTTATGAAAATGCGTGGCTTATCCCTACGGCGGAAGTGCCGCTGACGAATATTGTGGCGGAGATGATTGTGGAGGAAGACACTTTGCCGCGGCGGTATGCGGCGTTTACGCCTTGTTTCCGGTCGGAGGCGGGGGCTGCGGGGAAGGATACGCGCGGGATGCTGCGCCAGCACCAGTTTTACAAGGTCGAGATGGTGAGTGTGACGGCGCCGGAGGAAAGCGCGGCGGAGCATGAGCGGATGACGGCGTGCGCGGAGACAGTGCTTAGGAAGCTGGAACTGCCGTTTCGGACGATTGTTTTGTGCAGCGGGGATACAGGCTTCGGGGCGACCAAGACTTACGATATCGAGGTGTGGTTGCCGGGGCAGGAGACGTACAGGGAGATTTCGAGCTGTTCGAACTGTAAGGATTTTCAGGCACGGCGGATGAATGCGCGGATGCGTTCTAAAGGTGAGAAAGAGACGCGGTTTGTGCATACGCTGAACGGGTCGGGCGTGGCTGTGGGCCGGGCATTGATTGCGGTGATCGAGAATTATTACGATCAGGCAGATGGCGGCGTGTGGGTGCCGGAGGCGTTAAAGCCTTATATGGGCGGGCTTGAGAAGATCACCGTTTAAAGGTCGAAGTCCGGGGCGAAGACCGTGCCGGGTGGCGGTAGGGGCTTTTCCGGTTTTTCCGTTTCTATTTCCTGAAGGGCGGGGGTGATATATTCGCCTGTTCCTGACGGAGGGCCCTTTTCTGTGGGTGGTGTGGTTTCGGTGTGGGTGATGTCGTATTTGTCGAAGGTGTCGTCGGTTCTTGCGTTTTGTGGGCTTGTGACGGCAGGATTTTCTTCTTCATCGGTTCCGGATATGTCCCAGATTAAGACGCCCATATTTTTTCTCCCTGTTTTTTCATTAGTGTATGGGCGGTTTTGACTTTATGTCAAGGAAATGCGTCGATTGTGCGTGTTGGCGGGATGGTTTTCGGTGGGTAATGTTTGTATAGTTTTTTCTTTGATTCCTGATTCTCCAGGCTACGAGTTGATATGAATACACAGGCGGCGAACAAGCGGATCCGGTTGATTATGGATTTGCGCACCAAGGGGATTACCAGTACGGAGGTGCTGAGTGCGATCGAGCGGGTGCCGCGCGAGGAGTTTGTGCCGGAGCAGGCGCAGGATCAGGCCTGGGAAGATATGGCGCTGCCGATTGGTCTGGGGCAGACGATCAGTCAGCCTTTTGTGGTGGCGATTATGACGCAGGGTTTGGAGTTGAAGTCTTCGGACAAGGTTCTGGAGATCGGGACGGGGTGCGGGTATCAGTGCGCGGTTTTGTCTCATTTGTGCCGGCGGGTTTATACGATCGAGCGGCATAAATATTTGCTGGAGGCGGCGGAGAAGCGGTTGAACGATCTGAAGATCAGGAATTTTACGGCGATTGCGGCGGACGGGATGAAGGGGTGGCCGGTGATTAACCGGATTTCCCAGGCTCCGTTTGATAAAATTATCGTGACGGCGGCGGCGCGGGTGAAGCCGCCGCAGGCTTTGTTCGATCAGTTGGCGGTTGGCGGGATTATGGTCATTCCGGTGGGCGAGCCGGGCGCGCAGGTGCTTAAGCGCTATAAAAAGGAATCCGAGGATGCGTTCGCGGTGCGGGATATTATTTCTGTGCGGTTTGTGCCTTTGTTGCCGGATGTTTCGGAGCAGGCTCTTTAGAACTTTCATCGTTTCACTCGGGATGTGTTGCTTCGTCGTTTGTGTTTCCTTTCATAAACTTAAGGGTGACGGAAGGCGGGAAACATTGTATTGTTTCCCTTATGAACGCTCGTTCGACGCTTCTATTTTTGCCATTTTTGTTGCTCCTCACATCTTGTCTGGGGATGGGGATACAGGAGCCTGCGCCGGTTACGGCGTATGGGCAGAAGAACGGTGCGGGGAGCGCCGGGGTGCATAATGTGGTGCCCGGCGATACGCTTTACAGTATTTCGGAACGCTATCATTTGCCGATGCGGGATATTGCGGTGGCCAACAGGTTGCAGGCGCCGTTTATGCTGCGGGACGGGCAGAGACTGAAGTTGCCGCCGCCGCAGCAATATAAGGTTAAGGACGGGGATACGCTTTATAGTGTCTCGCGCCTGTTCGGGGTGGATTCTTCGGAAGTGGCGCGTTTGAACGAGATTGATCCGCCTTATACGATCAAGGTTGGGGATTTGCTCAGGTTGCCGACGGTGACGCGCAAGACGATGGTGGCTTCGCAAGGCGCTTCTGCTCCTGTGCGCGGGGTTGAGCGGGAAACGCTGGCTGCGCCGCAAGGGGGCGAGAAGATTGCTTCGGTTGACGGGGAGCGGGCTCCGGTTCCTTCGGAGAAGGGCGGGCAGTCTGCTGCGTCTTCGTCTTCTTCGGGCTCTTCGGAGCCTCACGGGTCGAAAGATATCAAGACGAGTGTGCCGAAGCGGTCTTCCGGGAAGTTTTTGAGGCCGGTGAACGGGAATGTGGTTTCCGATTACGGGGCGAAGAAGAATGGTCTTCATAATGACGGGATTAATATTGAAGCGCCGAAGGGGACCCCGGTGAAGGCTGCGGAAAACGGGGTGGTGGTTTATGCGGGCAGCGAGCTTAAGGGGTCGGGCAATCTTGTTTTGATCCGCCATGAGAATGGCTGGATGACGGCGTATGCGCATATGGACCGGATTGATGCCCGCAAAGGCGCGGTGGTCAAGCGCGGCGAAGTTATCGGCAAGGTCGGCTCGAGCGGATCGGTGTCGCGGCCACAGCTTCATTTTGAAGTGCGGCGCGGGACTGAGGCTGTGAATCCCAAGAACTATATGGATTAATCTTCATGTTTGATTTTGTGTTTGATTTGTTTTCGGCATGGAATTCTCTTGGGCTGATGCTCATGTCTTTTGTCTTTTTGTTGATTGGCGGGGCGATCCTGGGGGATTTTTTTTATTGGCGCATGAAGGCGCGGCGGGTTGTCGGGACGATTGTTTCTGTGAGGGTGAAGGGCGGGACGCCGCCCGAGGAAGAGGGAGCGACCGAAGAGCCTCGTATGGTTCGAGGTTCCGGGAAGAATGAGGGGGAGGCAAAGGGCAAGGTTATGTTTGTCCTTTTCTTTGTTTTGTTTCCGCTGATTTTTGCCGGGATCGGGGGGTATATCGGGGTTGATTATCTGATGCTGTCGGCGAACGGGGTGCGGACGCATGCGGAGGTGGTGCGGAATGAAGAGAGTTATGACAGCGAAAACGGGAGTACGACGTATAAGGCTGTGGTGCGCTACACCGATCAGGGCGGGTATGTGCACGAGGAGAAGGATTCTTTTAGCTATGGTGGATCGCCTTCGTTTGATGCGGGGAGCCGGGTTGATGTTTTTTATTATCCGGATGATCCATCTCATTTTGCGATTGCGGATTTTTGGCACAATATGGCGATTGCGATTGTTTTTTTTGCGTTTGGGATTGGTTTTGCGAGCATTGTGCCTGCGCTTTTGTATTTTGGCGGGAAGGTGAAGCCGAAGGGGGCGCGGCAGAGTTTCAGGGCGGGGCAGCGGCCCGGGAAGCGTTATGATCCGAATGAATATTATTATCCGGTTTATGAATATAAGGGTCGGGATGGAAGTTTAAAGACGTACACCGGGACTTTGGGGGCGAATATGCTGGCGGGGTGTTTGCCGGGGCGGCGGGTTACGCTTTTGGTGGCGACGCGGCGTGACGGGCAGGACAAAGTTCGGCGGACCGGGGTTTTGGGGCTGATTTTCGGGCTGATTTTTTTGATGCCTGGCGTTTTTATCGGGCATGTGGCTTTGCAGAATTTTGAGGCGAGTCCGGCGATGCTGGTGCTGATGCTGGGCGGGGTCGGGTTTGTTTTGTACAAGCTTTTCGGGGTTGTGCAAAAAGCGCGGCAGGCGGGGGTGACTTTTGAGAAGATCAAGAAGGAGTTCAAGTTTGAAGGGGTGACGGTTTCTTCCAAAGGTGGCGGTGAGGACGGGCGCGATTTGACGCAAGGGGAGATTGCCGCGCGGATGGAGGCTGCGAAAGTACAGGCAAGGTTTGTTGCGGTGATTTGTCTTCTGGTCGGGTGTGGTTTGCTGGGCGGTGCGTGGTACACGGGGCAGGATATGCGCTTGTTTATGGAGAGCGGGATTACGGTTGACGGGGAGGTTGCCTCGATCGGGTCGCGGTCTTCGGATGACGGGTATACTTATTATGCGATTGTGAATTATGTGACGCGCGAGGGGCAGTCCGTGACATTTTCAGATAGCGTGAGTTCCAATCCGGCGATGCATGCGCGGGGGGATCAGGTGCGGGTGATTTATGATCCTTCTGATGTGCGGCATGCGATGATTGACCGGGGGATTATGAATTGGCTTTTGTCCGGTGGGTTTGGGCTGGGCGGGCTTTTGCTGCTGTGGGCCGGGCTTTATAATTTATCGCTTTCTGCCGGGGGGCGGCGGTCTTCTTCCAGGCGGATGTGAGTCATTCGTAAAACGCCCTTGCCTTTGGCGCGTCAGTCGTTATAGTCGCGGAATCATGGACAACTATATTTAGGTAGGGAAGGGCATAAGGGATGCTGATTTCTAAAGCTTTTGCAGACGATATGACAGGCGCGGCGCAGGTTGCGGGAGAAGTTGCTGGTGAAGTTGCCCCGGGGGATGCATTGATGTCGACGATCGGGTTGCCGCTTCTCGTACTGGTTCTGTTTTACTTTTTGCTGATTTTGCCTCAGCAACGGCGGTTTAAGCAGCATAATTCGATGCTGGAGGGCCTGAAGAAGGGTGACAAGGTTGTTACCGGTGGCGGGCTGGTCGGGAAGATCGACAAGGTGATTGATGAGAAGGAAGTTGTCGTTGATCTTGGAAACGGTCTGAAGGTTACGGCTTTGCGTTCGACGATTCAGGGGATGGCCGATGCGGCGCTGCCTGCGAATGACACCAAGGCTGAGACGGCGGCCAAGAAGAAAAGCTAACAAAAGAAAAGTTCTCTGACATGGTACGTCTTGCTCCCTGGAAAGTTGTTCTTATCCTTGCTGTGTGTTTTTACGGGTTTGTATACAGTAGCCCTAATCTTCTTTCGCCGGATGCGCGGCTTTGGGTTAGCGAAAATATGCCGGGATGGTTTCCGCAAAAGACGGTCAATCTGGGGCTGGATTTGCGGGGCGGTGCGCATTTGCTCTATCAGGTGGCGATCGACAAGGTTTTTGCCGAGCGGGCTGATTCGATGGTGCAGAGTGTGCGGGACCAGTTGCGCGATGCGAAGATCGGGTATGGCCGGATCGGGACGGTGGACAAGGGGTTGACGGTGACGTTGAAGGACGCTGCGAACACCGATGCCTTGAAAAAGATTTTGCGGAAGGAAGACAGCCGGCTTTTGCTTGATACGTCGGATGACGGTTTGACGGTCACGGCCAAGATGGATGCGGCGATGATCAAGGAGGTCGAGGACCAGACGATTGCGCAGGTGATCGAGGTTGTGCGTCGCCGGGTGGATGCGCTGGGGACGACGGAGCCGGTGATTCAGCGGCAGGGGATGGACCGGGTGATTATTCAAGCGCCGGGGGCGAGTTCCGAAGATCTGCGTCGTTTGGTCGGTAAGACAGCGAAGTTGGGGTTTCATCTGGTGGGGACGCCGGGTGAGCGTTCTCCGGGCGAGCGGACTTTGCCGTTTGCGGAGGATGCGCAGCGCAAGATCAGCATCAAGCGCCGGGCGATTATCAGCGGGGATATGTTGACGGGGGCGCAGCCTTCGTTTGATCAGCAAGGGCGGGCGGTTGTTTCTTTCAAGCTGAATAGCGAGGGGGCGCGCAAGTTTTGCGATGTGACCCGTAATCATGTGAATGATCCGTTTGCGATTGTTCTGGACGATCAGATTATCAGTGCTCCGGTGATTAACGAGCCGATTTGCGGCGGTCAGGGGCAGATTTCAGGCGGGTTTGATGTGCAGGGGGCGACCGATCTGGCGCTGTTGCTGCGGGCCGGGGCTTTGCCGGCGGATTTGACTGTGGTTGAGGAGCGTACGGTCGGGCCTTCTTTGGGGGCGGATTCGATTGCGGCAGGGAAGATGGCCAGTTTGATCGGTCTTGCGCTGGTGCTTGGTTTTATGTTGATGACGTACGGGTCTTTCGGGTTGATGGCCGATGTGGCTTTGATGGTCAACGTGGCGTTGATTATGGCGCTTTTGTCGAGTTTGCAGGCGACGTTGACGCTGCCGGGGATTGCCGGGATTGTGTTGACGATCGGGATGGCGGTTGATGCGAACGTGCTTATTTTTGAGCGTATCCGCGAGGAAAACAGGGCGGGGCGTTCGTTGATTGCTTCGATTGATTCCGGTTATAACCGCGCGATGTCGACGATTATCGACTCCAACCTGACGACGCTTATTGCGGCGGCGATTTTGTTCTCTTTCGGGAGCGGGCCGGTGAAAGGGTTCGCGGTGACGATGGTGATCGGGATTGTGACGTCCTTCTTCTCGGCGATTATGGTGACGCGGATGATGGTGCTGTTCTGGCTGGAGCGGCGTAAGAAGACTTCAGGGCTGCCGTTTTAGGGCGCGGATAGGGGATCAGGATCATGGTTTTACGTTTTATTCCAGATGACAGTACGATTAACTTTGTTGGCGTACGCAAGTTTGCTTACCTGTTTTCGGCGCTTCTGGTCTTGGCTTCGGTTGGTTTGGTGATGACCAAGGGGCTGAATTTCGGGATTGATTTTGTGGGCGGGACGGCGATTGAAATTCGGGTGCCGGAGACGCCGGATCTTGCGAAATTGCGGGGGGCGCTGAATGATCTGAAGCTCGGGGCTGTTTCTATTCAGGAGTTTGGCGAGAAGGATGATTTGTTGATCCGTTTGCCGGAGCAGGAGGCTGCGATTGGTGCCGAGACTTTGCCGGACGGGACGGTTGTTGATCCGAACAAGAAGGCGATCGAGGCAGTGAAGGCCGAACTTGACGGGTTTTTCAAGGAAGCGGGGGCGGTTGAGTATCGCCGGATTGAGTTTGTTGGGCCGCAGGTCGGGAAGGAATTGAAGCTGAAGGGGCTTTATGCGTTTCTGGCTTCGTTGGCGGCGATGCTTGTTTATATCTGGTTCCGGTTTGAGTGGCAGTTCGGGGTGGCGGCTTTGGTTGCGCTGGCGCATGACTCGCTGGCGACGATCGGCTTGTTTGCTTTGACGCAGATGGAGTTTAACCTGTCGACGGTGGCGGCGATTTTGATGGTGGCCGGGTATTCGATTAACGACACGGTTGTTGTTTTCGACCGCATCCGTGAGAATTTAAGGAAATACAAGAAGAAGCCGTTGTTTGAATTGTTTAACCTTTCGATTAACGAGACCCTGTCGCGGACGATTATGACGTCGTTTACGACGGTTCTGGCGCTGGTGGCGCTTTACCTGTTTGGCGGGGAGGTTATTCGCGGGTTTGTTTATGCGCTGATTTTCGGGATTGGTGTGGGGACGTATTCCTCGATTTATGTGGCTTCGCCGATTTTGCTTCTGATGAATGTTCGCGGGGGGCGCGTTGATAGCGGTTCTGCGGATTCTCAGGATGAGGCGACTGCCTGATTGTTATAAGGAGGGCGGGCGCCGATGGATGTTACGCCGCTGGTTCGTAAGGGACTGAATATCATACAAGCTTATAAAGGCGGGCGGTTTGTCGTGAGCGGGCAATCGTTTGACGGGCCTTTGGTGGTTTCTCCGGAAGAGGTTTTGGCCTGGCCGACGCAGGCTGCGGATATTTCGTCTTTGGGGTATGACGATTTTTCTTTGCTGCGGGCGCGGGCGGTTTCGTTTGATGTGATTTTGCTGGGGGGCGGGGGTGAGATGGCGTTTTTGGCGCCTGCGCTTAAGAATGCCTTGATGGCGGACGGGCTTCGGTTGGAGACGATGGATACGGGGGCGGCTTGCCGGACGTATAATGTTTTGATGGCGGAAGGGCGCAGGGTGGCTGCGGCGCTGTTGCCGGTTCAATAATTCGGGATATGGCGGAAACCGTATCTTTTCATAAAAAAGTTGCACGAAAATTACAGTGGTTCTATAATTGCGCGTAGAACATATAACAATAATTTCCGGGTGATTGGATATTCGTCATGGCGCAAGCAGTAGAGTCCCATGTAGCGGACGCGGCAGAGTTTAAAAAATTTCTAGATGATAAGATGGTGCAGGGGCAAGGGAACTGGCCTGCGGCGTTTCTGTACAAGCCGGTTTTTGCCGGGGCTGACGGTAGCGGGCCTGCGGTGAGCGTTGGTGTGCGCGAGAAAGACGGCGGGATGTCTTATTACGGCGTGGTGTTGATGCGTCCGGAGGCCGGGAAGCCTTTTGATCGTTATGAGCTTGTGACGCAGGACCGCTTGAATGCTCTTTATTATGCTTTACCGGATACGGAGGAAAAGGATAAATCTAGGCCTTATTACGGCAAAGAGAAAGTAAATATTAATGGAGAAATGAAGTATCCGCTTCGTCGTGATTTTACGACGGAGGAGGCTTTGCGTAATGCGGCAGGAGAGTCCATTGCGCGTGCAAACAAGTCGGTTTATGACCAGTTGCAGGTTTTGGGGCGTGAGCCGGCAGTGATACAGCCTGCTGTCGTTGTTGAACGGGCGACGCTTGAGGGTATGAAAAATGTTACTGTGCCGGCGCAGGTGGTGAAGGCTGAAACGCAGAAGGCACCAGATAATGAGGCTTTTTTGAAGGAGCTTGCCGCGCAGAAGGATAATCCGGCGCACCGTATTCCGGGTATGGATAAAATTGCGGGTATTGGTTTGGTGCAGATTCAGCAGGTGATGAGGCGAGATCAGGGGGCTGTGCAGCCTGAGACGCAGCAAACAATTCGTTTAATTTTACAGCAAAACCCCGGTTATGCGGGCGTTTTGGCTGCGTATGCCATAGATCTGGCCGGTGGGCGCGATGATATGCGGAAATATTCCAACCAGCTTGGCAGCGCTGTGGCGGTTAAGCCGGAAGCGGCTCAAGGTGGCGGGGATTTTAAGGCGCAGCTTAAGGCTATTGCTGCGCAGGATATTGATCCGAATGCGAATGGCGCCCAAAAGGGTGGGGCGGCTTCGGCGCTTTATAAGATGTCGCGTATGATACCGAACGAGGGGAATCTCTCGGAGCGTCTTGAACAGAATTTTTTGAAGACGCTTGAAGCTTTTCCGGGGCAGGCGTCGGTTATGGCGCAGTATATTCTGGATAGTCTGGAGAAGGGGAAGGCTCAGGATATTCGTCCTTATTCGGAGGCTATTCAAAAAGGCCATAAGGTTGGTGCGCCTGAGGGGCATAGTTCTGTTCCTGCGCGGGATGTTGTTGATCGTCCGGTGATGTTGGCGGATGCTTCCGGGGCAGTTTCCGGGGGCGGGCGTCGTCAGATGTCTGCGGCGGAGGCTATGAAGGAGGCTATGCGCAAGATGCAGGCAGAGAACCCTGATGTGGCGGCGGCCGGGCGTGGTTTGACCCAGAAGGAAATGAGGGAGATGATGGAGCGGTCCGCGGCTGGAGGTGGTGGAATGATTGATCCTGCGAAGGTCGAGGCGCTTCAGAACAGGTGGAAAGCGGCGGCTGAGGGGAAATTGGCGCGCGAGACGACCAAGGGTTCTTTGGATGCGAAATCGTTTGTTCCGCCTAAGGGTGATCCTATGGAGGCTTATGATGTGGCTTATAAGGCCAGCCGGGAAATCCGGTCGTTTTATGAGGGGGCCGGGAAATCGGGACTGAATGATGCTGATAAGGCTCAGATTCAGGCTGTGATACAGGGGTTCCGGGATCAGGGGTATGATGGTTATGCGAATGCCCTGCAGAAGATGAATGAGTCTATTGAGGGTGGAGCGAAGCCGAAGGATGCTGCGAAGCTTGCTAAAGGCGATTTGATGAATGCCCGTGATAAGGCTTATGAAGGGGCTAGTCATGCCGAGGAGGTTGCGCCGGGGGCCAAGATGCCTGCGCCAGATCCAACGCAGGAGCGTGATCAGACTAGGGAAGTTCTTTGTCAGCAGCTTGGAAATAATCCCGCGCTCAAGGCGCTTTGTAAGTAAATCAGACGGGCACCTTTCCTTCGAAAAGGAAAGGTGCTTATTTTTAGCTAGGCCGCCAGTTTCATGGGGCCTTTTTCGTATAATTCGGCGACGTATTCCCAGTTTACCAGTGAGTCCACGAAGGCTTCGAGGTATTTGGGGCGTGCGTTGCGGTAGTCGATGTAGTAGCTGTGCTCCCAGACGTCGCAGCCGAGCAGGGCTGTTTTGCCGTGGGCCAGCGGGTTTTCGGCGTTCGGGGTTTTCATGATCGACAGTTTGCCGTCATTTTCGAGGACGAGCCATGCCCAGCCGGAGCCGAACTGGGTGACGCCGGCTTCGATAAATTTGCCGCGGAAGGTTGCGACGTCGCCGAAGCTGTCTTTGATGGCGGATTCGAGGTTGCCGGGAAGGGCGCCGCCGCCGTTTGGTTTCATCCAGTTCCAGAAATGCTGGTGGTTCCAGTGTTGGCCGGCATTGTTGAAGAGCCCTGCTTGCGCGGGGTTTTTGAAGGAGGAGATGACGATTTCCTCCAGTGTTTTGCCTTCGAGGCCGGCTGCTGCGGCGAGTTCGTTGCCTTTGACGACGTAGGCGTTGTGGTGTTTGTCGTGGTGGTATTCCAAAGTCTCGGCGGACATGTATGGACCCAGCGCGTCGTAGGCGTATGGGAGTTCAGGGAGTTGGAAGGGCATGGGGTGGCTCCTTTATGTTTTGCATTGTGGTTTTACTCGCTGCAAGGTACAAGGTTCAAGGTACGAGGTGCAAGAGTTTATGCTTGTTTTTTCTTGTACCTTGTCTCTTGAACCTTGTACCTATGGCTATGGCTCATTCCCTTTCTTATTGCGGTGATTTTGTCCGGCAGAGTGATCCGGACCGGTTTTTGTTGTCGATGTTTGCTCCGGCGGATCGGCGGGAGGCTTTGTGGGCGCTTTTTGCTTTTCAGGGGGAGATTGCGAAGACGCGGGATGTGGTGAGTGACTCGACGCTTGGGCGGATGCGGCTTCAGTGGTGGCGGGATGAGCTTGAGAAGATTTATGCGGGGCATGAGGCTCCGGCGCATGAGGTGTTGGCACCGTTGGCGGCGGCTATTCGGGTGCATGATTTGCCGCTGGCGGATTTTGAGATGTTGCTGGAGGCGCGGGAATTTGATCTGGGGGATGAGCTGCCGGGGAATGTCGAGGGGTTTTTGAATTATGCCGATCTGACGACGACGCCGCTGATGCGGATGGCTGTGCAGATTGAGGGGTGTGATCCGGCGCTTGAGCCGGTGCAGGCGGTGGCGATGAATTATGCGCTGGCGGGCTTGTTGCGGGTTATTCCACACTGGGCGGGGCATGGGCGGTGCGTTTTGCCGGAGGATGTGATGGCGGCGTACGGGATTACGCCGGGCGGTTTGTTTACGGGGAAAAATCTGGACGGGCTGGCGGAGATGGTGCGGTTTTTGGCGCGGGAGCGGGTAGCGGGTATCAAGCCGGGGAGCAAGCTTTTGCGCGCGACGGATGTTCTGGCGGGGCTTTATTTTCGGCAGATGGAGCGGGTTTCTTATGATGTTTTGTCGCCGCGGATGGCGATAGATCCGGCGTTTAAAGTGCTGCGGCTTACTTTTTTTACAAAATTTATGTAATCTTAAGTCGAGTTATGTATTATGGTGGGCGATGTGAAGCTGCTTTCGTCAGGGAGGGCGGCGTTATCAAGGAGTTCTACTATGGTTGATCCAGTGAATGCCAGCGGGCAGGTTCAGGGTGTTCTTTCTGTGAATACGAAGCCACAGAAGCAGGATAAGTCTGCGGAAGACAAGCAGCGTGCCGATGCGGCGGCTGAGCGCAAGGCTGATGAGGTTAAGTTGTCTGAGGAGGCTTTGAGTCTTTCGACGGCGGAGAAAAAGGCCGAGGAAACGCGGGCTGCTCTTGCGGCGGATCAGTCGCAGACTTTGTCGTCGGATCAGCAGCGGTTGAGTACGCTGGTTTAAAATAGAGCTTCCGTCGTTTCCATACGGACGGCGTCAAATCTCCAGATCTAATCCGTCAGGTAGAACGTGATCGTGGTGACGACGCGGACGTCCTTTTCGATTTTCTGGGTATCGCTGTATTCTTCGCCGGCGTCGCGGATGTAGAAGCCGCCTTGTTGGGCGCTGCGGATGCTGCCGACGTGGACGCCTGCGTTTACGGCGAATTCATTGGCGGCGAGGCGGGCGTTTTGGGTGGCTTCGCGCAGCATTTCCGGTTTGATGTCGTTTAGTTTTGTGAAGCGGTAGATCGGCAAGTTGTTGTTGATGTCGATGCCTTGGGCAATCAGTTTGTTGATCTCGCCGCGGACTTTTTCAACTTTATCTATTTTGTCGGTTTCGACTTGAATCGAGCCGGAGAGGTTGTGGCGTTCTTCGACGAGTTTCTGGTTTTCGTCCCGGTATTCGTTGTAGCCGTAGTTGATGACGCCGACTTTGATTTCCTCGTCGGTGAAGCCGTTTTCCTTGAGGATGTCGACGACTTTTTGCTGGTTGGATTCGATGGTTTTGTAAAGTTCGGGGACGTTGGCTTTTTTGGTGCCGGCGACGCTGGTGAAGATGGTCCAGTTGGCGCGGTCAGCGGTGACACGGCGTTCGGCGAGGCCTTTGACTTCGGCGGTGTTGAGGGCGACTTTGGCCTTGTAGAGTACGTTTCCTCCGAAATAGCCTGCGGTGGCGATGCCGATGGCAAGGACGAGAGCGGGGAGGAAGAGGTTTTGACGGCTCATGATTTTATCCTTTATTTGTAGGCGACTTTCAGGATTTCATACTCGCGTGTTCCCTTGGGGGTTTTGACCTTGACGGAGTCCCCTTCTTCCTTGCCGATCAGGGCACGGGCGACGGGGGCGCTGATGGAGAGTTTCCCTTTGCTCATGTCGGATTCGTAGTCGCCGACGATCTGGTAGGTTTCTTCCTCGTCGGTTTCTTCGTCGACGATGGTGATCGTGGCGCCGAATTTAATGGTTGAGCCGCTC
The DNA here is from genome assembly GCA_020445145.1 of Alphaproteobacteria bacterium. Classification (GTDB taxonomy): domain Bacteria; phylum Pseudomonadota; class Alphaproteobacteria; order Micavibrionales; family Micavibrionaceae; genus JAGRHC01. Next base: position 15,450 of record JAGRHC010000046.1, read on the forward strand.
ATGGTGGAGGGGTCGATAACTTGTGCGCGGCCTGTGACGGCTTCGAGTTCCTTGATGCGGCCTTCGATGAAGCTTTGCTGTTCGCGGGCGGCGTGGTATTCGGCGTTTTCGGACAGGTCGCCGTGCTCGCGCGCTTCGGCGATGGCCTGGATGACGTTCGGACGGTCAACGGTTTTGAGCTTTTTCAGCTCGGCTTCCAGCGTTGCGAACCCGGTTTTGGTGACGGGAATTTTTTCCATTTTATTTATTCCTTATGCCTTTTTCCAAAATAAAACAAACCCGGAGGGGGCTTGCTTTCGATATGGTGTCATGATCGGTAAAGCTATGCTTTTCCTTTGAGCTCGTCAAGGTGGTTGGCGCGGTTATGCGACCTTGCTTTTTTCCTTTGGATCGAAGTAGCTCTGGATGCTGGCGACATCGAGGTCGCGGGCTTGCAGGGCTTTGATCGCTTTGACGGCGGCTGATGCGGCGGTGATGAGGGTGTAGTACGGGATTTTGTGCATCAGGGCGGTGCGGCGGATCGAGGATGAGTCCGAGACGGCTTGCGCGCTTTTGGTCGTGGTGTTGATGACCAGTGCGATTTCACCATTGATCATGGCGTCGATCACGTGCGGCTGGCCTTCGAGGACCTTGTTGATGCGGGTGACCGTGACCCCGTTCTCTTCGATGAAGGTGCAGGTGCCGCCTGTGGCAACAAGGTTGAAGCCCATTTTTTCGAGGTCACGCGCAATCGGCAAGACGCTGTCTTTGTCGGCGTTTTTGACCGAGAGGAAGACTGTGCCGCTGGTGGGCAGGAAGGTGCCTGCGCCGAGCTGGGATTTTGCGATGGCGTGCGCGAGGTCTACGTCGAGGCCCATGACTTCACCAGTGGATTTCATCTCGGGGCCGAGGAGCGGGTCGACGCCGGGGAAACGATTGAACGGGAAGACCGGGGCTTTGACGGCGAAGTGCGCGTTGTTCATGCCTTTGAGCTGGGATTTGAAGGCGCTCAGTTTTTCGCCGGCCATGATGCGGGCGGCGATTTTGGCAACGGGTACGCCGGTGGCTTTGGCGACGAAGGGGACTGTGCGGGAGGCGCGTGGGTTCACTTCGATGATGTAGATCACGAATTCGCCGGTTTCCTCGTCGCGGCGGGCGGCGAACTGGACGTTCATCAGGCCTTTGACTTTGAGGGCTTTGGCGAGTTTGATGGTTTGCTCTTCGAGTTCCTTGACGGTTTCAGCAGGCAGGGAATGCGGCGGGAGCACGCAGGCGGAGTCGCCGGAGTGGATGCCCGCTTCCTCGATATGTTCCATGATGCCGGAGACGTACACGTCTTCACCGTCGCACAGGGCGTCGACGTCGATCTCGATGGCGCTTTTGAGGTAGCGGTCGAGGAGGACGGGGGTGTCGCCGGAGACTTTGACGGCGGTGTTGATGTAGCGTTCCAGTTCGGACATGTTATGGACGATTTCCATGGCTTGGCCACCCAGAACGTAGGACGGGCGGATGACGATCGGGAAGCCGATGGATTCGGCGATGTCCAGCGCCTCTTCTTTTGACCGTGCGAGACCGTTGGGGGGCTGGCGCAGTTTGAGCTCATTGAGGAGCTTCTGAAAGCGTTCGCGGTCTTCGGCGAGGTCGATCGCGTCGGGGTCGGTGCCGAGAATGGGGATGTTCTGGTCTTGCAGGGCCTGGGCCAGTTTGAGCGGGGTCTGGCCGCCGAGCTGGACGATGACGCCGTGGACGGTGCCGTTTTTCTGCTCACCCTTGATGAGTTCGACGACGTCTTCTTCGGTCAATGGTTCGAAGTAGAGGCGGTCGGAGGTATCGTAGTCGGTGGAGACGGTTTCGGGGTTGCAGTTGACCATGATGGTCTCGTAGCCGGCTTCCTTGAGGGCGTAGGCGGCGTGGACGCAGCAATAGTCGAACTCGATCCC
>JAGRHC010000047.1 GCA_020445145.1 Alphaproteobacteria bacterium
CAAGGCGGCCAATTTCGGCGCAAGCCTCTCCCCACGCAGATTTGTGAATACCGAGATCAGGCAAAATTCGGTAGGCGGCCTCGATAAAATCTCCTTCGTTCATGGGTCTAGGCTCGATAGGCATTTTATCGAGAAAGCGGGAAGATGCTGCGTTGAGAATCTGTTTCAAAGTCACATCTGGATATCTTGGTCCAGGCTTTTCCTCTTGCTGGTCTTTGCCACAAGCTTGATCTTTCTCTGCTTTTACGGAAAGTCGCGGTACGCTTTCCTGAAAGCATGTGTCAGAATGACTACTTGTATCTGATTTATCAGATGAAGAATTGGTTGTAGAGTATTTGTGAGCGCCATCTAGGGCGTCCGTGGATGAACATTCTTGCAACAATTCACACACTTTTCCACTATCAGCAGCACCTTCAACAAAGCTCTGAACTTCATTTACAAGGTTCTCATGCTGCCGGCAGAGCGTTAAGAGGCTTTCAAGCGTCATATAGGGGCGCATCGGCACAGCAATTTCGTCATAATGGGCCTGCAGCGGGCGTACATCATCGGTAAATTCCCCGGCCACTTCCGCCAGCAAGGCTCTGATCCGCGCCCGGTAAGCCGAAATCTTCCGCTTCGTTTCCATCCAGGCCGCATCACGCATTTGCTTTTCGTGCAGTTTTTTCTCCAATACCGGCCGTAGATGGGCGAGGGGAGAAAGGTCAACACCGTAAGCATAGAGAATTTCCCCTGTTTCAGCCCGCACACCATAGCGTTTATGGTTTCCTGAATCGTTCCAGGTTAAAGCCCCTGCGTCAAAAAGCGACTGCTCAAGCTTCTGTATCTGGCGATCACCGACGCCAAAGTCCAATGCCGTTTTATAAAGGGATTGATACACGATCGGCTGCGCTCCTTCTTCCCAATCCTGTGGTCTTGTAAACAGGATATAGTATTCCAGAAGCTCGATCATCTTACTTGTAAAACCAACTTCCCGGCCTGCGCGTTTAACCAGCTTTAATAAATCAAAGTGGGTTACGCCTTCTGGCAGGCCGCTAAAGTCTTCCGCTATGGCGATTGTTTCCCGAAATTTGGGTGAACTCCGCCGTCCGCCACTAATGCCAGTGGTCGGCTGTAAAGGTTCTGAATATGTCATGGTCTATTTTGCTTTGATCCAGTTCCCATGAATCAGGGTATAAAAATTCGTTGCGAAAAATCACTTTTTCGCTTGAACACCGATTCGATCAGGGATATATTTAGAGAGTGAGAATTCTAAACGATCTCTGATCTAGCTAGACCGCTGCGCCAACAGCGGTTTTTGCTTTTTTGGGGCCTGTTTCTTTCGCATCTCCTTTCTTGTTTCAAAAAAACTGTTTCCATAGGAATTGGCTTAGAAATAAGCCGCGAACAAGACAGAATAGATAATGGCGAATGCCGTATCTGTCTGTTTAGGTTTAACAGACTAAGATGATTCTTAAATCTGTTCCAAAAAATGTATCATGGTGTTCACTTATCCACAAGGGAACACGCGGGACATTTTAATCCCTCAAGCACGATTCACAGAAGTTCTGCCGAGTCGCGGTTGTTTATAAGACTGTGGAAATACGCAGAATTATTACACTGTAGGAGTAAGAATGCTCCAAAAAAGAAAAAGGTGATTCTCAGACGATGAGAAAAGCTGTCTTTCTCCTTTCCCATGGAACAGTGCCTTAAAAACATGGTGAAACACGCTGGAACACAAAATTACAGTCAAATTTGCCGCCATGATTATATTTTGGTTTCCGTCACGCCCGGAATCTATTAACCTGTTCCACAGGACACTCTTGTAAATGTAATCTTGAACACACTGGAACACTTATGAAAGTTAATAAAAAACTCGCTGCAGAAATGGTTGGGATTGGCAGAACAACCTTTTACAGACACATCAAAGAGAAGCCTATATCGGTTGACGACCGGGGCAAGATAGATGTTTCAGAACTTATTCGTGTTTATGGGAACGAAAATGTCAGAACGCCTGAACAATTGGAACAAGAAAAAAAAGAACCCAAGGAACACGATGGAACACCCACAAACATTCGTCTGGAAGAAGAAATCAAACGGCTTAAGTCAGAATTAGAGAAAAGCGATCTAGAGCGGAGCAGGGAACGCACCCAATTTACGGAAGAAATAGAAAGTCTTCGTGAAAATTTAAACAAAGCCTTATCCCAAAGTGACAATTTAACAAAGCTTTTGACCGACCAAAGAAATCAGGAAGACAAGCAAAAATCACAGAAAGAACGTGAACAAGAGGACAAGCTAGACGCCCTTCTCAAATCTGTCCAAAAAATGGAAGACGAACAAAACAGGAAAAAAGGCTTCATAGAAAGGTTGTTTGGCTCTTAAGAACTTGTCACGAAATGGGGGCCAGGAAGAGCGGACAAATTGCGAATTGAATTATCAATCTGTCTGGCCGGAGTTATGGAAGTGTAAGGCAATGTACGATAAAGATGACCACGAAACAAATGCTTACCGTTATTTTCCGGATTCTCATTGGCATATAAAGATGATATACTCAAAAATCTCTAAGTCTGGCTTTCTGTCAGACAAGAACCCTGTTAAAACTTCTGTAATTCAACCTATATATTCTTGAACAATGGCAACGGCTAATCAAATCAAAGCTCTTCTGAAGAGCCATGTTACCGGCGATGACGAAAAATTCATCACAATCGCTATGCAAGTTGCCGCACATGAAGCAAAACAAGGCCATACCAAGCTAGCACAGGAATTAAAGCATCTTATCAATGAAGCTAAAAATAAAAAAGCGCGGCATTCAAATGTTCTGTCACTTGTAAGAACAAACAGAGAATTAGATGGGATTTTAAATCATTCCGAACCATATATAGACTTCAGTGAGCTAACTTTTTCAGAAAAACAGAGCAAAACGTTTAAGAGGATTATTCAAGAATACAAGCAACAAGAAAAACTAAAAAGCTATAACCTGCATCCCAGACGAAAAATACTTCTTTATGGGCCTCCAGGTACAGGAAAAACAGCGACAGCAAGTGCGCTCGCGAATGAATTAAAGCTTCCTTTTTTCACAATCAGATTAGATGGCCTTATTACAAAATTCATGGGTGAGACAGCATCAAAGCTTCGGTTGGTTTTTGATGCTATTCGTTCGACACGGGGTTTGTATTTCTTTGATGAATTTGATGCAATCGGCAGTGATCGGATGTCACCCAATGATGTTGGTGAAATACGCCGGGTTCTTAACTCATTTTTACAGTTTTTGGAACAAGACCATTCTGACAGCTTTATCGTTGCAGCCACAAATTATAAAAACTTATTGGATCCAGCACTTTTTAGGCGTTTTGATGATGTCTTACACTACGATTTGCCTGAAAGCAGTCAAATAAAACATCTAATAAGTTGCAAGCTATCAGAGTTTCCTTTGCAAATTACAGCGAATGAATGGAAAAAAGTCGAGAATGTAGCAGAGGGCTTAAGCCATGCTGAGATTTCTCGCGCTTGTGAAGATGCTGCCAAGCAAATGATATTGGAAGAAGGCACATCACTTAGTTTCCAAAACATTACTGATATGCTAGAAGATAGAAAAAAAGCTAAAAGTAATGTGTAAGAGAAATGCCCCAGGAAAAACTGCCTCATATTATCCTGAGAGATAAAAAACAGACCTATTCATATACGCCAGGGTCAGGCAGAAATACACCTTATACGCCTATCAAAAATAGAGAAGGCCATGGCGCTGTTTTGAAACAGAGCCTTGTCCAGTCATTAGAAGATTTAAGAGCACAATATGCTGCGATATCACTTGATCCTAGTATCATAGATCGAGGCGCTGTGATTGAAATGCAGTTCACACCGGATTCCAACGTAGATGTTACAGTCCTTGAGAACAAAACATCAAAAATCGAGCTTTTAAATGTAAAGACGGATAATAACAACCGGCCTTCAAGTGCTGTTATTTACGTACCTGAAGGCAAAGAAGAAGCGATCAGCAAACAAATAGATTCTTACGCACGTCCAGAAAACCCCAGAAATGTACCCAAGTACGATCAGACTGAAACTTTTGAAGCGGCAACACTGGAAAAGATGTGGCTCGATAAACGTGCTTTACCAGATGACAGAACGGTTCTTTACAACTGGGAAGTCTGGCTTAAACCAGAGTCTTTCGAACGAATTCAAATACTCATTGCCTTGTTGCCAAATGCACGAGTTTCAAACCACAAAATTAAATTTCCGGAACGGGAAATTTGTTCAATTACCTGCTCTTTAAACGATTTAAACCAAATACATTTGATATCTAAATGTATGTCTGGTTTTCGATACCTGCCAACAATGGCTGGATTCTTTGATGCACTTCCCGCAAATGATGCAATGGATTGGATTGAGGATTTGAACGGCCGTATGACCTATAATTCTGATACTGACGTCTCAGTTTGTATTTTAGATACAGGCATTAGAAGCGAGCATCCATTATTAAGTTATCACATCATCACAAATGGAATGGACACCTACGATCCCACCTGGGGGATTGAAGATGATTGTGGCCACGGCACTCAGATGGCTGGCATAGCCTTGTTTGGCGATTTGGCACCTGTATTAGAAACGGAACTCCCGGTCCAGATTAATCACGGAATTGAATCTGTGAAAGTCTTTCCGCCAACCGGGAGTAATAGCGAGGATCTTATTGGTTATATAACAGCTCAGGCTGTTGCAACTGCAGAAATTAACAATCCAGATATTCACAGGGTTTTTTGTATGTCATGGTCGATGGAACATATTGATGATCTGGATGGCAATGCTGTTATGGAAGGAAAGCCTACAACTTTATCCGCCAAAATTGACCAGTTAGCTTTTGGGGTCGTTGATTTTGAGGACTGGCGCGTTAATGATGATGATAAAAGACTGTTCATTATATCCGCAGGTAATATTCGTGAAGATTTTCCTCCTGAGCAATATGGTGACATTAATGCTTTAAGAGAAATCGAAGACCCGGCACAAGCTTGGAATGCCCTAACAGTAGGCGCATATACGGATAAAATGTTTACAAATGATCCAAATTACGCAGATTGGAACGCTTTAGCAGAGCAAGGGGGATTATCGGCACGTTCACGAACCAGTGTTTTATGGGGTGCAGCACACTGGCCAACCAAGCCAGATATCGTGCTTGAAGGGGGTAACCATTTTGTTGATCCTTCCAACACGTATTTTGATTACCATGAAGATGCATCGGTTTTAACGACTGATAAGGGTACTTTGTTTTCATCGACCCGCGATACAAGCCCTGCTAACGCAGAAGCCTCAAGACTAGCTGCGCTTGTAATGACACAATATCCAGAATTTTGGCCGGAAACAATTAGAGGCCTCATGGTTCATTCTGCCGAATGGGTAGGGGCTATGAATGTCAGTTTTCAGAATAAAGCACACAAAATTTCTCACTTAAGACGTTTCGGATATGGGGTTCCACAGCAAGACTTTTTGTTGAATAGCTTTGCAAACCGCCCCTGCGCTGTCATTCAGGACGAATTAAAACCTTTTGCTCTCAGCACGACCGGAAACGGGAATGTAATTTTTGGCGATTTAAACCATTACGAGTTGCCTTGGCCCAAAGAAGCTCTTGAGGAAATATACGATAAGCAAGTGAAGCTTAGAGTAACACTGTCTTATTTCATTGAACCGAGTCCATCTGAACGGCCACCAAAAACAAAATATAATTATACGTCACACGGCTTAAAGTTCAGATTAAAACGTCCAAATGAAACAGAAAATGAATTTCTTGATAGAGTCGGGCGAGAAATTGATGAAGATTTCCAAGATGATGACAAATTTGCAGATTTTCTTGATGTCAGTATTGATGACCAGGATAAGTGGCTTTTAGGACCTCAATCACGAGATAGAGGTAGTATTATGTCTGATATCTGGACCGGAACAGGAAGTGAGCTCGCATCACAAAACATGATAGCGGTCGTGCCGCATGGTGGATGGTGGAAATTCAGAACCAAATTCCCTAATGAGGAAAAACCAAGACACTCGCTAAAAGTAAGGTATTCTTTGGTTTTAAGTCTTATAACAGAAGAAAATATTGATCTTTATACACCCATAACCGTCCAAAATACTGTTGAGATCGAGACGTGAGTATGAAGAGTTTTAAAAAATTTTCTGATGAAGAAGATGTAAAAAAGGATTTTCTAGAAAGTCTGGAACAAAAACCTACAATTCTGATTTTTAAGAAAACAGATGAGCGTTCCAAATTTTTCGCAGAGCAAATCCTAGAAGAAGGCAGGACGTATAATCTTAATAAAGGCTATTCCATAAGATTTGATAAGGCCCATGTTCTAGGGCAGCAAGATCATACGCATTTTATGATAAAAAATAATGAAATCGGTGTAATAAATAGAGACGGCACACCAAGTCACGGATCAGATGTTAAAAAAATCCCTTATGGTATGATTAAAGCGGCTAAGGACAGAGGCTATATAGGAGAAAGCCTTTTACAAAAGTCTGCTGGAAAACTTGTCGAGAATTATTTATTTCCAGAAACAAGCGAATTAATCAATGAAATTGATATGTTCATTGAATCAATGACTTAATGTTTAATAATAATCATTATTTTCCGTAATTAATATTATCACACTTAGAGTAATAGATGCAGCACATGGAAAATCCCCCCCCATTGCTTGCAGCTTTTTAAGCTTCCATGAGTTTTATTAGCTTCAAACGCAAAGAATTAGCAATAACGCTAACCGAACTGAGCGACATTGCAGCGGCGGCAATGATTGGTGAAAGCAGGATGCCAAAAAACGGATAAAGAACGCCTGCCGCAATCGGCACACCCGCCGTATTGTAAACAAACGCAAAAAACAGGTTTTGGCGGATATTGTTCATGGTTGCCACGGATAATTTGCGGGCGCGGACAATGCCGGTGAGGTCGCCCTTGAGCAAAGTCACGCCCGCGCTTTCCATGGCCACATCAGTACCCGTACCCATGGCAATGCCCACATCGGCGGCGGCCAGGGCGGGGGCGTCATTGGTGCCGTCCCCGGCCATAGCCACAACCTTGCCTTCATCGCGGAGTTTCTTGACAATACGGCCTTTATCTTCGGGCAGGATTTCAGCTTCCACTTCTTCGATATTCAGCGTTTTGGCCACGGCCTCCGCTGTTCGGCGGTTGTCGCCGGTCAACATGACAATCCGAATGCCTTGGCTGTGCAGCGCCTTGATTGCGGCGGGCGTGGTTTCCTTGACAGGATCGGCAATCGCCAAAAGTCCGGCAGGCTTACCGTCCACGGCAATAAAAATGACGGTCGCACCATCCGAGCGCAAATCATCGGCCTGCGCCGATAAAGACGACACATCAACGGAGCTTTCTTCCATGAGCATGACATTGCCGAGTGCAACATCACGCCCTTTGATTTTGCCGATAACACCTTTGCCGGTTGGCGAGTCAAAATCTTGTGCTGCCGATAAATCCAACCCTTTATCTTTCGCCGCCACGACGATGGCATGGGCCAGCGGGTGTTCACTGCCTTGTTCCAATGATGCGGCCAACCTCAATAATTCATCTTCACCAAAACCTTCGACGGCAACGATCCTTGTTACAGTCGGTTTACCCTCGGTCAACGTGCCGGTTTTATCTATCACCAGCGTATCGACCTTTTCCATGCGCTCCAGCGCTTCGGCGTTTTTAATCAGCACGCCCGCCTGCGCACCTTTGCCAACACCCACCATAATGGACATGGGCGTGGCCAGACCCAAGGCGCAGGGACAGGCGATAATCAAAACACTGACAGCAGCAATCAGGCCGTAGCTGAACGCAGGCGAAGGGCCATAAATCATCCAGACGGTAAAAGCTGTAACGGCACATAGAATAACGGCAGGCACAAACCATGACGACACAATATCGGCCAGCCTTTGAATGGGCGCGCGGCTGCGCTGTGCCTCGGCAACCATATGGACAATTTGCGAAAGCATGGTGTCCTTGCCCACGCGCTCGGCCTTCATGACAAAGCTGCCGGTCTGGTTCATCGTGGCACCGATCACTTTGCTTCCCGGTTCTTTTTTCACCGGCATGGACTCGCCCGTGACCATGGACTCATCCACGGCGCTTTTGCCTTCGGTAACAACACCGTCCAGTGGTACTTTTTCACCGGGCCGGACGCGCAGCAAGGCCCCCACTTTAATTTGATCCAGCGGCACGTCTTCCTCTTCGCCGTTTTCATTGATCCGGCGGGCCGTTTTGGGAGCCAGATCAAGTAAAGCGCGTATCG
>JAGRHC010000048.1 GCA_020445145.1 Alphaproteobacteria bacterium
CCTTCGAGTTCCGTGGCCCGCAACCTGACCTTGGTGACCGTGATTTTTTCCGGTTCCGCGGAGACGGTTTCCTTCAGCGCCTGAGCCAGTTCCCCGGCACTGGACGCGGAGACATATTTTCCGCCCGTGTTTTCGGCTATGCAGCGCAGCTGGGCCTCGTCATTTTCTCCGGAGATATCGAACCCGACAACATGGGCCGTGAAGTCCACGCCGCTTTGCTCCAAAGCTGTCGCCACGCCGCAGGGATCGGGCGCACAGGTTTCTATTCCATCGCTAATCAGGATCACGGTGGCTTTTTTTTCGGTATACTTCAGTTTTTCAGCCGCCTGCTTAATCGAATCCGCCATAGGGGTTTTTCCCTTCGGGCTGATTTTGCCCACTGCTTCGGCGATCGCTCTCCGGTCGGCTCCAACTGCCGCCATTTCCTCGATGTCCGAGCAATCTCCCTTTCGGCGATGGCCATAAGCCATGAGGCCAAGACGCCGGGATTCAGGCAGGTCGTTGAGCAAATCGGACAGCACGTCCTTGGCGATGGTGATTTTTGCCTTGCCGTCGATCTGTCCCCACATAGATCCGGAACCATCGAGGACCAGTATCGCTTCGCCGGTTTCCTTCTTATCTTCCCTGACCGCGGCGGAGGCGTTGGCGGCTGTCAAGAGCAGTCCCACGAGAGCAAAAAAGTGCGCCAAGCGCTTCATGGCTTTTCCTTATTTTTTTTGTGCTGAGAGAAAGAATAATGGAACGAAAAGCCCGTAGGTGCAACAGTTGTTTCCCGAAGTTTTGCGTGAGCTTCCTATCTTAAAATTTGCTGGAGATTTGCTTCTGACTATATGCCGTTCAGTCCGGTCTGACCCTCAGGCCATTTCGACCTGGTGATCCTGCGTCCTGTCATCGGGCATAAACTCTCCGTAACGTTCCGGCTGTAGAGACGCTATATCCGTGGGAACGCCATTGATGTCAAGATGACGGAAAGGAGCGCCCAGTGTGCCAAACTGTCTTTCGTGCCGGGAAGCCGCTTCGGGGTCGTAGGGGTTAAGGGAATGATTATCGCGATGAGCGATCATGCCCATATCGAAAGCCTTCAGAGAGCCGTCAGGCAGGAGCGCCGTATTTCCTTCAACGGTGTCGGAGGCGAAATGATCTTCGGTCATGCTGTTGACGAACAGCGCGTGCACGATGTCTATATCTCCGAGCGCCTTGTAAAAATCTGTATCTTCGTCACTGCCAGCGCCCTTGTAATTGACCGTGATGCGGGTACCGCGTCCTATCTCATCGGCGACCCTGTCCAGGGGAAGCACTTCGGGGAAAGCAAAGAGGAACCAGTCGTCGGGCATATCCGGAGACGCGTCGAGGGACGGTTTTATGTTATCCGGGATGTCCGCTCCCCTGGCCTGCGCCTCCCCGCCCCAACCTGAAAATTTTATGACGCGTGCGCGGTTGGTGGCCTGTTCGTGCGCACGGAAGGCGATGGTGAAGGTTCCGCTGCCCAGAAAGGAGAAGTCGGCATAGCCTGCCTGCTCCAGACGCGCAGTTGCGGCGGCAATCGCCTCATCCGTTCCTTCGGAGTCCATCATGAATTTCATGAGTGTCAGGTTGCCAGGAGAAATCCGCTCTTTTTCCCTTGCTTCCAGAAGCGCTTCGCGGAACGTTCCAAACCGGGGCCGATCGGACGGCTCACTCGATTCAATAACGGAAAACGATCCGTCGTCTTCCTGCCGATAGTGACCTTCGGCCAATTCCCTCAGGCGAGACAAGAGAGCGGGAACATTTGTCCTTTGCACCACTTCGCCGTTATGGTTCTCCATTAGCTTTTCGAAGCTCTCTTTTTCCGAAGCAGGGAGAGAGATAAGGACGCTGCGGCCCTTGCCCGTCCTGTCCGGGCCAGCCTGCGCGATCAGGGCCTCGATGTCCCCGATATCGCTAACGCTGTTATACTCAATGGCTTGATCCGGCATTTCCCAACCCTTCACCTTTTTCTTTGAAGATTAGCGGGGCGACACGGAAAAGGCAAAGAATTAAGGTCTTTGCCTCAGTATTCGATTCAGCGCGGGCCGGGAGGCGGATCAGCGGTGAGGCGATTTTCAGGAGGGATACTCTGGTCAATCGCATTGTCAAGCGCGGGGGCAGCAGGATCGACTTCGGGCTTGGGCGCCATTTTTGCGGCCAGCTCCTTGCTGTAATCCATCATCTGATCCATCAGGCCGCCTTGGTTATAGCCATACACGGTGATCTGCGCGTCTCTCACTGTCGCATCTTTACCTCTGGGCATACTCACTTCCCAGTTTTGACCAGCGCGAAGACCTTCACCAAAATGATACTCATCCCTTGACCAGCCCGTGAACATAGAACTGGACGTGGCTTCTTGCAATCCAACCATATAAGGCTCTGCACCAGATGGCTTAATTGTAGCTTCATGAGGAACCGACCCATTTACAGAGTAGGTTAAATCAAGGCGCATACGGTCAATGACCATATTTGACCCTTCAGGTAAATTCGACCGAAGCGTTACAGGGTCCGTTCCTTTGTGATTTGCACCAACATTTCCGCTCATAACAGCGGTCACAGAATTTCTGTCAATATCAGGATTGGTTTCAATTCTTTTATATGCCTCATCCAGAAGTGCCCGGAACATCTGTGGTTGAAAAACTCCGTGCCCCCCGCCAGCAACGAAAGTTTGACCATCGGCATTTGTATGAGAATACATGGGATCCGTCTGCCCCTCACGCGCGGTGGTATCGGTCGTTGCCATCTTCGCCAGGGTTGTAATTTCATCTTTGGTCAGGATCGGACGGTTATTTTCTTCTCTTTGCGTTTGTTCATACAACGCACCGGAAATATACCCGGCCTGCTCCGGCGCAGAAAAAGACGTCCCATCAAGATCGGTCACATATCCGTTTGCATCAATCGCACGGTTTTGACGAAACTCGGCCATGATCTGCGAGTGTAACGTCTCTGGATTGGCCATATAACCATCAACCTGCGCTTTAACGCGGGCCCGGCCCTCTTCTGTTTCTTCCAATTCGTGATGTTTGTTACGGCTGATCTCCAGATAAGCCATCGAAAGCGCGCGATCATCAAGATTTTCATCCTTATGCTCAACCTTGTATGCCTCGAACGCCGCATCGATTTCTTTATCAATAATCCACTCACGAATCAGATCTTCATGCCCCTCCAAAGACGGGCTGACATTATAAAACTGATACCGCTCACCCCGGTTAAACGGACTATCGGACGTCACAGTCGGATTAATACGGCTGCTATGCTCCTCAACATACGGTGAACCGCTATTCATGTTGGCTTCGCCGACAACAAGGCTGTTCCGGGCAAAATCCGCCACCCGCGCCATAACTGTCTGCTTGGAAAGTCCTTCATTGCCCGCCGCAACCACATAAACAGGCATATCCTGTTCTGCAAAGACATGCCTGTATTTATCGGCCAGTTCTAAACCTGCAACGCCGCTACTATGCAAGACCGAACCAATAGCCACGCCCGAACTGACAGAAACAACGTCATATTCTTGCATGTGGCGGATCGTTTCATCCGCATTCTCCGGCACAATCGGGCTCTCGCGAACCAGATCAACCGTCAGGGCGTTGTTTCCTGTAAAGCGTCTTAAAGAATCCTGATGAATATCCCGCGCCACTTCGGCATGGCGCGTGTAAAGGTCGTAAAGGCTTGTCACCTTTTCGCCTTCGAAATGCGCGAATCTGGGTAAGTCCGGTTCGGCCACTGTATATCACCCGTTTTTTATTCCATAAAGATTAACACAACCCGGTGTAAAAAAGGAAATTTTTAGATCCAGATATCACGACTCTCAGTTAATGATTCTAAGATATTGATATCATATACAAAAAAACAATCCAAAAGAACAAACTTCGAATACGTACTTTGTGACTAGGAAGCTTGGGTGTTGCCCAATATCTAAAATTTAAGGAACTTTAGCAGAGGGTAATACCGGACCGGATATGTTAGCGTCAGGACAAGAAGCGTCAGGATAGGACTTTGCGCCAGCGTCTCCGCGCACATCCTGCCGTTCAATGCGCCCTCCGAACAGGTTCCGATCATCCCATATATCCGGCGTTGCAAATAGTTCGGTGTTCTTATCTGCAACCTCACGCATATCAAACCGGGCAACCAGGCTGTTTGCAATACTGCCGATTGTTATGGCGCGGTTAAGCTCCGCTGACCGATCCTTTTCACCCTTGATATTCCGGGCCTGCTCATAATAAGCGCTTTCGAGATCGGTTGCGGCCTCATAAGCGGCATAAGCAAGCGTCTCAAGTTTTTCAGCTGGGGCTGAGGCATTTAAGCCTGCTTTTAAGGCTTGCGCGGTTTCGACGGCCCTGTCAAGACCGGCATTAAGATCGTCAGAAACGCACTCTTCAGCCATGGACTCATACATGCTGGACAAAATTTCCAGCCGTCCTCGAAAATTCAGGGCCTGATTTACCGGGACAATTGGCCGGGTATCCGCTGGCACGAGAACAACATGATCCGCGTGAGCGCTGTCCGTCGTATCGATAGAACGTGCAGGAATTCCTGAACCGCTCAGGAGTGCTTCCAATCCCCCTTCCGGGTTAAGTTCAAAACCATCCTCAACTCCACCGAGGCCTGATTCATATGTATGCCTCTTTCCAATCAGGACAAAGAAGCCTTGCCCATCGTCATTTTCATGGATCACACCCGCCATATGCGGGTCTGAGAGCATTAACCTCTGCTCGGTCATTTTTTCCGGCCATTGCGTCATATAATCATAATAGGTGTGAATTTCGCCTTTCGGCAAATCAATAGGGACAACGCGCATTCCCTCCTGATGGGCAGCCATGATAAGATCGTAATGCGCCTGCGCCGTTCCATTATAATGAAAGCTTGCCTCTATAATGGCGCGAGCATCGATCTGCGCATCCTTATCGCCTGCAAAAGCACGTTCCAGAAGACCTTTTTCAGAGCTAGAAAAATGCTCAACGTAAAATGTTGTTATGCCTTCCTGCCTGTAGCCGGAAAGCTGGGATGCTATTTTTTCAGGCAGGATGTTATCGGCATGATCTTCCCCAATGACAAAACCGCGTACGCCGCTTTGTCGTTCCTGTGCCATAATCTTGGGAACATCGTCAATAGTACGCACATTATCGGCAGAACCCATAATTATCACCCCTATGCTTTTATTATGTAATTCAGCATTTTAAAGGAAAATCTTTAAAAAGGAAAGAAAACCGCTTCCTTAAGTTTAGGGTCGGTTTATTACAAAAATGCCAAGAAAGTTGATGGCGCACCCGGGAAGATTCGAACTCCCGACCTTCTGATCCGTAGTCAGACGCTCTATCCAGCTGAGCTACGGGCGCGTATTGGCTTAAAAGATGTGGGACCATACTCTATGTCGATTTTGATTTCAAGCTTTGTTTTATACAAATTATATGATTCCTCTCCCCTCCTCCCTCGAAGATTTTCCCTTTGCTATTCGGGCCCGGCCTATTATAAAGGCAGCAGGGCTGGCATCTTGTCCTCGTAGCTCAGCAGGATAGAGCACCAGATTCCTAATCTGGGGGCCGTGGGTTCAAATCCCGCCGAGGACACCACCCTCAAGACAGTTTGCCTCCTCATGGGACACTCACGGGACACTAAACCCCAATAAACCACAACAACCTTTTCAAGTTTCAGAAGCCTGAAATTGGAGTTTTTCGAGAGTGAAGTGCCCCATAAGTGCCCCACAGACACCAAGAACAATAATATCATTTTGATTTATATTGATAAATTATATAAAGCCTCCTGATTATATATCAGGTGTTGCTATTTTTTGCGGTTTGTTTTAGCCTTTTGTCATTCGTAGCAGGAGGCGAAAACATGGCCAGCATAGAAAAGCGCATAGACGGGCAAGGCGATATATCGTACCGGGTAAAAGTGCGCCTGAAAGGATACCCCGTACAGTCTGCCACATTCCAACGCCTGACCGATGCAAAAAAATGGGCGGTGCATACAGAGGCCAGCATTCGGGAAGGCCGTCATTTCAAACATGCAGAAGCCAAGAAGCATACTCTGGCCGAACTTGTTGACCGCTACATTGCGCAGATTATCCCGCAAAAACCCAAAAGTGGAGGCGATTACAAATACCAGCTTGAATACTGGAAAGCGGAATTGGGGCATGTGCTGTTATCTGATTTAACGGCGGCGGCGATTGTAGAAAAACGCGATGCACTGGCGAATACCTCAAAAGGAAAGAAGAAAAGAAGCCCCGCAACGATTAACCGATACCTTTCGGCCCTTAGCCATGCTTGCACCATCGCCGTGAAGGAATGGGGCTGGATGGAAGATAGCCCCATGAGAAAGATTTCCAAATACAAAGAACCAAGAGGCCGGGTGC
This sequence comes from Alphaproteobacteria bacterium, assembly GCA_020445145.1. Lineage (GTDB taxonomy): Bacteria > Pseudomonadota > Alphaproteobacteria > Micavibrionales > Micavibrionaceae > JAGRHC01. The sequence goes on from JAGRHC010000048.1 coordinate 6,359, forward strand.
GTTTTTTGGATGACGATGAAAGAACCGCATTGCTAGAGGCAAGCAAAAACACCTCCTATCCGCACCTGCATTTAATCATCGTTCTGGCCCTTAGCACCGGGGCGCGTAAAAGCGAAATTCTCAATCTGAAATGGGAGGATATTGATAAAGACCGCACGAAAATCATTCTGCACGAAACCAAGAACGGAGAGCGCCGCATTATTTCCCTTTCGGGCTATGCAAGAAGCTTAATTCTGGAACATGAAAAAGTGCGCCGCATAGACACCAACCTGCTCTTTCCATCCAAAACAGGAAAAAGCCCTTTCAATATCAAAAGAAGCTGGCACAAAGCCATGGAAGAAGCCGGAATTGAAGATTTTCGCTTTCACGATTTACGGCACAGCGCCGCGTCCTATCTTGCCATGAACGGGGCAACGCTGGCAGAGATTGCCGAGGTTCTGGGGCACAAAACGCTGTCTATGGTGAAACGCTATGCCCACCTGTCCGAAGCCCACACAAGCAATGTTGTGGCCAGCATGAATGAAAGGATTTTTGGCGATGGAAAGACTTACTGATGATGATCTAATAGATATGATAGACTGGGATAAACCCGGTAGCAGCGGAATGTTTGAATCCCTCTTAATATCCCTATCTGCAAAAATCCATGAAGGAGAACCGCTCTCAAGGAAATCAAAAACATTTATTTTGAACATCCTTGAAGAACTATACCAAAATAAAAAGATTGATTTTACGAAGCAAAGAGGACCGATAAAAGATCGTAATTTTGAAAGAGACCTGAATATGACTCGGGAGATACATGAACTCATAGAAAGCGGGTATCCGCGCATTCATGCCATAGATGAAGTAAAGAAAAATAGAGAGCAAAAAAATTATAACTTACCACCGGAACAAAAGGTTATTTATCCATCTCAAGCGCGCATGGAAGTAATTTACGACAGATTCAAAGACTTTCTATAAGCAAACTAAGTTCCTGATTTAATTTAATACTGAAGCATCATAGTTTTTTAAAATACTTCAAATTAGGCTTTCTTGAACAAAGCTCGTTTAATAGACCACAGACGTTAACAACACAAAGTAACCCTGTGGAGCACAAAATGAACAAGAGCGAAAACGAGCAAACCTTACTCACCGTTCGGCAGTTTGCAGAACACTATCCGGCGTTTAGAGAAGGTGGACTGCGGCACCTAATTTTTCATGCTGAAAGTAATGGTTTTAAGAAATGTATCCGCCGCATCGGACGGCGCGTACTTTTGCACGTCCCCTCTGTATTCAACTGGATTGAAGAAGAAAACCAAGCGCGTACGGCGACCTTGTAAAATGAACAGCTTTCATGATGCAAACATCGCCGCCCTGTCTGCCGGACTGGCCTCACAATGGTTCCCTAACGCCCGGCTGTACGGGCAAAGTCTACGCGTTGGGAATCTTGCCGGGGATAAAGGCGAAAGCCTCTGGATATGCCGCCGCACAGGAGCGTGGAAAGATCACGCCACGGGCGAAGGCGGAAGCGATTTGATAAGCCTGTACGCCGCCATGAGGGGCATCGGACAGGGCGAAGCCCTCAAGGCGTTATCCGGCGCAGAGGTGCAGACAATCCATTCGCCGCCTGCCGAAAGAATAAAGAAGGCCACTGCACCGGATGATACCGCCAAAATCTCTTTTGCGCTGCATCTATGGGCGCAAAGCCAGAACATTGCAGAGACACCAGCGGCAAGATATTTAAGAAGCCGCGGCCTGACATACGCTCCAGACATGCCCTTGAAATACCATCCCGCTTGCCCAAGAGGGAAAGAGAAATACCCGGCCATGCTAGCGCTTATGACGGACGCGGAAACAAACAAGCCCTGCGGCGTTCACAGAACATTTCTTTCCCCGGACGGCACAGGCAAAGCCGATTTCAAGCCGAACAAGATGATGCTTGGCCGCGCTGCAAACGCTGTCATCCGCCTTACCCCTGATGTAGAGGTAACTTGCGGCCTTGGCATTGTCGAAGGCATCGAAAACGGCCTTTCCATTTTGTGCATCGGCTGGTCCCCGGTATGGGCGGCCCTATCCTCCGGCGGCATTGCGCATTTTCCTGTTTTGTCCGGCATAGAATCCCTGACGATCTTTGCCGATCACGATAAAGCGGGACAGGACGCTGCCAAAAAATGCGCCCGGCGCTGGACACGGGCTGGCCGAGAAGTCACGATCCGCACACCTTCAAAATCTGGAACCGACTGGAATGACACTGTTCTGGGGGGCACGCCATGAACCCGGAAGATTTTTTGAATGGGCAGGGAAATTGCGAGACTTACGCGCCGGGATATGATTTTCCAGACGAAAAACAGGACAGCAAAAAAAGCACCCGAAAATTCAACTTTATTCCTGTCAGTGAAATCATTAACAATTTGAAGCCTACACGCTGGCTTATCAACGGCTATATTGAACAGCACACAATGACAATGATCTTTGGTGATCCTGCTTCCGGGAAGTCTTTCGTCGCCATTGACAAGTCATGCTGTATTGTTACAGGCACACCGTATCATGGCCATGACGTAAGCCAAGGCGCAGTTTTTTACATCGCCGGGGAAGGTCATAACGGCTTGGGCAGACGTTTCAAGGCATGGGAACAGCATAACGGTATTTCCCTTGAAAACGCCCCTCTTTATATCGCAGAACGCCCTGCACAACTTTTTGACGAAAAACACGCAAACACCGTTGCCGATGCTGTGCAGGAACTTGCGGATAAACACGGCGTAACGCCTTGCCTGATCGTCATTGATACACTGGCCCGCAATTTTGGCGGCGGGGATGAAAACAGCACAAAAGACATGAATCTGTTTATCCAGCATGTTGATGAACTCAAAGACCGCTGGAAGGCAACAGCCTTGACAGTCCATCATACCGGGCACAATGACAAAGACCGGGCGCGCGGCGCTATCGCCCTGAAAGGAGCGATGGACCATGAGTACCGCGTTCAAAAAGATAGCTGCGACATAATCACTTTGCAAAGCACAAAAACCAAAGATGGGCCGAACCCCGCCCCTCTAAGCTTTGAAATCGTAACCGTTCCACTACCTCTGAATAGCGGCAATATTCTGATTGAAGGCGCAGCCCTTTCAAAAACCGAAACGCAAACAAGAATAAAGGGCAAAAAGCTCTCACCGCAAAAACGACGGGCCGTTGATATTCTAAGAACTTGCCTGATCGAAAAAGGCGAAAAACGATATGTAAGAAAGGGCATGGCACAAGTCGATTGTGTTACTCTGGAGGAATATCGGGAATATTTGCGAGTTGAAAATATTGTGGACTCGGACGACCCGGACAACATACGCCGATCAATCAGTCGACTTATAACCCAGCTTACTAATGAAGGTATAATAGGAAGTTACGGGGATTACGTCTGGATACCGGACAAGCCGGACTAAACCGGACGGACCAAAATCTACAGCCCCATCAGACCGGACGGACAGGACCAAACCCTTTAGGGTTGGTCCGTAGTCCGGGATGTAAGGATATACATTGAAAGGAAAAGACATGAACGGAAAAAAAGGCGTTCGGCTCAACCCTAAACACGATAAAAAAACACGCGCCAAAATTCAGACAAGTCAGATCATTAACCGTTTGATGCAACTGGTAAATGGCGAGATTGAAATGACAAACTCACAAGTGAAGGCCGCAGAAATTTTACTGCGAAAAACCTTGCCGGATGCAAAACCTTTTGCCGATGACGGGGAAGAAAATAACGCCTCCGCAAACGTGCATATTTACCTGTCCGACAATGGCCGGGATGACCCGGCGCATAGGAAGGGAGAGGATAAACTGTAAAACTCAGAAATCAGTTAGCCTGAAAGTCGTCGACTGTCCATCCATTGTAGCCACCACCATTATATTTTAAGCGGCATGTATAATTTGTCCTGATAAGCGCACCAAAGGAATTTTGAGCATCAACATATGACCTTACCGTAAAATATTCCCTGTCCCCGCTAACACTGACATTCCCTTTTCCCCAAGGAAATTCTGCCGTTTTCGGTGCTTTTAATAGCTTCTCCATAACTGTCTTACAGAAAATAGACGCATTCATTTCTTCGCTTTCAACATCCATGGACAGCAAAGCCCGCATTCGATTTTGGGCTTGTATTTGTTTTTGATATTCCGCTGAGGCCTCTTTATGCATTTCTGAAAATTCGGGGCCAGCAACGTCCACATATTCATTTGTAATAGACACCGCAAACTCGTAATTCCCAGCCTTCATAGCTTGCTTGTAATTGTCTATAATCTGGTCTCTTTGATCGTTAAACCGGGCAAGCTTTTCTTCCCGCGCCAGCCTTCTCGACTCCAGCTTTATTTCTTGCCTTGCTTGATCGAATAATTTTTGAATTTCATCGTCCTTCAATGACTCGTATTGTTTTGCTAAATCCTGAGCCTCTTGAAATTTTTTATCAGAAATAAATTTCCTGATTTTCTCGATTGTTTCCTCCCTGACAGGCGCAAATTCTGCAACTTTTTCCAATCGCCTTTGCTCAAGTTTTTGAGCCGCTAACTCATCCTGTTTTTGACGGGCAACATCTTGAAAGTGAACATCGGCCATAAGACAGACTGTAAATAATGTACAAATGATAATAATTTTTCTCTGTTTTATAGCTCCTATGTCCGGCAATTTATGAGAAATGAGAGGAATCGTTATTAAGCCAAGTCCGAGGCAGAACATTGCAAGAAACAGTGAGTTCATCAAAAAAAACGGTACTGAGCATAAAGCGAAACCCACTCCAAGAAACCCTGTAGCTATTGAACGATACGTCTCTAAAATCGTCTTTTTCTTATTTGTTGGAAATTCTGTCATTACATCTCCCCCCTTATAAATCAACACGGCCACCAGATTTCTCTGGCAGCCGGGGAGTTGATAACCGTCTTACGAGCGGCGCAGCGTATTCACGCAAGCGCTATTGTATTCCGCCGCCTCCCCGACAAAATTGTCGAGAAGGCATCGCAGGTAACGGCCCGATGCACTTGGCCGCGTAAGAGGGGTTATCACGCCCCAACCTGCCCCAAAGAAGAGCAGGTATGCTTTGTTTTTATAGGGAAGAATCTTCAAGGGCAATGAGAAATAAAGTTGCAATAATCTGCATACCTCTTTAAACCACTCCAAAAACTCACCGCCCCCTTGACGGTGGAGAAAAAAAAACGGAAAAAGAAACAGGCTTAATTTTAGCGGGTTTAGGAATCTATTATTCGTAACGTATCGCCATTTTGATATTTCTTGTTATAATTCGTCTTTCTGGTTTAAGGCGTTTTGATTCCATGTATATTTTTCTTGATGAGGCCGGAGATTTAGGCTTTGACTTCCACAAAAGTGGAACCTCAAAAACTTTTACGATTACGGTTCTAATTTGCCATGACAAAGATGCGCTTAAGGGCGTTCAAAAGGCCGTAAAACGAACACTTAAAAACAAGATAAATGCAAAAGGAAAAAGAAAACGCCTTGTACAGGAGTTAAAGGGAAATGCAACATCACAGGAAATCAAAACATACTTTTTGAAGCAAATGCCACCGGATGGGTGGGAGATTTTTACAATCGTTCTAAATAAGGGGCGTGTTTACGATTATCTGCAAACTACAACAGGCAAAAGCAAGCTCTACAATTATCTGACTCAAAAATTGCTTGGCACAATAAGGAAGAAGAATACGCAAATTCATACGGTTAATCTTGTGGTTGATAAGTGTAAGGATGGGGATGACCGCAAAGATTTTAACGCATATATAAAAGCCAACATTGAAACATCTTTTCCACTTGAAACCAATATTTACATTACGCACGAAAACTCACAGGAAAACGCTGGATTGCAGGCAGTAGATATGTTTTGCTGGGGCATACAAAGAAAAGCAAACTCAAAAGATGATAAATGGTATAGTGCGTTCAAAGGGCATGTAAGTCGTTATATTAATTTTTTGCCGCCCAAAAACTAGAAAAGAGGTGCTTGTGTTATCTGATCCCTGAAGCTCAGCCCAACCGATGGAAGGAAACACAACAGGCATAACACGAAGACTTACCCTCTGAGTCAATGATATTACCAAAGTGGTGTTGAAAACAAGAAAATTATATTTTGAATAAAGCCCGTGGGACACTCATGGGACACTGAAAGGCAAAAAATAGCAACAAAGCGCAATATATGACAAAAAGAGATTTCTCTTAACATTATGATTTAATTGTTGTATTTTGCTTTCTATTGTTGTCCTTGGTGATTAAATTCGGTTTCCTAATCTGGGGGCCGTGGGTTCAAATCCCGCCGGGGACGCCAGCTCGTATAGAAATCTAAACTTGTGCCCCCATCCCTGCCCCCAGACTATTTGAACCCACGGATTTTAGTATTGTTCGCTCCCGCGAACGGGGGGTTCAAATCCCGCCGGGGACACCAGCTCGTATGAAAATCTTAGCTTGGGACATAATAGGGGTAACCAAAACTTTTTTAACATAACACTTCTTTTTTCGCTGAATTTTCTTGACCTTGGGCGGGATAACTCTTATGGGTTCTTGCTTTGAATCGGAATATAGACGTATAAAAGAAAAAGCAGGCTTTGCTTGCGTCGCCAACACACGGAATGACTGGCCCTATGTCGATGCCCCTACAAACCCCGGATATGACGGGAATTAAAAAGAATACAGTGCAAACGAACCTCCAGAGCGCGCGCCAGCCGCAGCCTACCGTTCGTCTTGCGCGCACGGCTGATGAGATTCGCCGGGCACAAATCCTGCGCTACAAGGTTTTTTACGAAGAGCATGGCGCGACACCAAGCGAAGAGGTCCGCCAGCAAAAGCGCGACTTTGACAAGTTTGACGATACGGCGGATCACGTGATTGTCTTGGCCGATGCGCCGGGTACGCCGGATGCCGATAAGATCGTTGGGACCTATAGACTGCTTCGTCAGGATATTGCCGAGTCCGGCGGTGGTTTTTACTCCTCCAGCGAATATGACCTTACAAATCTGCAGCAGACCGGGGCGAGCCTTCTGGAGCTGGGGCGCTCCTGCGTTCTGGCGCCCTATCGGACGAAGCCTGTTTTGAACTTGTTGTGGCAAGGGATTGCGGATTACGTTGCAGCGAATAATATCGGCATTCTCTTTGGCTGCGCGAGTATACCGGGGACGGATATTCAGGCTATTGCCCCGTGGCTGTCTTATCTTCACCATTATCACCCGACACCGGAAAATCTGCGTCCGCGGGCGCTGGATGATCGCTATTTGCCGATGAACCTGATTGCGAAAGACGATCTTGATGAGCGGGCGGTGTTTGCCTCCCTGCCCCCTTTGATCAAGGGCTATTTGCGCATTGGCGGGACGGTTGGAGATGGCGCCGTGCTTGATAAGGACTTTAATACAATTGATGTTTGCATCGTGATGCCGACCAGTCATATTACGAACCGTTACCGCAAATATTACGAACGTAAAATTCAGCGACCCATCTGTGGCGGTTATTCGGAGGAAGGCGCAGATGCATAGATTTATGCGTTCTTTTTTCGCCGCCTGTAAAATCCTCTGCTTTGCTCTTTTCAGCCTTATCCTCACTCCCTTCCAAATGATTGTTATGATTTTCAGCAAAGGGGCGGCAGCTTATTTTTTACCGCACCTCTGGGAAAAGGGCGTTTGCCGGATTTTCGGGATTAAAGTCCGGGTGGTCGGCGACACTCACCGCGCCGGGCAAACGATTTTTGCGGCGAACCATATCTCTTACCTTGACATTCCTGTCCTTGGCGGGATTATTCGCGGAGCCTCGTTTGTGGCGAAGGCGGATGTGGCCGGATGGCCCGTGTTTGGATTTCTGGCGCGGCTCCAGCAAACCGCTTTCATCAGCCGTGCGCGCGAGGATGCCAGGCGGGAGACGAATGCACTCAGGACAATGCTAGAGGCCGGGAAGAGCCTGATTATTTTCCCTGAAGGGACATCCACGGACGGGCGGGAAGTTCTGGCATTTAAATCCAGTATGTTTTCGATTGCTTTGATCGAGAACCGCGCTGTGCCACTTTATATTCAACCTATTACGTTGCAGGTCATTGAGTCTGACGGGCGGGTGCCGGAAACGCAGGATCAGAGGGATATTTATGCCTGGCACCGGGATATGGATACAGAGTTGCCCACGCATTTGTGGGGTTTTGCGAAGGCGCGCGGGGCCATTATTGAACTTGTTTTTCATGATCCTATTCTTGTCGCAGGGGATATGGACAGAAAAACACTTGCCAAGGCATGCCATGACGCCGTATCCAATGGACTGACGGCGCGGGCCGCATAATTTATAATCATAATTTTACCGAAGGAGAAAGACGCGATGAGCTTCACCGCACAGGACATGGTCCAACTGAAAACCTATATCGAGCGCAAATTTAAATGCAGCGGGATTTCTATGAAGCGTCGTGAAAAGGCGGATGATTCCGTTGAAGTGATGCTGGACGGCGAGTTTATCGGCGTTATCTACAAAGATACCGATGAGGGCGAGACCTCTTACGATTTTAACATGGCTATTCTGGATATCGACCTGACGGGGACCAGCGCGCTGTAAAACTTGCATCGCATGATCTATTCCTTTGCGTCGGCGGGATATTTTTTGCTAAAATACAGGAATAAAAAAGTATCAGAACAAGGGCATCCGGGAATAATGCGACGGTACGCGTTTCTTTTTGTTGCGGTTTTTGCGGGGCTTATGCTTCGCGCCTCCCCTGCTCTTTGCCTAGAAGGCCTTCACTTTACGAACAAGCTCGGGACCGGCACGACGTTTTTGGTCTCGAATTTCCTGAGAGACCAGTACAATGAGAGTATTGAACATTTTCAGGCCGCTGTTTACGACCTGAATGATGACAGTATTGATGAGGTTTTTTTAAGGGGCCTGAACTGCTTTCAGGATGACAGATTTTGCCAGTATATCATTCTGGGTGAACAGGATGGCAAAATTCTGCTAATATCCAGAATCAATGCGCGGTTTATAATGCTGGCCGATACATCGACCAATGGTGTGAGGGATTTGCTTGTATTCAAGGACCGTATGAACGATTATAAAGAGGAGCGGTTTATCTGGAACTCTGAAGTTGCTCAGTATGTTTCACTTCAGAAAACGCAACCGGAACAGGACCAAAAAGAAAGACTTTAAGCAAGGTGACAGGAAAGACCATTTCGAGAAAGACAAGCCGATTGCGCGCCCTTCCCCTTGCGGCGCTGAGTTTTTTTATGCTTGGCGCCGGATTTTCCTCTATGGCGATGGCGGCTTGTTCTCCTGGTATTCCCTGTACAGATTATAACGTAACCACGACGCCGACATCCGGTACGGATGCCGGTTTGAACGGCCTAAAAACCGGCCTTGCTGCGCCTTATACCGGTGGATTATGTGATGGAAACGTCATGAACCAGATGATGTCCCGTGCATTTTTGGAGGCCAATAGCGAGAACCTTCTGGCGGAAACCCTCATCCGCAAGCCTGACAGTGTTCTGGAGTATACTTGTTTTGATCAGTTTCTAGATGTAGCTGGAAAATATATGCCGAGCTTTAGCGAAACGACTTATTGGCAAAACCATGACGTTGACTTAGAAACTGCTGATGATTCTGCTACAACGACTATCAACGTTGTCTTCCCGGCGGGTAAATTGTCTGACCTGCTTGAATTGTTCCTGCTCCCCCCACTCAAAGCTTATATTGAGACCAGCACAGCCAATTCTGACGGCTATGAGCCGAGCAACTTTGCGCATGACTATCTTGGCGGCGCAGCGACCGGCGTTGATCATTCTATGAATCTCGATAGTCTTGCGCGTACCGGGAATTACAGCTGTGAAGAGATGTACAAAATCTGGCAGATTGCAAAATGTGTTGATTTCGGAGAAGAAGACCAGTTCTGGAATTTTCAAGACCTCACGACGATCGACCCAAGGGTACAGCCACTTGATCCTCATCAGGGCAGCACGCCGAATTCTCCTTTTGGTGCCTGTTCGCCAGACTATCAACCGTCCGGGCCGATTTACTCATCCTCTGGAGAGTATGGTATCGGTGTGATGACTGCCTGCCCTCCGCCGGCTGCTACTTCGGCTCCTAATCATCCGATTACAAATGATCTTATTCGCCTGAGCAATAACTGTGACTTGGCATATGTTGTTCTTGATACGATGGATTCTTATTTTGAATTTGTGCGTGCGCCGGGAAGCTATACGAATACGAAAGTGCCTACTGTTACTTGCGGCACGCCCAGACCGACCGGCGTGACGGTTAAAACTTATACATATACGAAGGCTCCGTCTACAGACTTGACGTTACACGGGATGGAGGTTGTTACAAAAACGGAAGACAGCCATGAGGAAAAATTCTGTCTTAATCCGGGGTGTTATTACGATTTTTCGTCTGATACGTGCGTGCAGTAAAAAACACATTTGCGGATAGGGCTAATTTTTGATTAGAATAGAAGTTGCTGGAAGGATGAGGAGCAATGCGTGAGTTTATGAATAAACGCAGGATAAATAAGAAATTACTGGCCACTCTTATTTTGTCGTTTGGCCTGATTGTTGGCTTTCTGCCTCAAATCGTGACAGCGGCGACGCCTCCGATTGCCAGTAGCCCTTGCGATCCGCTTTATTATAAATCCCTTTCCGCCCGCGCGTGGCTGGAAGCTGAGCGTGAGATCACGCAGAACCAGAATCTTATCCTCAAGCCTGACAGCGTTCTGGAATATACGTGCTTTGATTTGTTTCTGCGTGAGCTTGCGACACATGCCAGCAATATGTTGAGTGAGACCTCTTTGTACGGCTCTCCTATGTCGAATACTAGTATGGATAATGCGCTGGATGATCTTGTCGGGGATTCGTTGATAAACTACATCAATGCGAACTTTGAACAGACAGCTTCCGGGAGTTATGATCTTCTGGGCGGGCATACGGCTGGTATGGGGATAGATCATACGCCGACCGCGATTACGGGCGGCGCTTACAGCTGTGACATTATGCGCCGTGTCTGGCAGGCTGCAAAGTGCATAAACTTTATCAGTGATCCCTTTGAGGATGGTTTTTACACATTCCAAGAGTATGCTTCTGCCAATGACAAACGTCACTTGCCTGATAGATGTACGGCAATCGGCGGCACATGGTCGACTAACCTTACTACTGCGATCAACTCGCCGCCTTGGACAGATGACCCGGTTAAAACCTATTTGAACAACCTTAACCCTTCACTTTGCGCTGCGTCGACGCCTATACCGACCGGGATCAAGGTTAATCGTCCTGTTTTGACCCCGACGACCTATGATGAGAAGATTTGTATTCCGCCAGGTTGCCGTTACAACCCTGTAACGTCTCTGTGCACGCCGTCCTAATTCAGTCTTTGTTATTTTCAGGATGTCACTTTGCTTAGCAGAGCCTGGACGCTCTTGCGTATGACGTTTCCTTCGCCTTTGAGCGTGAGCATTTTCTGGATTGTTTCTATATTTTTCTGGCGATGCATCAGGTCGGGATCGACTATTTTGGTGCGAGTGCGGATTTCTTCTTCCATACTACGCTTTTTTGCCAGAATCTCCAGACGTGCAAAAAGCTCGGGGTGATCTGTCTGAAGGGACTTGCGGGCGCTGCGTAATTCCTGCATTGCCACCTTCATAATTTCGTCCCGGTCTTTACTTTTATCTGTTGGCGTCATAAGAACATCCTTCACAAACGCCATGGCGGCGTATAATTTATTCTAGACTAATAATAAAAGGGCTAAAATAGCCTTAAGAATAATTCATGATGTATTCACTTTACCGCGTTCTCACACAAAACAGTACACCGTTTCTGCTTCGCCTGCTCGACAAGCGCTGCGCGAACGGGAAGGAAGATCCTGCGCGTGTGGATGAGAAAAAGGGGCTGACGGCCCTGCCCCGGCCTGCGGGTCGCTTGCTTTGGGTACATGCGGCCAGTGTTGGTGAATCGCGCGCGGCCCTGATTTTGATCAAGAAGCTTGCGGCTGATGATCCGGCGCTCCATATTCTGGTAACGACAGTCACGCGCACGGCGGCGCAGATTATGGAGCGCGAACTTCCTTCTTGCGCCTTTCACCAATATGCGCCGCTTGATCATCCTGAATGGGTTGAGACCTTTCTCGATCACTGGTGTCCGGATGGGGCGCTCTGGATGGAGTCCGAGTTGTGGCCCAACATGCTGGCCGGGTTGAAGGCGAGAGAAGTCCCGGCGGTTCTAGTGAATGCTCGCCTTTCGGAGAAGTCCTTTTTCTTCTGGCGGCTTACGGCGGGGCCTTTGTGCCGGGAGATGCTGGGGGCCTTTACCAAAATTTTGGCGCAGACAGAACGCGAGGCAGAGCGGTTTCGACTGCTTGGCGGGCGGGGCGTCAGCGCACCGGGGAATATCAAGTACAGCGCGGCGCCTCTTCCTTTTGACAAAGCCGATTTGCGTAAGATTACGACAGCGACGAAGGGGCGGCCTTTGTGGCTGTTTGCGAGTACGCATGCCGGCGAGGAGGATATGGCCTGCCGAATTCATCAGATTTTGCAAAACAAGCTGCCGGGCCTTTTGACGATCATCGTACCGCGGCACCCGGAGCGCCGCGGTGCTATTCTTGAAGATTGCGCCCCCTATCACCTTACGGTGTCCTTGCGCGGTGAAAACAAGATTTTGCCGCAGGAGGAAGACGATATTTATGTGGCCGATACGCTCGGGGAGCTCGGGTTGTTTTACAGGTTGGCTCCCGTCGCCTGCATTGGCCGCTCGTTTAGCCTTGATGGCGGCGGCGGGCATAATCCGATCGAGGCGGCGCAGCTCGGGTGCGCCGTGTTGCATGGACCCAATGTCCAGTATTTGCAGGATATTTTTGATGAGATGGACGCGGCCGGCGCTTCTTTGCGGATGGCGCATGAAAGTCATATGACGGGCTGGCTGCTTGACCTTCTCCAGGAGCCAGAGCGTGTGAAGCTTCTGCAGGATAAGGGGCTGGCTTTCTGCGCCGGGCAAACCCAGGTGATAGACAGGATCCTTGATGAAATACGCCCTATTTTTGATGAGGCTTTGGCGGGCGCTGCTTAAAAACGGGCTGCACGCGGGCGCCAAAGCGTGATAAAAACACGATTATGAGCTTTCGAACCCCTGCTTTCTGGTACCGTGATCTTCAAACCTCGCCTAGTTGGGCCGAGCGGTTGTTTTCACCGTTGTCTTATCTTTATGCTGCCGGGCGGAGGATGCATGCCGGTAGGGAAGGCCTGCGGGCGGCGGTTCCTGTTCTTTGTGTTGGCAATGTGACGGCGGGCGGTAGCGGAAAAACCCCGGTTGCGCTTGCCCTTTATGACGCCGTTTTGAAGGCTGGCGTTGCCCAAAAACCCTATTTTTTAACGCGCGGGTATGGCGGTTCAGAAAAAGGGCCGCTGCATCTTGATGCGTCCATCCATACGCCCCGGGATACGGGGGATGAACCGTTTTTGCTTGCCTGCAAAGGACCCGTTATCGTGTCGCAAGACAGGCCCATGGGGGCGCAAATGGCAGCCTCTGAGGGGGCGGATATGATCCTGATGGATGACGGATTTCAAAACCCCTCCTTGCTCAAGGATATTTCCTTTCTGGTGATTGACGGCGAGACAGGGCTCGGGAATGAAAGGCTGCTTCCGGCGGGGCCGCTGCGGGAGCCTTTTTCCGATGCGCTCGCGCGCTGCGATGCGGTGATAATGATTGGGGCGGACAAGCGCGGCATTCTTGAACGCCTGCCCCCCGATATGCCTGTGTTTGAGTGTTCGCTGGAGAGTTGTTTTGCCGGGGATGAGACGGACCGGTATGTTGCGTTTGCAGGGCTGGGGCGGCCGGAGAAGTTTCGGCGTTCGGTTCTTCAGGCCGGGCTTTCGCTTGCAGGATTCCATAGCTTCCCGGACCATCACCCCTACTCCGATCACGATCTTGAGAAGCTGGCCGCGGAGGCTGGCCGGCATGATGCGAAGCTTCTTACGACGGAAAAAGATGCTGTCAGGCTCCCCTCCTCTTTCCGCGCGCAGGTCGAGGTTTTTCCGATCGCCTTGCGCTGGGGGGACGAAGAGCGTATCCTCGCTTTTTTACGGCAAAAACTTCATTCCTTTGAACTCCGGTCATGACTAAAAAAACCCGCTATTTTCTTGAAGGTTTTTCACTGTGGCTTCTGTTTGTCCTGTTTGCTTCGCTCTCGCCACGAACCGCTTCGGCGATCGGCGGGTTTTTGGGGCGGACTTTTGGCCCCCTCCTTGCGGCGTCACGTAAGGCGCGGCGTAATCTTGCCAGCGTTTTTCCGGATATGAGTTCTGCCGAGCAATCCCGGATTATTGCCGGGATGTGGTGTAATCTCGGGCGCGTGATTGCGGAATATCCTCATTTAAAGCAAATTGCGCAATACCGCACAGAGGTTGTCGGGGGGCAGCATGTGCTGGCTCTGATCGAGCGGGCGCAGCCTGCGGTTTTTATCGGAGGACATCTGGCGAACTGGGAGGTCAACTGCGCGGCGCTTCTCACCCAGTTTGCACACCCGATCGCTCTCACCTACCGCGCGCCGAATAATCCGATTACGGCGCGGATGCTCGAGCGGGCGCGGACGCTGGGCGGGCGGCTACAGGCCTTTCCTAAAAACCGTGAGAGCGCGCGGCACTTGATGCGAACGCTCAAGGATGGCGGTTTTCTCGGGATTTTGATTGATCAGAAATATAACGAAGGTGTCGAGGCTCCATTTTTCGGGCGCCCGGCGATGACCAATCCGGTCTTTGTGCAGCTTTGCCAGAAATATCACTGCCCTCTTGTGCCGGTGCGGGGCGAGCGCCTTGAGGGCTGCCGTTTTCGACTGACCGTTTACCCGCCGATTCCGGTTTTTGATGAGAACGGGGCGGCTTTGCCGATTGAACAGGTTATTGCCTCTGCGCAAGCGCTTTTGGAGGAGTGGATTTCAGAGCGGCCCGAACAATGGCTCTGGCTGCATCGGCGTTGGAAGGATTAACGATCCGGCCATCCCTAATCCTTTAAAAACAGGGCGTCTTCGGGGCGTGGATACGGGTTATTTCCATTGCGGAAATCCGTTATAGCTTGATCGAATATTTTGCGGAAGTTTTCTGCACCTAATTCCTGCCCGGCGTCTGTGGTCATACCATCGCGGCAGATGGTTTCCAAAAACAGGATAACGTCTTCCGGGTAGGCGTCGGACTTACCTATTTCCTCAACCAGGAGCGCGGTTTCGTATGTCGTCATCGCGTAATCCAGCCCGGCGGAGTTCATCAAATCCGCCTCGTGCAGGGTCATGGCCAGCATACAAAGATCGCCGCGCTCTTCAAGGATGCTGAGTTCGGGGCTTAAGGATAGTTCCTCAGAATCGGAGGTGCCGTAATGATATTCGTAAGCCGCGGCAAGCTGGTTTGCCGGGCTGATCGGGTCACCGAAGGGCGAAACATCGGTTGTCATCAACATGACCCGAATATCTTCGAGAAGATCCTTGTCCAGTCCGCTTTTTTCCAGAAACGGTTTTGCAAGGCCGAAGGAGCGTTGCTCGATTTTGGCGAAATGGTACTGGTGGTCCGCGAGGTTGCGGGTGCCGTCATGGGCGAAATCGTGGATGGCTGCAGCGGCCAGAAGGCAGGCGGTTTCGCGTTCACTGAAGGCGAGGGACAATCCTTCAAAAATTCGGTTGTGCGCGGCGATCATGCGGATTGTGTGAAGCATGACTTTACAAAAATGAAGGTTATTGTGGTACGGCAGATCGTTTTTAAAGTCACCCAGAATGCAGGCCGCCAAAACGCCGCCGCAGAGATTTTTGTTCTTGATCTCCGCCAAACCAAATCGTTCCATGGCAAGGGCTGCCATGGCGGCCAGAACAGGCGGGTGATTGCCCTTGTGCCATTTTTTGATCAAGGCCAGCGTCTTTTCGGTTCGGCGAGGCATTTCTCCATCATCGGTGAAAATGAAGTCCATTTCTACGGACAACATGTCGTAGTCGCGCTCGAAGCTTTCCCGGACTTTTTCAAATGCTTGCAATGACTTATCACCTGAAAGCCACACAGAAAAATCTTCAGCCCCCTCAAAAACAGGGCGCGTCCGCTCCAGGCACTCTATCCAAGTGCCGGCTTTGTTTTCCTGCTTTTTTAAATGGCTCAAATCCGCGACTCTTTTGTTATTCGACTGGCCGTTACTTCTGATTTTTTGAAGTAATATAAAACTATACTTTCACAGGGTTTATCTTTCCTTAAAGAACCTCTTCGAGCAACGGTTTATTTTCCAGACCTTCAATTAAGACGGGTAAAACTGCTGCAGTGCATTAGCATTTGCGTCTTTGCGCGGTTTCAGGCATAACTTTTGTTCTGGATTATGAAGGAGAAACAGGAATATGGCACAGCAGAACTGGAGCCCGACTTCATGGAGAGATAAACCCGCACAGCAGCTTCCGACCTACAAGGATAGCAGCGCGTTGAGGGCTGCTGAAGAAGAGCTTTCGCGCATGCCTCCGCTTGTGTTTGCCGGAGAAGCCCGGAATTTGCAGACTGATCTTGCGAAAGTGGCGGCCGGTCAAGCTTTTCTCCTTCAAGGTGGTGACTGTGCCGAGAGTTTTGCTGAATTCAGTGCCAATAAAATCCGCGACACCTTCCGGGTGATTTTGCAGATGGCGGTGGTGATGACCTATGCTGGCTCGCTGCCGATCGTCAAAGTCGGGCGGATGGCCGGACAGTTTGCCAAGCCACGCTCCAGCGATACGGAGACTCAAGGCGATGTCACGCTGCCGAGTTACCGGGGCGATAACGTTAATTCCCTTGATTTTACAGCAGACGCGCGCGAGCCCGACCCTCAGCGCATGATCAAGGCTTACAATCAAGCCTCGGCAACTTTGAACCTGCTCAGGGCTTTTGCGAGCGGCGGTTATGCGAACCTGACGCGGGTGCATAGCTGGAACCTTGATTTTGTAGAAAATAGTCCTTTGGGTGAAAAGTACCAAGGGCTGGCTAACCGGATTGACGATGCGATGCGCTTTATGGCGGCTTGCGGGATGACTCCGGAGAATGTTCCGGCGCTGCGCGAAACAAGCTTTTATACTTCTCACGAGGCGTTACTGCTGCCTTATGAGGAAGCGATGACCCGGACCGACAGCTTGACCGGGGACTGGTACGATACGTCTGCGCATTTCCTGTGGGTTGGCGCGCGGACGCATCAGGCAGATCACGGGCAGATTGAATTTGTGCGCGGGCTAAAGAACCCGCTCGGGATGAAGTGCTCCCCTGCACTCTCGCCGGATGAGCTTTTGCGTCTGATTGATGTTTTGAACCCGGAGAATATTCCGGGGCGCCTGACGCTGATTGCGCGGATGGGGCATCATCAAGTTGAAGAGAAGCTGGCACCGCTGGTGCGGGCCGTGAAGAAGGAAGGGCGTTCGGTTGTCTGGTCCTGCGATCCGATGCACGGCAATACGATGACCTCGTCTTCGGGCTATAAAACCCGGCCGTTTGAGCATATTCTTGGCGAAGTGCGCGGGTTCTTCAATGTGCACCGCGCGGAGGGCACGCATGCGGGCGGCGTTCATATCGAGATGACCGGGCAGAATGTCACGGAATGTGTTGGCGGGGCGGAAGCGATTGGCGATGAGGATTTGTCCAGCCGCTATCACACGCACTGCGATCCGCGCCTGAATGCGAACCAGTCTTTGGAACTTGCGTTTTTGATTGCGGAAGAGCTCAAGGCCAGCCGGGTTTTGAATACGCAATCCTTTGCGCAGCAAACGCCACCGGCTGCGGCGGAGTGATCCAGGGGTAAGAAACCTCTTCGCACATCGGCTGCGCGGTGCTAAAAAACTGCATGAAAGCTCATTAAAGGTTGTTTTGCCTATGGTTTACCCTCTTTCGATAGCGATGGCGCAGCTTAATCCGGTTGTCGGCGACCTTTCCGGGAATCTTGCCAAAATCAGGCGCGCGTGGCGTGGAATGGACGAGCGCGCCGATCTCATCGTGTTTCCAGAGATGATCATTTGCGGCTATCCGCCGGAAGACCTTGTGCTCAAGCCCTCCTTTCTGGATGCAGTGGAAAAACACGTGCATAGCCTTGTGGAAGAAAGCGGGAAAATGCGCAGCGCGCTTCTGGTTTCTGCGCCCTGGCGGATTGAAGGAAAGACGTATAACGCGGCGCTGTTGATTGAAGGCGGAGCAATCAAAGACATACGGACCAAGCGGCATTTGCCCAATTACGGCGTTTTCGACGAGCTGCGCGTGTTTGAAAAGGGCGATTTGTCGCAAGAGCCGATTGATTTTAAAGGTCACAGGCTTGGCGTGATGATCTGCGAGGATATGTGGCATCCGGGGTCGGCAAAGAACCTGAAGAGCCGCGGAGCCGAGCGTTTGATCGTTCTCAACGCCAGCCCTTTTTCGGTGAACAAGCAGGCCCAGCGCCTGACTCATGCACGGGCGCGGGTGGAAGAAACCGGCTTGCCGCTGCTCTACGTTAATCAGGTCGGCGGTCAGGACGAGCTGGTTTTCGATGGCGCTTCCTTCAGCTGGGATGCCTTCGGCAACGAGGTTCAGCGCCTGAAGGGTTTCGACACCGATCTGTCGATCGCCGACTGGGAAAAGGGTGAGGGCGGCTGGGTCTGCAAACACGCCGAACGCGCCGACGTGGTGGGCGGCCTTGAAGCGGACTGGCAGGCCATGCGCCTCGCGCTCGCCGACTATGTGAACAAGAACGGCTTCCCCGGCGTCGTGCTGGGCATGTCAGGCGGGATCGACAGTACGATTTCCGCCGCCATTGCGACCGATGCGCTCGGGCCCGACCGGGTCTGGGCGGTGATGATGCCGTCGAAATACACCTCGCNNTCGGCGGTCAGGACGAGCTGGTGTTTGACGGCTCCTCTTTTGTCCTTGATGCCGATGGCAGCGTGGTTCAGGAACTCCCCTGTTTTGAAGAGGCCTTGGCGGAAGCAATCTGGACCAAAAGCGAGAGTGTTTGCCCTCCTGATGCAGCGCCCTGCTCTCTTGCCCCCACTCCGGCGGTTATCTACCGCGCGGTCACGCTGGGGCTGTCGGATTATGTGCGCAAGAACGGCTTTCCGGGCGTTTTGATCGGTTTATCCGGCGGGATCGACAGTGCGTTGTCTGCGATGATAGCTGTGGATGCTCTGGGGCCGGAAAAAGTCCACTGTGTGATGATGCCCTCGCGCTTTACGTCCAGGGAAAGCCTTGATGACGCGGCGGAGCAAGCCAAGGCGCTTGGCGTACGGCTTGACGATATTTCGATTGCCGGGCCGGTTCTGGCCTTTAACGATTGTCTTGCGCCTTATTTCAGTAAAGATACGCCGCCTGTGACATTCGAGAATATCCAGCCGCGGGCGCGTGGCCTGATCCTGATGGCGTTATCGAATGCGAGCGGATCGATGGTGCTGTCGACCGGGAATAAATCCGAAATGGCGGTTGGCTACGCGACGCTTTACGGGGATATGTGCGGCGGGTTTAACGCCTTGAAAGACCTTTATAAAACCCAAGTGTACGCGCTGTCGCACTGGCGAAATGAGAACGTTCCGCCGTTCAGCCTTGCACCGGAGGGGGCTTATATTCCGCGCAATATCATCGACAAGGCTCCTACGGCAGAGCTGAAGGATAACCAGACCGATCAGGATACTCTGCCGCCCTACGATGAACTTGATAGTATTTTGCAAGGCTTGATCGAGGAAGATTTGAGTGTTCACGATATTGCCGCGCGCGGGCATGACGAGGCGACGGTCCTGCGGGTGTGGCGGATGCTGGACCGCGCGGAGTACAAGCGCCGCCAAGCGCCGCCGGGCGTTAAAATCACTTCCCGCTCCTTTGGCCGCGAGCGGCGCTATCCGATTACGAACCGATTTTCGGATTTTGTTGTACATGACTAGGGCAGCCCTATTGCAAAAATCCTAAAGCTGGTCCAATGGTCGTTCCCGTGCCAAACGGTTCCAGTTTTTTCATAGTTCTCGCATTACCCGCCTGCGCAGGACTGGAAGAACAGATTACTTTTACAGCAATTCTGACGATTACGGCTCAAAATCCATAAAAACTACGGCTGCTGCCGCGGCGGGTTTTTCCTCGCTACTCTCAGCGATCCCTAACTGGTGGTCTCCCCATTTTGAGACCCAGTATCCATGCGCACTATCAGGGTGCGGGCCACCGCACTGACTACAAGGCCCGTCCGGTTTGGCTTTGATCGCTTTAAGCTCGTCTGTTTGTAGACTGCGCAGATAGTCCCACAGATCATCCCGATTTTCTTGAGTTACCTTTAATCCAAGTTTTTCTGCTGACTGCATTGTCCTCTCATGGGCGAC
Source organism: Alphaproteobacteria bacterium (assembly GCA_020445145.1). Classification (GTDB taxonomy): domain Bacteria; phylum Pseudomonadota; class Alphaproteobacteria; order Micavibrionales; family Micavibrionaceae; genus JAGRHC01. Next base: position 26,601 of record JAGRHC010000048.1, read on the forward strand.
CCCAATCAAAGTGTCATTATCGTCCGTATCATCATACCCCAACATATCGCGCTTACCTTATGTCTAATTCTCATTAATAACGCACACTATCACAAAATATTGTTTAAAATCAATATATTAATATTATACATTATATGCGCCGACTTATTGTTTGTATAATTTACGGCTTATATTTCTGTCTCTTTATCTGCCAGCCAGCGCAGGTGATCCACACTTGTGTGATTCTTCGTTCCGCAAAAGCAGGCCCGGCCGTTTAGACTTAATCCCGCCTTCAGTATCTCTTTTTCTGCCTCCCTGATCCCTCCCGTTTTCATAGCCTGCAGGAAGCCCCTGTATTTCACCAGTTCCGCTGCAATCTCTGCCTGCGCCATTTCCCGGGGCATTTCAATCCATGCATTATGGGACTTCGTGGCGTGAGGCCCATGGCATATATTGCATTCTGGTTTTTCTGCTTCTGACATGTCTTCACTCCCGGGTTATAATTTATTTGTTATAGTGTATTTAAAAAAATCATTTTTTACCAATACCTTGACTTTTATGTACGATAATAAACATTATACAATGTATAATTTCAGGATAAAGATATGGATCTGATTACCCCGTCCCAATGTCGCGCCGCCCGAGGTCTGCTCAATTGGAGTCAGCCCGAGTTGGCTCGCCGCTGCAGTATGCACAAACAAACCATTAGCAATTTCGAGGCCGAGCGCAGCACGCCCTCCAATACTTCACTTGAAAAAATCAGCCGGGTTCTGGAAAACGGGGGTGTCGAATTTGGGCCGGACAACGCCGTCTCTCTGCCGCAAATCAAGATCATTAAACTGGAGGATCGCGGTTGGTTTATCACGCTTCTGGACGATGTCATCTTTACGCTACAGGATCAGACAGATCCCGAGCTTTTGATCTATGGCGGAGATAACAGGGTCTACCCGGAAGCCACTGTCGAAAAATTGCGTGATGTCCGCAAGGCAGGGATCAGGATGCGTGAAATGGTGTGCGAGGGCAACACCTATCTGATGGGCCAAGAAACAGATTATCGTTGGATCCCTAAAAAATTTTTTAAAAATTACAACACTATTGTCTACGGCGACCGCGTTTGTGTTGATTTCAGGGGCCGCGCCGCTATTTTGATTATCAACAAGGGCTGGGCGGACGCCGAGCGCGTCAAATTTGAAATGCTCTGGGACACGGGCTTACCGGTGCGAACCAAAAGCACGTCCGATATCCGTTATTAGCCTTACATTTGACCGCGGGCGGCGTTATCCGATTACGAACCGATTTCGGATATGCTCAGTAATGAAAGCGGCACTGAATGATGATAAGGTCGTTCTCCCTGATTTCGTAGACGAGGCGGTGCTCGCGGTCTATGCGGCGCGACCACATCCCCGACAGATTATGTTTCAGCCCTTCCGGCTTGCCTGCCCCCTCGTAAGGCGATCTTTGAATATCTTTTACAAGCGCATTGATTTTTTTGAGGATATTTTTATCGGTTTTTTGCCAGTATAGGTACTCTTCCCAACTTTGGGGCGTGAAACAGATTTTCATTATCCCTTGTCCGCCTCATTCAAGGATTTTTCTTCGTACGCTCCCCCGCGCGCCTGCTCTATGGAGCGTGACAGCGCATCTCGGTTGGCTTGCGTGCTCAGCAAGTGTGCGGTTTCTTCGTAGCCCTTAAAATCCTCCAGCGACATCATCACCACTGGCGGGCGGTTGCCGCGCGTGACCGCGACGATCTCATGATTATCGAGGATATCGTCCATGATCGAACTTAAATTCTGCCGCATATGCGAGTAAGTGATAATCTGGTCCATGGCGCGTCTCCTTAAACATTCTTATTATTGTACAATAATACGTACAATTTCAAGTCTTGTCAATGTGTGCCGCTTTAAAACATCATTGAAAAAGCCTGATAAAGCTTGTATTCAATGAGGCCTACACGCAAAAAGGAAGAAAGAATCCCATGAGTGTCAAAGTTCGCTTCGCCCCCTCTCCTACCGGTATGATGCATGTCGGGAACGCCCGTACGGCCCTGATTACCTATTTGCTGGCCCGTTCGCTGGACGGCCACTTTTTGCTGCGGATTGATGATACGGACCTTGAACGCTCTAAAAAAGAGTATGAAGAAGAGATTGAAGCGGCGCTAATCTGGATGGGATGCCCGTGGGATGAGAAGGCCCGCCAGCGCGACCGTTTGCACCGCTATAGTGAATGCCTTGAAAAGATGGAGACCGCGGGACGCGTTTATAAATGCTACGAGACGCCCGAAGAGCTTTCCTTGAAGCGTAAGAGCCAGCTTTCACGCGGCTTGCCGCCAATTTACGACCGTGCGGCGCTGGCGCTTTCCGAGGAGCAAAAGGCGGCCTACGAGGCGCAGGGACGTAAGCCACACTGGCGTTTCAAGCTGGAACACAAGCCGATTGAATGGAACGATCTGGTGCGCGGTGAGGTCAAGTTTAACGGGGCCGACTTGTCTGATCCGGTTGTCCTGCGCGAAGACGGCTCGCCGCTGTTTAACTGGTGCTCGGTGATTGACGATATGGATTACGCGATCACGCATATTGTGCGCGGGGAAGACCATGTCAGCAACACGGCAGCGCAAATCCAGATGTTCGAAGCCCTCGGCGCGACACCGCCGGAGATGGCGCACCTTCCTTTGCTTTCCGATGCGGAAGGCGGAAAGCTTTCGAAGCGCACGGGATCTCTCAATCTTTATGATCTGCGCACCGAGCATGGGCTAGAGTCTATGGCGCTGGTCAGTTTGCTGGCGCGCCTTGGAACCTCAGAGCCGATCGAGCCGTTTACCGATATTGCTCCGCTTGTTGAGTCCTTCAATTTCTCAAAATTCGGGCGGGCGGCGCCGAAATTTGATGTTGAAGAATTGATGCGTCTTAATGCCAAAATTCTTCACGGCAGCGCTTTTGCCGATGTGAATGTCCGTCTTGCACATATGGGGCTTCAGGACATGGACGAAGTGTTCTGGGAGGCTGTACGTCCCAACATCACCCGTCTTGACGATGCAAAAGAATGGTGGCGCGTGGCGCGCGGGCCGGTTGATCCGGTCATCGAAGATGCTGATTTCATCGCGCAGGCGCTTGAACTTCTTCCCCCTGCCCCCTGGAGCTCCGAGACCTGGATGCAATGGGCCAATGCCGTAAAAGAAGCCACGGGCCGTAAGGGCAAGCAGCTTTTCATGCCGCTGCGCCAAGCCTTGACCGGCATGGAGCATGGGCCGGAGCTGGCCGAGCTTCTCCTTCTGATCGGGCCGGATAAGGCGCGGGAGCGTCTTTCCGGGCAAAAGAAAGCGGCTTAACTGTTTTCCTAACGCACTGTTTTTACTTACTTTACGTCAGCGTATTCCCGGGCTCCATATTTAATTGTGTCAAAATTGTGTCAAAATGTTGACAAAACCTTGCGCATCTTATAAACATCTTGTTAATATGAGAATAGAGAGAAACAAATAACTCCAGATAGAGACGTCTCTCATATAAGAAATACCTTGTTAGCAACAATGATTTTTAAGGCAGCCTAAATACTGAGGCGAATATAAGTTTCCTACCCCCCCACACAGTCCGGGTGTCAGAATTACGGTTTTGACACCCGGATTTCCTTTTGGGCTCATAAAAAAAATCACCCTATTTTTGGCAAAAGTACATTATTCGTATCTTTTTGTGCATCAAAAATATCGTTTAAAAACAATCATTTCGAATTTTATCTATAATTAAGCGGTCCTTTACGCGCGGCGCCTACCATCAAAGAAAATAATACTGTGTGGGGCTACTGCGTAATGCGTACTAACTATTCTTACACTGACAAACGTCAGACTTTCGTGGGCCAAGAGGTCCGGGGTATTATTGCGGGATTGATGGGGCAGTTGGCAAAGCTGGCGCCCCATCCTTCGCAGCCCGGCTATCACGGACCGCTTTTTATCAATCATCATTCTGCCTTTAAGGCGGCTGACGCTCAGGACGGTATGCTTGGCAGCATGCTGATCGAGAGCATGATTGGCGGGGCGTTTTCTGCTGCCGCGTCTCAGGCCGTGAGTGAGCGTCTTGGCGAACAGGCCGGCGATCTGACGGGCAGTTTGTGCCAAAGCGTTGATCTTTCGAATGCGCTTGAATGCTATAGCGAATATATTACTGATATTGAGAATGATGATGAGCACCGGCACAAGGCCGCTCACGGCCAGGGCACACTGGCGCGTCTTTCCGGCAAACCGATTTCCGGTGCGTTTAACCTGCGCAGCTCGATGACTGAGGGTATGCAGGCTTTCCTGAATGATTTGCCGGAGCGGATGCAGATTGAAGGCGATCTCGCATATTATGCCCGTCAACTGGATCATATGGCAATGCCTGCTCCGGCCTTTACTTCCCCCGCTCCGTTGATGGCTGCTTAAAATTATTATTCATATAAAATTTGCTCTTGTGCTGTTATCTATGGTCAAATAGAAGTACGCTTTATTTCATAAGTATTTATAAGGGTTGAACATGGCGGAAATGCAAAATACAGGCGATCCATATAGGGACGGCACTCTCGCACAATCTCCTTTGCCCGTTATGTTTCTTGATCCCAATCTTTTTGATGCGGAGACACGCGCCAAGCTGAAGCACGGTGACCATCAGGCCCTTGAAGATAACCGTGATAAATTTCGAGAGTCGCTTAAGCGGCTCAACCCAAACATCGATCCTGCTATGGTCGACAGGATGAGCAACCTTCAACTGAATGATATGATGATCCATGCCGCTACGCGCGGTCCAAGCGCAGAAATTGTTGCTGATGATCATGGAATACCGCAGCAGTGCGATGTCACTATGCCAGTCGAGCGAGAAGACAATAAGCAAAACATCCTTAGTGTTATGGAGCTTGATCGCCTTTATTATACCGCTCACTTTAGACCTATTCCCGGCACTTATCAGGAATGGGCTTACGGTATCGGCGTGCATGAAGGCGGACACTGCGGACAAGATTATATTGAGTCTATTACCCAAGAGTTAGATTCTTTTCGGCGTGAAATAGGCGCGGATCAAGATAAAGTGAATTCACTTCGCGCTGAAGGCAAACACGATATGGTGCAATATCTTATTGATATGCGCATTCTTAAAGCTGCGAATGGCGATGCCAGACATACAAGCAGCCTTTTTATTGGTGATGGCTCTCCACTCCCGGTATCACAAGAACACCTTAGCGCTGCTCATCTTTTTGGAGAGCATATGATTACAGCTGTTGCGCTTAATAATCATATGACTCGTGTAGAATCTTTGCAGCTTATGCATGCTGACCCTCAGCGTTTTGCAACCCTTCTAGAAAAAACGATCCAAAGCGGTGAATTCCCCGGACCTGTTTTTATGGATAATCTTCAGCTTGAAAGCGTTATTGCCCAGAAAATGGGTTTGAGGACGCTGGATGAGGCAAATAGCAGCCAACTGCAAGAAATCCGGCGCATATACGAGGAAATGGAGCGTAATGGTGAACTTGCTGTGCCTAATGGAGAGAATGCGCAAACGAATGAATATATTTTAAAATATGCGAAGGCTTATATCGATGCTACACACCGCATGTTCGTCTCAGACACTACGCCTGACCCGTCTCAACCCTTACCTGAAGCTTTAAAGCCGCTTTTCTCCTCTTCGCCTGATGCGCCCTCTACTCCTGTTCAAGCTCCAAGTGATGCTGAGCTTAGAGCACAGGCATCAAATCAGGCTGAACTCGCCATTTTTCTTGCTGTTAGCAAGCATCTTGGAGGAGATAATAAAGTTTTTGCTCTGCAAAATAGGGGTATGGACGAATATCTTAAGCTGGCCAAGCAGCTTCTGGATGAGGGAAATATTCCACCAACGACCGATAGCGGCGCCATGACGCAGGATCAGAAAGATACACTGATTGCCGATTCTCTCGGGATCAAGAAGGATTCACTTGAAACTCTTAAGCAAAATAATCCGTTTTTGTTTGAGCTTGCTTCAAGAAAACTTCGTCAGGAAGATGCGTTTACGGTTAAGCATGAAAACCCATATCTTTATGATGCTATTCGTCAGAAAATCGAAGAAATGACCCCGGGCGGTATGTCCAAATCTTATAGTCAAATTAATGGTGAGCAAAATCTTTACGGTATATCTGCCTCAAGCGTTAACTTTTCATCTGAAGGCAATCTGACTATTGCGGGGAAGCCGCCGTCTGAATATTTTAACGCAACAGCTTCTGTTCTTGACGTTAAACTTCCTTCCCCTCAAACCGATTACGTCACCGCATTTAATCCAGCGGTTGCGAAGGTTTAAACGACATCTTTTTGCACTCAAATTTTTGACGCTCTTTTCCCTTGCCAGAAATGTGTTATGATGTGTCTAGTGCACCTTTGTCATGATACATTTCCTGTATGAATATCAACACGTCCCTTTTGCGCGAGAAATTTATTATCCGAGACCTTGAAGCCGAGGAAGAGGATAATGCGCTTAATCTTGAAGTCCGAAGCAACCGCATGGCGGTCCCTTTGCGTTCGGGCGACCTTGAAGAAGAAATATATGTCGTCAGGGCGCACAATATGCATTCCTGCGCGCGCATGGTTTCGCGGATCGTCCATAGTTACAGCCATGTCGGGCCGATCGCCAGCCGCAACCCGCCCTTCGACTGGGAGGATGCATGGAACACTGTGATTGACGATTATGAGCGCGCTTACATCCCCGAGCATTGGGTGTGCGTCTATTATAAGGGCCGTATTCTTTACGAGTCCGGCGATCATCATCCTTTTCTGGATATCATTGAAAAATGCGATGCTGTGAATAAAGGGGACTATGAGAAATCTATCAAGCTGGCGCAGGATGCGTTCAGCAAGGCCGGTAAGAATATTGACATCAAGTATGAAAGCAACATTGCTCTGGTCGTTGACATTGAACGGCAAAAGGGGCGGTGCGGCATGATCCTGCGCGGTCCCGAGCGGACCACGACCTTTAATATGACGATGGAAAGAAGTGAAACCCGTAAGACGCTTGATGCGTCTCAGTGTATTACGGCGGCGTCTGCCTTTCTGGAGGGCATTCAACTTGCGTTCAAAGTCGGGATCAATCTTGAGAAAATCAGCATTGGTAAAATAAAACAGTACTCTCCTGAAGAAAAAGCGACACGTGAGGCGCGGCGGCGGCTCGGGCGTTTGAACGCGGAGATCAATACCCTCCAGAATAATGCCAAAGTCCGGTATCGCCCGGAACGGCCTGATTTCTTTGAAATCGTCGTTATTTCAGAGCGCCTTGCGCAAAAGACGCTTCGGTCCAGCGAGGAGTCGTATCATACGTCCTATGGCGACGATAATTAGTTTACATTTGTTTTTTAATGAGCTCATTCATAGAAAATGCCCCCGAAAATTTCTCGAGGGCATTCTTTTTTAATTACGCTGCAATATTTCTCAGGACGTAATGCAGGATGCCGCCGTTGCGGTAGTATTCGAGTTCATCAAGCGTGTCGATGCGGCACAGGACGTAGACGTCCTGCTCTGAGCCGTCGGCGTAGTGGATGGTGACCTTGATGTCCTGTCCCGGCTTCAGGCCGCTTGCAATCCCATGCACGTCATAGCGCTCATCGCCGCGCAGGTTCAGGCTTTTGCGGTTTTTTCCGCCCTTGAACTGAAGCGGGAGAACGCCCATGCCGATCAGGTTGG
>JAGRHC010000049.1:0-160 GCA_020445145.1 Alphaproteobacteria bacterium
GGCATCAAGGACCTGTTCTGCACCACCGGCGTACAAACCACCGCCGCCAGCCTCATCCTGAAAGGCTTCGTCCCGCAATATGAATCCACAACGACCCAAAAACTCTGGGACGCAGGCGCCGTCATGCTCGGCAAAACCAACCTCGACGAATTTGCCATGG
>JAGRHC010000049.1:293-4084 GCA_020445145.1 Alphaproteobacteria bacterium
ACCGGCGGCTCGATCCGCCAGCCTGCCGCCTTTTGTGGTATCTCCGGTATAAAACCAACCTATGGCAGATGCTCGCGCTGGGGCGTCGTCGCCTTCGCCTCCTCCCTCGACCAACCCGGCACCTTCGCCCGCACCGTCGAAGACAACGCCCTGATGCTGCAAGTTATGGCCGGCCACGACCCCAAAGACAGCACATCGGCCAACAAACCCGTCCCCGACTATAGCGCCGCTCTGAACGGCTCCCTCAAGGGCAAGAAAATCGGCGTGCCCAAAGAATACAATGTCGAGGGCATGCCCGCCGAAATCACCGCCATCTGGAAACAGGGCAAAGCATGGCTCAAAGACGCAGGCGCAGAAATTATCGAAGTCAGTCTCCCGCACACCCACTACGCGCTGGCGACCTACTACATCATCGCACCCGCCGAAGCCTCCTCCAACCTTGCCCGCTATGACGGCGTACGCTACGGCTTCCGTGCGAACGAACCCGACCTCAAGGACATGTACGAACTGACCCGTGCCCAAGGGTTCGGCAATGAAGTCAAACGCCGCATCATGATCGGCACCTACGCCCTGTCCGCAGGCTACTACGACGCCTACTACATCAAGGCCCAAAAAGTCCGCCGCCTGATCGCGGACGACTTCAAAAAAGCCTTCGAAACCTGCGACGCGCTCCTGACCCCGACAGCCCCGTCCGCCGCCTTCGCCATCGGCGAAAATGAAGACGATCCGGTCAAAATGTACCTGAACGACGTATTCACCGTCCCGGCCTCCCTCGCGGGCCTACCCGGCATGTCGGTGCCCGCAGGGCTGGATTCACAAGGCCTGCCGCTCGGCCTCCAGATCCTGGGCCGTCCATGGGACGAAGAAACCGTCTTTAATGTTGCAAGCCTCATCGAAAAACAGGCAAACTTTATCTATATGCCCCAATCACTCACAACCAAGGCAGCATGATGAAAAAAAGAAACATCCTTTTCCTGACCCTCCTCATGGCGACACTCGTGACCGGCCTGACAACATCATCAGCCAGCGCACAATCGTCGAATGACATCTACAGACAAAACGAGCTCCCAACGCCCGCACCCGTAGAGGAAGGACAATCACTAAAGGATATTCTTGTTCCCGACCCAAACAAACCGGAAAACCCGAAACAAATGACCGGCGAAGACTACGCCAATTTCTACTTCAAAAAATGTGTAGCATCGGAACAAAACTACCTGTCCGAAGAGAACCACACCGCACTCTGCGCCTGCACCGCCGCCAACATGACAAAGTTCATGACACCCGAGCAAATGCAGCTCATCTACGCAGACAGTAAAAACGGCGACAAAGCCCGCCAGTTCATGATGGTGAACGCCTACGGCCCATGCATGCCAGCCGTAACGCGCGACGCAACGTACGGTCGCTGCCTGATTGAAAATAAACTCAGAGAAATCGTCTCCGGCAAAGGCAAAGTCTGCGACTGCACCGCAGATGCGCTGGAGTACTACGTCAACATAAACACCGCAAACATATTTTATCACGCATTCAAAGAAGCCCCTCTAACCATCGATCCGCTCGAGCGCTTCATTGACGGTGACACCTATATGTCCGTCATGAGAGGAAATCTCGATCGCTGTCTATACAACCTGACCTACGGCGACAAACAAGTACAATAAGAAAACCAGAAGGAACAAGAAACATGGCACAAATGATCCGCGGCAACACAGGCGATTGGGAAATCGTGATCGGTATGGAGATCCACGCGCAGGTCACAGCCAACGCAAAACTGTTCTCCGGCGCGTCCACAGCGTTCGGCGCAGCACCAAACTCGCAAGTCTCCTTCGTCGACGCCGCCATGCCCGGCATGCTGCCCGTATTAAACGAAAAATGCGTTGAACAAGCCATCCGCACCGGCCTTGGCCTGAACGCGCAAGTGAACACCCGCTCGGTCTTCGCCCGCAAAAACTACTTCTACCCAGACCTGCCCCAAGGCTACCAGATCTCCCAATACGACCAGCCCATCATCGGCGAAGGAAAAATCGAGATCGACCTCCCCGGCGGCGAACTGAAAGACATCGGCATCACCCGCCTGCACCTCGAACAGGACGCCGGAAAATCCGTCCACGACCAACACCCGTCCAAATCCTATGTCGACCTCAACCGCTCCGGCTGCGCCCTGATGGAGATCGTCTCGGAACCCGACATCCGTGGCCCCGAAGAAGCCGCCGCCTACCTGTCCAAAATCCGTATGATCCTGCGCTACCTCGGCACCTGCGACGGCAACATGGAGGAAGGCTCCATGCGCGCCGACGTCAACGTCTCGGTCCGCAAACCCGGCAACCCTTACGGCACCCGCTGCGAAATCAAAAACGTCAACTCGATCAAGGCCGTCCAGCAAGCCATCGACTACGAAGCCGCCCGTCAGGTTGAAATCCTCGAGGACGGCGGAAAAATCGATCAGGAAACCCGCCTCTGGGACCCGGCCAAGGGCGTGACCCGCTCCATGCGCTCCAAGGAAGAAGCCCACGACTACCGCTACTTCCCTGACCCCGACCTGCTCCCCCTTGAATTTGAATCAAGCTGGGTTGAGGAAATCAAACAAACGCTCCCCGAACTCCCGGACGAGAAAAAACACCGCTTCATGAACGAGTACGGCCTCAGCCTCTATGACGCCAGCGTCCTGATCGCCGAACGCATCCGCGCCGACTACTACGAAACCGTCGCCAAAGAACGCGACGCCAAACTCGCCGCCAACTGGGTCATCAACGAACTTCTGGGCATCCTCAACAAAAACGAGAAAACCCTCGACGAATCCCCGGTCTCCGCAAGCCAGCTCGGCGGCCTCATCGACCTGATCTCCGACAACACCATCTCCGGTAAAATTGCCAAGGATGTCTTCGCCGACATGGTCGCCTCCGGCAAAGACGCCGCCGCAATCGTCGAGGAAAAAGGTCTGAAACAAGTCACCGACACCGGCGCCATCGAAGCCGTCATCGACGAAGTCATCGCCGAAAACCCCGACAACGTCGCCGCCTACCGCAGCGGCAAAGACAAGCTCTTCGGCTTTTTCGTCGGACAGGTCATGAAAAAAACCGGTGGCAAAGCCAACCCGGCCGCAGTCAATGATATCTTAAAGAAGAAACTGGGATAGCGTTAACCTCTAGGGTTCCGGCGGATTATTTTCATCTGGCGGCGGCAATTTATTGGCGCATTCATAACAAATGCCGGAAACACCCGCAGTAAGAAAAGCTATACCCCCCGCAACATCCCCCTTATCCCGATCATAGACGCGAGCAATAGATTCTCTAAGGTCGTCATCAGACATATCCTTATAATCCTCCATACGACGACAAAGACGAAAAGCCACGTCTTTTGCAAGTTCATTAAAACCTAAAGAGATTACGCCACCGCAAACACCACCCGCCAACATAGCCGACGCTCTTTTCAAAAACTCCCGCCGCGTTCCCATAACATTCTCTCTGTTCTCACATAAAAAATCCAGCGACATAATAGCAACACAAAACGCATTATGTCAAGAAAAGGAGCACCAAGATAATCAACAGCGATACACAAACCCGCAAAAATAACCATAACAAAAAAAACACCAAAATTATCTAGACGAAAAACCATCAAACGCTTGATAACCCCGCCAGTACCTGATAACTGATACAGAACACTGAGACCCGGCAACGGTAATCAGAGTTCTGTTGATGTGGCCCCGTTTGCAAAAGCAAACAAAACTTTGAAAGCGAGGCCGCGTTGAAACGACAGTGGTGACGTGGCCGAGCGGCTGAAGGCAACGGTTTGCTAAA
>JAGRHC010000050.1 GCA_020445145.1 Alphaproteobacteria bacterium
CCCTTCATCTTCCGCGGCGCGCTCGATGTCGGCGCAACCACCATCAACGAGGAAATGAAAATGGCTTGCGTGAACGCAATCGCCGCCCTCGCCCGCAAGGAAGCCACCGCAGAAGTCACCGCCGTATACAGCGATGAAAACCTGCAATTTGGCCGCGACTACCTGATCCCCAAACCATTCGACTCGCGCCTGATCGTCGATCTCCCGATCGCCGTCGCCAAAGCCGCCATGGAAACCGGCGTCGCCACGCGCCCCATCGAGGATTTCACCGCTTACCGCCACACGCTCGAGCAATATTTCTACAAATCCCAGCTCGTCATGCGCCCGGTCTACGCCCGCGCCAAAGAAGCGCCAAAACGCGTTGTCTACTGCGAAGGGGAAGAAGAACACGTCCTGCGTGCAATCCAGATCGTCCTCGACGAAAATCTTGCAAAACCGATCCTGATCGGCCGGACCAAAGTCGTCGAAAGCCGCATCAAACGTCTGGGCCTCCGCATGAAAAGCGGCGAAGATTTCGAACTGATCGACCCGCATTACGACCCGCGCTACCGCGAATACTGGGAAACCTACCACAGCATCATGGAACGCCGCGGCGTCACACCTGATGAAGCCAAAGCCATCCTGCGCACCACCCCGACCGTTATCGGTTCGCTGATGGTGTACAAGGACATCGCCGACGCCGTCATCTGCGGCGCCACCGGCAAATTCCACGCGCACCTGAAACACGTCAAGGACATCATCGGCCTGAAACCGGGCGTCGAAACCCCGGCCACCGTAAGCCCGCTGATCCTGCCAGACGCGACCTATTTCTTCTGCGACACACAGGTCAACCCTGAGCCGACCGCAGCGCAAATCTCCGAAATGACCCTTCTCGCAGCCGAAGAAGTCCGCCGTTTCGGCATGAAGCCAAAAGTCGCGCTCTTGTCCCACTCAAACTTCGGCACCGTCGACTGTGACTCCGCCCGCAAAATGCGCGAAGCCTACAACGACATCCGCCGCCGCGATCCGGAACTCGAAATCGACGGCGAAATGCAAGGGGACACAGCGCTCATGGAATCGGTGCGCGAGCGCCTGATGCCGAACTCGAAGCTAACCGGTCAGGCAAACCTGTTCATCATGCCAAACGTGGACTCAGCCAACATCGCCTTCAACCTCGTGAAAGTGATCGCAGAAGGTGTAAGCGTCGGCCCACTGCTCCTCGGCGCAGCCCGCCCGGCACACATCATCACCCCGGCGACGACCACGCGAGGAATCGTGAATGTGACCTCTCTGGCCACCGTAGGCGCCCAGCTTTTCGAAGAAAGCATGGTCGACCACGTCACACACCGCTTGGTCCGCAACGCGTAAAATTTCCATCCTCCCGTAACCGGGAGGAACAGAACAAACAGCAAGGTTCAAGGAACAAGGCCCCTCAAGAGGAAATACCTCTTGAACCTTGCCCCTTGAACCTTGTACCTTTACTGAATAACGCGCAACTCCAACCCCGCAACGCGCCATGGAAACGACATCAACACCGGAAACACAGGAAGACTCCGCCGATCTGCGCGAAGAAAAATCCTTCCACCTGTCCGATGAAGAGATCAAGGACATCGTCGGAGCCCTGCGCCAGCAAGACGCCGACACGGTCAACGCCGCCCTGACCGACCTCAGCACCGCCGACACCGCCGAACTGCTCTCGAAAATCAAATCCGAAGACCGTGAAGAACTCCTGAGCATGTATCAGGAGCACATCGACCCGCTCATCTTCACCGACATGGACGCCGAGCTCAGCCGCGCCACCCTGTCCGCCATGCCACCGGCGCAAGTCGCCCAGATGATCTCCGAACTCGAAAGCGACGACGCGCTGCTCCTGATCGAACCCCTGGACCCAGATTTCCGCCATGAAGTCATCAAAAAGCTATCCGCCAAAACCCGCCTCGTCCTCGAGGAAGGTCTAAGCTTCCCCGAAGACAGCGCCGGACGCCTGATGCAGCGTGAACTCGTCGCCATCCCGGAATTCTGGACCGTCGGAAAAACCCTCGACTACCTGCGCGCAGCCTCCGAAACGCTGCCCGAAGATTTTCTCAACATCTTCATCGTCGACCCGTCCTACCATCTCAAAGGCGCCATTCCGCTTAACCGCGTCGTCCGCGCCCGCCGCTCGGAAAAAATCGCCGACCTGAAACTGGACGAAACCAACCCCATCCCCGCCGACATGGACCAGGAAGAAGTCGCCCACCTTTTCCGCCGCGAAGACCTTCTCTCCGCCCCCGTCGTCGACGAAAACGACCGACTGATCGGCGTGATCACCATTGACGACGTCATCGACGTCATCGACGAAGAAGCGCAGGAAGACATCCTCCGCCTCGCCGGGGTCGATCAGGGCGACCTCTACAGCGCCGTTTTCACCACCACAGGCAAACGCTTCCGCTGGCTCTTCGTCAACCTGCTGACCGCGATTTTGGCCTCAATCGTCATTTCCTTCTTCGACGCCACCATCGAACAAATCGTCGCCCTCGCCGTTCTCATGCCCATCGTCGCCTCCATGGGCGGCAACGCCGGAACCCAGGCCATGACCGTGGCGGTCCGCGCCATCGCCACCCACGAAATCTCAAGCACCAACACATGGCGCGTCATCTGGAAAGAAACCCTCGTCGGAACAATCAACGGCGCCGTCTTCGCCGTCATCACCGGCATCATCGCCGCCCTCTGGTTCGGCTCGACAATCCTTGGCATCGTCATCGCCACCGCCATGATCATCAACCTCATCGCCGCAGGCCTGAGCGGCGCCGGAATCCCGGTCCTCCTGAACAAATTCGGCAGCGACCCAGCCGTCTCATCCACCGTCCTGCTAACCACAGTCACCGACGTCGTAGGCTTCCTTTCCTTCCTCGGCCTCGCTGCAATTTTCATGGCCTAGCAGGGGATTTGTATTTCCGCATCAAATCCCCTATAACATGTAAACTTATAACCAGACGATCAGGAAAATGACCGCCGCAAAACTTGAAAAACCAGCCCTCGAACACATGGACAGCTACCTGAAAGCCCTCCGGGAGTTTCAAGCCGAAGGCCGCTATGTTTTTCTCGACATCGACGAAGTCCGCGACGGCTTCCCGGAATTCATCCACGAACTCAACTCCGGCAAAAAAAATCTGCACAAACCCTACGCGGACTGGGTCGAAAAAGTCCCCGAAACTGTCCTCTGGCTGACCAAAGACAACGAATTCATCGGCACCCTCAACATCCGCCACCGTCTGAACTGGCACCTTGAAAAATGGGGCGGCCACGTCAATTTCATTATCCGCCCCTCCATGCGCGGCAAAGGCTTCGGCAAAAAAATCCTGCAAAAGGGCATGCCCTATATCTGCTATCTCGGCATTGACCGCGCCCTGATCACCGTAGACCCCGAAGACAAGGCCGCCGTCAAAATCGTCGAATTTTGCGGCGCCGAACTCGAAGACGTCACCCCGGCCACCGATAAATTCCCGGCCCGTCGCCGCTACTGGCTGGACTGCACATAAAAAGAACAATGGCAAAAAAAACAGCATCGAAAAAATCAAAAGCCAAAAGCGGCAGCAAAAGCCACGCCGCACACAGTATGCTGGCCGCCCCAAAGCGTACAAAAAACACGCGCCGCCGTAAACGCCGCTCCATTCTGGGCTTCCTGTTCAAATGGACCTTCATCCTCGGAATCTGGGGTATGCTTGGGCTAGCCGGTATCCTGGCATGGTACGCACAAGACCTCCCCGACATCACAAACACCGCGGCCTTCGAACGAAAATCCTCCATCATCGTCAAGGCCGCCGACGGCAGCACCATCGCCCGCTACGGCGAACTCAAAGGCAAAAGCGTCAGCGTAAATGACCTGCCCCCATACCTCGTCGAAGCCGTCATCGCCACCGAAGACCGCCGCTTTTATTCGCATCCCGGCGTCGACATCCTAGGCATCGCCCGCGCCATGGCCACCAACCTTCTCAAAGGCCGCCTCGTACAGGGCGGATCGACCATCACCCAGCAACTGGCGAAAAACCTCTTTCTGACCCACGACCGCAAACTCAAACGCAAAATTCAGGAAGCCATGCTCGCCCTCTGGCTCGAGCGCGAACTCACCAAAGATGAAATCCTCAGCGCTTATTTAAACCGCGTCTATCTCGGCTCCGGCGTCTACGGCGTCAACGCCGCCGCACAGCTCTACTTCGGCAAACCCGCCAGCGCCGTCAACCTCCAGGAATCCGCCGTACTTGCTGGCCTCCTGAAAGCCCCCTCGACATATTCGCCCCTGAATAACCCGGACCTTGCCAAAAAACGCGCGGATACCGTTCTGGCCGCCATGGTCGACGCCGGCTACATCACCAAAGAACAGGCCAAAACCGCTAGCGCCCCGATGGTCCCCAGCCCGCGCACCAAACCCACCGGCGAAAAAGCCATCCGCTACTTCGCAGACTGGGTCGTTGACGGCCTCGATGACCTCGTCGGCACACCCGACATGGACCTGATCGTCCAAACCACCATCGACCCCGGAATCCAGACCAAAGCCGAGGAATCCCTGATCCGCGTCCTGCTTGAAAACGGCGCCGACAGAGACGTCTCACAAGGCGCCGTCCTCGTCATGCGCCCCGACGGCGCGGTCCTCGCCATGGTCGGCGGCCGCGACTACAGCGCCAGCCAGTTCAACCGCACCACACAGGCGCGCCGCGCCCCCGGCTCGTCCTTCAAACCCATCGTCTACTTGACCGCCCTCCTCGAAGGCTGGCAACCAAACGCCACAATCCTCGACGCCCCCATCACCGAAGGCGACTACCGTCCCAAAAACTTCGGCAATGAATACAAAGGCGAAGTCACTCTGACCGAAGCCCTGACCTATTCCTTAAACACCGTCGCCGTCCGCCTGATGAAGGATGTCGGCCCCCAAAGCGTTATCACCACGGCCCGCAAACTCGGCATCATCTCCCCGCTCCAGCCCGACCTCAGCCTGGCGCTCGGCAGCTCCGGCGTGTCCATGCTGGAAATGGACACCGCTTACGCCGTCCTCGCCAACGGAGGCCGCCGCGTCTACCCCTTCGCCATAACCGAGATCAAAAACGCAGAAGGCCGCCTCCTCTACATGCGCAAAGCCCCGACCTCCTACGAACAAATCCTGCCCCCCCGCGCCGTCCAGACCCTAAGCGCCATGATGCAAAGCGTCATCGACAACGGCACCGGCCGCGGCGCCCGTCTGCCTTTCCCGGCCTCCGGCAAAACCGGAACCTCACAGGACAGCCGCGACGCATGGTTCATGGGCTTCACCGACCGCGTCGTAACCGGCGTCTGGCTCGGCAACGACGACAACAGCCCCATGAAAAAAGTCACCGGCGGCAGCCTCCCGGCCATCATCTGGCGCGACGTCATGACCTACGCCAACCCGCGCATAGACCCTTCAATGCCCGCGACCTCAGGCTCTTTCAACACCTACTCCAATAACGGCGGCAGCTTCCAGAACCTCCTGAACCGCATCATCCCCACCGGCGCCCCCATCGAAAAAACCGGCCCCGTCGACTACTCCCGCATGAACGAATAAGCGCCAGCGCCGCAGGCCATAAAAACTCACCACAAAAAAAACAAAAAGACACAGAAGCATCTCGCACTCGCAAACCCCTTCGCCCCCTTCGTGGTTAAAAACCCCAACGCGCCGCAAGGCGCACCAAAACACCTCTCTCCCCACCCCCACAAAAAGAACATAAAAAAAGCACCATATCTTCGTGCCCTTCGTGCGCTTCGTGGTTAAAAAACATCCGCATCCACTGCGTCAAAAAGCGCCCGGCACCCCCGCCCGCGCCAACTCATCGGCCCGCTCGTTCTCCGGATGCCCCGCATGCCCCTTAACCCAGTGAAAAGTCACATCGTGTTTCTGCACCAGAGCATCAATCTGCTCCCATAAATCCTGATTTTTCACCGGCTTCTTATCCGCCGTTTTCCATCCGCGCGCCTTCCACCCCGGCACCCACTTGGTAATCCCGTCCATCACATATTTGCTATCCGTATAAAGCGCCACCACCGAAGCCTTTTTCAGAGCCGACAGCGCCTTAATCACCGCCATCATCTCCAT
>JAGRHC010000051.1 GCA_020445145.1 Alphaproteobacteria bacterium
TTTTGCAGGCAGTGACGGCGCGCTGCCCAGCCGAGCGGGCCTTCGGTGGCGATGTGGATTTTATCCGGGGCGTAGTCCTCGATCATCTGTTTCAGGCGGCGATAGGGCGAGAGAACGAGGCGGATTTCCGGGTAAAAAGGCATGGGCATTGTCCATGGGAAATCAGCGGGGCCAATGACTTCACAGGTGTGGCCGGATGCCATGAGTTCCTGCATCAGGTACTCATAGGTGCGGACAACACCATTGACTTGCGGGTGCCATGCGTCAGAAACGATTAGAACTTTCGTAGACATTTCGGTTTACGGGTTTTACACTTGAAGCTTACATTCGGGGTTGATGTCTATGACCCTAAACGCGAAGGCCGGGATGCTCAACAAAAATTTTTTTATTTCAGTCGGATTGTGCAGCTTTTTTCTTGCGGGGGGCGCTCGGGGCGCTTTGGCGCAGGCGAGCGATGTTTGTAATCCTCCCTATGAGGCGGTGACGACGCTTTTTTATCCCGATCTGGGGTCTTACAATCTTTGGGATACGGTTTATGGGGAAGGGGCGCGCAGCGAAGTTTTTCGTTCGGTTGTGCTGGCTGCGGATGATGAGGTTCTGGCGGCGGGTGAGGTGCGATCTAATCCAGAGATGGGAGCGCGTCTTATTCTGGTGAAACTTGATTTACGCGGGCGGGCGGTTTGGGAGAAGTATCAAGCGATCAGCGGATTGCAGCAGGTTATCAAGATTTTATCCTATGGTGAGGGGTATGTGGTTCTTGCGAATGTCTTGGGGGCGGATGGCAAGGGGGGGCTTTGGCTCGGGTTTTTGAATGCTCAGGGTGAGTTGCAGGATGAAAAGGTGATCTGGCATAAGGCTTTGGGGCTTAAGGCGGCTGATATTGCTGTTCGTCCTGACGGTCAGGGGATGGCTGTCGTGGCCAGTGCGGAGATGCGCGTAGGCGTGGATGCGAAGGCGCCTTTGGAGCGGCAGGCGTATGTTTATCTTCTGGATGCGAAGGGGAATGTCGTTCGCGATCGTTCTTATGTGCCGGGGGGCAGCAATGAGATTTTAGGGATTTCTGCTCTTCCCGCCGATCCGCAGGATGGGAGCGGGGCCGGTTATGCGGTGGCCGGGTATTTTGTGAATGATGCCGGGAAAAAGATGGGTTGGACGGCGCGGCTTGATCTGGATGGGGCTTTGGTCTGGCAGCGGCAGTATAGCCGAGGTCTGGGCTTGCAGGCGCAGAAGATTGTGCCGTATCTGGGGCGGTATATGCTGGTGTTCGGGGATGTGTTGCCTGCGGATGGGGGGCGCGCCGGGAGCTGGCTTGGGTTGCTGGATGCTTTGAGCGGCGAGGTTCGGTGGGAGCGGTTTTTCCGGGGGCGCGGCGCGGATCATGATTATTTTGCGCGCGATCTTTATGTGCGGAGCGATCGTCTGATTTCGTTGATGATGATGGTCCAGGTGGTGCCTCAGCCTGAGGTTGATGATGC
Organism: Alphaproteobacteria bacterium; assembly: GCA_020445145.1. GTDB lineage: Bacteria > Pseudomonadota > Alphaproteobacteria > Micavibrionales > Micavibrionaceae > JAGRHC01. The sequence continues at coordinate 1,476 of JAGRHC010000051.1, forward strand.
GCCGGGGGATGCTGAGGGTCAGGAGTCTGCGTTTGAGAATGAAGCATTGCCGGAGAATATGTCTTATGTGCATGTCCTGACTTTGACGCCGCGCGGGGATATTATCGGCGGGGATGCCTATTTCCATGGGCAGAAGGTCGAGGCGTACCAGATGGTCGAGGGGGCGTATGGTGCGCGCCTGATTACCGGATATTCCGATGTGCCTTATAACGAGATGGTTGAACGGCATCCTTTTGTTGCGGAGGACGGGGATGTGATGGCTTATGACTCTGCGGCTGCGCCGGAAGAAGACGTTGTCGCAACCGTTGATCTTGGTGCGGGTGAAGCGGAGGGTGATGGTAGCGGAATTGCTATGCTTGCGAAGACACTTGATGCCGAAAAGGCGGCGGCAGAGGATGTTGATTCTTCTTCTGTGGAGGAGGAAGATACTGCGCCGGAGGATGTGAGTGATTTGCCTGCGATTACACGTAATGGATGGGTTGTTGCCGGAGAGGGGCCAAAGCCTTATAAGGACCCTTGTATTGTCAAGCCGGTGGAGTTGCCTTGATGGAAGATGCTTTTGAAGATGACGACGTCACGGATAGTGATGGGGGGGCTGTGTATCATTATACCGTTGGCGCAGAGGAGGCCGGCGGTCGGGTCGATAAATATTTGAGTGGTGTTTGTACTGATTTGTCGCGAGCCCGTTTGCAGGGTTTGATCTCGCAGGGGCAGATTTTGCTGAACAGCTCGGTTTTGGCGATGGCTTCACGGAAAGTTGAGGTTGGGGATGTCCTTGAGGTTCGGGTGCCAGCTGTTGTGCCTTGCAAGCCTCAGGCGCAAGATATTCCGCTGGATGTTGTTTTTGAAGATGATGACCTGATGGTTATTAATAAACCTGCAGGGTTGGTGGTGCATCCGGGGGCGGGGAATCCTGATGGGACGCTGGTGAATGCCTTGCTGCATTATTGTGCGGGGGCGCTGTCCGGGATTAACGGGGTGGCGCGTCCGGGGATCGTACACAGGCTGGATAAAGAAACGAGTGGGTTGATGGTGGTTGCGAAGAGTGACCTTGCGCATCATCATCTTGCCGCGCAGCTTGCCGACCGGTCTTTGCGGCGGGTTTATCAGGCTCTGGTTCTCGGGGTTCCGGTTCCGTTGAAGGGGGCGGTGGATCGTCCGATCGGGCGTGATCGGCACAATCGCCTCAAGATGAGTGTTGTTGGCAATGCAAGGCGGGATGCGAAGACGCATTATCTGGTGAAACAAGATTTTTCCGGGGCGTGTTCTTTGGTGGAATGCCGCCTTGAAACGGGGCGTACGCATCAGATCCGGGTTCATATGGAAGCTCTGGGGCATCCGTTGGTCGGGGATCCGCTTTACGGACCGCAGCCGACGGCGCTGGCGGCGAAGCTGCGTAAAGGGGGGTATGACGAGGGCGTTGTTGGCTCCTTTGCTGCTTTTCCGCGGCAGGCTCTTCATGCGCAGGAAATCTGTTTTATTCATCCCGTTACCGAGGAGGAAATGAGTTTTTCTTCTTCTTTGCCGGATGATTTTTCTAACCTACTGAAATTATTGTGAAATTTACAAAAGTTTGTGTTTTCATAATGTTTATGCGTACAATGGGATTATAAGGTTTCAGGAAATATGGTTCTAATCCTTCCATGCTTCCGCGTAAGTTAGATGAAGTCTTTAAAGTTTTGCATGTCGTTTCGAAGATAAGGGTTGGGTGCAATAAGCAAAAAATCCTTATATAAGGTTAACTTTCTCCGCCCTTCACGGGGCGGATTTTTTTTTAATCGTTTGAATTCACTTTGGGACAGCGTTGCTTCGCTCCTAACGTATGTCCTATACGCTACGTCGCTTGCGCCTTGTCACAAAGTGAATTCAAACGATTATTAGTTCAGTATTTCGTTCCAGTTTTTAGACATGTGATTGAGGGTGAAGTTTTCTGTTGCGGCGCGTAAGGGGAGCGGCGGTTTCAGGGATTGCCCTGTGTCTCGGCCAAAAGGTTCGGCGGCGATGTTCAGATGCGTGTTTTCTGGTACGTAGCGCAGGCTGCCGAGCGGGAGGCTCAGGCGGAAGCCATTCCAGATGTTTGATCTGTGGCCGTATATATCAATATCGCCGCCGTTTGTCATGGTGGCGGACGCGCTGAGGCGGGCGCCGTTTTTAAATGTTTTTTCCAAGGACAGGGTGCCGCCGATGTCTTCTGCGAGGTAGCGGCCGGCTTTGAGGCCGAGCGTTATATCTTCGCCGGGGAGGTCGTACCATGCGCTGATGTGTCCGGTCAGGACGTGATCGCCGTTGAGGCCGGTATGCATGGCGGTGTCCGGGTTGCGGCGGAAGGCTTCCCAAATTTCTCCGCCGAGAGTGAGGCGGGATTTAAAGGGGCGATAGAGAATTTCTCCGCCGATGCCTGCGTACATTTCCTCGAGATATCCAGCGCTGGCGGAGGCGTACAGGCCGGGGCTGAGTGTGTGCATGGCGTTGATGTAGCTGTTTTCAAGCGTCAGGCGCTGGCGCGTGAAGTCGTCGATGTCGCTTCTTACGGGCCAGAAAGCCGGGCTGCGCAGCGTGTCCAGACGGGAGAGGTTATCTGCGAGGTTTAGGCGGAAGGCTGTGCCTGTATTCAGGAAGCCTAGTGTGCCGCTTGTTTTGTGTCCTGCGATCAGGGATGTACGGTAGAGAAGGCCGCTGTCTGTTTCTGCGAGGCTGAAGGTGTTGTCCAGTTCGAGGTGGAAGTTTTTAAACCGGCTTGCTTTATCTTCGGTTTTTTCTGCTTTGTGGTCTGATGTAAATTCTGTGTTGGCCCAGAGTTCTTCGGGGCTGCCTTGTTTTTGAGAGAGGGCGCGTTCGAGGTCTGTGCGCAGGAGGCGGGTTTGGGGGCCTTGCAGACCGAGGATGGTGGTAGAGAGTTCGATTTCTTCTGTATCGGGGCCGCTGTGGGCGGCGAGGTGGCGGGCGGCTCTGCCGAGTTGCTGCGGCGCGGGGGAATTTGGATTCAGGTTAATTGTTGCGTGGATCGTCTGGTTTTCTTCGTGGATTCCGGAGAGGGCGATGTTTTCTTCTTCGGCGTCTGTTTTTAGCGTTGTGACTTTTGATACGCCGGGCCGGGTTTTGTAGAAGGGGGCTGGGGTTTCATATTTTTTGCTTTTTAAAGGCCAGTTTTCCGGGGAGGCTTGCAGGGACAGGCGGGCCATGATTTTGTCTGTGCCCTGGAGGCCGAGGCTGGCTGCGGCGGGGCCGTAAGTGTAGTTCAGGCTGGCGCTCCATGGGGCGGGACGGTTGAAGTCCGGGATTGCGCTGCGCTCGGCCGCATATGTATTGGGGTTATAGTCGATTTTGATGGACAGGTTATCGAGGGGGGTAAAATATTCTGCGCCTCCGAAAATGCCGTATTTATGGTTTCCGCTATAGACTCTTCGGCCTGTGCCCAGTGTCAGGTCAATGTTTTTATAGCGTTTGGACAGGGCGATATATTGCCCGGCCAGTGTGTGATCGCCGATGATAGATTGCAGGCCGAGGGCGATCGCCGGGCGGTGCGCAGTTTCCTCCAGAAGTTTTAGTTTTATGTCCATGCCGGGGGAGAGTTTGTCTGGCTCGGCTCGCAGGCTTGATGTTTGTGCGCTTTGTCTGAGGGTTAGGGAGAGCGGGCTTGCGATCTGGATGTTGAGAAAACCGTGGAGGTAGGGATCGCTTGTCGATATTCCGGCGCGGATTGTGCCGGGGGCATCCATGCGGGCGCTTGGGATGGTGTTCAGGCCGAGGGGGCCGAGGAGGAAAGGGGAGTATTTTGGCTCGGCGGCGCGCACGTTATCATGGGGGCATAATAAAGTTGCTGCGAAGATCAATGCGGCGCAGCGGCGTTTTGTGCGGGATGATGGTTTCGCGTTGAAAAATATCATTCTTTATGGGCTGTTGTGATGTGAATACATCCGTGGATAAGTATTGTGCAACTTTGTGGATATGTCAAAGAGAAAGCCATGGGAGCGACTTTTCAGACAGTTGCGCTTCGTGTATCCTTGTCATGTTATGAGTTCTCAGCATTTCGATCTGTGTATCATTGGTGGTGGGATTAACGGGGCCGGTATTGCGCGAGATGCCGCTGGCCGCGGCTTTTCTGTTTTGCTGGTGGAAGCGGCTGATCTTGGCGGGGCGACGTCGGGGGCGTCCAGCAAGCTTATTCACGGGGGTTTGCGTTATCTTGAGCATGGCGCTTTCGGGATGGTGCGCGGGGCGCTTAAGGAGCGCGAGCGTTTGATGGGCATTGCGCCGCATCTGATTACACCGATGGAATTTATTCTTCCCTATGATCAGGGGCAGCGGCCCGAATGGATAATCAGGCTTGGTTTGTTTCTGTACGATAATCTGGTTGGGGTCGGCGCTGTTCCGGGATCACGGCGTGTGGATTTTACGTCTGAGCGGGGGGAAGTTTACGGGGCGCCGCTGGGGGATGCGTATGAAAAGGGATTTTCCTATTATGACGGGTGGTGTGACGATACGCGGCTGGTGGTGCTGAATGCTGTTGATGCGGCGGAGAAAGGGGCTCAGGTTCTTACGCGCACAATTTGTACATCCCTTGCTGAAGAGAGCGGTCGGTGGCGCGTGGGGCTTAAGGATGCGGTCAGCGGGGCTGAGGATTTTGTCAGTGCTTCGATGGTGGTGAATGCGACGGGGCCTTGGGTGCGCGGGTTTTTGAATGCGCTTGATCTGGGGCAGGACGATCCGGATTTACCAGATGTGCGGCTTGTGAAGGGAAGTCATATTATATTGCCGCGTCGTTATGAGGGGGCGCATAGTTATTTGCTTCAGCAGCCGGATGGGCGAATTGTTTTTGTTATTCCTTATGAGCGCGATTATACGCTGGTGGGGACGACGGAGGTTGATTTTGATGATAATCCTGCGGCGGCGCAGTGTAGTGATGACGAGGCGGCGTATTTGTGTGCGGCTTATAGCCGGTTTTTCAAAAAGCACGTTACGCCTAAAGATATGATTTTTACGTATAGCGGTGTTCGGCCTTTGGTTGATGACGGGCATCAGAAGGCTTCGGATGTCGGGCGCGGATACAGGATTTATCATCATAAGCGTTTTGCGCCGCCCCTTTTGTCCGTGTTTGGCGGGAAGTTGACGACGTACCGCGCTGTGGCTGAGGATGTGGTCAACAGGCTGGTACGGCTTTCCGGGCGGAGCGGGGCTCCGTGGACGGCGGCCTGGTCTTTGCCGGGCGGGGATCTCGGGAATTTGAGCCTTTCTACATATGAAGAGCGGCAAAAGGAGCGTTATTCGTTTTTGCCGGATGATGTGCTTTTCAGATATGTGCGGTCTTATGGCAGCCGGATGGATTTCTTCCTTCAGGGGGCCGAGGATATTGAGGGGCTTGGTGTGCATTACGGGGACGGGGTTTTTGAGGCTGAGGTGTTTTATCTTGTTCGTTATGAGTGGGCGCGGACGCTGGAGGATGTTTTGTGGCGTCGTTCGAAGCTTGGTTTGCATGTTTCTGATGAGACAGTTGGGAAGATTGATGAAGCTTTGGCCGGGATGGTCGGGTAGGGCGTACGTTTCTTTTATTTGAATTTTGTTTATCAATTTATTGTGGGATTTTTTTAATTTTTTATTTTAAGTTTGATCGGATTTTTTGGGTTTTCAGGGCATTTTCAAGTGTTTTATTGCGAGGCGTAGCGATTTTAAATGAAAAAATCTCATCTGATTTCTTTAGATCAGGGCACAAGTAGTTCTCGTTCTATTCTTTTTACTGCTTCCGGGGATGTGGTTGGTGTGCGCCAAAAGCCGCTGAAATTGTATTATCCTGATGATGGATGGGTGGAGCAGGATGCCGAGGATATTTTAAATGATATGCTTTGGGCGGTAACATCGCTGGCGACGGATTACCCGCTGGAGATGGCTGATGTGTCGGCGGTTGGGATTACCAATCAGCGCGAGACGACGATCCTGTGGGACCGGCATACGGGCAAGCCTGTTTATCATGCGATTGTCTGGCAGGATCGCCGTACGGCGCCGGTTTGCGCCGATTTGCGGGCGAGGGGGTATGAAGAGCTGGTTTCTCGTAAGACGGGATTGTTGCTCGATCCTTATTTTTCAGCGACGAAGATCGGCTGGATTCTCGAGCATGTTGAGGGTGTACGTGCGGCGGCGGAGCGGGGGGATATCCTCTTCGGAACGGTTGATTGTTTCCTGTTATGGCACCTGACGAGGGGCGCTGTTCATGCGACGGATGTGACCAATGCTTCGCGGACGATGCTTTATGATATTTCGCGGCAGTGCTGGGATGATGAACTGCTTGGTTTGTTTGGGGTTCCGGCTTCTGTGTTACCGGAGGTTCGAGATAATGTATCCGATTTTGGCCAAATGGAGATTGGCAGTCATGATTATATGATTGGCGGGATGGCCGGGGATCAGCAGGCGGCATTGATTGGGCAGGGCTGCTTTTTGCCGGGGATGGTGAAATCGACCTATGGCACGGGGTGCTTTGCGCTGATGAATACGGGGCAGGCGCTTGTTCATTCGCAAAACAGGCTGCTGTCGACGATCGGGTACAGGGTTGGGGGCGAGATTGTTTATGCGCTGGAGGGATCAATTTTTAATGCGGGGACGGCGGTCCAGTTTTTGCGAGATAATTTCGGGTTTTTTGAGAACGCGGCGGAGAGCGAGGTGCTGGCGCGGAGTGTTCCGGACAGTGACGGGGTGTATTTTGTTCCGGCTTTTACCGGGCTTGGGGCTCCCTATTGGGACCCGGATGCGCGCGGGGTGATTAGTGGTCTGGCGCGTCGCAGTACGAAGGCGCATGTGGTCAGGGCGGCGCTGGAGGCGCAAGGGTTTCAGACACGCGATTTGCTGGATGCGATGCGGGCGGATAGCGGGGGGCAGCGGCTTGACGTTATACGGGCGGATGGCGGCTTGGTCGCGAACGCTTTTGTGTGTCAGGTTCTTGCCGATGTTACGCGGTGCCGGGTGGAGGTGCCGCGCGTGGCGGAGGGTACGGCCTGGGGGGCGGCCTGTCTGGCCGGGGTTCAGGCCGGGGTTTTTTCATCGCTTGCGGAGTCTGCGAAGGCCTGGCATGCGGCCCAAATATATGAGCCTCGTCTGGACGAGGCTCATGCGGAAGATTTGTATGACGGCTGGGTTGAAGCTGTGGCGAAGACCAGATTTGTTCGTGCCTAGACGCTTAAGTTACAACCAGGTTTGCATGCTGGTTATCAACCAGCAAGGTTACAGTTCCATCTGAATACGCTTGATATCCGCTGTTGCCGTCGCCGATGGCGTAGAAGTTTTTGCCTTCTGTATCAAAGTTGAGCGTATCGTTGTTGTCCATGTTGATGGTCAGTTTGTTGTTGGAGTCGGTCATGCTGACGATATCGGAGTATTTCAGGGTAATTGTATTGGCTGACCCGTTGTCGGTATTTACCTGCTCTATGTTTTTGATGTAGTTGTTGTTAATAATCGTGAAGTCGAGGTTTCCGCCAACTGCGATTTCGAGCACGTCTGGCCCATTTCCGCCGCTTCCGCCGTCGATGACATGGGATACGCCAGCGCTGCTTAATGATGATAGGGCCGAGGTGTTTAAAACTTTAAAAGTATCGCCGTCTTCTCCTCCATAGTAATAGTTTTGAGAAGAGCCTGATCCTTGGAGGATAAAAATGTCTTTTCCGCCTCCACCAACGAGGGTATTGCCTGTTCCGGTGACAGTTATCGTATCTGTGCCATGCCCCGCGTTTACTATGTTATTGTTTCCGTTTATGACAACAGAATCGTCTCCGTACGCCATAAAGAGTTTGTTGCTGTTTGAGTTTACGGCACTTGCGCCAATCAAGCTGTCATTTCCGTTTGTAAAGCTGACGGTGGCGCCTCCAGTTGAAAGAGTTCCATTTGTGGCGTCTTTATAGAAGGTTATGGTTTCGCTTGCCGCCCCGCTAAGAAGTGTGCCGCCTGCATCAACTGCACGGACTGTCACAGAGTAGGTCGCATCGCTCGCGAAGGAACTATCAAAGTTGACGACCAGTACACCGGTGGTTGCGTCGAAATTGTAAGATGCTACATCGGGGTCTGCGTTTAGGCCGCCAGGGATGATTTCATAGTGATCAATTTTTCCTTCGGGGTCGAAGAAGTCGATGGCAAAATTGTGGGACCAGAAGTTTCCTTCGCTGGCACTATACAGGGCGCTCGGCTCTGCGCCTGTCAAGACGACAGGTTCGTCGACGTTCAGGATTGAGAGGTTTACGACCTGTGAAACGGTTTGGGTTCCGAGTTCATTGGTGGCCGTAAAGGTCAGGAGGTGGTATTTTTCGAAGTCCATCGAAACACCGCTCTTTAGTCTGACTAAAACCGTGTTTGCATCTTCTTGAACCAGATCAAAGAAGTTCCTTGAAACGCCTGTCAGGGCAAAACGTGTTGAGTCTGTGTAGACGCCTTTAATTCTGGCAACGGCCGATCCGTTAACGTTTTCCGTGAAGGTTAGTTTCTGGATTTCGACATGGAAGAGTGCGGCCGGGTCGATGATCGTATCTGCTTTTGTGATAATTGGATCTGTTGTGCCAGATACTGTTGTGTCCTGTGTGGTGGTTTGTTGAATAATGGCTTGCAAAAGCGGGGCTGTGGCAAGTTTTGGTTCAACTTGCAGCGTCGTTGTTCCGGCCTGAACGATGTCCTGACTGGTTACAGGGTCTGATAATGATGCGCCTTCATCTGTTGTGGTTGATGATGAACTGTCATCGGTTCCGCTGTCAGTTGTACTGGAAGCGCTTGAACTGTCGTCGGTCGCAGATGAGTCAGCGTTGTCCTGACCTGTGTCGGCGGCAGAATCCTGAATTGAGGTAAACAGGTCTCCGGAGACGGTTGAGACGCTCACGAATTTTCCAGTGATATTGTCGGCAGAAAGGGTTCCCAGATGCTCAATTGTATTTGCACTTGGGATGAATTTCGCTGTTTCGTACTGGTTTGATAGTGTCACGCTGTTGCCGTTGAAATCATGAAGGACGATAGCGCCTTCGATGACAGTGATTTCGCCTGTGTCAACGTCGCCGGCAATGATGGTTCCGCGGATACCGATAGAGCCTGACGGGGTGTTGATTTCTACGTGATCCGGGTCAGATCTTCCGATCAGGCCGGATGTGAAGACGAAAACACCCTTCAGGACTGAAAAGTCCGATGTTCCGGTTTGTGTGGCCGGGTCAAAGACGTATTCATCAATCGCCAGGCGCGCATCTTCGGAGACGGCGAAGGTTGTATTGTCTACAAAAAGGATATTAATAGCGCCGTTTTCATCGGTTTCAATGATGTCGCCTTCATAGACCGGGGTACCGATGCCGACATGCTCGGTGGTTCCGTTGGCACGTGTGATTGTAGCGTCGCCTGTCATTTCCTGCACGGCGCCGACAGGGGATATGTCTGTTGCCTGATTTCTGGCGTCTGCGTAGTGATTACCGGAGTGTACAAAGGAGTTTACCAGTTCGGGGGACAGCATCATGCCATTTGGCGCAACAAGGGCAGGGGGGTGACTTTGTGCAAAGTAATCTTCGATGACAACGGTGTGACCATCAGGTGCTTGGAGCACGAGGTCCATTCCATCACGGCTCAGATCGGCATCACGAATGAAGCTAGAATCCGGCACATCCAGTTTTTGTGCTCCATCTGCCTGCAGCGTCAGTGTATCTGCGCTGTGCCCGGTGTGATTATCAGAAAGGTTGTCCAACTGCGTGTATGCCATCGTTTTAAGCCCTTTTTTATTTGCCCTGATTCAAACTCGTCTGTTCTTTCGTATAAGGCCTGGATTTTCTGCGTTGCAACATTATGGTAAATAGATTACACCAAGCCTATTCTAAAGATCATACACGAAAAAGGCTTAAGAAGTTCTAAGAATTACATAAAATTTTATGTAAATTTTAGCTTGTTTCTAAAATGGACATTTAATTTAGATTTTCTAAATTCTTCATTTTTGTATTTCTGTTTTTTCCTTTATTCTAATTTTGAGATTTATTTTTATCTTACTCGTGTGTTTTCAATTTTCAGATCTTGTTCGAGATGTCATGGAAAAGAGAATTTCCGGAGTTGATTCTTTTCGCTGTCTGGCTTTCTTTGCCGTGGTTGCGCTTCATTGTTTGCCGGATGGTGTTGAGTCTGCACCTTCGTTTTATAATGTGATTGATCTTTTATGTCGGTTTGCTGTCCCGTTTTATTTTGTAGCAAGCGGATATTTTCTTGCTCATTCAAGGCGGACGGCATTTGGTGATATTCAAAAACTTTTTTTGCGTTTGTTTCCGGTCTTTTTGGGTTGGCTCCTATTCTATAATTTTTATTTTGTTTTGGTCGGAGATTGGCATGAGCCGATCTATCCCGGTCTTGTGGCAGACTCTCTTTTGAGCGGACATCGCGGGTATCATTTGTGGTTTTTGCCTGCCCTTGGGATTTCTGGGGTTTTGCTGATTTTAATACGGCGCTTTCATATTGGTTTTATTCTTGGGCTGGCGGGTTTGTTCTATTTGTTTGAGCTAGCGTTTGGACCATATAAGGATCTTTTGGGGTTGCCGGATGTTCCTTATTTCAGCGGTTTAACTTTTAAGGCTCGTTTTGGGCCGTTTATGAGTTTTCCTTTTATGACGATGGGGTATGTGTTTGCCAAATACAATGTCCGGATTCCCTCCTCTCATGCTTTGGCGCTCGCTGGGCTGGGGCTGGGTATATCGTTTGATGAATCCTGGAGCCTCGCCGCAGCAGGTTTTCGAGATATTCCTTTGGATGCTTTTATGGGGACCCTTATGATTGGCGGGTGTTTGTTTCTTTATTCGCTGAATGTTCGCGGCATCACTTTTTTGAGAGGGTTGTCTCCGTATGTTTTGGGAGCTTACTGCGTCCATATTCTTGTGCTCGATATTTTAGAGCGGTTCGCCGGCTTTCGTGGGGCGGCATGGTTGCCTACGAATATGGTGCTGGTTAGCGTTTTGTCGCTGGTTATCTCTTATTATGCTTCGGCAGTACCAGGGTTACAGATCATTTTTGGTG
>JAGRHC010000052.1 GCA_020445145.1 Alphaproteobacteria bacterium
TTTTCATTGACTGGTTCCCTGTTCATTACTTGATATGTAAAGGGACTACATTACCCCTGTTTTTTTGCTGTGCAACAAAAAACCGCCTTTGGGGCGGTTTTTCCTGCGTTCGGACGATGCCTGCCGATTAGTGCGAGCGATTGCGCAGTGAGTACAGGAACTTTTCCAATCTTTTGGCGTCGGCTTCACTGGCATTTGGCCACAGCAGTTCGACGGTATTGTAGAAAGCCTGACGCCCTTCCATGAAAAGGTGGTCGCAGAGCAGGACTTTTCTTTTTGGATTGAGTGCGGAAAACTCTTCGATGACGTTAAAGGGTTGTTCTATCCCTCTTGTGATTTCTTCAAGGCCATCACGCATTAACATGTCTTATCTCCCCTAATTTTATTTCGTTGTTGCTCTAAAGTATATACATAAATTATCGCCCGGCGTAAAGCTTTCTTGAAAATGAGATAAAAATCAATAAGATGCCGAGCATTACTCTAACAACCAAATGATATTATAGGATTTATTTCTTATGAGTGCTGTTATTCTTGTGCATCCGCAGATGGGTGAAAATATCGGGGCTGCGGCGCGAGCGATGTTGAATTTCGGGCTGACCGATTTGCGGCTGGTGGCGCCACGGGACGGCTGGCCCAGTGCGCAGGCTGAGGCGATGTCTTCAGGAGCGCTCGAGAAGATGCCACCTGTTCAGGTTTTTGATACCTTTCCGGAAGCGATTGCAGATTTGCATTATGTGCTTGCGACAACGGCGCGGCCCCGCGATATGGTGAAGCCTGTTTTGACGCCCTCGGAAGCGGCGATTGAAGGACAAAAGCGTGCACAAGGCGGGCAACGCACGGGGTTTGCCTTCGGAGCGGAGCGCTCGGGGCTGTTCAACGAAGATATTGCGGCGTGTCACAGTATTATTACGGTTCCAACTAACCCTGATTTTTCCTCGCTTAATCTGGGGCAGTCGGTTTTGCTGGTGGCTTATGAGTGGTTTAAGGCCGGGCTCGCGCTTTCTGACGATGGCGCGTTCCCTGCCCCGGCAGCGAAGAATGACAATTTCCCGGCTGAACAGGGAGAGATTGAAGGGTTTTTGAGCCGTCTCGAAGATGAGCTGGATGCCATGCGGTTTTTCCGTGCGCCCGAGCTTAAGCCGATTACGGCGCGCAATATCCGCAACATTTTCACCCGCGCGGATATTACGGATCAGGAACTCAGGACTTTGCACGGGATTGTGAGTGCTCTGAAGGGGAACAAACTCTAAAATCCCTTCCAGGGGGCGTTGGATATTTGATAAAAAAGCCGCCCATTTGAGCGGCTTTTTGAATTTTTGGCTCTTGGGCCTCTTAGCGTGAGTAGAACTCGACCACGAGGTTTGGTTCCATCTGGACGGCGTAAGGAACGTCTTCCAGTTTCGGTGTGCGCACGAAGGTTGCCTTCAGGGCCTTCAGGTCAGCGTCGATATAGTCCGGGACGTCACGTTCGGTGCATTCGGCAGCCAACAGGACCATCGGAACTTGTTTTGATTTTTCGCGCACTTCGATCACGTCACCTTCTTTGACGAGGTAGGACGGAATGTTGACGACTTTGCCGTTCACGGTGATGTGTTTGTGGTTTACAAACTGACGCGCTGCGAAGACTGTCGGTACGAAGCAGGCACGGTAGATCACGGCATCAAGGCGGCGCTCCAGCAGGCCGATCAGATTCTGACCGGTGTCACCGCGCAGGCGGCTGGCTTCCTGATAGTAGCGACGGAATTGTTTTTCACCGATGTTGCCGTAGTAGCCTTTCAGCTTTTGCTTGGCCATCAACTGAACGCCGTAGTCGGTTGGTTTACCGCGGCGTGCGCCGTGCATACCGGGACCGGTCTGACGTTTGTTGAACGGGGACTTCGGGCGGCCCCACATGTTTGCGCCAATGCGGCGATCGATTTTATGTTTTGACTGGACTCTTTTTCCACTCATGGCTTTCTTCCTTTTCTTCCATTGTCCCGGCTGACTGACTACAGGTTTGAGGAAAGGATCAGCCCTTTCTCAACGGGAGCCTTACCACAAGGCCCCTCTTTCCCGGGAATGGGCGCAATTTATAAGGATTTTTGCAGGGATGTCAAATTAAAAGCGGCCTCGCGTTATTTTACGGTTTTGTGCGATGCGAATCTGTATAGGTTTAAACTATTAGGGAGTTTTGAATAGTTATGCAGATTCGTTACCTGCCAGAGACACTGATTAACCAGATTGCCGCCGGGGAGGTGGTGGAGCGCCCGGCTGCGGCGATCAAGGAGCTGGTTGAGAACTCTGTGGATGCGGGGGCGAGCGCCATCGAGATCGATATTGCAGAGGGCGGGCTCAAGCGGATTGTGGTTTCGGATAACGGGCGCGGGATGTCGCGGGAGGATCTGGTTGCCTGCCTTGACCGTCACGCGACATCGAAGCTGCCGGGGGAGGATTTGCTGGAGATCGAACATCTGGGGTTTCGCGGCGAGGCTCTAGCGTCGATTGCGGCGGTGTCCAAGCTTTCGATCCGTACGCGCGATGCGGAGTGCGGTGAAGGCTGGGAGATTTCCTGCGATGCGGGCAAGAAGTCCGAGGTGATTCCCTCCTCCCATCCACAAGGGACACGGATTGAAGTTCAGGATTTGTTTTACGCAACTCCGGCGCGGCTGAAGTTTCAGAAATCGCAGCGGGCCGAGGAGATGGCGGTCAAGGATATCGTTACGCGCCTTGCTATGGCGTTTCCGCATGTCGCCTTTCGCCTGACGCATGCGGGGGAGCGCAAGCTGCACTATCATGCGATGGAAGGCCGGAAGGCACGGTTGGCGGCGGTTCTGGGTCGGGAGTTCGGAGATAACGCTATGGAGATTGCCGCCGAGCGGGACGGTGTTGTGTTGTCTGGCTTTGCGGGCTTGCCGACCTATCACCGGGGGACAGCCCAGTATCAATATCTGTTTGTGAACGGGCGGTGTGTGCGGGATAAGCTGCTGCATGGGTGCGTGCGCGCGGCGTATGCGGATGTTTTACACCGCGACCGGCACCCGGTGCTGGCGCTGTTTCTCGATCTTCCGGCGGCGGAGGTGGATGTGAATGTGCATCCGGCCAAGGCAGAGGTGCGGTTTCGTGATCCGGCTCTGGTGCGCGGGCTGATTATCAGCGCACTGAAGCTGGCGATTCATGAGGGGGGCTTTCAGACATCGAATACGGTGACGTCTCATGCGCTCGGCGCCCTGGGGCGGAGCACGACGGGGGCCCTGCCCTTGCACCGGGGCAATAGCCCTGTGGTACCGCTTCATTATAGCCGGAATAGCGGGATGTCCCCTGTTTATTCCTACCAGATGGCGGAGCGTGCGCACGAAAGCTATCAGGCTTTTTTGCCGGAGGCTTCGGTTCCATCCGCGCGGGCGGAAGCGGTGGTCTTGGCAGAGCCGTCACAGGATATTCAGGACTTTCCGCTTGGGGCGGCGCGAGCGCAAATCCATGAGAATTATATCGTTGCGCAAACCAGGGACGGGCTGGTGATTGTCGACCAGCATGCGGCGCATGAGCGGTTGGTCTATGAGCGGTTCAAGGCACAAATGGCGGAGAAAGGCGTTGCGCGGCAAGGTCTGTTGACGCCTGACATCGTTGAAATGGAAGAAAATGAGGCGCTTTTGTTGCTGGAGCATGCGCCTTCCCTCTCTCGGCTCGGGCTTGAGATCGAGGCTTTCGGGAAGGATGCTCTGGCGGTGCAGGCTGTTCCGGCCCTCCTGTCCGGGCGGGTGGATACGAAGCGGTTACTGTTTGACCTTCTGGATGATCTGCGCGAACAGGACCGGACGCAGATTCTTGAAGAAAAGCTGAATGCGATCCTTTCGACGATGGCGTGTCATGGATCAGTACGATCAGGGCGGGTTTTGAGCGCAGCGGAGATGAATGCCCTCTTGCGACAAATGGAAGAGACCCCGCTTTCGGGGCAATGTAACCACGGGCGCCCAACTTATGTGACTTTGTCTTTAAAAGACATTGAAAAGCTGTTCGGGCGCACTTAGAGTGTGTGCATGGATACTGCTGATCAGGCCCCTCAGACCCCCGAAAAGATGAGCTCCGAACAGCGGAAGATCATTGCACTTTACCTTTTATTCTTCGGATCGATTATTTTGGGGGTGCTTCCTTCCCTTTATACCGCCTTGTTTTCCGTTGTTTTGCTTGCCGTGTCGATGACCGCGATCTATTTGCTGCGCGAGCATTCTACGAATGACAGTTTTAGCAAAAGCCATGCGATTTTTTTGATCCGTACTTTCTGGACGGCGAACCTGTATCTCGTGATTTCGACGGTCGGCAGTGTCCTGATTTTTCTTATGTTCGTGAAATTATCGCCGCTGAACCCCTGTGTTCACACTGTTATGGATCATGCGGAAAGTATATTGCTCAGCAACGATTACACACTTCTGACGAAGGCCGTTGCTCCCTGCGAGGAAAAATTTATGGCGCTGAATGACAAGGTCATTTTTATTTGCGTGATTCTGGCAGCTTTTCCGGTGCTTGCCTACTTGACGGCACGCTTTACACGCGGCTTTCGTAAAGCTGTTTTGGACCGGAATATCTAGATATTTTCAAGGAAAGTTTGTGCGCCGTTGAGGTCGATTTCGGCGGCGGCGCGGGCTTTGGACAGCATAGGGTCCGGGCCATGGCGCTCGGCGTTGTAGAGCTCGTCTTTGAAATCTTCTTCGAGGAACATCGCACGGAGGATGTCCTTTGGCGTGGCGGCTTGATCGGTGAAGGCCAGCGCGAGGATGATTGATCCCGAGAGCGACGTAACCAGTTGCAGGATAGTAAAGTGGTCATCCTCCATTGCCTCAACGTATTCTGCCACGGCCTTGTGCAACACCTGATTTTGGGCCAGCGCCTGAAGGCCTGTCGTTGTGGCGAGGGGATGTTTGAATTTTTCTTCGAACCATGCGCTCCACGGGCTCCATATTTCTTCTTGCAAGGTGCATAGGGCGGGCGGGTTTTCCACGCGGTAGCATATGAGATCGGTATCGAGATATTTCAGGACGGCAGCACTCATGGCGGCGCGTTCGCGGCTGACGCGGTCTGTCATTGTGTTTAGAATCTGCGTGAGAGGCATTGTGTCGGGGCGAATTTGTTCGCCTTGGGACGCCCACTCCTTGACCAGTTCCTGCGCGAGCGATTCTGTTTTGCAGAGCAGTTTTTCGCCTGCGCGTGTTTTGACGGGGCGGCCATCTAATGTGATGGTATGGCCACCCTGCTCCCGCGATGATGAGACGAGCTTATAAAAGCGTTTCATTGCTCTTCCGCACTTTCGGGTGCAGGCTCTTGCGCTTGTGCGGATGTCGGTTCCGGGGCCTCGGCGGGTTTTGCATCAGTTGGCTTCGGGCAATCCTGAGTCTCGGGCGACAGGCGCGTGACTTTGGATTGCTCCTCTTCGGGCTGTTTTGTCAGTTCAACAATCCCGCAATGGAAAGCGATATCCCCGTTCTGTGCATCGGCCACAAAGCCGGGCAGCAACGTTGCACCCAGGAAATCTGCGGCGGCGGCGTCCACTTTTCCATCCGGAACATGGGCGGTGATCAGTGCATCTTCGGTTGTAATCGTGACAGTTGGAACTTCTATCGCGGCACCATTCAGGGAGCCTTTAATATCACTCATGCTCCATATATCGCCCTTGTTTTGCAGCTTCATGTGCAGGCTGTTGTCGTTACTCGGCTTCCCCGGCCCCTGTATTTTCTGGAGAGTTATGTCGAGATCGAGCGAAGACTTCCGATCACTGTAACGACCAAATATTCTGTCGACCTTGTCGTAAACGGCGTAGAGCGAGTTTGGTCCCTGAATATCTTCGGCGTTCAGGTTTTCACTTTTGAGCGTTCCCGATATTGCTGTGGGGTTTTTGTCGTAATCGATGACGATTTCAGGCTCAGTGTGCGTTTTATGCGCTCCGGCGACTAGATCACCGCGTAGCTTCATCATGTTGAGATCCAGCATTGAGAAGGACAGCAATCCGGTTATGGCCGGCTCTTTTTGTTCTTCCAGCGATACGGTGAAATCTTCCAGACGCAGGTAATCTTTGACTTTGTCTGTGATTGTGCCGGAAACATTCATTCCGCCAATATTCAGTGTAACAGGCTTTTCCGGGCCTGCGAGATAGCTATAGGCGGCGGGTTTTCCTGTAACTTGCAGGCCGATTGATGCCGTCCATGGGTCGGTGCCCCACATGCCATCCGCGCGCAGGACTGCCGTGTTGTTTTCCCGATTATGATCGATGTAGGCTTTGCCCACGGAAATTCTGCGGTCGCCCAAGATACCTCGTTTGGCCCTGAGATCCTCGATGGCGAAGGCGCTCATCTGCGGGGTGCGGTTCATCACATCCCAGAAGCTCATGAAGATGCGTATTTTACCGGCAGAAAAGAGGATTTCGCCTTTATCGTCTTTGTTTGTGACTTGCAGGCCTTCAATATCAATCCCAATGCTCGGGAAGAAGCTCATGCGGTTCAGGCGCTGAACTTTTGCAGGGTTCCCGCCGAAGCTTTTGCTAACGAAGCCTTCGATCGACTCTTTGAGCGTGTCTGAATTTCCGCCCATGTTGGCCATGACTGTGAAGATCACAGAGAAAAAGACGGCAACAAAAAATATGAAGCGCAAAATTGCAGCTATCCAGCCTGTTTCTTTTTGTAAAAGCGGATCAGACGTTGTTTGTGACATAGGACCTCTTTGCCTTGTGTTTGGTTATTATAGGGGCTATCGCGCCTTGGGCAATTCCTTTTTCAGCGTGCTTTTTACCTCAAATCCTCGAACGGGTCGCTTTTATCCTTCGGGTTGAAGCCAAGGGCGCGCCAGCTTTTGACCAGTTCCGGCGGCAGAGGGGCTGTGATGTCCAGCGTTCCCTTGCGTGTGGGGTGTTTGAGGGTCATGCGTCTTGCGTGGAGGTGCAAGCGCTTTGCGATCTCAAGCCCTGCAAGATCGGCCTCTATTTTCTTGCTTTCCGGGTCGCGCTCGGCCTTGTATTTGTGGTCGCCGATGATTGTGCATCCCATGAGCTGGGCGTGGACGCGGATCTGGTGGGTGCGGCCCGTGCGGGGCCAGAAGGCTGTGAAGGCGGCTGCGCCGAAGGCGGTTTCGAGGACGGCATATTCCGTGATGGCGAATTTCCCCTGCTCTTCGTCGATGACCATTTTTTCTTTTTGCGGTCCTCCGGCTTTAACGACCGGGGCTTTGATCGTTCCGGCCGGGGATTCCGGCGGCGGGGTCAGGACAGCCCAGTAGATTTTACGGATATCGCGTCCCTTGAAGGCGGCGCCGAGTTCTCTTGCGACTTTGGCCGATCTTGCGAGGAGCAGAACGCCGCTTGTGTCCTTGTCGAGGCGGTGGACAAGGCGCGGGGTAACCCCTTCCTCATTCTTGAGAGCTTCAAGCATGCCGTCGATGTGGCGTTTGGTGTTTGTCCCTCCCTGCACGGCCAGTCCGCCGGGCTTATTCAGGGCCATGACCTCGCCGTCGTCGAAGATCACAAGGGAGCGTATGAAGTCAGCGTCGGCCTCAGAGAGTTTGCGTTTTTGCGGCGGCCTGCCCCCTTCTTGCGGCGCGGCGGCGTCGAAAGGCGGGATTTTGACTTGCTGGCCGGCGACGAGGCGCGTGTCCGGCTTGGCGCGTTTGCCATCAATGCGGATCTGTCCCTTGCGCGCCAGTTTCTGAGCGAGCACGTAGGGCATTTCGGGAACGTTCTTTTTGAGCCAGCGGTCGAGGCGCTGGCCGTCGTCATCGTCCGATACATTCAGGATACGCAGTTCACTCATGACAGGAACCCGCGCGCGAACCAGAATGCCAGAAACAGGGCGGAGATCGACAGAACCACGGAGGCCAGCATGTAGGCGAAAGATTGCATCATGTCTCCCCTCTCCCAAAGCGTTGCAAAATCGAGGGAAAAGGTCGAAAAGGTTGTGAATGCGCCGAGAAACCCGGTTACGATAAAGCTGCGCAAGGCCGGAGAGACGCCGTCCATATGGGCGAATTTTACAATGACCACGCCCATCAGGAACGAGCCGACCACGTTGACGATCATTGTTCCCCAGGGAAAATCAGCGCCGAAAAGTTTTATCGTCGTATGGTTCACGCCAAAACGCGCGATTGCTCCGGTTGCGCCGCCAAGGGCGATGGCCCCTATTGTACTAAACATTTAAACCTCTTATATTGCCCTGACCTTTTATCAGGATGATTTTCTCATGTTAAGCGCATTCACCGACACGCAAAAGGGTATTTTTTTCTCTTTTGCCGGATTTAGTATATATGCCATCTCCGATGCCAGCGCGAAATGGCTGACGGCTTTTTATACGCCGTTTGAAGTTGTCGCATGGATGTACTTGTTTTCGCTTGTTTTTTGTATTCTCTGCGCGCCGATTCTCGGGGGATTTCCTAAAACTTTGCGGACGACGAAGCTTAAATTTCATCTCGGGCGGAGTGTTAGCAATCTTGTTCTGGCGGTTTTTGCCGTTATGGGATTTTCGCATTTGTCGCTGGCGGCGGCTTACACAATATTTTTCCTTGCCCCTTTTTTGATTACCATTCTGGCGGTGCCGCTTTATCAGGAACATGTGGAGAAGAAAAACTGGCTGGTGATCGCCGCCGGGTTTTCAGGCGTTCTGATTGCTTTCCCGCCGGGGGCCGATCTTTTTAATCCATGGGTGCTGGTGACCTTTATCGCTATGCTCTGCGTGGCGGCCCTTGGGCTTCTGGCGCGACCCTTGGGGAGAGAAGAGACGCTATTGTCACTTTCTTTTTATCCGAACCTGATCAATACGGTTGTCCTTTTGCCACCCGTCTTAATGACGGGACATATACCGAGCTGGCCGCATCTCGTTTTGTTTATGATCTCCGGCGCCTGCTTGACGCTCGGGCTTAGCTTTGTTGCAAATTCCTACAGGCTGGCCCGGTTTTCCGTTGTGGCCCCGTTTCATTACTCGCAAATTATATGGGGCCTTTTGTTCGGGTATATTATTTTTGGCGACAAGCCGGAAATACAGATGCTGGTTGGCGCTGCGATTATTATCGGTAGCGGAATTTACCTGATCGAAAGCGAACGCCGCGCTTGCCGGAAGGTCGTTTTTTAGTTTTCAGGATTTTTCCTTGCGCAGGCGCGCCCAATACTCAAGGCGTTTTTTGATTTCGCGTTCGAACCCGCGTTCGGGGGGATTGTAGAAGGTCATGCGGCCGGTTTCTTCGGGGAAATAGTCCTGACCGGAGAAGCCTTCGGGGGTGTCATGATCGTAGATATACCCTTGCCCGTAATTTTCCTGTTTCATCAGTTTTGTGGGGGCGTTCAGGATGTGTTTGGGCGGCATCAGGGAACCGGTTTCCTTTGCCTTTTTGACGGCGGATTTATAGGCCGCGTACGCGGCGTTGGATTTTGGTGCGGTGGCGAGGTAGATCAGGGCTTGCGCCAGCGCCAGTTCCCCTTCGGGGCTGCCAAGACGCAAATAGGCATCCCATGCGGCGTTGCACTGGAGCAAGGCGTTCGGATCGGCGAGGCCGATATCCTCAACCGCCATGCGGACCATGCGGCGGGCGATGTATTCCGGGTTTTCTCCCCCTTCCAGCATCCGGGCGAACCAGTACAGCGCGGCGTCAGGGTCGGAGCCGCGGACACATTTATGCAGTGCCGAGATCAGGTTGTAATGGGCCTCTTCCCCCTTATCATACAAGGGCGCACGGCGCTGGATGATGGTCAGGAGTTTTTCCGCATCCAGCGTTTCTTTTTGCGCGAAAATCTGCTCGGCCATGCTGAGTGTGTAGCGGCCATCACCGTCACTGAGGGTTTTGAGCAGGTCGCGGGCGTCCTGCGTGAGTGGTAATGTCTGCCCCGCCTCCTTTTCAGCGCGAATGAGGAGATCGTCCAGCGCGGCTTCGTCGAGGCGCTTGAGGACGAACACTTGCGCGCGGGAGAGGAGCGCGGCGTTCAGTTCAAACGATGGATTTTCCGTTGTCGCACCGATCAGGATAATCGTGCCGTCCTCCATCACGGGCA
Organism: Alphaproteobacteria bacterium; assembly: GCA_020445145.1. Lineage (GTDB taxonomy): Bacteria > Pseudomonadota > Alphaproteobacteria > Micavibrionales > Micavibrionaceae > JAGRHC01. Next base: position 9,995 of record JAGRHC010000052.1, read on the forward strand.
GGAAGGCGTCTTGCTGAGACTTGTTGAAGCGGTGGATTTCATCGACGAACAGCAAGGTCCCCTGCCCCTTTTGCGCGCGGATTTTGGCGGAGTCGAAGCATTTACGCAGGTCTGCGACACCGGAGAAAATTGCGGAGAGCTGTTCGAAATGAAGATCGCTATGTTTTGCAAGGATGCGGGCGAGCGTGGTTTTGCCGCACCCCGGCGGCCCCCAGAGGATCAGTGAGGACAAGTGACCGCTCTCCGCCATTTTGCGCAGAGGGGCGCCGGGGGCGATCAGGTGTTCCTGCCCGACGACATCCTCGAGCGCGGCGGGCCTGAGCAAGTCAGCGAGCGGGCGGTTTTTAGGCGGCGCGGCGCCTGGCGATTGTGCGAAAAGATCGGTCATCTCTCTTTCCTAGCATGAAGCACAGCAAGCTTGCGCAAAATTTTTCAGGCCTTGTCCTGTGTTTCCGTTTCGCCTTCTTCTTCCTCGTCAATCAGGATGCGCATGGCGGCGCCCTCGAGATCATCGAACTGGCCGCTTTTGAGGGACCAGATGAAGCCGCCCAGACCGATCAGGCCGAGAAGCAAGGCTACGGGAATGAGGAAGAGCAGGACGTTCATAGCTTTCCTTTCAGGCGGAACGAATTGAGGATGACGATAATGGATGAGCCGGACATGGCAATGGCGGCGATCATTGGCGTGACCATACCGGCCAGAGCCAGCGGGATGGCGATGATATTATAGAGAATTGCCAGCGCGAAATTCTCTTTGACCAGCTTTTGTGAGAAGACGGCGATTTTCCATGTTTCAAGAACCGATCCGAACTTCCCGCCCATGAAGACGATGTCGGCGGCGCTTTGGGCCATGTCCACAGCGCTGCCCGGCGCCATAGAGACGTCGGCGCCCGCAAGGACCGGAGCATCGTTCAAACCATCTCCGATCATCAGGACTTTGTGGCCTGCTTTTTTGCTCTCTTCCAGAATTTCAAATTTTTGTGGCGGTGTTTTTTCGGCATGGACGATTTCAATGCCGACATCCTTTGCAATTTTTTCAGCGACGTTTTTGCGATCTCCGGTCACAAGAACGAATGACAAGCCCTTTTCCTGAAGATATTTAAGTGTCAGAGCCGTGTCTTCACGCAGCGTGTCTTCGAAGTGGAAGGCCACGGGTTTTTCTCCTTCGGCGGCCAGCCAGAGCTCCAGACGATCATCCTGCGGGGCGTTTTTATCGCCGCACCATGCACGGCTACCGAGCTGTACGCGTTTGCCGTTATAGCGCGCCTCAAGCCCCTTGCCGGGGATGTCCTGTACGTCTTCCAGTTTGACGTGCTCACCTTTGTAGCTTTCGGCCAAAGCTTTGGAGAGCGGGTGGTGACTTTGCGCGGCGAGAGAGGCGGCCAGTTTTATTGTATCGTTATCGCCTCGCGTTTCCACGAGTTGCGGCTGGCCCAGTGTCAGGGTCCCGGTTTTATCAACGAAGACGGTGTCGATGCGGGCAAGGCGCTCCAGCGCGTCCCCGGATTTGACCATGATTCCGTCTTTCATCAGGCGGCCAGTGGCGAGGACCTGTACCACTGGGACGGCGAGGCCGAGGGCGCACGGGCACGTGATGATCAGGACGGTGACGGCGATCATTAACGAGGCTTGCCAGCCGATACCGCCGAAAATCCACCAGCCGAGAAAGGCCAGGGCTGCGAGGCTATGGACCACGGGTGTGTAGAGCTGTGCGGCGCGGTCGGCAAGGCGGACATATTGCGCCTGCCCCTGCCCGGCCTTTTCCATCAGGCGCACGATATCGGCGAGAAGCGAGTCTTCCGCGGCCTTGGCGACTTCGATCAGGACGGGAGATGAGAGGTTCAGCGTTCCTGCAAACACCTGCGCACCTTGTGCCAGTTCACGCGGCATGGTCTCACCTGTGATAAGGGCGGTATCGACTGTGCTCTGGCCTTCGATGACGGCTCCATCGACAGGGAATTTTTCTCCGGCGGCGACGCGGACCTTCATGCCTTCGCTTAAGTCTCTGATGGCGATGCGGCGGGTTTTGTCTCCCTCTACGACGAGTGCAAAGCCGGAGAGCGTCGCCAGAAGGTCTGTGGCGGCGCTGCGGGCGCTGCTTCTTGCGCGAACGTCGAGGTAACGGCCGATCAGGAGGAAGAACATCAGCATGACGGCTGAGTCGAAATAAAGATGCTCGCCGCCGCGGAAGGTTTCGGACAGGCTCATCCCGGTTGCCAGCAAAATAGCCAGTGAGATCGGTACGTCCATATTGGCATGTCCATTTTTCAGTGCCTTGTACGCCGAGCGAAAGAACGGGCGGCCTGAAAAAATGACAGCCGGGACGGCGATGATCGCGGAGATATAATTCATCAGCTCGTGCGTTGCCATGCCCATGGTCTGGGACGTGGTGCTCCACAGGCCAACCGAGACCAGCATGATATTGCCCATGGCAAACCCTGCGACGCCCAGACAGAGAAGCAAGAAGCGCTCTTCTTCTTTTGTCCCCTCCTGCATGGTGCCGGGGTCGAACGGATGCACACCGTATCCCAGTTTCTGGACAAGGCGGACAAAGTCATCCGCGCGGGCGGCGGCGCCGTTCCATTCGATGCGCAGGCGGCGGGTCGAGAAGTTCAGGCGGGCCAGACGGATATCCTTTTGCCCGTTCAGGCTGGATTCGATTTTCTGGATGCAGCCGGCGCAGTGGACACCTTCGACAAGCACCTCAAGCGCCATTGCGCCGTCTGTTGCGGGCTTTGCGAGCGTATCGTAGCCCAGTTGATCTTCGGGCAAATCTGTCATGGCTTTTCTGCCTGGTTATTCCGTAATGAAACGGTATGTGGCGCGGTATGTTTTGCCGTCTTCAAGTTCAGCTTCCATCTTGGCCGTCCATGCCCCCTGGAGCGGGAGGTCCAGCGGCGCGGCGTAGACACCGTCTTTGCCTTGTGTCAGCGTTACATCGAAGTCATGGCCGGAAGCAACCGCGCGGATCATATGGACCTTTACGCTGGTTGCCGAAACAGGCGCGCCGTCCTCTTTGCTTGTAATTTCCCAGCGCAGGGTGCCATCCTTAAAGTGGCCTTTGTCTGCGATATTTCCCTGGGCTTGCGCGTTTGCCTCGTCGATCATTTTGTCGTAGGCAAGGCCGTGCTCGTAGGGTTTTTCTGTGACAACGCCACTGTGCGTGGTTTCGGCGTAGTAGACGAAAACGCCATTTACGGCAAAAATCACCAGGAAAAACAGGACGAAATACCAGGGGATAAACCTGTCGCTTTTGCGCATACCGGGGTCGATTGTCTTCGCCATTTTTGATCTCCTTTGTCTGGTGGGTCGGCGGCCAGTCTACTCCCCGGCGGCGCCGACATCCAGATCGTTTTTCTTTTCCCTACGCTGTTTTGTTAAAGCTTGGTTCTTCTGGTGATGAAGACGCTGTCGTAGGTGTCTGTGTTTCCGTTTTCATTGTTCCTGATCGTGAACACGACGGGGAGCGGATTTCCCTCCTCTACTTTTGCGCTGACAAAGATGTGGTAGTGGCCAACCTTGTCGGCGCCGACGAAGAGTGTTTCCGGTGTTATATCCCCAGGGGCACGGACTTCCAGTTTTGCATCATTCAGGCCGCTTACCGTGATCGTGAAGTTATGATCCTCGTGGGTTTTGTTGAGAATCTTCAGTTCATAGCCGTTCCGGATTTCTCCACTCGACAGTCTTACAAACAGAGGGTTGCGGTCATGAAGGACGTGCAGTTCCAACGGCGCGCGCGTCAGCAGCCCATAGAGCATAATGCCACCGACTAGCGCCAAAAGGCCGCCGTAGTAGAATGTGCGCGGACGCAGGATACGAAAACGCTCTTTTCCACCCTTGACGAGGGCCTTCATGTGGCGCTCGGTATCGTAGCGAACGAGGCCCCGCGGCAGACCGACCTTATCCATGATGTTGTCACAGGCATCCACGCACAGACCGCAGGCGATACATTCCATCTGAAGTCCGTTGCGGATATCGATCCCCATCGGGCAAACCTGCACGCAGGCGGTGCAGTCGATACAGTGTCCCCGCCCTTCCCAGCTTTCTCCGGCTTTGTGTTTGCCGCGTTTTTCCCCGCGCTGCTCGTCGTAACCGATAATCAGCGTGTCGGGATCGAACATGGCGGACTGGAAACGTGCGTAAGGGCACATAAAGGTGCAGACCTGCTCGCGGGCAAACCCGGCCATGATGTAAGTACTCAAGGTCAGGCCGACAATGAAGGCCAGAACGGTTGGCGATACATCCAGGTGGAAGAAGCTTTGCACAAGCGTTGGGGCGTCATTGAAGTATAGGACGAAGGACCCGGCTGTACACCAGCCGATAATCAGCCAGATGAAGTGGGTCAGCGCGATTTTTTTGACTTTATCCAATGTCCAGGGGCCTTCCTGGAGTTTTTTACGGGCGTTGCGGTCGCCCTGGACGATGCGCTCGACCCAGACGAAAAGGTCGGTCCAGACGGTTTGCGGACAAAGATACCCACACCAGACACGGCCATAAAGGCTGGTGACGAAGAAGAGTGCGACGGCGGCTGTGACGAGAATTCCGGTGAGGAAATAGACTTCCTGCGGCCAGATTTCGATGAAGAACCAATAGGCACGGCGGTTGGGCAAGTCGATCAGGATCGCCTGATCGGGGGCGTTTGGCCCCCGGTCCCAGCGGAGAAAGGGCGCAAGGTAATAAATCCCCAGCGTCACGATCATCGCGACCCATTTTAGTTTTCGGAAACGGCCCCAAACACGTTTGGGGTAGACCTTTTCCTGCTTTTTAAAATAGCCGGAAAAGGTTTCCTCGTTCCCTGCACCAGCCGAATTATTCGGCTGGTTGCTCTTGCTCCGGTTCGTTGTTCCCGCTTGTTTCTCCGTCATTTTCCGGCTCCTTCACCGTTTCTTGCGCTGGCATTTCTTCTACCGGCGCTGCTTCTTCCATTGGCTGGTCGTCGCCTTCGGCTGCAGGTGTGGCTTCCCCGCCGCCTAAAGAGTGGACGTAAACGGCCAGTTCACGGATGGTATTGTTGTCGAGCCTGCCGACCCATGCGGGCATCACACCAGCATGTGCGTTGAACACTGACTCATAGATAGAGTCGTGATCGCCGCCGTAGAGCCAGATGTTGTCGGAGAGGTTCGGTGCGCCGACTTCGCGCATTCCTTTTCCGTTGTCACCATGGCACGCCGCGCAGTTGTCCGCGAAGACCTGTGCGCCTGCGTCGATCTCTTCGGCATGCGCGCCTTCATGGCCTTGAGAGAGGCTTTGAACGAAAGCGATCACCTGATTGATCTCTTCAGGTTGCAGCAAGCCGTCTTTCCCGAAGGACGGCATCTGGGAGATGCGTGTGTCTTCGTGCTCGGACCGGATACCGTATTTCAAGGTCTGGTAGATGGTTTCGATGTCTCCCCCCCACAGCCAGTCGTCGTCGTTCAGGTTGGGATAGCCTTTTCCGCCTTCCGCGCCCGAGCCATGGCACGTTGCGCAGTTATCCTTGAAGGCTGCGCGGCCACCGGCGACGGCGAACGCGTAGAGCTCAGGATCATTCATGATCTGATCAAACGAAGCGCCTTCGAAACGGCCAAGATAGACGTTTTGACGCGCCGTAATTTCAGCCTGATCTTCTGCGAGTTTCTTGTATTCCGTCCAGCCGGCAGTGCCTTTGGTATTGCCGGACAGGGTTGGCCATGCCGGGTATACGACCCAGTAGCCGATCGCCCAGACGATTGTGATCAACCATACGATGACCCACCAACGCGGCGCCGGGTTATTCAGCTCTTCTAGGGACCCATTGTCCCATGAATGGCCAGTGGTTTGAACGCCTGAGACGGCATCGATTTTCTTTTCGGTTTTGTTGTGATCGTCAGTCATTCTCACCCTCCTTTAAGGGGATATTTGCAAGATTCTGATAGGTGCCTTTTGCTCCAGGTCTGTAGATCCACAGCGCCATAATGGTGAAAAAGACGAAGAAAAACAGGAGGCCAACGAGACCTGCGTTGTGCGTGATCCAATCTATCATGGTGCACTCTCCTCTACTTTTTCAGCATCTTTGAAGTCAACCATCGTGCCAAGCACCTGAAGGTATGCAATCAGCGCATCCATTTCAGAGACCAACTCCGGCTGACCGTCGAAGTCACGGGCTACAACCTTGTCGCCGTAACGCTCGATCAGACCATCGTGGCTGATGCGTTCGTCACTGCTGGCCTGTGCCTCAGCGTCGGCTGTTGCGTTTTCGATTTCCTCATCAGAATAAGGAACACCGGTCAGACGCAGGGTTTTCAAATGCTGGCCGAGATCATCGATTTTCGCCGCGTTCTTGGACAAGAACGAATATGGCGGCATGATGGATTCAGGCACAACGTCACGCGGGTTTTTCAAGTGCGCAACATGCCATGCGTCGGAATATTTCCCGCCCACACGTGCCAGGTCAGGGCCTGTCCGCTTGGAGCCCCATTGGAACGGGTGGTCATACATGCTCTCGGCGGCAAGGCTGTAGTGACCGTAGCGGGCAACTTCATCCCGCAGCGGACGGATTTGCTGTGAGTGGCAAACGTAGCATCCTTCGCGGACATAAATGTTGTAGCCTGCCAGCTCGAGAGGCGTGTAAGGACGCACCCCTTTTACCGGCTCGATCACTGTTTCCATACGGAAGAGCGGAATGACCTCAACGATACCACCGACCAGTACGGCCAGAATTGAAAAGATCAAAAGCAGTACGGAATTGCGTTCCAGCTTTTCGTGTTTTCTCAGCAAGCTCATGCTGGTTCTCCTTTCAAAATAGCTTTGTCAGCGGCGCCGGAGTTGCCGGAAACGCCATACTCTTTTTCGTTTACGTCACCTCTGATCGTGCGCCAGAAATTGTAGGCCATGATCAGGCTGCCTGAGAGGTACAAGAGACCACCAAGTGCGCGGATGACATAGAATGGGTGCATTGCCATGACAGTTTCGACGAAAGAGTACTCCAGGAAGCCCATCTCGTCGTAAGAGCGCCACATCAAGCCCTGCATGATCCCGGAGACCCACATTGCAGAGATGTAGAGCACGATCCCGATTGTCGCAATCCACAGGTGCAGGTTTACGAGTTTCATGGAATAGAGCTTTTCGCGGTTCCAGAGTTTCGGCACGAGATAGTACAGCGCACCGAAGGTGATGAAGCCGTTCCAGCCCAACGCACCAGAGTGAACGTGACCGATGGTCCAGTCCGTGTAGTGCGACAGCGCGTTCACAGATTTGATCGACATCAGCGGACCTTCGAAGGTACTCATACCGTAGAAAGCCACCGAGATAATCATGAAGCGCAGCACGGGGTCTTCGCGGAGTTTGTTCCATGCGCCCGAGAGCGTCATCACCCCGTTGATCATCCCGCCCCAGCTTGGCATCCAGAGCATGATGGAGAAGGTCATCCCCAATGTCTGTGCCCAGTCAGGGAGCGCTGTGTAGTGCAAGTGGTGCGGACCGGCCCAGATGTAGATGAAGATCAGGGACCAGAAGTGCAGGATCGACAGGCGGTAGGAATAAACCGGACGGCCCGCGCGCTTTGGAATGAAGTAGTACATCATCCCAAGGAAGCCGGAAGTCAGGAAAAAGCCCACAGCGTTGTGACCGTACCACCACTGGATCATCGCGCTCTGCACCCCGGATGGGACAGAGTAGCTTTTTGCGCCGAGGAGGCTAACGGGGATTTCCACGTTGTTTCCAAGGTGCAGGATCGCCACGGTGACGATGAAGGAGAGGAAGAACCAGTTTGCCACATATATGTGTGACTCGCGTCTTGTGACCAACGTCATCATGTAGACGAGGAAATAAGCCACCCAGACAACGGTCAACCACAGGTCGGCGTACCATTCCGGTTCGGCGTATTCTTTACTTTGGGTTACGCCTGTGACGTAGCCGATCGCCGCCATCACGATGAAAGCCTGATAGCCCCAGAAGGTGAAGGTTGGAAGCCAGCCACCCCAGAGACGCACACCACATGTCCGCTGGACGATGTAGTAACTTGTCGCGAAGAGTGCGTTCCCCCCGAAGGCGAAAATCACCGCCGAAGTGTGCAACGGACGCAAACGCCCGAAGTTTAAAAACGGCTCGATATTGAGCTGCGGGAAAGCCAGCTGCAGAGCGATAAACAACCCCGCCGCCAAGCCGACCACACCCCAGAATGTCGTGGCCAGCGTAAACAGGCGCACGACATCGTCGTTATATCTGGGGGATGTTGTAACAGATGATGCAGTCATCTTTTCTTTTTCCTCTCCTGGTAAATAAAAACGCGACTAAAAAATTAAACCTCAAACCAAAAACAATTTTCCGGCTATAACAAAAAGCCATAAGGCGCTTAGCGCCATTGCTCCTTGTTGTAACCGTTTTCCCGTGACCGGGAACGCCCGGACAAAAGCCCCTCCGCCGATGGCCAGCACGATCAGCGCCACGGCTGTCCCTGCTCCGAAGGCTGCCATAGCGAAACCTGCCTGCAGCGCCGTTCCTGCCGTTCCGGCAGCCATTAGCGCTGAGACAACCAGCCCGCATGGCATAAACCCGAGCAAAACACCCAAAAGGTAACGCTTCACCATACCGGGATTTTGTGACAGCGCTCCGGATAATCTGGAAACCCAACGATAAGACATTGATACGCGAATATAACCAGCCCAAGGAAAAATGGAAGAGAGTTTCGGGAATGCGCTCACTAAAAAAATCACACCGGCAATGGTCAGCATGGGCGCTGCGATCAGTGCCTTGGCCGGCTGAAAGAGGAAGGCGAGGTTTACAATGCTGCCGAGGATCACAGCCATAGCGACATATGTGGTTATGCGCCCTGCGTGGTACGGGATGAGCGCTGCGCCCGCGAGGCGGGAGAGCATTCCCTTCCCTTCGCTCTCCAGACCTTGAACCTGCACCAGAACGAAAGGGCCGCACATGCCGGCGCAGTGTGTTGCGCCCCCCAAAAGGCCAGCAACAAACAGACTCAAACCCAGCGTTTGTGTCACTGAAATGTCATGTATGCATTGTGCGAAGAGGTGGCCCAATTCATTTACCCTTTAAAAAATCGGGGAAAGATTACAGTTTCAAGCCTTTCGCTCCTTGACCAACATCAAATCGAGGATTAAAAACTTTACTTATCAACAGAATGTAGCGCCGATGGACCAAAAAACAAAAATAAACAAAGCTCTGCGCGCCCTGCCCGTCCTTGAAGGTTGCCCCCCCGAAGTTTTCGAGCGTTTTGTCGAGGGCTCCATCGTTAGTGTTCATGACAAGGGAAAAATTCTGTTTTTACAAGATGAGCCTGCCGAGCGTTTTTACCTACTTCTTTCCGGATGGGCCAAGCTTTTTCGGGAAACACTGGACGGGGCGCAGGCCGTTGTAGACGTCCTTTCCTCTGGCGATCTTTTTGGTGAAACCGCTATTTTTTATGAGAACGAATATCCTTTCAGTGCTGAGATCGTTGAACGTGCCGAGCTTGTCTCGTTGCCGCTCGCCCTGTTTAAATCAGAAGTTGAAAAAAACGGAGCGATTACCCTGAACACGCTGCATCATCTGGCCCGTCATAATCGCAAGCAAGGCCGGGAAATCGAGCACCTCGCCCTTCAGAGCGCCCCCCAGCGGATCGGGTGTTTCCTGCTTCGCCTTTTCGACCAGACGCAGGGCGGCCCTGTGACAATCCACCTCCCCTACGACAAAACCCTGATCGCTGCCAGACTTGGGATGCAGCCGGAGACCTTTTCGCGCGCCCTTAAAAAGCTGCGGACGGAAACGGATATTGATGTTGCAGGCAGCACCGTAACCATCGGCGATATCGGGCGCCTTTCCGCCTACTCCTGCGGTGGATGTTCTTCCGGCTTTCCCTGTGATGATCTTGAGCACGCAAATTGTCGGCATTAATTGACTTTTATCAAACGAGCGGAGCTTGAAAGACTTTATGGTGCCGCGCATGAATGAGACGAACCAGACAGCACATGAGATTCCAGAGATTGCCCCTGAGAGCGAGGGTGCAGCGGTGAAGACGGCTGGTTCGTTCTGGAGCAAGCTTAGAAAATTCAAGAAGCCCGGCAAGCAGATGTTCTGGGCCTGGATCGCCTATCAGTGCGTTAAAGGAACCCTGACGACATCTTTTATCTGGATTCCGCTGATTTACTCCTGGCTTCACTATCACAGCTAGACTTCTTATTCATCCCTTGCCGCTTAAGGCTTTACAATGAATAACTCTCTTTTCACGCGCACCCGCCCCTTTGCCTTTTTTATTTTAGGTGCGGGGTGCCTTTTTTCCAATTGTCCTTCGGATATAGCGCTTTTGCTCGGGGTTGCCTTTGCGCTTGTGGCAGGCAATCCGTTTGATGTGTTGACGCGCAAGGCGATCAAGCGTTTGCTCGCTTACAGTATTATCGGGCTTGGCGCAGGCATGAACCTTGTTGTTGTGGCGAAAGTGGGGCTTAGCGGCCTTGAGTATACTGCGCTGGGGATTGGTTTTGCGCTTCTCGCCGGGCGCTTGCTTGGAAAGTTGTTCCGCACGGAGAACGACCTATCCTGGCTAATTTCCTTTGGCACAGCGATTTGCGGAGGGAGCGCGATTGCAGCGCTGGCGCCGGTTTTACATGCGAAGGATCACAGCATATCCGTAGCGCTTGGCGTGGTGTTTGTTTTGAATGCGGTTGCGCTGGTTGCTTTTCCCTTTATCGGGCATATGCTGCATATGCCGGAGGCTCAATTCGGGCTTTGGAGCGCGCTGGCCATCCACGATACAAGCTCGGTTGTCGGGGCGGGGCTTCAATACGGGCCGGAAGCGCTGGCGGTCGGGACAACAGTCAAGCTTGCGCGGGCCCTGTGGATCGTGCCGCTTGTTTTTGCCATTCAGGCCTTTGAGTCATGGCGCCGGACAGGCGCTGAGGGCGAAGCCCAAGAGGCTGTGCGCCCTAAAATTCCGTGGTTTATTCTTGGCTTTCTCCTGATGGCAGCGGTGGCGACGTGGGTGCCGGGCGTCTCAGAGCCCGCGGACATGATCGCCTTTGCGGCCAAGCGCTGCCTTGTGCTCACCCTCTTCCTGATTGGCTCGACCCTGACGCCTCACGCCCTGCGCACCGTCGGCTTCGCCCCCTTCCTGCAAGGCGTCAGCCTCTGGCTCCTCGTTTCAGCGAGCAGCTTGACGGCGATCTTATGGATTGGGGTGGGGGTTTAAGTGCACTGAGTGGATCAAGCACATTTTTCAGGAAATTAGGTAAATGGCGCGCCCGAGAGGATTCGAACCCCTGACCTACGCCTCCGGAGGGCGTCGCTCTATCCAGCTGAGCTACGGGCGCCTGCCTAGTGCAGTGCGCGGCAATTTAAGCCATGCGGTCCGGCAGCGCCATCCCCTTCTTTCCCGGTCGCGGGGCGGGCG
>JAGRHC010000053.1 GCA_020445145.1 Alphaproteobacteria bacterium
CCATGCCCATCCACTGGTTGTTGAGGATGAAGATTTTGACCGGCAGGCGGTATTGCATGGCGGTGGAGAGTTCCTGAATGTTCATCTGGATCGAGGCTTCACCGGCGACATCAATCACCAGCGCGTCCGGGTGGGCCATCTGAACGCCGACGGCGGCGGGGAAGCCGTAGCCCATGGTGCCGAGACCGCCGGAGGTCATCCAGCGGTTGGGCTGGTCGAAGGGAAGGAACTGGGCGGCCCACATCTGGTGCTGGCCGACTTCGGTGGTGATGTACACGTCGCGTTTGTCTTTTGCCAAGGCTTCGCGCAGACGCTCCAGCGCGTATTGAGGTTTGATGGTCTGGGTGTCCTGTTTGTAAGCAAGGCAGTTTTTAGCGCGCCATTTTTCAATTTGTTTCCACCAGTCTTGGAGCGCTTTCTGGTCGGCCTTGTAGCCGCGTTTGTTCCAGACGGAGAGCATGGCTTCCAAAGCTTTGCCTGCGTCAGCAACGATAGGGATGTCGATCTGGATGTTCTTGTTGATTGAGCTCGCGTCGATGTCGACGTGGATTTTGGTTGAATTCGGGGAGAATTTATCCGTGCGGCCTGTGACACGGTCGTCGAAGCGGGCGCCGATATTGATCATCACGTCGCAATCATGCATAGCCCAGTTGGCTTCGAAGGTGCCGTGCATGCCGAGCATGCCGAGCCATTGTTTGTCGCTGGCGGGGAAGGCGCCCAGCCCCATCAGGGTGCTGGTGACCGGGAAACCTGTTTTATGGGCGAGGTCTCGTAGGGCTTTGCTGGCCGCGGGGCCGGCATTGATGACGCCGCCGCCGGTGTAGAAAACGGGGCGCCTGGCGCTGGCCATCAGTTCGACGGCGGCCTCGATCGCATCCATATCGGCTTCCGTATGCGGTTTGTAGTGATGGTGCATCTTGGCTTGATCTTTTGTGACATAGTCGCCATTAGCAAATTGAATATCTTTCGGGATGTCGACAATCACCGGGCCGGGGCGGCCAGAGCGGGCGACGTGGAAGGCTTCGTGAATGGCGCTGGCGAGATTGTTGGCGTCTTTGACCAGAACGTTATGCTTGGTGCACTGGCGGGTGATGCCGGTGGTGTCGGCTTCCTGGAAGGCGTCGGTGCCGATCAGGAAGGTCGGGACTTGCCCGGAGAGACAGACGAGCGGGATCGAGTCCAGCATGGCATCGGTTAATCCTGTCACGGCGTTGGTTGCGCCGGGGCCTGAGGTGACAAGAGCGCAGCCGACTTTTCCGGTGGAGCGGGCGTAGCCTTCGGCGGCGTGCAGAGCGGCCTGTTCGTGGCGGACGAGGATGTGTTTGATTTTCTTTTGTTTGAAAATTTCGTCGTAGATGGGCAGGACGGCGCCGCCGGGATAACCAAAAATCGTGTCGACACCCTGATCGATCAGGCACTGGATGACGATCTGCGCGCCGGTCATTTCGCGCGGTTTGCTCTTGATCGGGATGATGCTGTCTTTGGCTTTGGTGGAGATTTGCGTCTTTTTCATCGTTTTGTCATCTCTTTGCTTGATTTTGCGTTTCAATAGATACCGTATTTTTTGCTCAGTGTTGAGTGTTTATGCATAAAAAAACGCCCCTTTTTTCATCGGGGCGCTGCTTTTTACACTTTCTTCTCTTTGCGAATGCCTAAGTGCGCAGCTCCCCATTTTCAAGGACCACGAGTACCACCACGACGTTCACAAGGTTTTGATAAGTGTTCATAGAGCTATGTAACGGGTTTTTAGATCAGTGTGCAAGATTTTTCTTTGAATTGTAATTTTATAAGATATGTTTTTTAGAAATTTATGGGGAAATTTTATGGCTGAGGAACGATTTAGAATTGAGAGTCTTGATAGTGTTCGCGGTATTGCATCTTTAATTGTTGTTTTAAACCACTATCAGACTCTGTTATTTCCTAACGCTTATGATTATTGGTATTTTAAATGGACACCAATTTCTTCTATGATTAATGTGACCCAGCCCCCGAAAATCGGTCGATGTTTTGAGTGAGGAATTGGTTTATTACTGAATGAAGAAAGGAAGTACAGTAATGAGCCGAGGCAAGAGATACAAAACAGAAGAGATCATCCGCATTTTACGGGAGGTTGAGATCTATACGGCGAAGGGGCAGCCTGTGGAACAGGCGGTTCGTTCCTGCGGCATATCGGAGCAGACCTATTACCGCTGGCGTAAGGAATATGGGGGGATCAATATCGATCAGGCCAAACGTTTCAAGGACATGGAGAAAGAGAACCAACGTCTTCGCAAGGCGGTGTCGGACTTGACGCTCGATAAGCTGATTTTAGAAGAAGCTCTTTCGGGAAAGTATTAAGCCCTTCCGCCCGCCGTGAATGCGTGGATCATGTAACACAAAAGCTCGGCGTATCGCAGCGCCGGGCTTGCGTGGTGATAAATCAAGCGCGCTCGACGCAACGGCGTGAGCCCATCAAACGTGATGATGAAGA
>JAGRHC010000054.1 GCA_020445145.1 Alphaproteobacteria bacterium
AGCGGGGTCATGCCCGGCTCGATGACGATGAAGTTTTCGAAATACAATACGCGCTCAAGATCCTTGAGCGTCATGTCCATCATCAGACCGATACGCGAAGGCAAGGATTTCAAGAACCAGATATGGGCGACCGGGGATGCCAGATCAATATGGCCCATGCGCTCGCGGCGGACTTTTGTAAGAGTGACTTCAACGCCACATTTCTCACAAATAATCCCTTTGTATTTCATGCGCTTATATTTACCGCACAGGCATTCATAATCCTTGATCGGACCAAAAATCCGTGCACAGAACAACCCGCCCTTTTCCGGTTTGAACGTCCGGTAGTTAATGGTTTCCGGCTTTTTGACCTCGCCAAAGGACCAGCTCGCAATCTGATCCGGCGATGCAATCGCAATCCGGATAGAGTCAAAACTTTGCGGTCCTTGTGGTTGACCAAAGAGGTTCATTAGTTCGTTCATGGCGGTTCTCTCTCTTTCCTTAATAGTCTTTCTCAATGTCGTCCCGAACGCGTCAGCGGAGGGATCTGATTAACGCGAAGTCACGAAGACACGAAGTTTTTTATAGCTTTGTCTCCAAAATACTTTGCAATTTTTTACATGTCTGTTGCGCATCTTCTTTTTCAAAATTCCTGAAAAATAACGTCACATTTTGTACTTCATTTCTATTTTCATACCAGCGAGCTCCACAAGAATACTCCAATTCGTTTGAAAATGAGTAACTATGCACATTCTTCTCATTAATAAGTTCAACACTATATTGATCATAGTTGATCAAATTATCTGGTAATCCAAAGTTTTTAGCATCCTCAAAGAACTTTTGGGGATGGGTATTTTTGTTAACCTCCACAAAGTTAATTATTAGACCTCTAAATCTAGTATCCTCATTTATTTCTCTATGTTGATCATAGGGAATATCTGAAAACATAAGAGTTTTGTTTATCCAGATATTATCGCCAAAGCTTTCGTTCTCTTTTACGCATTTAACTTCTTTAAACTCTAAACTCTGTGCAATTTCATATACATCTGATTTATATGCTTTTTTTATTTCTTGATCTGTTGGTCTTTTACATGCACCCACACTATCTGCCAAAACCAAGTTAGGCAGGATAAGGAAAACTAAAAATAAAAAATATCTATACATAAACCTTCGTTTCTTCAATCTTCGAGCCAAACTCCCACCGGATCCCCGCCTGCGCGGGGATGACCACTAATTAAGACCCCGATTGCTTCAAATCGACATTCAAGCCCAGCGCCTTCAGTTCTTTGGTCAGAACGTTGAAGGATTCCGGAATACCGATTTCGAAGTTGTCTTCGCCGCGAACGATCGCTTCGTAGACTTTCGAGCGGCCGGCCACGTCGTCGGACTTGACGGTCAGCATTTCCTGCAGGGTGTAGGCTGCGCCATAAGCTTGCAGCGCCCAGACCTCCATCTCCCCGAAGCGCTGGCCCCCGAATTGGGCTTTACCGCCAAGAGGCTGCTGGGTGACGAGGGAGTACGGCCCGATGCTCCGTGCGTGGATTTTGTCGTCCACGAGGTGGTGCAATTTGAGCATGTACATGATCCCGACCGTCACGTTGCGGTGGAAGTATTCCCCGGTCCGACCGTCGATCAGGCGCATCTGGCCGGATGTCGGCAGGCCCGCCTTCTCGAGAAGCTCGGAGATGTCGCCTTCGTGCGCACCGTCAAAGACCGGTGTGCCCATTGGAACGCCGCCACGCAGGTTGCCGCACATCTCGAGGAGTTGCGCGTCATCCAGTTTGGAGACTTTCTCGGTGAACTCACGCTCGCCGTAGGCTTCCTTGAGTTTGACTTCGAGTTTTTTCTTCTCGTCCGTCTTCATCTCGCCTTTGCCGGCAAAGCTGTCGATCATTTCGCCGATCTGGTTGCCCAGTGATCTGGATGCCCAGCCGAGGTGAGTTTCAAGGATCTGACCGACGTTCATACGGCTTGGAACCCCAAGCGGGTTAAGAACGATGTCGACCGGTGTCCCGTCTTCGAGGTACGGCATGTCTTCCTGCGGCATGATCTTGGAGACCACCCCTTTGTTCCCGTGACGGCCAGCCATTTTGTCGCCCGGCTGTGTTTTACGTTTTACAGCCACGAAGACTTTGACCATCTTCATCACGCCAGGAGGCAGTTCATCGCCGCGCTGGAGTTTTTCAACCTTGTTTTCGAAACGATCCTTGATGTCATCAACAGCGTCGTCGAAGGTTTTCGACATGGCTTCGATTTCTTCCATGCGGGTCTCGTCTTCGACAGCGATCTGACGCCACAGGCCGCGCTTGATGCCTTCGAGGTCATCCGCCTTGATGTCAGAGCCTTTTTTCAGCTTCACATCTTTTGGTGCGGAGGCGACTTTTTGGCCGATCAGCATGTCACGGAGGTGGCCGTAGAAGCCGTCTTCGAGAATGCGGCGCTCGTCGTCGCGGTCTTTGGCGAGGCGTTCGATTTCCTGTTGTTCAATCGAGAGTGCACGGGCGTCTTTGTCGACACCGCGGCGGTTGAACACGCGGACCTCAACGACTGTCCCGGATGCTCCGGGCGGCAGGCGGAGAGACGAGTCCTTCACGTCGGCGGCTTTTTCACCGAAGATCGCGCGCAGGAGTTTTTC
>JAGRHC010000007.1 GCA_020445145.1 Alphaproteobacteria bacterium
CAGACGATCGGGCGGGCGGCCCGGAACGTTGCGGGGAAGGCAATTTTGTATGCTGACCGTATTACGGACAGTATGCAGTATGCGATCGACGAGACGGCGCGGCGGCGGGAGAAACAGCTTGCTTATAATGCGGAGCACGGGATTACGCCGGAGTCTGTGCGCAAGGGGATATCGAGCGCCTTCGATCATGTTTATGAGCAGAAGGAAAGCGCGGCGGATGCTGTGGCAGGACCTTATGGCTTGCATGATCGTGCTGGGCAAGAGGCGTTTATCCATGATCCGGCGAAGTTGCATAAGCATATTGAGGCTTTGCGCAAAAAGATGCTGGCGGCGGCCGGAGATTTAGAGTTTGAGGAGGCCGCGCGATTGCGAGATGAGATCAGGCGTCTTGAAGAAGGTGAGCTTGGGCTTTAGCGTTGTCCTCGCGGTGTGATGTGTTTGAGTTATGCACAGGTGATGATGGTTGTTTTCTCAAGTTTGTTCCCAATATGTTCTGTTTGTCTATGATGATAGGATCAGGTCAGATTATGCTTTTTTAGATTCGCTTTTTAAGGAGGGCGGGGTGCAAGATAATCAGAAAAAAAAGGAGGCTTTAGAAAAAGATGTACTTGATGCGGAAGCATTTTTTATAAGCACTATTAATGAAATCAAGGAGAGAATTGAGCGAGGCGATAATTATTCTATAATTAAAGCTTCTGGGTTGTTGCGCTTGTTGTTTCTGGATGGACATTCTTTGGTAAACAGAGTTAATCGTTCACATAAGATTAAATTGAAGTTTTTAGTTAATAATTACTTGCATAAGCCCCCTTTCGAGCCGATGTTTTGGTATTTCAATATAGATCCGTCAAGAAAGAGAACTAGGGTGGTTTTTGAATTGAATCTTCCTAGGTTTCTAAATGTAGAGTGTCTTTCGTACCAAGGAACATATTACACTGTTAGAGATGTTATTAAGGTTTGTGCTCATATTAAGGGGGGAGCTCATTATGGCGATATAAAGAGCGATGATGAAAAAATTTTATCTGAATTGGACGCGATTATTCGCATTGGTAAAGACCCTCTACTTGTTATGACTTTGAAAGATATTATAGGGGTTTCTCTAGCTGGAGTTAAGCTTCTTGAGGAAGCGGTCAGATTGAAAAATGACGCGATTGGCATTTGAGAATTTGAAGAAGATGGTTAGTGTTTTGAGGCGGACAAGTGGGGCAGTGGATTATTCGCTGCGTTTGTCAGCATTTGAAAAATATGTGTGGGATCCGGAGTTTGCTCTGTGCATCTTCTTCAAGCAATAGAATTTCTGCATATGATTGATTTGTAAGCTAGGTTTTGTACATTCCTTGCTTTCCCAGTTTCCAGATTTGGGGTAAGATCGGGCGCGAAAGGATGTGGTTATGCGCAAAGGATTGATTTTTACGTTTCTGGCGTTGATGGTCTTGGTTTTGCCGTATTCGGCGCGCGCGCAGACGCAGGGAGCGGAGAATGTCCGTCTTCAGGCGCTGGTTGATATGCTTGAGCAATATGAGTTGGGGCTGGCGTATCTGGGGCAGTGTGACGATTTTAAAAAGCAGACAACCAATTTTCCATTTTATTTGCAAAATGCGCAGGCTGTTTCTATGGCTATCGGGGCAGAGTTGAAGAAGGCTCATCCGGAAAAGCCGGGGCAGGTTATTGTGGACTCGTTTGAAAAGAAGAAGGATGAGCTTGGAAAAAAGACCTGGGAGCAGATAAAGACCGATGGCTGTGCTGGTTCGTCTGCTCAGAAGGCGAAAATGCATTTTGACTCTTACCGTCAGATTTCACCGGCTCAACTTAAGCAATTAATGGGGATGCTCTAGGGTAAAAAATGGCTTGGGAGGCTATGTATGTCTGAACTTTTTTTGAAATCTTTGAAGTGGTATGTCCTTGCGTTGTGCGTGGTTATCGGGACGTCTGCGTTTTCGATTGCTGATGAGATGAAATCGATTAAGCCTGTCATTATCGGTATTTTTTCTTATGGGCTGGCGTATATTTTGTCTGCGTTCTGGAAGGATTTTAAGAATCGTCTTTTACTTGCAGCGATTGTGGTTTTTTTCGGTATCGCAATTATTACGCCCTATCTGAAGGTTATTATTTATATTCTTACAGGCTGGACCTGGGATATTAACCCTTATGCACTTTGGGCTGTGGCGACGGGGGTGATCGGGGTGCCTGTTATGATGTTTGTATGTAGACGTTTTGATGATTGATTTTTGTTTTTTGCGGGCGGCATTGCGACGCAGCAACGAAACTTTCTTTAAAGTTCGCTTCCAGTAAGGCTTTCGTGCTATTCTTTAAGTATGAAAAGAATGATGGTGAACTCAGGATGGTTCACCCTATGGAACGGGAGTTTTTGTAAGTCTGTTTTTTCATTGCCGGGTCTTTTTATCGGTCTCCTGGTTCTAACGGGGTGTTCCACCTCTCAAAATGCTTCTATAGCACTGGCGCCCGCGCCGCCGGACTATCCTTTTACATTATCTTCTGATAAGGCCAGAGACGGTCATGCTTCTCTTGGTATGATTATGCCGGGACAGATTGAGCCCGGGGCAGGGGAAGTGCATCGGGCCTTGATCCCGAGTGGTATCGCTGCTCTGTATCCTGATGTTGCTTCTGGAGATGGTTTGTCACAGGATGTTTCCGGGGGGCTTGGTGTGACGTCTGCAAAATCTAACGGTCGCTGTACGATCAGGGACAGGTTTGATAACAAGTCGTTGTTGGCATATCAGTGGGGGAGAAACCGCGTTGGGCTAAATGTGCGCGGTGTTCATGTCGGCGATGCTCAGATACAGCAGGTTAAGATTGAATATCGTCTGCGGCTGGCGGCGGAGAAGACGCGGCGTGAAAAATGCCTCTATGATCGTTCATGGCAAGGGTTGATGGGGAGCGGCTATAACGAATTTTTCCTGCGCGAGAATGATACTGTGTGGGAGGATTTGCGTGAGATGCGCCGTGATCTAGAAAATCGACTTGATGATGCATTTTAAGTTATGCGTTTATCCTACTGTTAAGGCTTGAAAAAATATTGTTTTTGGGTTAAGGTTTGTTTGTGTTCATTCCTTTTTCTTTGTGTTGTTAATCTTCTTTTAAGCCTAGCACTCTATCCTTTAAGGTGACCTTGTCTGTTTTTCATTCCTGCAGAAGGTCTTTGCGTTTTCTCGCGTATCATTCTTAAGCAGCCTTATTTGCTGTTTTGGTCTTCACCTTAATTTAAGGAACTATAGCTATGAGCATTTGCAGGTCTTTGGCGTTATTGTCAGTCTTGGTTGTTTGCGGGTGTGCGTCGTCGTCTTCTCATGATGAGGCGATGGCACAACGTATGGTGCAGGTTTCTTCTATGGCTCATGACCCGATTACCCGTCTTGCTTTTGTGCCGACGATGGATGCGGGGCAAGACATAAAAATAGAAATCAGCAGAATAGAGCCTGCTGCCGGTGAAGATGTTTCTGAGGATGCCGGGAAGGTATCTGTTTCTGCGCCCTAGGTGGGGAAATTTTTGGAACATTCATAGCCCATCATTTTCCTTTCGTTTTTTCAATTCATTGCATTGCTTTTTTCATCTTGCTGTCGTACAGTCATCCCATGCGATTGATCGTTGATCGCATTCTTTTTGTGTTTTCTCACTGAATTTTCTGCGTTTCCCTTATAACTTTTTTACGGACGGGATATGACGATGCGGATCTGTTATGGACGACTTTCTTTGTGTGTTGCAGCGACTTTGATGCTCACCGCGTGTGGTGATGGGTGGGAAGCCGTCAGGACTGACCAAATTTTGCCGTATGGAAACCAGCGTACAGCGGGTACGGGTGTGGCATATGTTCGCGCAAATATGTTGCCTCAAAAGGAACTTGTTGTTCCGCATGAGACGACCGGCGAGAAGGTTTTTAATGACTCTTTAGGAAAAACGGCACCTGCTCCTGTGAGCCGTGACGAGGATGATCAAGCGGAGGCTGTTCCTCCGGCGATGATTGACGAGCCTGTTACTTCATTGGCTCTTGATGATGGTGCCGCTTTTATTGAACCTGCTGCGGGTGTTGAGGCGCCTGAGGAGGTTGCGGTGCTTAAAACAGCTTCTTTGACATCTCAGGATCTTGAGGATACTCCAGATAGTGATGTTTTCAATCTGGATGATAGTGAAGATCTTGCTTGGGAGGAGAAATATTCTTCCGAGAAGCAGATTGTTGCACCGAAGCGCGATTTTTTGAGTAACGCTGAAAGAGGGCAGATTTTGCTCGATGAAATTTATAACGGCGTTTACTAGCTTATTTGTTATCACGATAATTTATATATAGCCGGACTGTCTTTTGCATTTACTGTTGCGAGAGGTGTGGTCCGGCTTTTTTCTTTTTATGTTGGTTTTTCTGCTTTGCAGCATAGTTATGCATTTGGTTATCAAATGCTTTTAAAACTCGTCTAAAACTTTACTTAATTTCGAAACGATAAACGTAGACGATCCCCCCTTAAGGTATTAACATAATAAATGAGGGCGTATGCTTTTAGTCCTCTGATATAACCCTTTGCGGATATACCTCTTGCGCTTGCCGGCGCATGGAAAAGAGGACTTCACAAAAATATTGAGAAAGGTTGGGCAAAATGTCTATGGAAGTGGAAACCGTTGTAGCTATCTCGGTCATGATGGCTGTTTTTAGTGCTGTGGCTGCTATTGGGACTAGTATCGTTCTTGGGGCGGGGTTTGAAAGACTGCGAGCCGGGTTCGAGGTTGTGCGAAAGCAGACCGGGTTCTTTAGTGATGCTATTCACAAGCTTGAGCAAAAAGTTGAAGTTGTCGACAAGCAAACCGGGGCGTTTTCGCAAGCGATTGCGCAAATGCAAGGGAAAGTCGACAATGTTGGCGATCAGGCAAATGCCTTCTCTGAATCTATTCAAAACCTTGAGCGTAAAGTTGATGTTGTTGACAAGCAAACCGGGTTCTTCGGGGATGCTATTCATAAGCTGAATCGCAAAATCGACACACTTGATGCGCATGAAGAGATTGTCTCTGAGAAGATGGCTCGCCATGCGGATGCTGATTTTATCAGTACGGCTAAGACAGAGGCTCTTGTCAGCCATGCTGAGGATCTGTTGAACCAGATGAGTGTTCTGGCCGGGCAAATGAAAGATGGTACCGTGCGGACACCAGTGGTTTCCTCGGACATGCATCTGTCAATCCCGCAGAATATGTCTGGGGGTAGCGAGATGCGCTATCATTAATATGCACAGAATAACCTAAAAAGAAGCTCTTAAAGAACTGGGGCGGGAAGGTTAGCTTTCCCGCCTCTTTTTTGTTTTGTGTGGTCAAGTTCTTCTATTCACTGTAGAATAATGTGCGTTGGAATTGATTTTGGAGTTTCGATTTGATTTTTTCTATTCCTGTTCTTTTGTGGATTGTCATTTCGACTTTTCTTTTCGGGTTTTTGGCTTGGACGTCTTGGATTTTGTTTCAGCAAAAGAAGGCTTGGCGGGCGTATGCTTTGAAACGTAAGCTGCGCTATCAGGGTAATAAATTATATGACTCTCCTGAAATTAGTGGCTCGATTGATTCCTATAAGGTGAAAATTTTTACGAGTGAACATGCGGCGAGAGATGCGCGCGGTGTACGTAAGCTCACGACGATTGAGGTTTCTTTGTTGACTTATTTGCCGTTGGGCGCAGCGGTGGCCAGTGGCGGGATGGTTTCTCTTGTCGATGAGTTGACTCAATTAACGAAGGAATTTCGGCCGCAAGTGACGGGCTGGGACGATTCCTATATTGTACGTTCTCGTGATAATGGGGTGGTTGAGGCTTTTCTTACGCCGGAGCGTCTGGCCGGGATTGTTGATCTGATGAAGATTAAAAATGCCTGGATCATTTTGATCTATGCCATGGAGGAGGGGTTGCTTCGTATTGATACGCCGGACCCTCTGGAGGACCCGAAG
The DNA here is from genome assembly GCA_020445145.1 of Alphaproteobacteria bacterium. GTDB lineage: Bacteria > Pseudomonadota > Alphaproteobacteria > Micavibrionales > Micavibrionaceae > JAGRHC01. The sequence goes on from JAGRHC010000007.1 coordinate 5,925, forward strand.
AAGCTTGATGCGTTGGTTCGTCAGATGATAGATGTTGCGCATATTCTTGAGCTTAAAAAGGGCGAGGATAAAACGTTACTGCGCGCGCGGACTCAGCTTGAGGATGGCGCTCCTAAGGTTCTTGATATTGACGATAAAGTCCTTGAGCAAGGGCTTGGGCTTGAACTTGAAGACGAGTAATTCTGTTTCGCCTTATTCCTCGTTAAACCCATCAATTTTGAAATCATATGGACCGAGTTTAAGGTCTTTTGTTTCTGTATTTGTGTTTTTTAGGTTAAAAATACAATTTGTTTCGTTTTTTAAGTCGTAACGGCGAAATATTATTATATTTTCATTTGTTGTATCAATAAATTCAATTTTTCCTTTAATAATTTCCTGGTGATTTCTTCGCCATTTCAGGAAGCGGCGTGAGAAATTCAGTGTTGAGTTTTTATCTTGTTTTTGTGCTGCGATATTTAGTGGAAAATGGGTTTTCGGGATCGGGAGCCAGGGGCGTACACTTGAAAACCCGGCGTGATTTTCTTTATTCCATGGAAGCGGTGTTCGGCATCCGTCTCGTCCTTGCCAGATGGGCCATGTTTCTTTTGCCCATGGGTCTTGCAGGTCTTCGAAGGGAATTTGTGCTTCGGGGAGTCCCAGTTCTTCGCCTTGGTACATAAAAATGGTGCCGGGCAGGCATCCCAGCAAGGCGATTAGAAGTTTCGAGAGGGCTGGGTTTTGTGTGAAGCCGTTGCCTTCTTCGTGCCAACGGCTGGCGGCGCGGACGACGTCGTGGTTGGAGAAGGCCCATGACGGCCAGCTTTCCGACTTTGTTTTTGTAAAGGTTTCTACCGGCAATCGAATAAGATCTGCGGTTAGTTTTTTATGTGTACCGCTCATGAGGTGCGTGTTGTAGCAGGTGTTCAGGCGTGATTGGCCTTGTGTGTATTCGGCGGCGCGGTCGTAGGGGTGATCGTCTCCGATTTCGCCTACGGTGAAGCGGTTGGTGTACGTGTCCATTACTTCTCTGAGCTTGCGGATGAAATCGAGGTTTTCCGGTCTTGATTTGTCGTAGATGTGCTTTTGACGTGAGTAGGGGGTTTCGGCTTCGAATTGAGTTGCGAAGTCTGCATTTGGGGTTTGTGTCGGATTGTTACGCAGGAGTGGGTCGTGGAAGTAGAAATTGACGACGTCTAACCTGAATCCATCTACGCCACGATCAAGCCAGAAGCGGCAGATGTCTAGTATTTCTTCCTGAACGTACGGATTATGGAAGTTTAGATCCGGTTGTTCTTTCAGAAAGTTATGGAGGAAATATTGTTTTCGTTGCTTGTCGTAGGTCCATGCCGAGCCACCGAAAACCGAGGCCCAGTTGTTTGGCGGTGCCGGATTGCCTTGATCGTTGATGTTTGGATCTGCCCAGACGTACCAGTCGCTTTTATCGTTTTTTTTGTTTCTTCGGCTTTGTATGAACCATGGGTGTTGGTCGGAGGTATGTGAGAGGACGAGGTCTATGATAATCTTTAAGCCTCGTTTGTGGGCTTTTTCGAGCAGGGTATCAAAATCTTCGAGAGTGCCGAAAAGCGGATCGACGCTGCGATAATTAGAGACGTCGTAGCCAAAATCTTTCATTGGGGACGGGAAGAAGGGGCTAATCCAGATGGCGTCGACGTCCAGGTCTGCAATATAGTCCAGTTTCTCTATTATTCCGGGAAGGTCTCCGATGCCGTCGCCGTTTGTGTCGAGGAAAGAGCGTGGGTAGATCTGGTAAATGACTGCGCCGCGCCACCATTCTTCGTTTTCTTGACGGTTTATTTTTGTCAGGCTCATGATTTGGCTGTAATCGGTTAAGGGGTGAGTTTGGACCCTAGCGTTCAGTTTGCTCTTGGTTTAGTTTATCACTCTGTTTGCCGAACATATATTTTTTTATAAAAAAACGGCGGCATGGAAGCCGCCGTTTGGTTGTTTTTTGGGAAGCGTTTATTCTGCAGCTTTTTCTTCTACAGGTGCTTCTTCTGCCGGTGCTTCGGCTGCTGGTTCTTCTGTCGCAGCTGGTGCGGCTTCGGCTGTCCCAACGGTCATCTTTACGATTTTGTCAGGAGAGGCCGGTGGTTCACCGACAGCGACGTGGTCGATGTATTCCATGCCGGAGGTCACTTGTCCTAGGACAGTGTATTTACCGGTCAGGAACGAGCAGCCTGTGTCTGTGAAACAGATGAAGAACTGTGAGTTGGCGCTGTTGAAATCATTACCACGCGCCATGCCGACTGTTCCGCGCTTGTATTTGTAGTCGCTGAATTCTGCTGGCAGGTCTTCGTATTTTGAGCCGCCCATGCCTGTTCCCGTTGGATCGCCTGTCTGGGCCATGAAGCCGGAGATTACGCGGTGGAAAATGATGCCATCGTAGAAGCCTTCGCCTGCAAGCGTTTTAATGCGTTCTACGTGTTTGGGAGCGATTTCCGGGAGCAACTGGATGACAACTGTTCCGCCAGACGATACTTCCATTTGTACTGTGTTTGATGGATCCGTGTCTGCTGCAATTGCTTCGCCGTGTGTTGCTGCGGTCATGATGAATAGGCCCCCTAAAGTCAGGATAAATTTTTTGAACATCTTTAAACCTCATAAAGATTGGTGATGTTCTTTCGTGCCACACCGGGGGGGCTTTTGCAAGCCTGTCTGGGGTGTTCCTACAAGTTTTCCGTGTCAGCGGTTTCGCAGGCATCGAGGCCGCGGGTCATGTTTTGTGTAAGTCTAGTGATGGTGCGGGTGTTGTTATGGGTGTCTACCATCTTTTTTAAGATGCAGGCGCAGGTGCCGCAGTTAAAGTCTTCTCCGCCAGAGCATGTGCGGTAGACGTCCTGCACGCGGGCAGGACCCTCGAGCGTTTGCAGGTGCTCGTGCACATCTGTATCTGAAAAAGGATTGCAAAGGCAGATATACATAAGGTAGAAGTTTCGTTTTTAAATGATCATTTAAAATAGTATATTAAGAATGATTATCATGCGGCTGCTCTAATTGCAAGTCATTATCAGTTGCTGATGTTTTTGGGATGGTTTTGGGGTATAAAAATGATTTTCAGGGATTATTTTCGTCTTGGTTTTCTGGTCTTGCTGGCCTTTGTTTTTGTTGGGGCAGGTGTGGCTCATGGTTATACGCACAAGGTTTATCCTTTGCCTTCCAGCATTGTCGGTAAATATATTGCCAGTACTAAGGGGCAAAAGCGTGTTGTTATGATTTATGCGTCATGGTGTCCGCATTGTGTAGAGGCGATGCCGGATATCATGGATATCGAGCGTGCGAAGCCGGGGTCAGTGATTGCTATTTCGGTGGATGAAGATCATGCCGGTTTTGCGCGGTATATCGAGCGTTTTAAGGATGTTCCTTTCAAGATCATCATTAACGGCAGTCCGAAAACAGAGTTGGCTGCGGTTTTGACGTCGTTTGGCGGGCGGGCCTGGAGTGGTGTGCCAACTTATTACCTGGTCGATGAGAATAACCAGATTGTTGATCAAGGGACTTACGGTGTTGATTATATTGCGACGTACTTGTTGCAGTGAGGCTCTTGCGCCGTTTAGGGCGCAAGAGGGGATTTCATGCTTTTATTCCGCGTCGCCGGTGTTGAGCTGGATGTAGTTCTGGACACCCATTTTTTCGATCAGGCCTAGCTGCGTTTCGAGATAGTCGATGTGACCTTCTTCGTCGGTCAGAATCTTGACGAAAAGGTCGCGGGAGACGAAATCGTTTACAGAGGCGCAGTATGCGGCGGCTTCACGGTAGAAGGCTGCTCCGTCGATTTCGAGTTTCAGGTCACCTTCCAGCACTTCTTTGACGTTTTGTCCGATGTGGAGTTTTTCCAAGGTTTGCATGTTGGGCAGACCTTCGAGCAGGAGGATGCGCTGGATGAACTCATCGGCGTGGCGCATTTCGTCAATCGATTCCTCGTATTCGTGTTTTGCGAGTTTTGTGATGCCCCAGTCTTCAAGCATGCGCGAGTGCAGGAAGTACTGGTTGATCGCTGTGAGCTCCATTTTGAGGGCTTTGTTCAGGTGTTCGATAACTTTTTTGTCGCCTTTCATAGCATTTCTCCTTTTCGGTGTGGACTTAGATGTCTGCGTTTAAGGCACGGTCTATAATGGTGCTAACGTGTTTTGTGTAGGCATCGTAATTGAAAATTTTGTCGAGGGCCACTTTATCAAGTTTTTCGGTGACCCGCGAGTCTTCTTCCAGAAATTCGCGTAAAGTTTTCTTGCCTTTGCTTTCCCAGACTTTCATGGCTGAGGACTGGACGATGCGGTAGGCGTCTTCGCGGGAAATTCCGGCTTGGGTGAGGGCAAGGAGCGTTCTTTGCGAGAAGACCAGGCCACCCATTTTTTCGAGGTTTTCCATCATGGTTTCCGGGTAAACCAGCAGTTTGTCGATCAGGCCGGCGAGGCGGTTTAGTGCGTAGTCGGCGGAAATTAATGCGTCAGGCAGGATGGTGCGTTCGACGGCGGAATGCGAGATGTCACGCTCGTGCCAGAGGGCGACGTTTTCGAGGGCCGGGATGACGGCGGCGCGGATGATGCGGGCCTGACCTGTCAGGTTCTCACTGGCGATGGGGTTGCGTTTGTGCGGCATCGCGGAGGAGCCCTTCTGCAGGGGGTCGAAATATTCTTCGGCCTCGCGGACTTCGGTGCGCTGGAGGTGACGGATTTCGACGGCGATGTTCTCGATAGACGATGCAATGACGCCGAGTGTTGCAAAGTACATGGCGTGGCGGTCGCGCGGAATGACCTGCGTTGCGACTGTTTCGGGTTTGAGGCCAAGTTTATCGGCGACATGTGCCTCGATATCTGGTGAGGCTGTGGCGTACGTGCCGACGGCGCCGGAGATGGTGATGGTTGAGACTTCGTCTTTGGCGGCAATCATGCGTTTTTTGGCGCGGGCGAAGGCGGCGTAGTGGCCGGAGAGTTTCAGGCCAAAGGTTGTTGGTTCGCCGTGGATGCCGTGGGAGCGACCAATGCAGAGTGTGTCTTTGTGTTCAAGGATGCGTTTTTTGAGGGCGGCCAGAACCTTGTCGAGGTCTGCGATGATGAGGTCGGCGGCCTGCGTGAGCATTACGGCGAAGGAGGTGTCGATGACGTCGGAGGAGGTCATGCCCTGATGGACGTAGCGGGAGTCTTCACCGACGAATTCTGCGACGGAGGTGAGGAAGGCGATGACATCATGTTTGACTTCTGCTTCGATTTCGTTGATCCGTTCGACGTCAAAATTTCCCTTTTCGCGCAGGGCTTTTGCCGCACTTTCCGGGACGACTCCCATTTCAGCCATTTTTTCGAGGGCGAGGGTTTCGACTTCCAACCATATGCGGAATTTGTTTTCAGCTTCGAAAATATTGGCCATTTCGGCGCGGGAATAGCGGGGGATCATGATCGTCTTTCCTAAGGTTACGCTTTGAATATTTAAAAACGGCAACAGGAAACTATTGGATTTTGGTGGGGAGATCAAGATGGGCGAGGGTTAAACCTTTCGGGATTAGGGGAAATATACTTTGTGTTTTTTTCATAACCCTGCTATGTTCCCGGCATAATTCTAAAAACAGGGGTGTTTTTATGTTTCATAAGAGATCATTCAATTTTGCCGTTGGGCATAATGATAATTTTTCTCCCGGTGATGTTGAAGAGGAGTTTTTGGGCGCTGAGGAAGCTTTGCTTCAAATGATGGGGCTTAAAGATGCTCAAGCGGATGAAGGGCGTCATGTTGTTTGTTTGGAGGCTATTGGTCCTCAGAGGATTTTTGAATCGGATGTGGCTTATACTGCGCGTAAGGAGGTTTCATATCCGGGTACAATCAATCATTCGTTCTTTATTCTCGATAAGATTTCTTTGGTCCCCGACGAAGGTATGCCTATGAGCGAAGGGTATTACGATTATCTTCGTAAGTTGGAGCGGCAGGGATTGAAATCTGATCTGGAGTTGTTTGAGGACGGGGTTATCAGTCGTCAGGACCTGGTTCTGTTGAATGCCGGGTGGGGGAAGCAGTTGCGTGATGCGAGACTTTTTAAGCCTGCTACGGATGATGAAGCAAGCGATCTTCGCGCGCGCTATTTGGAGGCGCTGGATATTGATATTCAAGACGATGATCTTGTTGAAAGTCTTCTTACCATGGAAAAATTTACCCGTCTTAACATGAGGCATGCTGTTCGGGCTTATCTTTCGACGCACGAGGTTATTCCTGAGCCGGCTTGTGATGGATTACAGAATGATGGTAAACAGATTTTGGTTCCCGGCGGTTTCAAGCGTTAGTAATATTTGCCGTTTGTGTTAAAGACATAACGCTTCTTTTCCTGCGTGACTTGCGGCGGGATGTGGTAGGTTTTGAAGAAATCATATCCTTGCTTCAGGTTTTTCCAGAAGGGGTACCATTCGGAGTAACGGCGTAAGCTCATTTTTTCTTCTGTCATGCGGAATGGGAAGATGTGGACCGGGATCGGCAGTTCCGGGTTCTTGGTGAGGGATTCTTCAGCCATCAGATAAATCTCGCTGATGTTGTTGTCTGTGACGGCCAGGCATCCGGCTGAGACGCAGTCACCATGGATCATTAACGCACTTCCGGTTCGTTTGTGCGCGCGGTCGTAGGCGTTGGGGTAGCCGATGTTGAGGGCGAGGTGGTACTTGCTATTCGGGTTTAGCTGGTTTGCGGCGACGGTGTAGAAGCCTTCGGGGGCCTGACGGTCTCCTTCTTTTATTTTGGGTCCGAGCGTGCCGGAGGCGCGGCAGATCGGGTAGGTTTGGAAGAGGTCGTAGGTTCCGGTTGTTTCATTGCGAACCCAGAGTTCCATCTGCATTTCTGATTTGAAGGCGCGGATGAGGACGGGGTCGCCTAGATTTAAACCTTTTTCTGCCAGTTTTTGTTCGAGGGCGGGCTTTGTGGTGAAGTGTGCGTGCTCGAGCGGGGTGAAGCTGCGTTCTTTTTCATTAAAATAGCTGCAGGAGGGCAGGATTGTTAGCGCCAGAAGGCATACACTTCGGGCAATAAATTTCGATGCTTTCATATGAGACCTTCCGAGCGGAAGCTGGTGTAGCCGCCTTTGGCGATGACGATGTGGTCGTGGATGGTGATGTTGAGAGGTTGGGCAGCGCGGATGATGGCTTGTGTCATGTCGATGTCTGCTTTGGAGGGTTTTGAATCGCCGCTTGGGTGATTGTGCATCAGGATGATGGCGGTGGCGCCGTGTTCGAGCGCGCGTTTGATGATTTCGCGCGGGTAGGCCGGGGTGTGGTCTACGGTGCCGCTGCCTTGAATTTCATCGGCGATGAGTTCGTTTTTCTTGTTGAGGAAGAGTATGCGGAAATGTTCTTTTTTTTCATGGGCCATGCTGGCGTGGCAGTAATCCATGAGGCGTGCCCATGAATTCAGGATGGGCTTTTTCATGAGATCCTGTTTTACGGTGCGCAGGGCCAGAGCTGTCGTTGTTTTTATCAGGATCGCGGTGTTTTCGCTGATGCCTTCGATGCTTTGCAGTTCGGGCAGGGTTGCGCTAACCAGAGCGGGGAGGGAGCCGAATTTTAAGAGGAGTGATTTGGCTAGTGGTTTGACGTCCCTGCGGGGGATCGCCGAGAAGAGAATAATTTCAAGAAGTTCATAATCAGCAAGGGAATCAGGGCCGTTCTGAACAAGCCGCTTGCGCAGGCGATCGCGGTGGCCGTGGTAGTGGTGGGCGGCTTGTTCAGAAGGGAGGATGTCGATTTTTTCTGTGGCAGTCATGGTTGATATTTTAAGCATAAACTCCGTTTGTCGCAAAGGTAGAAAATGTATTTGTGGTGCAGTGCAACGTAACGATTTTTTAGGGTTTTCGACGTATTCTATAAGGACAGGATCTTTGTTTATAGAGGGAGTTTTTTATGTCTGATTTTACTCGAAATGGTGTTGGGCAAGTCTGGGATGCTGCTGCCCAAGTTAGAATTAATGCGTTTATGTCAGCAGAAAGTGCGCGTAATCTTGAAAATTTGCGTAAGGCTGCTGCTGTGAACGACCTACACGCACCTCGTCCTTAATTTACGTTTTTATTTATAAGGCGGCTTCGTGAAACCCTTGGGTGATAGGGTGAATATCTCGAAGCCGTTTTCTGTTACCGCTAAGGAGTGCTCGAATTGAGCGCTTAGGGAGCGGTCTCTGGTGACGGCGGTCCAGCCGTCCGTTTTCAGGATTTTTGTTGCGTAGTGGCCGGCGTTTATCATTGGCTCGATGGTAAAGAACATGCCGGGTTCGAGGACTGTGCCGTCTCCGGGCAGGCCGAAATGCATGACGGAGGGCGGGGCGTGGAATGTCCTTCCCAGGCCATGGCCGCAGAAGTCGCGGACGACTGAAAATCTTGCGCCTTCGGCGACTTTCTGGATGGCGTGCCCGATATCGCCGAGGGTTGCACCGGGGCGGACGGCTTCGATGCCTGCCATCATTGAATCGTATGTGACGTCGACCAGCCGGCGCGCTTTGACCGGGATATCATCACCGACGAGGTACATGCGGGATGTATCACCATGCCAGCCGTCTAAGATGACTGTGACGTCGATGTTGATGATGTCGCCTTCTCTCAGGCTTTTTTCGTTGGGGATGCCGTGACATACAACGTGGTTAATAGACGTACAGATTGATTTGGGGAACGGGGTCGGGCCGCCGCCTTGATAGTTCAGGGGGGCGGGGATGGCCCCGGCCTTGAGCGTGTGGTTGTGGCACAGTTGGTTGAGTTCATCTGTGGTGACGCCGGGGACGACGTGATCTGTGATCATGTCCAGAATTTCGGCGGCGAGCTTGCCGGCTTTACGCATGCCTTCGAAGTCTTCGGGGCCGTGCAGCTCAATTCCTTCGTGGGTTAGTTTCGGTTTTTTGAGAGGGTTTGGATACGTTGTCATCTGGCCGTCTTTTGAGTTTTTTCTTTTTCCTTCTCATGGTAAATATAGGCTTGCACGGGCACTGTAAAGAGCTAAGGGACGGGAAAGATATGACGGAGATTGAAGGGAAGCGCTACAAGGCTGCTTTGGTTGTGATCGGGAACGAGATTTTATCGGGACGTACGGCTGATAAAAATATCAACTGGATCGCGACGAAACTGTCTTCTCACGGGGTGAAGCTTGATGAAGTTCGGGTGATCCCGGATATCAAGGAACGTATTATTTCTACGATTCATGAGCTTCAAGGTCAGGTGGATTATATCTTTACGACGGGCGGGATCGGGCCGACGCATGATGATATTACGTCGGAAAGTATTGCTGAGGCATGTGGGGTTGCGATTGAGCAGAATGAGGATGCCTATGCTATTTTAGAAAACCACTATGGGCCGGAGCATTTGACAACGGCGCGTTTGAAGATGGCTATGATTCCGGTCGGGGCGGAGCTGATTCCCAATCCGGTTTCTTCTGCGCCGGGGTTTGTGATTGATCATATTTTTGTGATGGCCGGTGTGCCGCAGATTATGCAGGCGATGCTGGATCATGTTTTGATGACCCTGAAGGGCGGGGCGGTGGTGTTGTCGCGCACCTTGACGTGCCATCTGGCGGAGAGTGTGCTGGCGGAAGAGCTTACAGAAATTCAAAAGCGCTGGCCGCAGATTGAAATTGGAAGCTACCCCAGTTTTAGCCGCAAGGATTTCGGGGTTAGTATTGTTCTTCGTACGGAAGATGCTGAGGCTCTGGAATTGGCTTCGCGTGAAGTGGAGATCATGATGGTTTCAAAGGGTGAACAACCTACGATTTTATAGCTATCTACCTGTTTTTGCAAGGTAATATTTATTTATATTTTTGTTGCATTGCCATAATTTTTTCCTTTATAAAGTCTTTTGTGATGTCGGTGGATCGGGGTTTTATGCCTCTTGTCTGATGGCGTCCTAAACGGAGAACGCGTAAACGGAACTGGGGTAATGGAACAAAAAAGTTTCCAGACTTTTGAGGTTCCCAAGGAGTCTGAGTGGGCCATTTTGCTGGCTCATTTAGCGACGCTTGGCGAGCAGAAGAAAATTGAAAAGATTCACGAATATCTCTTTCTGAAATCGGAGCGGGATGAAGGTCGGGATTATGATCGCGGGCGCTTTGAGCGTCTTCAACGTATGGTGTCTAAGCAATATTTTGTTTTTACGGATGCCGCTAAATTTCTAGAGACACCGTATTCCGAAACCGATGCCGGGCAGGATTTAAAAGAGCGCTATGATGCGCTCTTGTCGTATCTGGAGCAATTTGAGGATAAGGAGACTGCACCTGACGCTTTGCGCGAGGCGATGGGGCGCATGATGGATACCAATCGGCGCGGAGAAAAAGAAGCGCGTGATTTGGCGGAGACGCTTGCACAAGGAACTAAATATTGGGACTGGGACCCGGAGGATGAGAAAAATCTTGGGGCAGACTATATTGAACGAAATTTTCCTGATTTTGCGCAGGAGTCTCTTCATCATACTGCCGGTATATTGAATTCTTCTTTAGCGATGGGGCGTGAGATCAAGCGTCCGAGGTCAGCTCTTGGGAAAGAGTATATTGAAAGTATGCGCCGAGTTCTGCATTTTATGAAATCTTTCAATGAGCGCGAAGATCTTAATTTTGTCGATTTGATGTACGATATTCCAACACACCGCGGGGCGACGGCGCACCGCGGCAGTACTGATGGGATGTATGCTCCTTTTGAGGCGTTGATTGAGGGGTTGGCACATAAGATGCCTTCGCAGGAAAAGCAGCGTGAGCAGATTGACCTTATCCATCATTGTATTGATCCTGATTTTCTGACTTTGAGTTATGCCTATAAGCTTTCTCATTTGAATACCAAGCATGAGTTGGGGCTGAATACGCATGACATTGATCTTTTCGGGACAATGACCGGGATGGTGTCCTCGGTGATGCGGGGTTACGGCATCGATAAAATTGATGATCGGGTCAAACAGTATTTGCACAATACGGCTGACCATTCGCTGCGGGTGTGTATTACGGTTGCTGGCTTGCGTGATGCCAGTATTGGGCGGTTTAGACGTTTGCATCAAGACGGTGTTCTGAGTGATGAGCAGCTTGAGACGCAGATCAAGTTTGCTTATGAAACCGCAACCTATATGTCGAAAGTTGCCTGTCTCCACGATGTCGGAGAGTTCCTAGGGGAATTGCTTGGGAACAATATGAAGGGCAAGCTTGACCGGGAGGAAGATATCTACCGTACGCTTCGTAATCCGGTTGAAGATCATGTTGCTGATGTCGTGGTGATGCGGGAGGTTAGCAAGCAGTTGAAGACAGGTCCTTTAAAAGGGCGCTGGCTTAAGATGGATGTTAACGGATATCTTGATGCGACGTTACATCGGCCCGGTGGTTTTGATTTTAATACTTCATTTTACTCGACCTGTTTTAAGGCTACGGAACGTCAGCAGACGAATAAAGAGATCGTTGATAATAATGAGGTCGGACGGATTAATCAGGAGGGGTATTATGAGTCTTCGCCGACGCTTGCGCTCGATGATGTCCGTTTTACGATGCAGTATATTTATTCCAAAATTACCGGGCATAAGTTCAAAACAACGGATCCGCTTGAAATTGCTCAATTTCATGATGCTCTATATTGGCAGAAGCGGGAGAAGGATGATTTTCTGAGGGCGAATAGGGTTGCGCAAGATACCGGTGTAGCCCTGCCGCATAACCCGGATGTGACCCGGCTTAAGGATCTTGATCATACGTCTTTGCCGCTTGATGTTTATATGGATGAGCGGGATATTGACTATGAGAACTCTCTGTTTAAGAAATTTGTCGATCAGACCCTGAAAAATTACAAGACATTGCCGCTAGAGGTTGCGCGGGCGCGTCAGATGCATGATGAGGCTCTCCTGTATGCACAATGTTATGAGATGAACCATTATACGAAGCGTCATGCGCGCGTTTGTGGTCTTGATCCCTCCAAAGTCGATAAGGCCGTGCGTAAGTCCATCGGGCAAGGGGTTACAATGGCGCAGGCGGATTTGGCAAAGCGCGGGCTTGCGGAGGTCGGGTATAAGATAGGCTTAGAACATCTGGAAGTGCCAGATGAAATTCTGGGGATGCAGCGGTATCGTTGGGGGAGTTTTAACACGACGGATACATTGCTTGGCGATCCTGAAAAGCCGGAGCAGCATTTTGAGCCTTTGCAAGCGGCGACTGAAAATATCGGGCTTGTTTTTAAGGCTGCGCATAACGGGTTTTTGAAGCCCTTTATGGATTTGGTGCGTACCCCGGCGCAGTTGATGCTTTTGGTCGCGAATGAAAATATTTCAGATAAAGACATTCGCAGGCTTTATGAAGTGACGGCGGCGAATGAGTTGGGTGGGGACCTTGGGATTGCAGCTCAGGGGGCTGCCCAGAGTGGCGTTGAAGGCTTGGATGATAAGGTCTTTGCGCTTGCTAATCCGGTTTTGACGATGCTTCTGGCAAGTCCGCAGCGGCAGGCTGAGGCGGTGGAGAAATGCTACGGGCATGTTTTGAATTTGTACTCTCATCAGATTGCCAAGAAATACGGCATTGAAGATGTGATGCCTTTGCTGCGCAAGCGGGAGTATCTGAAGAAGGGGCCCTATCATAAGAGGCCAACGGATATGAAGCTTTCCGGGATTATGTCTGAGGATATGTACCGGTATTATTCGGCTCGGTATAAGGGGCGGGAGGATGGACCTCCCATTCATGCCGAATATGAGCGGGCTGAGCGGTATGTTCTTCATGAGATTATTATTTCCGAGGTTGGCAAACTGGCCGGACGGTTGGCGCAGGAGACAAACCCGGCGCAGAAACTGGTTTTGGGGGAAAGGCTTGAAAAGTTGCGCGCGGCGAATGATCGTATTGCAACGGATATGTTTTTTCATACTGCCGGGAAGCATTATTCAGAGCTGCGTTTTGGTATGATTGGCACTTTGGGGCTTATGTTTGCGGGGTCCGGGGTTGGTTCTACCTTTGGTATTCCCTTTACGGATATGCATATGACGACGAGCGCTGTTTATGGTTTGAACCTTGCGCTGGCCGGGTTTTCAGCGTGCGCTGCGTCTTTGGCGGAGCGGCAAAGGCAGCTTTCCTGTAACAATATTTTGCGGCGGATTTTTACGAATTTACCACATTTCGAAAAGGGACCTAAAGGCGGGCTTTATATCGTTAAGGGGGCTCGGCATAAGCCGTCTAAACGGGCTTATGAGGATTTTGATTATGCTCGCAAGGCCCTGATAAAGGAGCCCCAAAAGTCGGGGCCAAATTTTCTGGTTCAGTTTGGTGATACTTTGATCGCTATTCCTGTGACGGCTGTACGTGCGCTCAGTAACAGGGCGACGTCGAGTATGGCTTTTGCCAATCAGGGGACGGCTCAACTCGTTGATACCGGCGGGGTTCTGGTCGCGAACGGGACGAAGCTTGTGCAGGGTGTTGCCGGTCCTGCGGATGCACTTCAGGCGGCGGCTTCTTTGTTGTCTACGCATTCGTTTAACTGGACGACGGCGATGAATATGCATATGCATGAGATGAGCGAGAATATTGCGAAGGGTAAAGATTTTGATCCGGAGAGCGCGCGGCAGAAGAACCGCGACCTTATTCGTGCTGGCGGTAATGAAGCGATTATGAATGCGATGAGTAATATCGCTCGCAAAACAAGGGGAACACCGATCGGCTGGCTTGGGCGTCAGATGAACCGTGTCGCCTTCAACAGGGTTATTAGTGACCTTACACACTCCGTCCTTGATCGCAGGGAGCGAAAAAGGCTCGCGCAAGCCGCCGCCGCTGCTTCTCAGCCTGATCAGTCTTACGATTAAATATTTGTCTTGTTCAGCTATTGTTTTGAAAACAAGCTTTCATCTAGGCTAATTCTTTTGCCGCTATCAAATACCAAAGTTTCGATTTTGTACGGATTTTCATTTTTATCATTAGGAGGCGATAGTTGCTTTGTAACGGTTATTGTTTTTTCTCCTAAATGTATCAAAAGGTTATATTTTTCTTTTTCATACCGAACGTCTTCTTCCCCGAATCCGTATAGCCAAATGGCATCTTTTCCGCCTTTTTCACTGATTGTTATGTTTGGGCTTGTCGGTGAAAAGAGATATGCGTCTCCTTTTTCTGAGCTTATTACATCTTGTTTTTTCGATGTTAAAAGTTGGACATAATCAATATTGTTTCCGAAAATCTCTCCTATGTAGAGGTTGTACTTAGCGCCGTGTTCATAAAATACTTTTCCTGCACTCTGAAAGAATAACAGATTTAGAAAATACATTGTTGTCTTTCTGTATGTTTTTTTTAGTAGATTTGCTGCATATGGTGTTGGGTTCGGCCATTTATTTCTCTGAAGGAATTTGTGTCCTGTATATTTTTCAAGAAAAGCCAGCTTTCGTGCATCGATATTTTCCCCTCGGCTAGATGGTTCAATATTCTCAACTAGGGCCCAGCGATACGTCATTTTTTCTATTCTGTTTTCCAAGTCAAAGTCAGGATCTATCAAAGTCTTTAAGTCCGCTTTGTCGATTTCTTTTATCATCTCCAATAATTTTTCATCTTTGCTCATTGCTATAAATAGCTCAGGAACTTCTCCATAGCCTCGTAATGTTGGGAGCATCAGCACACTTGGGTTTAATTTATATTGGCCGCTATAAATTGTATTCATATTGTCATATGTAAGGGACGCGTTTACGATTACGTGGGTTTGGCCTTTTAATGTAAACGTGCTTTCCTGTGTTACCCTGTTTCCTTCTATTTCATAGTCTTTGTCATTGAAGCTCAGGTTTATGTTTGTGATACCTAGGTCGTTTAGAGAAAAAATCTCTTCTTTTTCTGATACACCATTTGAATTTTTATCTATCCAAACAAGTAGTTTGGAGAAAGGTGGGTCTTGGTCATTTAGTTTTTTATCGGAATTTTCATCGTACTCTGATAGTTCGGCAAAGCCTTGGCTCAATAACTCGCCGTGATGGTTAATGATGCCATCATTGTTTCGGTCAATTGCCAAAAAACCATTGTTTTTACCAATCCATGCTGAGGATTCACGAAACTCATCTTGATCGGTATCCCAGTAAACAGATCCTTTTTTGTTCACAGGTGTAAGTTCTATCTCATTTCTGTCTATGGCGAGAATAAGTGCGCTTGAAGACACCTTGTCGTTTGCTGGTTTTTTAGGTTTTAAAACAGGTGCGGGCTTTGGTTTCCAATCAATTATAAAATATGCGGCAGGGATTGTAAGAATTACAGCTACAAAGAAAAGGGACAGAAATTTTTTTAGATACCGCAATTTTTAAACCTCAAAAATCCAAGGTTGATTGATATTGTTATGCTGGGTTTAGGGTGGGGTATTTCTATCCTTAGAGGCAAATAGAATTTTCTTTATTTACCAATCAGTGGTGCGCCCGGGGGGACTTGAACCCCCACGACCTAAGGTCAACGGATTTTAAGTCCGCAGCGTCTACCATTCCGCCACGGGCGCTTTTGCCATGGCAGATAAACATATTCGAGGATTGGATGCAATTCTATAGTCTTTGCAATTTGCTTTTGGGCTGTGGGTTTTTCAAAAGGAAATGGCGAAGGCTATTACGATGGGCTTTGAATCCTTCAAAGCCTTGTTTCGTTTCTTGTCAGGACGCAATTCTGTCTTTCTGCGCGTTTTCTGCCTGTAAGGGGCGGGCCGTTTTGCGGCACCAGATGTCTCCGCCGATGCGTACGGTTTGATCCATCACGATGATGGGCGAGCTCATAATGCCTCTCAGGATCAGAGGGCTTTCCGACATTTTGCATTTGTGTCCGTCGGGGCTTTCGAATGTGCAGCCCAGCATGTTCTGGGTTGTTTCGAAAGCGAGGTCGAAGCAGGATAATGTCGAAAAGCGTGAAAAGCTTATGTCTGCGCCTGTGATGTCGGTTGCCCCGAAGTTGCTGTCGCGGAAGTCGCAGGCGCGAAGATCCGTTTCGCACAGGCAGGTGTTGTAGAGAGAGGCGTGGTGAAATACTCCGCCGCGCAAACAACATTCGGAGATGTTTGCTCCTGTCAGGTTTGTGCCGGAGAGTAGGGCTCCGGGCATGTAGGCGCCGTCAAAATTGCCTCCTGACAGGTTTTTGTTTTTTAGATCAATGTGACTGAGATCTGTGTTTTCTCTGATGGCTTGTTCAAGGCAATTTGTCAGAGACGCAAATTGGCCTTCGAATATGAGTTCTTGGTCTGTATGTCTTATAAGTCTAAAGTTTTCCATGTGTTCCCCCACGTGTTAAAAGATGGCAGTATATTTGTTATGTTAATGCGCTATGTCAAATAAAATTATGGGTTGTGTTTTGGGGAGCTTATCTTATCTTTTATTTGAAATTGTCGAAGTTATTGTATTTCAATAATATTTTTTTATTTCTTATTATTTTCACGATAATTTGTGTGTACATATGTATGTATGCGTAATATATGCCGTAATATTCATTTTTTATTTTCTCTATACTAAAGAATAGTTGTCTTTCTTGCGAATAAACCGCGGTGTTGCAAAAATATTGAGCCGTGACTATTCTTTTGTATATGACGGAAACACACTCAAAAACCTCCTTGCAGATCGGGGCTGAGACGATACGGGACGCTTGTTCGCGCCTGCCTTTGACGCCGGGTGTTTATCGCATGATTGCTGAGGATGGGGAGGTTCTTTACGTCGGTAAGGCGCGGGAGCTTAAGAAGCGCGTTTCGTCTTATGTGGCTGTTGATCGCCTGCCTGTACGTTTGCAGCGCATGGTTGCTTTGACGCGGCGGATGGAGTTTATCGGGACACAGACGGAGGCTGAGGCTTTATTGCTTGAGGCTAATCTGATTAAGAAGCTGGGGCCGCGTTTTAATATTCTGCTGCGGGATGATAAGTCTTTTCCTTATATTTTGATCCGGGAAGATCATGCTTTTCCGCAGGTGCTGAAGCATCGCGGGGCGAAGAGCATTCAAGGGACGTATTTCGGGCCTTTTGCCGGGGCGGGGGATGTGAACCGCAGCATTGCGGTTTTACAGCGGGCGTTTTTGCTCAGGAACTGTACTGATTCCGTTTTTTCTCATCGGGAGCGGCCTTGTCTTCAATATCATATCAAGCGATGTACGGCGCCTTGTGTCGGGATGGTGGATGAGAAGACCTATGGGGCGCAGGTCAAGGGCGCGCGCGATTTTTTGAGTGGCAAGAGCCGGGCGGTGCAGGCGCGAATGACGGAGGCGATGCAGGCGGCAAGCGCGCGTATGGATTATGAAGAAGCGGCGGGGATGCGTGATCGGCTTCGGGCTCTGGCTTCTGTGCTGACACGGCAGGATGTTAATCTGGACGGGGTTGGGGATGCTGATGTTCTGGCGCTTTATTGTGAGAAGGGCGTGGCTTGCGTCCAGGTCTTTTTCTTTCGGGCTGGGCAGAATTTGGGGAATCGGGCTTATTTCCCGCGGCATGATGGTACGGACGCGGAAGGGGATATTCTGCACGCGTTTATCGGGCAGTTTTATCAGAATAAGCCGGTTCCGGGCGTTGTGATTGTTAGTCATGACATGGATGAGGGGGCATTGCTTGAGGAAGCTCTGGTTCAGCATGCCGGGCATAAGGTACAGCTTGTTTGTCCGAAGCGCGGGGCGCGGCGGCGGGCGCTGGATTTTGCTTTGCGTAATGCGCGGGATGCGTTGGAGCGTCAGAGCCTGATTGTTGCCGGGCAGGCGAAGTTGCTGGCGGGGGTTGCTGATTTGTTTGGTCTAGAAGAGCCTCCGCAGCGGATTGAGGTTTATGATAACAGTCATATTTCGGGTACGAATATGGTCGGGGCTATGATTGTTGCCGGGCCGGAGGGTTTTAATAAAAAGGCGTACAGGACGTTTAACATCAAGCAGGCTGGGGCTTCTGACGATTACGGGATGATGCGGGAAGTTTTGACGCGTCGTTTCAGGCGGGCGCTTAAGGAACAGGACGAGGGGAAGAGTTCTGGTTTGCCTGATCTGGTGTTGATTGATGGCGGGCTTGGGCAGCTTGGTGTGGCGCGGGAGGTGCTTGAGGAGTGTGGTCTGGACGGTGATGTTATGCTGGTCGGGATCGCCAAGGGCGAGGACAGGAATGCCGGGCGGGAGAAGTTTTTTATACAGGGGCGTGAGATGTTCCAGTTGCCGGTGAATGATCCCGTCCTTCATTATTTGCAGCGGTTACGGGATGAGGCTCATCGTTTTGCCATCGGGACGCATCGTGCGCGCCGGAAAAAGCAGATCAGTGCTTCGCCTCTGGATGATGTCGCGGGGATTGGGGCCAAGCGGAAGAAGGCGTTGTTGCTGCATTTCGGATCGGCCAAGGCGGTCGCCGGGGCAGGGGTTGAGGATCTGATGCAGGTCGAGGGAATATCGCGCGCGGTTGCCGAAGGGATATATGCTCATTTTCATGGTTAGGTCTGTCTGTATGTGCCTCCTGTTTGCGTTTTCGTTTTATACAAAAATAAAATTCTTTCGAATCAAAATGATGAATTGATGGCTTGAGAAAAATCCGAATCGTCGCTTGCGAGTCGCCCTTAAGCGTGCTAGCTTTTTTTCAATTCAGTCACTCTTTTGAAAATCAAGACAAACAGGCGTACGTGTGTGGCGTGCGGTGGTTTTCTAATGTTCGTACAATAAAGAAAGGTGCATTCAATATGTTTCATCGAGTCAAGTCGGAAGTTCAAGATGGCGCGCAAGGCGTTCAGCAGGCGGAGACGCCTTACCGCAGCGAGAGCTCATCTGAAAAACAAGAGACTGCAGGGTTTGTAGAGCCTGCGGCTAAAACAGAGGGAAAGGCTGATACGCAAGGTCGTTATGCGCCTCCCCCTAAAGAAGAATACCAGGCACCGGTTTCGCGTGCATCCCAAAAGCTTTCGCAACAAGAGGAGAATTCTGTGGAAGAAAAAGTTATCGATCAGGCTGATGAGGCTGAACAAAAATTTGGATATGAGTCACGTTTTTCGGGGTATCGCTCCTCGTTACCTCAGTCTGCACCACGTGCTTCGACAGCAGCTCCTGCACCGGCAGCACCTGCGGCCCCTTCTTATCCCGGTGCTTATGCTCCGCAAGCCCGTGATTTTGGTCAGGGTGCAGGCGATCGTACGTTGACGATCGGTCGTGGTATCAACATGTCCGGGGAAATCGAGGCCTGCGATCATTTGCTGGTTGAAGGGACTGTTGAAGCGGCTTTGAAAGGCGCGAAGGTTCTTGAGATTGCCGAGAGCGGTACGTTCTACGGTACGGTTGAGATCGAAGAAGCGACCATTGCCGGTCGTTTTGAAGGTGATATTACTGTGAATGGTCGTCTGGTGATTCGCGCTTCCGGTGCGATTACAGGTTCCATCGCTTACCGCGAGCTGGAAGTTGAAGCGGGCGCTATGCTCGATGGTCGTTTGACACCTCTGAAAGCTGCGGCTGATCCGAAGAGCGCTGATAAATACCGCGCGGGTTCTGATGCTTCTGCTATGGCGAAGGCAAAGGAAATTATTGGAAAAAAGGATAACAGGGAGCCCGCGAACGCAGAAGATCGTCTGTTTTCAAGGGCAAGCGCCTAAGCATTTTACCTTTTGGTGAGGCCGCGGGGTGTTTTTCTTGCGGTCTTTCCGGAGGACGGGGTGATGCTGCGTTGGCCTTTTACGGGCCGTGTTCCCTGTTTTTGAGGAACCCTTTTCGGTTTAGACCGGGTTTTATTTTTTATCCTCCCTCTTTATCCGACTTGAGAGGGGGGATTTTTTATCTCGTCTTTCCATTTTATTTTTACACAGTGCCGATGCGCCCTTATACGCTGCGTCGCTTGCGGGTTATATAAAAATAAAGTGGAAAGACTATTTTCAGATGTCTCTTAGGGCATAAAAAAGATGGCGCTTATACAGCGCCATCTTTGAATTTTTCGGATTGTTTGATCGTATTAAATGATCAGGTTTCCGTTGGTCACCATGTCTTCCGGTGCTACAGCTGAAAGGTCGATGCCGAGCAGTGTTGCGATGGTGTGGAAGTCATTCCCTTTGCCATCTGCGTTCACTTGCATGATGGTGTCGGTGCCATCGCTGAGGAACTTGACGAAGTCTGACAGGTCGTCTGTGCCAGAGTTGTAACCGCTCAGGATGTCCGAGATATCAAGGGCATCTTTTTCACCGCCGCCGTAGCGCAGGAAGTCGGTTACGGTGTCGTGTCCGCCGGCTTTTTCGAATACGAAAATGTCATCGCCGCGTCCACCGGTCAGGGTATCGTTTCCTTGCCCGCCGTACAGGATGTCGTTTCCGGTTGCACCATCTCCAACATCGTAGTCGCCGTGGAGATCGTCGTTCCCGTTTCCACCGTAAATCGTGTCGTCGCCAACACTTCCGTACAGGGTGTCGTTTCCTGTTCCGCCGTAGATGGTGTCGTTTTCGCTATTCCCATTCACGAAGTCGTTTCCGGCACCAGCTACAACCAGATCGTCGCCTTGTCCTGCTATGATGCTGTCATCGCCGCTGCCACCGAAGACGATATCGTTTCCTGAGCCGCTGTGGAGGCTGTCGTTTCCTGAGCCGCCGAAAACGATGTCGTCACCGTTTCCTGCCTGAACGTAGTCATCGCCCTGGCCGCCTGTGATGAAGTCATCGCCGGAACCACCACGGATTTCATCATCGCCGCTGCCGCCGAAGAGGATGTCGTCGCCGGGGCCAGGGGCAATGTAATCATCGCCGGGACCTGCGAATACGACGTCATCATCGGAGCCGGGTGTGATGTTGTCGTCGCCCGGACCTGATACAATGACGTCATCGCCTTGTACGGTTGTAATGATGTCATCGCCGGTGCTTGTGGATACGACATCGTCACCTTTTGTCCCATAGATGTTGTCATCGCCGTTTGTCCCTGTGATGGTCGGGAAAAGGGACAGGTAAGGGCTTAGTGCCGGGAAAAGATTATGTATTGGTTGTAAAAATGCCAAGTTATTTCCAGAGGGCATGATTTTAGCTTTCTCTTAGGTTACACTTTATCTTTGCATGTCTTTCGAGCTTGCTTTTTGTCGCTCAATTTCCTCGATTTTGACTATGCCGGGAAACACTATCGAAAATGTTATTGAAAATCAAACTTTTTGTGTTTTATGGGTACTCATGGATGAGGCGGGCTAAAAAGTTTTTTGATCGAAGCGACAAAAATCATAGACCGGGCAGCCGGAACACTCAGGTTTTCTGGCCTTGCAGCGGTAGCGTCCGAGTAAAATCAGCCAATGATGGGCGTGAAGCGCAAATTCTTCGGGGACTGTTTTTACGAGCGCTTTTTCGACGGCTTCGGGTGTTTTGCCGGGGGCGAGGCCTGTGCGGTTTGCGACTCGGAAGATGTGGGTGTCTACGGCCATCGTCGGTTGACCGAAGGCGACATTGAGGACGACATTTGCTGTTTTGCGGCCTACGCCGGGGAGCGCTGTGAGGGCGTCTCTCGTGTCCGGGACCTGGCTTTCGTGCTCGTTTATTAGTTTTTCTGAGAGTTTGATGACGTTTTCGGCCTTGGTGTTATAGAGGCCGATGGTTTTGATGTAGGTTTTGAGTTTTTCTAAACCAAGATCCTGCATTTTTTGAGGGGTGTCGGCGATTTTGAATAAGTCTTTGGTTGCCTTGTTTACGCCGGCGTCAGTGGCTTGTGCGGAGAGAACGACGGCGACAAGCAACGTGAAGGTGTTGGTGTATTCAAGGTCACTTTTGGGGTGAGGGTTTTCCTCCCGTAGTTTTTCGAAAAATTTATGGACGTTTGGGGCTGTCATCGGCATGATCAAGGCATAGCAGGCAGGAAGGTTCAAGTCATGGAAAAAATTACGTACGGTTTTTATGATTCTCCGTTGGGGGAAATGGTTCTTGGTCTGAGTGACAAGGGACTATGCTGGCTTGGCTTTATGGTTAAGGGGTATAAGGGCGACGGGCTTGAGAGAATGCGGGCGCATTTGAGGGATGTTTCCTTTATCCGGGATGATTTGGCTGTTCAGGCGATGGGGGATGCTGTGGTTCAGGCATGGGAAAGTGGCTCTGTGGAAGCTGTTCCCCTTGATCTGCGGGGGACTGATTTTCAGCAGCGTGTCTGGCAGGCTTTGTTGAAGATCGGTCGAGGGCGGCGTTTGTCTTATGGTGATGTGGCGAACGATATTGGTCGTGCCCATGCCGCCCGCGCCGTGGGGAGCGCGGTGGGAGAAAACCCGGTTTCTTTGCTGGTTCCGTGCCATCGTGTTGTTCGGGCTGATGGTAGTCTTGGGAATTATGGATGGGGGCTGGCGCTTAAGGAGCGCATTTTGGCGCGAGAGACAGAATAGATAATTTTCTATAATATTTGTTTGTGGCTATATTATGTGATAGAAGGCTTTGTTTGATTTATAAAGGGCAAAAAAATGGGTTTTACGGTTAGCGGTATTTTTGGTGGCGGCTCAGAAGGTGCTTCTCATCATGGTAGTTTAGAGCGTGTTTTGGAGGTTTCTTTACGTGTTTTAAATGATGATAGTTTGGATACCCATCAATTCATTTTAGGGCTTCGGGAATTTTGTGACTTGATGGAGGCTGAGGGGGTTATTGCCTCTAAAAATAAGCGCATCAAAGACACTGTGATTTCAGAAGCCTATAGGGATTTAATTTCTGCTTTATCACAACGACTCAATGGGTTTGATTATGGTGGGCAGGATAAGGTTGCGTGGCGGAAAGAACATCTGCATGGCGTACTTGGCTTTATGCTTGTTGATGAGCGTTCGACGGGGACGACTTTACTTTTGAATTCAGGGACAAAGTCTGCTGGGACTTCTCATGAACTTGATTCACTGTCAAGACATCCTGTATAATTCCATAATTCATTTTTAGCGGGGTTTTGCTATGCGTTCTTTGAGAAGTTTATTTTTGTCTGTTACGGAATGGGCGCATCAGAAGTTGGAAGGTGCGCAGGAGCGCAAGAAGCATGAGCTTGTGAATATGGCCTATAATATTACGAGCGGTTATTCTGTCTTTGGTCCGCGGCGCAAGATACTTGATATTAATGATTATATTACCAATGTCTCTTTTTTCTGCGAGCAAGCCAAAATCAAAGGGTTTACGACAGAGATTTCCGTGGCGGATGGCGGTGAAGTTTTTGAGCAGTTCACTGACTCTGATGTTTCCAGAGCTTATCGAAATTTGATTAAGGGCATTACGAATTATAAGGATTGGCAACGGGTCGAGGATAAAGTCTATGCGATTACAGGGCTGCTTCTTTGTGATAAAGCGGAAGAAATCGTTTTGTCTAATCAAGTTAAGAAGAGATATCTTGAGGCGGGATTGCCGATTGATGATGGGGTGGGACCGGGGAATAGCGGGCGGACTCTATTAAATCAGCATATCAATGCCCTTCGTCAATTTTCTGCGCATTTTCACAATCAAGATTTTTTTGCAGGTGGGGTTATGGGGGCCCGTCTACCTGCAGATTCTCCTTTATTGCGCAGTGATCTGCCAGAGGATCATGATGATCCTCTGGGTGGGCCTTTTGTTCATTAGGCTCCGTTTATTCGCTTAGATCATCCCAGAATTCTCGCATTTTTCTGAAGAATCCGCTGGATTCAGGCGAGTGTGTGTTGGTTTCCCCTTTTGCCCCGCCGAGTGTTTCGTCGAGATTCTTGAGAAGGTCTTGTTGTTTTTTGCTTAAGTTGACGGGCGTTTCAACGAAAATTTCGATGAACATGTCGCCGCGGCGGTCTGAGCGCAGTATGGTCATGCCTTTGCCTTTGAGGCGGAATTGTTGGCCGGTTTGGGTGCCGGGCGGGATTTTGACGCCTGCTCGGGTCCCTTCGATGGTCGGGACTTCTACGTCTCCGCCAAGAGCCGCTCGGGTAATTGTGATCGGGACGCGGCAGCGCAGGTTTTCGCCTTCGCGCTGGAAGAGTTTGTGCGGTTTTACGTTGAGAAGTACATAGAGGTCGCCGCGTGGGCCTCCGCGGACGCCTGCTTCTCCTTCACCTGTGAGCCGGATTCGGCGGCCTGTTTCTATGCCTGCCGGAATTTTGACTTTCAGTGTTTTTTCCTTATGGATGCGACCGGTTCCACTGCATGATTTACATGGATTTTTGATGATGACGGCTTCGCCGTGGCAGGTCGGACAGGTGCGTTCAATCGTGAAGAAGCCTTGTTGCTGACGGACGCGGCCCTGACCGTTGCAGGTGGAGCATTTTTCTGCGCTGCCGCCGGCGGCGGCGCCGGATCCGCTGCATGTGTCACAGGTCTCGTTCAGGGGGATTTTAATTGTTGCGTCTTTGCCTTTGTAGGCCTCCTCCAAGCTAATATCCATGGTGTATTGAAGATCACTGCCGCGGGCTGGACCTGTGCTTCGTCGTCCTCCTGCGCCGCCCATGAAATCGCCGAACATATCTTCGAAGATGTCGGAGAAGCCTCCACCAAAGCCAGAGAATCCTTCGCCACCTGCGCCAGGATGGCCGCCCATGGAGCCGTCAAAGGCTGCTGCGCCGAAGCGGTCATATGCGGCGCGCTTTTGTTCGTCTTTGAGAACTTCATAGGCCTCGTTAATTTCCTTAAATTTTGCCTCGGCTTTTGGATCATCCTTGTTCTGGTCAGGATGGAATTTCATGGCCATCTTGCGATAGGCTTTTTTTATATCATCGGCTGTGGCCGATTTTTCGATTCCGAGCGTTTTGTAGAAATCTTTGTTCTCAGACATGGAAATGTCCTTTTTTTATGTTTTTGTCCGGCCAGAAGATTTGTGCAATATTTCCCCAGAATCCTGATATATTTGCGTTGTCATTTCCGGCGTTTAGTCGCATTTGTTGTGTGTTTTCCCGGTCACGCAGTTGTTTGTTGTATTGATTTCTACTTTCGTCTGTTTTGAGAGCTGCGTAAGCTTCGTTGATCATCTTTAGGCGCGTCTCTGCGAGATGACGTCGTGTTTTGTTCTGGTCGGGATGGTATATTTTTGCCAGATTGCGGTAGGCGTGCGCTATCTCGTCGTCGGTGGCGGCGGGGTTGACTTTTAGAATGTCGTAATAAGTTTGCAGCGCTTTTTTTTCGGTCATTGTGGCTTTTGTAGTCCGGTTAAATTCTTTTATTTCGAAGGCACGCGGTCAGGAGGTGAAATAAGACTGTTTCTCCGTGACGCATCGTGCCTTCGTTTTATTCCTGTAAGAGATTATGCCGATTTTTGCGTGTCGCCACTGTCTTCTTCTTCGATTTCGAGGTCGGTGAAGTCCGCGTCTACGACATCCTCTTCATTTTCTTCGGATTCGGATGGCGCCTGATCTGTGCTTGATGCGCCCGCGGCTTCTTCCTGAGCTTTACGATAGGCAATCTCCCCAAGCTTCATACTTGCTTGCTGGAGCGCTTCTGTTTTGCTCTGAATGTCCTCGCCATCCTCTGCTTCCAACGCTGATTTCAGGTCGGCAATTGCTTTTTCAATCGCTTTCTTTTCAGAGGCCGGTACCTGATCGCCAAGATCCTTGAGGGATGTTTCCGCAGAATGGATCGAAGATTCGGCGTGGTTTTTCGCTTCGGCGATCCCTCTACGCTTTTTGTCATCTTCGGCATGGCTTTCAGCGTCGTGGACCATTTTTTCGATATCTGCGTCGGACAGACCACCGCTGGCCTGGATACGGATTTGTTGTTCCTTCCCTGTGGCCTTGTCTTTGGCGGTTACGTGCACGATACCGTTGACGTCGATGTCGAAGGTGACTTCGATCTGCGGAATGCCGCGCGGTGCAGGTGGGATGCCGATCAGATCGAACTGGCCAAGGAATTTGTTGTCTGCGGCCATTTCGCGCTCGCCTTGGAAAACGCGGATGGTTACGGCGTTCTGATTGTCTTCTGCGGTTGAGTAGACTTGTGCCTTCTTGGTCGGGATCGCTGTGTTGCGGTCAATCATGCGTGTGAATACGCCGCCGAGTGTTTCAATCCCGAGGGAAAGCGGTGTCACGTCGAGCAGGACAACGTCTTTGACGTCGCCTTGCAGAACGCCGCCCTGAATAGCCGCACCGTCGGCGACGACTTCATCCGGGTTAACGCCTTTGTGGGGTTCTTTGCCAAAGAACTCTTTGACGGTTTCGATGATCTTGGGCATGCGGGTCATCCCGCCGACAAGGATCACGTCGTCAATTTCAGAGGCCTTCATGCCCGCATCTTTCAGAGCTGCTTTCAGGGGCTCGGTTGTGCGTTTGATCAGGTCGGCAACGATGCTTTCCAGTTTCGCACGGCTGAGGTTGATTTGCAGGTGTTTCGGGCCGGAGGCGTCTGCGGTGATAAAGGGCAGGTTGACTTCCGTTTGGGTGGTTGAGGATAGCTCGATCTTTGCTTTTTCGGCTGCTTCCTTCAGGCGTTGCAGGGCGAGTTTGTCGTCGCGCAGGTCGATCCCGTTTTCCTTCTTAAATTCATCAGCGAGGTAGTCGATGATTCGGATGTCGAAATCTTCCCCGCCGAGGAAGGTATCGCCGTTGGTTGCTTTGACCTGGAACAGGCCATCGCCGATTTCGAGGATGGAAATATCAAATGTACCGCCCCCAAGGTCGTAGACGACAACGGTTCCGGATGCTTTTTTATCCAGGCCATAGGCAACGGCGGCGGCGGTCGGTTCGTTGATGATCCGCTCGACTTCGAGGCCGGCGATTTTACCGGCGTCTTTTGTTGCCTGTCTTTGAGAGTCGTTGAAGTAGGCAGGGACCGTGATGACTGCCTTCGTGACTTTTTCACCGAGGAAGGCTTCTGCCGTTTCCTTCATTTTCTGGAGGATGAAGGCGGAAATCTGGGCGGGGGCGTATTTTTCGCCGTTGATTTCTACCCATGCGTCGCCGTTATCGCCTTCGATGACTTTGAAGGGGGCTTTTTTCGCGAGGTCCTGCACTTCTTTGTCTTTGAAGCGGCGGCCTATCAGGCGTTTTACGGCGTACAGCGTATTGTCGGGGTTTGTGACAGCCTGACGTTTTGCCGGCTGTCCAACGAGCCTTTCGCCGTCTTTTGTGAATGCTACCATGGAGGGGGTCGTGCGGGCGCCTTCGGCGTTCTCGATGACCCGTGGCTCTTTGCCGTCCATCACGGCAACACAGGAGTTGGTGGTTCCCAGGTCGATACCAATAATTTTGCTCATTTCAATCTCCTTCTATAAGCAAGATTTATAATCGTCAAAGCCCGTTTTGCACAGCACTTTGTCTTAAATCAGGTGTAAAATATTATGCTTGAAAATGCAAGGGTTTCTGGATTTTTCATATAACATAATGCTGCTGTGATGTTAGTTTTCTGTGTTCTCTATTGCCTGCGGGGTATGACCGATCTGAACCAAGGCGTCATAAATAATGGACGCGCCTGTTCGTCCGAGATATTCAGCGCAGCGTTCTTCCCATGACATGATGAATTTATGGTAAGCATTTTCGTTTGTGTATGTGTCGTTTTTTGCATCATAATTTTCAATCATGTTTCTAAAGGCAGATGTTTTTGCGCGGCGCATTTTCTTGTTTCGTAATTCGTAGAATTTCAGGAAACCAACGCTTTCAAGATTTTCCAGAAAATCTTCGCTGAGATAGTTCTCAATGTTATTCCATCCGGCATAGCCCTGTTCCTTTATTTTGTTTTCTATTTTTCGCATCTGTTCATCAATAATGGCGTGTCCCAATTCATGGAACAATGTATTTAGAACGTCTAAAAACGGGAGGGATGAGAGTTTTGATTCGTCCGGAAAGACGATGTTCATGTATTCGACGCCTGCGGCTTTATGGTATGCATAAAACCCGTAGCAGTTTTTATCAAATTCATGCAAAATTTCTGTCAGGCCGTGTTCTTTGCAAAAGGTGTTGTAATTTTTCAGATTAAAAATACCGACGGGTCTGATTTTGAAAATGTGGCAGATTTCGTGGCTTAATATTTCTAGAATTTCATGTTTTTGGTCGAAATTGTAATGGGACCAATTTGAATCAGCCTCTATAAGTTTTTTTGCCAGGTTCCCTTTGGGGTTTTTGGTTATTCGCAGATTAAGATTTTCCAGAGATGCAAGTTCGCCGCGCCAGTCGTCATATGCCTTCATTTCTAGAGCTTGAAAAAGAATGGTATCAAGCGATAGCATTATGCCTGCGTGTCGATGTGGTGGCCGCCTTCAGGTGGCGAGGGCGGTGTGCCGCCGTTTCCGGTGTCTTTTGCGATGCCGACGCGGGCCGGGCGCAGGATACGGTCATTTAGCGTATAGCCTGGCTCTACGACCTGTATAACTGTTCCGGCTGTTTTTCCTGGGATCGGGGCTTCGAACATTACTTCATGGAAGTGCGGATCGAATGGCATATCTATGGGAACAAGTTTCTTGATGTTATTTTTTTCGAAGCTTCTCAGGAGCTGACGTTCCGTCGCTTCAATGCCGTCGGCGAGATTTTTAACTTCGGGGTGCATCGCCATCAGTTCTTGCGGGATGGCCTCAAGGGCGCGTCTCAAGTTGTCGGATACACTCAACAGATCTTTTGCAAAGGACGTGATCGCGAATTTTGAGGCGTCTTCCCTGTCCATTTTTGCACGACGGCGGGTGTTTTCTGTTTCGGCCAGTGCGCGCATAAGCTGGTCTTTTACGCGGTCCAGATCGCTTTGCAGGGCTTCTATTTTTGCCTGATCTGCGGGGGATGACTTCGATGCTGGCTCTACGTTATCCAAGGCTTCGGAGAACGAGTCAAACGCTGCCTCATCTTCTGAAGGGGATGTTTCAGGTTCCTGATTTTCCATGCCTGCGTCTACGTTTAGCGGATCATCGCCATTGTAAGGCGCGTCTGGGTTGTTTGCTGTGCTATTCATTGTTTCTGAGTTTTTCTATGGTTTGCACAAATCGGGATTAGTCATTTTCGCCTGGCTGCTTTACGAAAACGTCTACCTGATAGGGTTCGTCTTTCGGGCCGTTTGTATCAAACACGACACGTGTCGGCGCAATTTCTCCAACCTTAACGGCGTCACCTGAATCTTTAACTTGTTGCAGGAATTTTCCGGAGGGGTCTGTGAAATAATATGTATCGCTCATCAGGCGGGGCTGATTGAATTCGGTCAGTGTGTCTTGTAGCGGGATTAGGCCGTTTTGTTCTCCTAGATCGCGAATCATGCTTTTGACATTCTGCCCTTGCTTTACGCCTGTCGCGTAAAGGATCACGGTGTTTGCCGGGTAGAACCAGTATGTCATTGTGGTCTCTCCCCACTGGGAATGAACCGTCAACAACAGACGTTCTTCGTCGATATCAACATCGGAGTCTGAGAATGTGCCGTAGTCTTTGCTTTTGAGGACTATTTTTTTGATTTTCTTATTCAGGAGCGTGTCGCGATCAAGCGGCAAGTCAAAGTACGCACGGTTCATCTCTGACTGGCAGTCGTAATTTGAGTAGCGCGGGTCTTGGTTCTTTAGATGAAGTTTTGCGTCATCAACTTCAACTTTGATATTTGGGCCCTGATTTTTTACTTCGACGTATGCAGGTTCAATTTCTGCGCAGCCGCTTACATCGCCGTATGAGATCATTCGGATAACAAATTTTAGAGGGTCTTGGGCGTCGCGGATAAAACGAACAGCGTAAATACTCCGAATGAATAGGCCGCCATAGGTTTGACGATCCCTGTTTTCACCTGTCGCGGCATTGTTTCTTGCTGCGAAGGCGGAAGGCATTTGTGCCAGAATAAGGAGTGAAAAGAGTGCGAAGAGAAAGAAGCGTTTCTGCGTCATCATAATAAACCCAATAATTTAGTCCTTTGTTACTTTATCTTGGAATTGAGCGGCTGGCAAAGCTTATATCAATATTTTTTATTGTTTTGGATTTTTTAGTGTCCGCCGAGAATGCGTTCTATTATGCGGGATGTGTAGTCGACCATGGGGACAATCCGGTCGTAATTGAGGCGCATCGGGCCTATGACGCCGATGGCGCCGACGATTTTTTCATCGGTTCCGCGGTAGGGCGAGACGATCATGGACCAGCCGGACTGGTCGAAAATTTTGTTCTGGGCGCCGATGAAAATTTGTACGCCTTGCGCTTCGCCGAGACGTTCCAGGAGGCTCAGCATGTTGTTTTGTTCCTCCAGATATCCCAAGAGAAGCCTTGCCCGCTCCAGTTCTTCGATGGCGCGGACGTCTTCGAGAAGGCGTGACTGGCCGCGGATGATGATGTGCCCTTCGCTGGTGTTTGCGGGGGTATGGCCGGGCAGGGCTATGCCGCGGGCGATCAGGTCGGTGGTGATGGTGTCGAGCTTCGTTTTGTGTTCGGCGATGTCCTGCGCGATGTCTTTGCGTGCGGCTGTGAGTGTCTTTCCTGCGATTTTGGCGTTGAGGTAGTTTGCTGCAGCGGTGAGGCTTGTCATGGGGATGTCTTCGGGGACGTCCATGATGCGGTTTTCTACGAGGCCGTTTTGCATGACCATGACGACGAGGATTTTGCCGCGGTCGAGCGGGACAAACTGGATTTGTTTCAAAGCGGTGTCTGTTTTGGGGGCGATGACGAGGCTGGCGCAGGCGGAGAGGCCGGAGAGGAGGGTGCCTGTTTGTTCGAGCATTTCTTGTACCGGGCGGCCGCTGTTTCTGGCGGCGCTTTCGATGGCGCTTCGGTCCTGTTCGCAGAGGGCGCTGATTTGCATGAAGCCGTCGACGTACAGGCGCAGGCCGTGTTCTGTCGGGAGGCGGCCTGCGGAGGTGTGCGGCGCGTACAGGAGGCCGAGGGACTCAAGGTCGGCCATGGTGTTTCTGATGCTGGCGGGGGAAAGATGCAGGCCGGCGGCTCTTGAGATTGTGCCCGAGCCGACGGGTTGGCCGGTTTCGAGGTACGAATCGACGATGAAGCGGAAGATTTGCCGCGAGCGCTCATTTAATTCCGTAATCATCACTTTAGTATATGTGGCTGTGAAAGGTTTGACAATTCGCTTTGAAGAGTTAGAGTGCGCTGCATCGTTTTACAAGAACAAGAAAAAAGGATAACGACCTATGACGAGACCTTCCGGCCGCAGCGCGAATGCTTTACGTACTATTGAACTGATTCCCCATGTTTCCAAGCATGCGGAAGGGTCTTGTCTGGTGAAGTTTGGAGATACGCATGTTTTGTGTACGGCGAGTGTTGAAGAGCGCGTGCCGGGATGGATGAAGGGCACCGGATCTGGATGGGTGACGGGAGAGTACGGGATGCTGCCGCGTTCGACAGGGCAGCGCATGGACCGCGAGGCGGCGCGCGGCAAGCAATCCGGGCGGACGCAGGAAATTCAGCGTTTGATCGGGCGGGCCTTGCGCGCGGTTGTCGATATGCAGGGGCTTGGCGAGCGTCAGGTTCGTGTGGATTGTGATGTTTTGCAGGCCGATGGCGGGACGCGTACGGCGTCTGTGACTGGCGGGTTTGTAGCGCTTCATCTGGCTTTTCAACATCTGGTTTCGATCGGTCTTCTGGAGCAGGTGCCGGTTACGGATACGGTTAGCGCGATCTCTTGCGGGATTTACGAGGGTGTGTCTGTGCTGGATCTGGATTATGACGAGGATTCGGCGGCGGATACGGATGCAAACTTTGTTGTGACCGGGAATGGCGGGATTGTCGAGATTCAGGGGACTGCCGAAGCGGCACCGTTCTCGGAGGAGCAGTTTCTTGAGCTTTTGGGTCTGGCGCGGCAGGGGTGTGATTCCTTGTCGGCTTTGCAGCGTGACGTTTTAGGGATTTAATTTTTGATGCGCGTTTTTGACGAAGACTCCCTTTTGATCGCTACGCATAATGCGGGGAAGGCGAAGGAGATTGCGGATTTGCTTGGGCCCTATATCCCGCGGTTTACGACGGCGGGGGCGTTGGGGTTGCCTGAGCCGGAGGAAACGGGGGATACGTTTGCCGAGAATGCTGTTTTGAAGGCACGGGCGGCGGCTCTGGCGAGCGGGTTGCCAGCGCTGGCGGATGATAGCGGGCTTTGTGTGTCGGCTCTGGACGGGGCGCCGGGGATCTATTCGGCGCGGTGGGCCGGGCCGGGGAAAGATTTTGCTGCGGCGATGGCAAAAATTCATTGCGATATGGGGGACGCTGCGGATCGTTCGGCGGCGTTTGTTTGCGCGCTGGCCTTGTGTTGGCCGGACGGGCATGCCGAGGTTTTTGAAGGGCGCGCCGAGGGACAGATTGTCTGGCCGATGCGCGGGGGGAAAGGGTTCGGGTATGATCCCTTTTTTGTCCCGGATGGGCATGAACGGACTTTTGCCGAAATGGAGCCGGAGGAGAAGCACGCGATTAGCCACAGAGCACGTGCCTTTGCGAAACTGGTGAGCGAATGTCTGACGCGCCGGACCTAGAGTTTTTGCCCGGTGAGATGGGTGTTTATTTTCACTGGCCTTTTTGTGCATCCAAGTGTCCTTATTGCGATTTTAATGCTCATGTTGCGGACAATGTTTCTCATGAACGCTGGCGTGCGGCGTACCAGCGTGCCGTTTCTCATTATGCCGAGATGTTGCCGGACAAGCGTGTGGTCTCGATCTTTTTCGGGGGGGGCACACCGTCCCTGATGGAGCCGGAAAGCGTGGCGGCGGCGATTGATGCGGTGCGCGCGGGGTGGCCCTGTTCGAATACTCTTGAGGTAACACTGGAGGCGAACCCGACGTCTGTGGAGGCGGCGAAGCTGGCGGCCTTCAGGGAGGCCGGGGTGAACAGGGTGTCGCTCGGGGTGCAGGCGCTGAATGATGCCGATCTTTCGTTTCTGGGACGGGCGCATGATGCGGCGCAGGCTGTTCATGCGATCAAGATTTCTCAGGAGATTTTCGAGCGGGTTAGTTTTGATCTGATTTATGCACGCCCGTCTCAGACGCTTGAAGGGTGGCGGGACGAGTTGTGCCGGGCGCTTGATCTGGCGCGGGGGCATATGTCTTTGTACCAGCTTACGATCGAGCGCAGTACGCCGTTCTACCTGCGCAGCAAGCGCGGGGAGTTTGTGATGCCGGGCGAGGCGATGGGGGCTGATTTTTATCACCTGACGCAGGATGTGACGGAAGAGGCCGGGATGCCGGCTTATGAGGTTTCCAATCATGCGGTGGCCGGGCAGGAATGCCGGCATAATATGATTTACTGGACCGGTGCGGATTATATCGGGATCGGGCCGGGGGCGCATGGGCGCTTTATGAGGGATGGCGCGGTTTATGCGAGCCGGGATCATCATGCGCCGGAGGTCTGGCTGTCGCGGGTGGAGGCGGACGGGAGCGGGGCTCATCCGTTTGAGGCTGTTGATGCTGCCGGGCGATTTGAGGCGGGGTTGATGACAGGGCTGCGGCTGTGCGGGGGTGTTGATGTGGAGGCTTTATCCAAAACATCAGGAAAATCATTTAACGATATGGTTGATTTGAAAAAACTTGATGTGGCTGTTCGGGAGGGATGGGCGGTTTTTGACGGGGTGCGTTTGCGATTGACCCGCGAGGGGATTTTGCGGCTGAACGCCCTTTTGCCTTATTTACTGGTTTGAAAAATCCCCCTCCGGTTTTTGCCGAAGGGGGATCGTGTTTTTTATGGGAGCTGACCCTGCTGCCCTTGCGGCGGTGACAGGTCCTGTCCGTTGATCAGAAACTTTCCTTCGGGGGTGAGTTTCAGATCGTACAGGTAGGCCGGTTTTCCGGATGGTCCTGATCCCGGTTTTCCGAAGGCTTTGAGCATTCCTAATGGTTGAAGAACGCTTGCAAATGTTGATGCATCCGGGAAGTCAGGATTTGCCGCATTTTTTTCTGCCAGCGCGTAGAGATCATCGAGGCCTTCGAATACGCCATTGAAGCTTCCAGTGGCGCTTGCTACGGCGTTCAGATCGGCTACGAGCTTGCCGTCGATGGCCGCGTTGTAGAGGCCGCCTTTTATAAAGGTGTCTTTGACGATGACTTCTGTGCCAGCCTGCGAGAGGATGGCCGGGAGTTTCATCACGAAGCCCATGCCGGCCATCGCGGCCATGTCAGGATTGCTACCGATGGCAGCAAGACTGTTTTTGCCGAGGGTGGTCAAAATCTGGACAGGGATTTTTTGTGCGCGAAGGCTGATGTTTACATTTTCAGGAATTGACCCTTCGTAGCCAGGTTTGAGCGGGTCTATTTTTAGGTTGGAATAGCCAAGGCCCAGATCCATTGATCCTTTGTCCGATAAAAGCCCGTTCGTCCCTGCCATAAAATATGCGCTTTTGATATTCAGGTTTTTGAGATTTTCATCGTTTGATGTGATAGTGAGGTCCTGAAGACTGTATTTCGCTTCTGCTCCATTCATGTTGAAACTATAGAGATCGGAAAACATATCGATCATCGCTTTAGGATCTATATTTGCCTGTGGGGCGCCAGCGTCTGTCGGATGCAGTGACTTTAACGTCTCTGCGTATTTTGAAAGTTTTTCTTTATATTCTTTCAGGCTAACCGGGGTAAATTTATCAATTTTACCATCAAGGCCAATTCTGCCGATGTGGACTTTTACGGCGTCTGTGTTGTCCGCTGCTTCTATGCTGATGTCATTGAAGCTCAGGTCAAAGGGGCCGGATAAAGTCTTGTCGGATTCTTCGGACAAATTGCTCAGCAAATGTACCTTTTCAATTTTGAAAACTTTTAAGGCTTCTTCTGCGCCGCTTAGTGTAATGTTTTCGAAATTGGCATCGTATTTTGTGAAGTAGCCGAGACTTTCATTAAACAGCGCGACGGTGTTTTGTGCCCCGATATTGATTTTGATGACTTTTCCATCCGGGTCAGTCATTGCGTAGCTCGCAGGGAGGGCCATGGTCATTTTCCAGTCCCCATCTTTGTCGCCCGGAACAGCGTTGAAGGCCATAACGCCAAGGTCGATTTTTGTACCGGCCGGTTCCTGATAATACATGTGCGGCCATGTGATGCTGTAGAATGTGCTTTGTTTTTCGACCTTTAAGTCGCCTTCGAATATTAAAGGCGGGGTTTGTGTGCCAAATATGTCTGGCCCGTAGACTGTTTTGACGTAATCCAGGATTTCGGTGAAGGATTTCTGGAGGCGGGCGGCGCCGGCATCGTCGATTGTTGGTTCTGCAGCGTACGCGTTTGGAGCGTAGGATGCTGTGATGCAGAGCAAGGCCAGAAAAAATTTGCGCATGTGTCGGTTCCCCGTTGGGTTGAATGTTTGCAAGATTTAAACAAAAATCCTTGCCCAATCCAAGGAGAAACTGCATTAATATGGGCCGGATCTAGAGAAAAACGGATACTATGCTGGACTCAAAAGCGACACAATTTCAACTTTCCCCTGACGGGCAAATCCTTTGGCAGGAAAAGCCGAATAATCCTTTGCCGGGTGTGCCCGTGGCAAAATTGTCAAAGGGGGAGGATATTCTTTCTCCGGCTATCGAGGTTTTGGAGAATGCTCAGACGGCTTCTGTCGATTCTGACAAACTTAAGGATGCTTTGTCTTTGTGGTTAAAGACGTATCTGGGGACGGTTCTTGAGCCCTTGATGATGCTTGGGGTTGAGAATGAGGCGGATGATCCTGCTGTGCGTGGGATTGCGCGCAAGCTTTATGCGGCGCTCGGGATTTTGCCGCGTGAGGATATGGCGGAGGAAATTGCGCAGCTTGATCCTGAGAAACGTGCGGCCTTGCGGGCGAAGAAAGTCAGGCTCGGGCCTGTGCTGGTGTTTATTCCAGCGCTGAACAAGCCGGCGGCAGTGCGTTTGCGCGGGCTTTTGTGGTGTCTCTATCAGGGGAAGGCGTTGCCTGCTCCGGTGCCGGCGGACGGGATTGTGTCTGTTTCTGTCGGGGAAGCGCCGCCGATGGAGGAAGCGTTTTACCGTAGTGTCGGTTATCCACTTTATGCGGGGCGGGCTGTGCGCATTGATATGTTGGACCGTGTGATTAGCGCGGTTTACGATCATGCAAAGGACGGGAAGTTTCAGGCGCGTCATGAGATGGCGGAGTGGCTGGGTTGTCCGATTGCAGACCTTTATGCCATTCTTGAGGCGATGGGACACAAGAAGATCCATGATCCTGCGGATGTTGTGCCGGAGGTCGCCCCGGAGGTTTCATCTGAAGAGGCGGCGGCTGTTCCTGATGTTTCTACTGAGATTGTTCCCGAGGCTGGCGCCGCGGTGAAACCTGCCGAGGTTAAGCCGGAGCTTGCTACATTTGCGCTGCGGCGCGGTAAGGGGCATGGTGCGCATTCTTCTGAGGGGAAAGGCGGGAAGCCTTTTGCCAAGGGTGGGCATACGGACCGGAACGGGAAGAAACCGGATCGTAAAAAAGATCAACATAAGAAAAAAGACCATAAATCCAAGAAAGATAAGCCTAAAAAAGATCAGGGGCCGCGGGTAATTACGATTGAGGCGAAGAAACGGGAAGAGGATTCGCCTTTCGCTATCCTGCAACAACTGAAAACGAAATAGTATGGCCCGTTTTGGTGTCTTTGTTTTTGCCCTTTTTCTGCTGATGTTGTTCCCTTTGCGGGACGTGCAGGCAGCCCGGTTTTCCGGGGAGTATTTGCTGAAAGTTTGTATGCTCGACAAGAATGGCGGCGAACTTATAGCGGGTGGCAAGATTGCCTGTCAGGCTTATATCTCCGGCGTTATTGATTACTATAATATGATGAAGTCTTTTGAGGACCGCGAGAAGATGAAGGGGTTCGATTTCTGCTTGCCTGATGATGTCAGTTTGAACGAGGTTCATCTCAGAGTTCTTTCCTATCTGATCGAGCATAAGAAAATGCATCGGCAATTTGTTGCGGCGCCGGCGGTGATGATGGCTTTGTCTGCTGCTTATCCTTGCCGGCGATAGAGGCTTGTAATGGTTGATCAGAAAGACAAAATTGTTGTCAGGCTTGCGCGGGATAATGCCGATCACCTTGTGCCGGCTCATTTCTACGATATTTTGATGCACCGGTTTTTTCCGGTTTTGAGTCTGACTTATATTTCTTCTGTGGTCGGGATTGCGGCGAAGCAGGACAGTTTTCTTCATTATATGTTTGCCGACAGGAAGGCGTATCTTATGGCGCTTTTTGTTGTGCTTTGGGTGGCGGTGCCGGGCGTGATCTGGATTTTCCTGAAGGGGAATCCGGTTCAGACGTATGTAGCGGATATATGGTACAAGATCCTTGCGGGGATTATGGTTGTGACGCTCATGCTCAGTTTTGTGTTGTTTCCCGAGGCCGATATTTTCGGTTTGCGACTTTATTTCGTGGCCAGTATTCCGGCTTTTATTATGATGTATTTTTTCTTTGTGAAGAGCGGGTTGCCGCCTTTGGCTGCGCATCCGCTGAATATGGCCGGGCTTGGTATGCTGGTTTACGGGGCTATTCTCAACCTGTTTCTTGGTTGATCAAGCTCTAGAAATTCCGGGTGATTGTGTATTCGGCCAGATCGTGGAAAATTGTTTTCATGGAGCTGTCCGGGAGATTGTTCAGGCAAGCCTGGGCTTTGCGCGCGTGGGTCCACGCCATTTCTAAGGATTTACCGAGTGCGTTGTACTTTTTCAGGATGTCCATTGCAGTGCTGAAGTCTTCCTCGGTCTGTTCTTTGCGCCCGAGTGTGCGTTCCCAGAACTCTTTTTCTTTCGGGGTCGCTTTTTCTAATGCGAAGATGACAGGGGCCGTCATTTTTCCTTCGCGGAAGTCGTCGCCTATATTTTTACCGAGTTTTTCGGGATCGGCGGCATAGTCGAGCGTGTCGTCGATGATCTGGAATGCGATGCCGAGTTGCAGGCCGTATTCATATAAGGCTTTTGTGTCTTCTTTCGAGGCGTTGCACATGACCGGGCCGACTTCGCAGGACGCGGCGAACAAGGCTGCCGTTTTGGATTCGATGACTTTCAGGTATGCGGGGAGTTCTGTCTCGATGTCATTTGTTGTCGCGAGTTGCAGGACTTCGCCTTCGGCGATAATGGCGGCGGCTTGCGAGAGGATGCGCAGGACTTCGAGCGATTTGCTTTCGACCATGAGCTGGAAGGATTTTGAGAACAGGAAATCACCGACCAGAACGCTGGCCTGATTACCGAAGACGAGGTTGGCGGCTTTTTTTCCACGGCGTTCTTCGCTTTCATCTACAACGTCGTCATGGAGGAGGGTTGCCGTATGGATAAATTCGACGGCGGCGGCGAGCGGGTAGGTGCCAGAAATTTTCTTTTCATCAAACAGGGCGGCGCTTCCCAACGTCAGGAGCGGGCGGATGCGTTTTCCGCCTGCGGCGATCAAGTAGCGTGCGAGTTGAGGGATCAGCGCGACTTCGGAGTCCATGTGGCGGAGAATCAGGCTGTTGACCTGTTTCATGTCTGTGTCGAGAGACATTGACAGGCGGTCAAGCGGCGATGCTTCCGGGGTCGATGATTTCTTTGTTGCGCTTTGCTTGTTCATCCCTGATTTAAAACAGTTTTTATTCTCTCAGGCAAGGGGGCGCGGCGACCTCGGTATAAAAATTTACTGTTTCTTTGATTCTGAGGAAGAAAGGGAGCGTGAATGCATCTTGGCGCCGCCCTGTGTTTTCTTTTTATAGGCCTCAAGAATGCCCATCAGGTTGTTTTCTTCTGCGTCTTCCTGATCCTTGGCGTTTTCACCTTTCGAGGATTTTGTCTCTTCGTCTTCCTGTGCCGCTTCTTTTTTGCCGGGTGTGCCTTCAGCCAGTTTTTTGTATTTTTCCCAGATGTCTTCTTGCGCCGTTTTGGGCGGAGATTCGCTGTCTGCTTCTGCCTCGCCCTCAGTTTTCGGCTTTTCTTTTGATGGTGGCGGCGCTATA
The DNA here is from genome assembly GCA_020445145.1 of Alphaproteobacteria bacterium. Classification (GTDB taxonomy): domain Bacteria; phylum Pseudomonadota; class Alphaproteobacteria; order Micavibrionales; family Micavibrionaceae; genus JAGRHC01. The sequence goes on from JAGRHC010000007.1 coordinate 44,451, forward strand.
GGAAGGTGCATTGTGCGCATTTTTTTGACGCTGTCAGTTGTATCTTTTGCCGAATAGGGAGTGGATTCCTCGTCCTGTGCGTAAGATGCGAAAGGCAGTCCTGTAAAAGCCAGCAGTATGATTGCTATGAGAGGGAGTTTTTTCACTTTTTATCCTTGGGCCTGCAGTTGTTCGTTTTTCTATTTTTATATATTTTTACTTACTCCCCTGAATTCGGGGCGCTATATTCTTGGTTTGTCATTCTAGGCGAAAGAGTTTGAATTTTGCAAATATCTATTCTTGATGCGGCGGATTACCATGTTTTTTGGGCTATGCTTGCGGCCTTTCGTTTTGATGGTGACCGGGATCATTATGAGCGTTGTTTTGAGCGTCATGAAAATGGTGAGATTTCTATTATCATTGCGACTGTTGACGGTCATTATGCCGGGTTTTGTATGTTCAATCGTCAGCCGAAATATTCGCTCTTTAAAAAAGTAGGTTTGCCGGAAATTCAGGATTTGAATGTGTTGAGTTCTTTCAGGCGGCAGGGAATCGGGCAGGCTCTGGTGATGTTTTGTGAAGATCTGGCGCGCCGGGAGAGTTATGAGGAAGTTGGTATCGGGGTTGGTCTTGATTCTTCCTATGGATCTGCGCAGAGGCTTTATGCCCGGATGGGGTATATTCCGGACGGGACAGGGGTGAGTTACGACCGTAAGCCGGTGGAGCGAGGGGCGCTTCGGCCCATCGATGATCATTTATGTCTTATGATGACAAAAGTTTTGTGATTTTTTACATATTAAAGTGATTAAATTCTTCCTTTTTGCGGAAGAAATATGCTAAACCCTTTTGAAATTTCCGGGTTTTGAACATTCGGTTTTATTGTTTTTACTTACAAGGCTTTTGAAGGAGAGCAGTTCAATGACGAAGTGGGTCTATGGTTTCGGTGCAGGTAAGACAGACGGTAATGCGTCTATGCGCGAGCTTCTTGGTGGGAAGGGTGCTAATCTTGCGGAAATGGCTTCTCTTGATCTTCCGGTGCCTCCTGGTTTTACAATTACGACAGAAGTCTGCACGTATTACTATGATAACGGACAGCAATATCCGGGCGAGCTGGTTTCTCAGGTCGAAGGTGCTCTGGCGCGCGTTGAAGAGGCGATGGGGATGACATTCGGTGATTCCGAGAATCCTCTTCTTGTTTCCGTGCGCTCAGGTGCGCGTGTTTCGATGCCGGGGATGATGGATACTGTTTTGAACTTGGGTCTAAATGACGAAACGGTTGAAGGTCTGGCGAAAAAGTCCGGCGATGATCGTTTTGCCTGGGATTCATACCGCCGCTTTATTCAGATGTACGGCGATGTTGTGCTTGGTGTGGAACACCATGATTTCGAAGATATTCTTGAGCAGTACAAGCGTGATGAAGGTTTGACTCAGGATACAGATGTGACGGCAGATGGCTGGCGCAAGATTGTAGCCGGATATAAGGAACTTGTTGAGCGCGAACTGGGCAAGCCGTTCCCGGTTGATCCAAAGGAACAGCTTTGGGGCGCGATCGGCGCTGTGTTTAGCTCATGGATGGTTCCACGTGCGGTGACCTATCGTAAGATCCATGAAATTCCAGAAAGCTGGGGTACGGCTGTGAACGTGCAGTCGATGGTCTTTGGGAATATGGGCGATGATTGTGCGACCGGTGTTGCGTTTACGCGCGATCCGTCTACCGGCGAGAATTACTTCTATGGTGAGTATCTTGTGAACGCGCAAGGGGAAGATGTTGTGGCCGGGATTCGCACGCCGCAATCTCTGACGAAATATGGCCGCGAAAAAGAGGGCAGCAACCTTCCTTCTATGGAAGAAGTTATGCCGGAAGTTTTTGCGCAGCTTTGTGATCTACGGACGAGCCTTGAAAAGCACTTCCGTGATGTTCAGGATATCGAGTTTACCGTTCAGCAGGGGAACCTGTTCATGCTGCAGACCCGTAATGGGAAGCGTACAGCGAGTGCGGCTTTGAAAATTGCGGTTGATATGGTTGAAGAAGGTCTGATTACGCAGGAAGAAGCACTGCTTCGTGTTGACCCTGCGGCTCTGGACCAGCTTTTGCACCCCCGTCTTGATCCGGCTGCGCCGCGTCAGGTGATAGCCAAAGGTTTGCCTGCTTCTCCGGGGGCGGCTTCGGGGCGCGTTGTGTTTACAGCGGATGAGGCTGAGAAGGCGGCGCATGAAGGTGACCGCGTTATTCTTTGCCGTCAGGAAACAAGCCCGGAAGATATTCACGGGATGCATGCGTCTGCCGGGATTTTGACTTCGCGCGGCGGGATGACCTCTCACGCGGCTGTTGTCGCGCGCGGCATGGGTAAGCCTTGCGTTGCCGGTGCGGGCGATCTTTACATCGACAGCAAGGCGCGCACGATCCGCAAGAGCGGCGTTGAGATCAAGGAAGGTGATATTCTGACGATCGACGGGGCGACCGGCGAAGTTATTCTTGGGGCTGTTCCAACGATCGAGCCGGAGTTGTCCGGTGATTTCGAGACCTTGATGGCATGGGCCGATGCGCGCCGCCGCATGGCTGTGCGGACAAACGCCGAGACGCCTCTGGATGCGCAGACTGCGCGTTCTTTCGGAGCGGAAGGGATTGGTCTTTGCCGAACAGAGCACATGTTCTTTGATCCTGCCCGTATTCAGAATGTTCGTGAGATGATTTTTGCTTCTAACGAAGATGCGCGACGGACTGCACTTGCAAAGCTTCTTCCTGAGCAGCGTTCTGACTTTGAGCAGCTATTTGATATTATGCAGGGCTTGCCGATTACGATCCGTCTTCTGGATCCGCCGCTTCATGAATTCTTGCCGCATACCGCAGAAGATATTGCGATCTTCTCGAAGGCGGCCGGGTTTGATGAGGAGACAGTCCGTTTCCGTTTGTCCGAGCTTGAGGAATCAAACCCGATGCTTGGTCACCGCGGGTGCCGTCTTGGCGTGACCTATCCGGAAATCTATGAAATGCAAGCGCGGGCGATTTTTGAAGCTGCGGTGAATGTGCAGAAGAAATCCGGAGATACGGTTGTTCCCGAGATCATGATCCCGCTTGTTTCGACCCGCAAAGAGCTTGAGCTGATGCGCGGCGTTGTTGAGGCTGCGGCTAAAGCTGTTTTTGCCGAGAAGGGGGCTTCTGTTGCCTTTACGGTCGGGACGATGATCGAGTTGCCGCGTGCGGCTCTGACAGCGGACAAGATTGCTGAAGTTGCTGACTTCTTTAGCTTTGGGACGAACGATTTGACCCAGACAACGCTCGGGATGAGCCGTGATGATGCTTCGAGCTTCCTGCCGGTTTATACTGACAAGGGGATTTTTGAGCGTGATCCGTTTGTGTCGATCGATGTTGATGGCGTTGGTGCTTTGGTTGCGATTGCCCGTGAGAAGGGCCGCGCGACGAACCCGTCGATCAAGCTCGGGATTTGCGGCGAGCATGGCGGTGATCCGGCTTCTATTGCTTTTTGTGAGAGCGTTGGGCTGGATTATGTGTCCTGTTCTCCTTACCGTGTTCCGATTGCTCGTCTTGCGGCGTCACAGGCGGCGATCCGTGAAGGGAAGAGCAAGACTGTTGCTCTTGGCGGTAAGAAGGCTGCGAACGCGAGCTAGAGACGTCTTTTATGTCCCGTGTTTCTTCGAAAACCTACTTAAAGGCAGGGATCGGTGCACTGTTTGTGGCTGCCGCCTGTCTTTATGAGGGGGTTGATCGCCAGAGCGATTATGAAGAGTTCCGGTCTGATGCGCTGGTGAACTACAAGCGTGTTTGCGCAGACTATTATGATCGTAACCATGCGCTTATTCTTCAAGCCAACCCAGGCAAAGGGTATGACGATTTTGAAGTTTTTCTAAAAGATTGTCGTCAGGCGGTTCATGCCTCTTCGAGCGATTCATGGGTTTCCGGGGTCTGGTTTGATATTTCACGTTTTTCTCTTGTTATGTCGGCGCTTGCTTTTGTGGCTGCTGGTATGGCGACGCGCTGCAATGCTCCTGAGAATTCCGAGCCCTAGAAATTTCATTTGAATGGTCTGGACTAGGTAGGGCGTTTCCGATATATCAACCAAATGTCGGGGCGTAGCGCAGCCTGGTAGCGCGCATCGTTCGGGACGATGAGGCCGGAGGTTCGAATCCTCTC
>JAGRHC010000055.1 GCA_020445145.1 Alphaproteobacteria bacterium
TTGCCACGGAGAACGGTTTAGAATTACAGATAGTAATCTTTTTCTAATCCGTGTCAATAACAATCCATTTTATTTCTAAATAAAATAAAAAAAAGAAATAAAATTGCTAGTAGCCTGCATTATGCATCGCCAGCGCTGTATCAAGCATCCGGCAAGAGAAGCCCCATTCATTGTCATACCATGCCATCACGCGCACAAAATTGCCGTCGATAACATTGGTGCCATTCAGGCTGAAATTCGCAGAATGCGGATCATGGTTAAAGTCACCGGAAACAAGAGGCTCGTCGTAGCAACCAAGAACACCTTTAAGCTCTCCGGTTGCATATTTCTTGATCGCCGCATTAATCTCGTCAACGCTCGTCGTCTTCTTCGCTGTAAATTTCAAATCAACAAGCGAAACATTCGGAACCGGAACACGAATAGAAACCCCGTCCAGACGCCCCTCAAGAGAAGGAAGAACTTTGCCAAGCGCCTTCGCCGCGCCCGTTGACGTCGGGATCATATTGATCGCAGCCGCGCGCGCACGGTACGGATCTCGGTGAGACGCATCCACCGTATTCTGATCGCCCGTATAAGCATGGATCGTGGTCATAAAACCTTTTTCAATGCCGATTTCCTTATCCAGAACATAAGCAACCGGAGCAAGACAGTTTGTCGTACAGGACGCATTCGAAACAATCTTGTGCTCAGCCTTCAACAAACCATGGTTCACGCCATAAACAACCGTCAGGTCTTCATTCGTCGCCGGAGCAGAAATCAAAACCTTCTTCGCCCCTTGCTCGATATGAACCTGAGCGCCCTCACGGTCGTTGAACTTACCTGTGCACTCCATCACAATATCAACATGCTCTTCATGCCAGTGCAGCTCATGCGGATCACGGCTACGAAAACGACGAACGCGCTTGCCATCGATAATGATGATGTCGTCACTCTCGCGGACCACATCAAAAGGCGCCCGCCCGTGAACAGAATCAAACTTCAAAAGAGGAAAGAAATTTCCACCGGGATCGTTAATCGCAACCAATTCAATATCGTCATGATTGGTCTCGACAATCGCCCGCGCCACCAAACGCCCGATCCTGCCAAACCCGTTAATCGCAATCCTTACTGCCATATTTAAACTCCGTAACTATTATGTTCTTGCTTCTAATACTTTTTCAACGCGTTCTATCACAGCTTTCGCCGTAATACCAAAATGCTCATAAAGCACTTCTGCTGGAGCCGACGCGCCGAAACCATCCATGCCGACAAAAATGCTGTGCCCGCCAATCATACGGTCCCAACTTTGTCGAATGCCTGCTTCAATAGCAACTTTTATGCTCTTATTGCAAATAAGACTTTGAATATAGTCACCATCCTGCTCCCAGAACAGATCCATACAAGGCACAGAAACAAGGCGAACCGCCTTATGCTTCTGGATAAAATACTCATAAGCTTCAAGCGCGATCTCAACCTCCGACCCCGAAGCAAACAACGTAATCTCCGGATCAACGCCCATTTCCTTCAGGATATAAGCCCCGCGCGCAGATTTGTTCTCGGCGCTGTTATCGCGAACCGTAGGCAATCCCTGACGCGTAAGAGCCAGTACCGCAGGCGCCGTCATATTTTCAAGCGCAAGCTGCCAGCATTCCGCTGTCTCGATCCCGTCGCAAGGACGATACACATAACAATTCGGAATCGCACGCAAAGCCGAAAGATGCTCAACCGGCTGGTGGGTTGGACCGTCTTCGCCAAGACCGATGGAATCGTGGGTCATAACATGAATAGCCCGCTGCTTCATCAAAGCACCCAAGCGGATCGAAGGCCGTGAATAATCCGCAAACTGCAGGAACGTGCCGGCATAAGGAACAAGCCCGCCATGAAGCGCAATGCCGTTCATCGCCGCCGCCATGCCGTGCTCGCGCACACCGTAGTTAATGTAATTGCCGCTGTAATCCGTCCGGTCAATAACCTTGGACGCGGCAACTTTCGTATTGTTCGACCCCGTCAAGTCCGCCGACCCGCCAATCATAGCGGGCAGGGCAGGGATCAGCTTTTCCAGAACCATCCCGGATGTCTGACGCGTCGCCTTTTTCGGGCGCTCGCTGGCAAATGACGCCTTAAGCTCAGCAATAACCGGCGTAAGAACATCACGCAAATCTCCGGCGAGCAAACCGCCCAATTCAGACTTATAAGAAGAAGCACCAAACCGCGCATCCCAAGCCGCAGACTCCTGTGCCCCTTGCGCCCCGACACTGCGCCAGAGCGCCATAACATCATCCGGAATTTCAAAAGGCGCATAGGGCCAACCCAAATTCTCGCGCGCTCCCTTGATCTCTTCATCCCCCAGAGGAGAACCATGAGAAGAAGACTTCCCTTGCTTGGTCGGCGCCCCGAAACCAATATGCGTCTTACAGCAAATCAGACTCGGCGTATTGGTCTTCTGCGCCTTGGCAATCGCAGCCTCAACCGCATCAAAATCATGCCCGTCCACACTCTGGACATCCCACCCGTAAGCCTCAAAACGCTTGGGCGTGTTATCAATAAAGGTAAGATCCGTCTTCCCGTCGATACAAATCCCGTTATCATCATAAAGAACGATCAACTTCGCTAAGTTCTGGTGACCGGCCAAAGAGCAAGCCTCATGACTGATCCCTTCCATCATGTCACCGTCCCCGGCAATCACGTACGTATAATGAGAAACGAGATCATCGCCATAACGCGCATTCAAAATACGCTCAGCCAAAGCCATCCCGACAGCCGTCGCAATCCCTTGCCCCAAGGGCCCGGTCGTCATTTCAATCCCTGCGTCATGTTCGACTTCCGGATGCCCGGCGGTAATCGCCCCGAGCTGACGAAAATTCTTGATCTGCTCCAGCGTGATTTTCTCATAGCCAGTCAGGTAATTCAGCGCATAAAGCAGCATCGACCCATGCCCGGCTGACAAAACAAACCGGTCCCGATCCGCCCATTCCGGCTTCTTCGGATCGAACTTCAAAAACTTGGCATAAAGAACGCTCGCAACATCGGCCATCCCCATCGGCATTCCTGGATGCCCGGAATTAGCCTTCTGCACCGCGTCCATAGACAGAGCGCGGATAGCATTTGCCATCATTTTTAAATCAGTGTTGGAAAGGCCCTGAGGCACTTGAGAGGAAGGGGCGGCAACTTGTGTCATGCTATGCGTATACCCAATCGTTAGCGATTTTCTGAAATTTGCCAGTAACATGCCTTTCCACAAGGATTAGGTCAAGGCTTATGATAAAAATCAGGGCATCTCGGCAAAAAGTAAAAATTTTTTTTCTGTGGTTAAGCAAAAGCCCTCCCTTGACCTAAACCCCCCATATCCGCGAGCATAGGATTACGGTTCCAAAAACAAATTGCCGATTCACTGCTTTCAACCGGAGACACCGAAAGGGAATTTTATGTCGCGTATCATGCATGCCTTGGAAAGACTAGACAACGCTGTTGGCCGTCTTGAAAACTCTGTCGTCACCGCAGAGCAAGAATCAGGGGCCAATGTCGTCGACGTAGATTTCGTATCCAAACGTCTCGACCGCGCCATTTCCGCCGTTGAGAGCATACTCGAAGAAAACAGGGGGTAAGAATGCCTGAAGTAACACTGAACATTAATGGCCGCGGCTACAGCCTCTCCTGCGACGAAGGCCAGGAAGCGCGCCTCAAGGAAGTCGCCGCCTATGTGAATTCCCGACTGAAAAGTATTTCCTCCTCCGGCGCGGCAACAGATTCATCGCACCTGTTGGTCTTAACCTCTCTCGTCCTCGCCGATGAAATCTTCGACCTGCGCGATGATGTTGCCGAGATCGAAGAACAGGCCCGTTACCTGCAAGGCAACGCACCGGCCGCACAACTTCCTTTTGATGAAGACGATGCGCTCGTCGCGCAGGCCATCGACCACCTCGCCGGAAAAATCGAGCAAATCGCCGCCCGCATACAAAAAGCTTAAGTTTTTGCAAAAAACATGATAAACCCTCGCATGCTGCGGGGTGCGTGATACGACCTTATCCCGGAGGCCGATGCTTTCTCGCATAGGGAGCTGTCCCTGTCCTTGTCCAACTGTTTTGCCAGTAGGCCTTGGATACTTACGGCGCCCACCTGTTTTACCAGGGCCCCGCGAGGATACTACGCGTACACGGCCCACGCGGCACTTTTATAAAACAAAGACCCAAACTGATGCACGCACCAGAAGAAGAGACCGTCACCGACCGCAAAAAAACAATGAGAGCAGAAGCCCTCCGCAACCGCGGCCTCCTGCATCTCAGCGCCGAAGATGTAGAGAACATCTCAACGAACTTCTTCCAGCACATCACAATAAATGAAAACACCATCGTCGCCGGCTACTGGCCCAAAGGCAGAGAACTCGACGTCCGCCATCTCATGGACGACATCATCGCCAAAGGCGCGACATGCGCGCTCCCCGTCGTAGAAGAAGGAACGCGGCAGATGAAATTCGCCTTCTGGAATGAAAGCACGACCCTGACAACCGGAAAATACGAAGTTTGCCACCCGGAAATAAATGAAAACACAAAATGGCTCGAACCCGACATCTTCCTCGTACCGCTACTGGCCTTCGACCGCCGCGGCATGAGACTAGGCTTTGGCGGCGGATATTATGACACAACCCTTGCGCATTACCGTAAGATCAAAGATATTACCGCCGTCGGCATAGCCTACGCAGAGCAAGCATGCCTGTTTAACCTGCCGTCGGAAGAACACGATCAGGCCCTGGACTGGGTGATAACCCCGCAAGCCGCCCACTCGTACTAAAAGAAAGAATAAATATGAGAATACTATTCGTCGGCGACATCATGGGCAGAGCAGGGCGTGAAGCACTGGAAAAATACCTCCCCAAACTCAAAAACGACCTTCGCACCGACGTCATTATCATCAACGGCGAAAACGCTGCGCATGGCCGCGGCATCACCGGCAAACACTGCCAGCAATTCTACGACCTCGGCGCAGACTGCATCACCACAGGCAATCACGTCTGGGACCAGCGCGAAATCATCGCCTATATCGCCAGAGATCCGAAATTACTTCGCCCTGCTAACTTCCCGCAAAATGCGCCGGGGCAGGGCGCATCCCTGATCACAGCACAAAACGGCCAGAAAATATTAGTGGTAAACCTCATGGCGCGCCTGTACATGGACCCGCTCGACGACCCGTTCCAGGCAATGGAGAATATACTAATCGACTACAAATTAGGCCAAAACTGCGATGCCATTTTTGTCGACTTCCACGGCGAAGCCACCAGCGAAAAAATGGCCTTCGCCCACGCCTTTGACGGCAGAATCTCCGGCACCATCGGAACCCACACCCACGTCCCCACAGCCGACGCCCACGTCCTCCCCGGCGGCACAGCCTACATGAGCGACGCCGGCATGACCGGCGACTACGACAGCGTCATCGGAATCCGCAAAGACCTGTCCGTCCAACGCTTCAAAACAAAAATGCCGGGAGACCATTTCATCCCGGCCAGCGAAAACATGACATTGTGCGGAGCGCTGATCGTAACGGACGACAACACAGGGAAAGCAAAACAAATTGCGCCCGTACGTGTCGGAGACACACTGGCAAACACAATACCTACAGAAATATAGATGAAAACTAAGACCGCTTACTTTTTCTCAAGCGATTTTTTGTGCTTTTCAAAGTAGCGCATGCAGGCACCATTTAAAGCTTCAACAAGCTCATTCCCATACTGGCCGCCATCACCTTTAACCTTGCCGGCAACAACCGCACGAATAGTCGTATGAAACGCAGTGGCAATTTCCATCATCTGCGGATCAATCCGCTCGACAACTTCCATAAACTGAACAAAACGCTCGGCAATACGGGTCACCAATGGATAATGAAACATCCCGCCATTCGCCTTAAGCTGCGCGCATGGATATAAAATGCCAGCAATCAGATACTCGAGATCCTCATCCCCTGAAGCAGCCTTAGCCCTATTAATCCCCTCCATCATACGCGTCAGGTAAATATCGGCAAGAGGTCCGAAATCAACGGAATTATTTTCCAAAAGCTTCTGCGCCCGATCCAAAATATTATCCGTCAAACCACCGTCACCGACTTTAGCCTTAATCAAGTTCGGAGGCTTGATATATTCCGCTTTACGCCTTTGGGGCTGATTATAGTGCTGAACATCCATATTATATCCTAATCACGTTCACCAATCGGAGAGAATGTAATATCCCCGGAGTTAATATCACCGGGCGTCTTAACTAGCATATCCTCAGCACGCCGCATCGGTCCATTATAAACAGTGCTGCTGATTCGGCGGCGATCTGGTCCAAAAAACGACCCCGAACGCACAAACTGCCGCGGCTTTTCAATAACCTGAACGATTCTACGGTACAAATCACGCGCATTAAAAGGCTTAACAAGAAACTCCGTAACCCCGGCATCCCGCGCAGAAATAACACGTCGCTTTTCGCTGAACCCCGTCATCAAAATAACAGGAACATAAGGATTTGGACTGCGCGGATCATTCCGCACCATACGAGTCAGAGAAATACCGTCGCAAGGCTGCATCATCCAGTCAGCAATAACCATATCTGGATTTTCTTCACAAAACAGGGAAAAGCCCTGATTACCATCCGTAGCCGGAATAACTTTGCCCACACCGAAAGTTTGCAGAATTGATCGTGTCAAATCCAGCATTGGTTTGTTGTCTTCTACAACCAAAACTTTCAATGTTTCAAATTTATAAGCCATAGCGAGTTACAAAAAAGTACAGATTATGCCCTAAAGGCGAGAAAAACGAACAATTCAGTCATAACGCATCTTTTCATTAAAATCTATGATGAATATACTGCAAGGCATTAAATCAGAAAAACCTTTAAGAAGAGTTATTGCATAAAATGGCAGGTCATTCCAAATGGGCGAACATCCAGCACCGCAAAGGCAAGCAGGACGCCAAAAGAGCAAAGATATTTTCCAAACTCGGCCGTGAAATCACCGTGGCCGCACGCCTCGGCGGCGGAGACCCTGATATGAACCCGCGCCTGCGCCTCGCGGTTTCGACAGCCCGCGGCCAGAGCATGCCCAAAGACGGCATCGAACGCGCCATTCAAAAAGGTGTTGGCGGTACCGAAGGCGATAACTACGAAGAAATCCGCTACGAAGGCTACGGCGCCGCAGGCGTTGCCATCATCGTCGAAGCCCTGACCGACAACAAAAACCGCACAGCCGGAGATATCCGCGCAGCCTTCACAAAAAATGGTGGAAATCTGGGCGAAACCGGCTGCGTCAATTTTATGTTCGACCGTTGCGGTGAAATCATCTACCCGGCTTCCAAAGCAGATAACGACAGCATGTTCGAAGCCGCCCTCGAAGCAGGCGCAGACAACGTAGAAAGCGACAGCGAATACCATGAAATTCTCTGCGCGCCCGAAGATTTCGCCACCGTCCGCGAAACTCTCGAAAAGCAATTCGGCGAACCTGAAAGTTCAGGCCTCGTCTGGAAACCAAACGTAACCACCGAAGTGGGCGAAGAGCAGGCAGCGTCAATCCTGCGCCTGATCGACGTCCTCGAAGACAATGACGACGTCCAGAAAGTCACCGCGAACTTCGAAGTCAGCGACGACATCATGGAAAAACTGATGGCGGCGGGATAACCCCATGCGCATCCTCGGCATAGATCCCGGCCTTCAAAAAACAGGATGGGGCATTATTGAATCCCAAGGCCACAGCCTCAAATATATGGCCTGTGGCCTCCTGCGCACCGATGCCGCGGCGCCGCTCGCCGAGAGACTGGCAAGCCTCCACAAACAAATGACCGCCGTCATCGAAGAATGGAAGCCGGAGACAGCCGCCGTCGAAGAAACTTTCGTAAACAAAAACCCGGCCTCAGCCCTGAAACTCGGGCAGGCGAGGGGTGTTCTTCTGGCCATCCCGGCCCTGCATGGCCTAAGCGTTTCCGAATACGCAGCCAACAAAATCAAAAAATCCCTCACCGGAACCGGTCACGCCGCGAAAGAACAAATCGGCATGATGATCCGTACGCTCCTCCCCACCTGTGGGCAGATAGGCCCGGACGAAGCCGACGCCCTTGCCGCTGCGATCTGTCACGCGCATTATGGAGCCACAGCAAACAACACACTGGCACAATTACAAGGCTACCGATAACGGCCCCACAGGAATGAAATAAGCAAGGAAAACACATTGACGGGAGACGCAGAAAAATCCGGATGGGCCGTATTCAAAAAAATATGGGTCAGACTAGAAAAGCAGCAAAAATTACGCCTTGCCGCTTTAAGCATCCTGATTTTCTTCAGCGGCCTCGCCGAAATCATCAGCATCGGAAGCATAATTCCCTTCATGACGGTCCTGCTATCCCCGGATAAAATGGATTCCCTGTCAATAATCATATGGCTAAAAAGCGGGCTGGGCGAAGGAAGCGATCAGCAAATCGTCTATATTATGACCGCCGCCTTCTGCACAATCGTGATCCTCGCCGGCATCCTCCGCGTCACCTCGGTCTGGCTGATCACAAAAATATCGCAATCCATAGGTCATAACTTCGAGGGTAAAGTATACCGGGCGATCATCGACATGCCCTACACAACTCACATGACCAGGCACGGCGCGGAATTCATCAGCATCCTCGAACAAGCAAAACTTATCGGCGCCAGCGTCTCCTACATCGTCGACGGTTTCAACGCCATCTTCATCAACCTCTGCCTCGTCATCACGCTCCTTTTTGTCAACCCGACAATCGCCGCGCTCTGCTTCTCTGTCCTCGGCGGAGCCTTCATCGCCGCCTCCCTGATCTCTAGAAAAAGATTGACCGCCAACAGCAAAAAATCCTTCGCCTGTAAAACCGACCGCATGACCACCGTCCACGAAAGCCTGCGCGGCATCAGAGACATCATTCTGGACGGAGGCCATAAATTCTACGCCACCAGCTTCAACGGCCTCATCAAAAAACTCTCCGACATCGCCGTCGAAAACGAGATTTGCAAACAAAGCCCGAAGATCATCATCGAGAACATGGCAATCGTCTTTGTCGCCCTTCTAGCCTGTATCATCGGAAGTCAGGGCGACATCACGACCCTCTTACCCGTTTTCGCCGCCATCGCTCTGGGCGTCCAGAAAATGCTCCCGCTGCTCCAGAAAATCTACATGTCATGGTCCTTCTTCAAGGCAGAATCCTTCTCCCTCGACAGCGCCTTATCCTGCATCGCACGCCCCGATTCCAACAAAGAAACCGTCCAACCGGCACAAAACATAACATTCCAGAAAACCTACGAGATGAAAAATCTCAACTTCCGCTACGCAGTCGATAAACCGAACGTTTTGAAAAACATAAATTTCAAAATCACCGCCGGTCAGCGCATCGGGATTGTTGGAAAAACCGGAAGCGGTAAAAGCACATTCCTCGACATCTTCATGGGGCTACTCCCCACCACAGCCGGCACCATCGAAGTCGACGGGCAAGCTTTAAAACCCGAACAGATCACAGGCTGGCAAAAAAATCTGGCCCATGTCTCTCAGAGAATTTTTATCGCCAACCGCTCCATCGCAAGCAACATCGCCCTGAACATCAGCGACGCAGAGATTGACCACGCCCGCATTATCGAAGCCGCCCGCATCGCCCAAGCCGAAGAATTTATAAACGAGTGCCCGGCAGGCTATGATGAAATCGTCGGTGAACAAGGTATAAAACTCTCCGGTGGCCAGTGCCAGCGCCTCGGCATTGCCAGGGCAATCTACAAACAAGCCCCAATTCTAATCCTCGACGAAGCCACAAGCGCCCTCGACATCCCGACCGAAAGCAAAGTCATCGAGGGGATAAAAAACTACAGCGCCGGCCTGACCGCCATCATCGTCAGCCATAGAATGTCTATCCTCAAATTCTGCGACGTCATATACCTGCTCGAAGACGGCAAGCTCGAACAAATCTCATACGAAGAACTCCTCAAACGCAATATCGAAGAAGAACCTCCAGAAGCAGAGGCCATCGCATCATGACCGTCCTCTGCATCACCTCAAACAAACTGCAACAGCTCATGAACCGTGAACGCCTGGACCTTTACGAAGCCATGGCAAAGCAGGGCGCCGTCATTCACAACATAGAGGAACAGAACAACTGCGGCGACAACCTCCCCAGCCTTCTTGAACACTACGCAAGGCAAGGCCAAAACATTCAGGCCATTATCTTTGAAGAAATAAGCTGGCTCATAAAACTGGACTTCAAACTGGACTTCCAGAACGCGAACGATGTTCACATCCCGATCGCCTCGTTCATGACCGATTTCTGGATGTACAGCGACGAGTTGGAAAAGCACATCAATAAACTAAACATATCAAGCCTCATTTTTGCCCACGACGCAGGATACGGATATTTGAAAAACCGCTTCCCGCAAATCCGCCACCTGATTTTCTCACCCTTTTGCATCCGTACCGAAAACTTCACCCCCGGCAAAACGGAAAAAACCATCGACGTCCTGAACACAAACGGCACACACCCCGTCACACCGTTCAGAAACAGACTTTATGACCTCCTGCCGGCCTTAAACGAACGGGACGTTAATTTCTACCAACTGGAACACCCCGGCAAAAGAAAACAGGATGAAAAAACCGACCGCCTGCAGGAAAGCTACATCGACCTCCTGCACAAATCCTGCTTCGTTATCGCAGACACCACGATGTACAATCTCTCCGTCCGCAAATATTACGAAATCATGGCCGCCGGCTCCACTGTTCTAGGCAACGAAACAGGCTATCCGGAACACGCAAATGTCCGCAAAAACTACGTTTGCATCAAAGAAAGCATGTCCGATGAAGAAATCCTGAGCACAATCTGCGAAGCCGTCAAAGCAAAGGAAACATACAACAAAAAAGCACTGGAATTGAGCGCAGAAGCCCGCCATAAATTTGGAATGGAAACCATTGCTAAAAACCTGATCGCAAATTTGCTGGCCTCCAACCTGCAACACACATCCGGTATCATCATCCGCCCGCATGAACTGGAACAAATCGAGCGTCAAAAAAAGAAAAAAGCGGTAGATCAGTTAAAAAAGAAAGTCCTCGCATGGAGAAAATAATCACCCCCAGCCTTTTCATTCTCGACGTCGATGGCGTCATGACCGACGGCAGCTTCACCTATTCAGAACAAGGTAAAACCCACAAATCCTTCGGGGCCGATGATGCCGATGGTCTGGCCCTGCTGTCGAACTACATGAAAATTCGCTTTGTCTCCGCCGATAAGAGAGGATTTCCAATCACCAAAAAACGCATCGCCGAAGATATGGGATACCCCCTGGACTGCGTCAGTTCCGCAGAACGGATCGAGTGGATTAAATCTCTTGAGGAAGCTCAAAACGTCATCTACATGGGTGACGGATTTTACGATTTCCGCATATTCGACGCCGTAGGCTATGGCATTGCCCCCGAGAATGCCTTACAACACACTAAGGACAAGGCAAGTTTTGTCACGTCACGTAAAGGCGGAGACCGCGCTGTCGCGCAAGCCTGCTTGCATATTATCGACACATTCTTCGGGGGCGCAAACGCAGCCCTCTATGAACCAAAAAACAAATGAGTAGAAAAGCACAATGAGCAAAAATATCCGCGCTGTCATAAAAGATAAAAAAGCCACTATGCTCTGCGTCGGTCCCATGAGCCACCTTTGCATAGAAGTCACAGCCAACCTGTCCAAAAAGCACGACGTTCCAATCCAGCTCATCGCCAGCCGTCGTCAGATCGATTCCGCGGAATTCGGCGGCGGCTATGTTGGAAAGATGACAACCGAAGAGTTCGTCAAACGCGTTCGCTCCTACAACGCTCCTAAACTCCTGATCGCCCGCGACCACGGCGGCCCATGGCAAAGCGTCCTGGAATCAGACAAAAATATGGATGTCGCCCAAAGCATGGAATCCGCCATGCGATCCTTCGAAACCGACATAGAGACAGGATTCGACTTCATCCACATCGACCCGTCTATCCCGGTCGGAGGCGAAAATCTAACCACTGAAACTATCATCGAGCGACTACTGGAACTCTATGAGCGCTGCGCAGACATCGCGCGCCAAAAGGGTGCCTTGGACAAAATTGCCTTTGAACTCGGCACAGAAGAGCAAACAGGCTACGGCTCCGACCTCTCTCAAATGGAAGAATTCATCGTTCGCGCCAAAGAGTTCTGTGCAAAGAAATCAATCCCGCAACCGACCTTTATAGTCGCCCAGACCGGCACCAAAGTCATGGAAACCCAGAACATCGGCGTCTTCGGCAACGCAGGTTCAGACCTAACCCCGGACTTTCTCTCTCACCTGCGCAAAACCGTGGCCCTGTGCGAAAAACACGACATGCTTCTCAAGGAGCACAACGCCGACTATCTCGAAGACGCAGCCTTGGCCCTACGCCCGGTTCTCGGAATCCACGCCTCCAACGTCGCCCCGGAATTTGGCGTCACAGAAACCCGCGCCCTCATTTATGCCCTTGCCGTCTCCGGCATGAAAACTGAACTGGATAAATTCCTCGAAATTTCCCTATCCTCAGGAAAATGGAAAAAATGGATGCTTCCCGGCACACAAAAAACCGATATCGACCGCGCCGTCATCAGCGGTCACTACGTCTTCAGCCATCCAGAAGTCCTGGACTTGCGCGCAAAACTCGAAAAAGATGCGCCGTGGGTGAGGGACTATACCAAAGTACAGGTCGAACAATCGATCCTGCGCTACATGCACCTCTTCAGACTTGTTTAAAAAGGAAGGAACGCCAGATGATCATCGAAAAACCATGGGGCAGAGAAGAACTCCTCGAGCATAACGAAAACTATATGGTCAAACGCTTGACCATGTGGAAAGACCAATGCTGCAGCATCCAGTACCACGAGCAAAAAACCGAAACTGTTTACATGCTCTCCGGACAACTGCGCGTCTATATCGGCGACAGCCTTGAAACCATGGTCCCGAAAATCCTCACCCCCGGCGACAGCCTGACCTTAAAACCCGGAATTGTACACCGCATGGAAGGCGTCGAAGACTCGATCTATCTTGAAGCCTCCACCCCACAACTCGAAGACGTCGTACGCCTCGAGGACAAATATGGCCGCGCCAAGGCGTCGTGAACCGGCAAGATGACCTACAAAATCGTTATCCCCACAGCAGGAACCGGCTCCCGGCTAGGCACCCTGACAAAGGACACAAACAAGGCGCTCCTGCCTATCGCAGGCAAAGCGGTCATCTCACATATCCTGAGCCGCTTTCCTGCCGATAAACCTATCGTCATCCCGCTAGGCTACAAAGGCGAAAACGTCAAAGAATTTCTCCTGAAAAACCACCCGGAGCGTCACTTTAAATTTCGCACCGTCGATCCCTACGAAGGCGATGGCTCAGGCCTAGGCTATACAATGCTTTGCTGCGAAGACCTCTTGCAAACCCCGTTTATATTCTGCTCAAACGACACAATCGTCGGAGGCAATGTCCCATCCCCCGATCACAACTGGATGGGCTACGCACATGTCACAGAAACCGACCAATACCGCTGCTTGAAAATTTCCAAAGACGGGGCCGTAGAAAAAATCTGCGAAAAGGGAGCAACAGAAAAAAACATAGAGCCCTACATCGGTCTCGCAGGCATACACGACTACGAACTATTCTGGTCCGCCATGAACAAAAACAAGGATATCGCCATCGCAACCGGCGAAAGCCACGGACTAAGAACCTTAATCGAAGAGAAAACCGTAACAGCCTACTTGTTCGACTGGCACGACACAGGCAATATAGCGGCACTTCGGGAAACAGAGGCAGAATTACAAAATGAGTTATAAAGTCGTCATACCCACCGCAGGCGCAGGTAACATGGCCGGCCCCATGAGTGGCCAGATCAATCCGGCCCTGGCCGGAATCGGCAACAAGCCTGTCATTTCGTATATCATCGAACAATTCCCCAAAGACGCATCGTTCGTCATCATCCTGGGTTATAAGGAAGATCAGGTCAGAGATTATCTGACCATGGCGCACGAAGACACAAAATTCGAATTCCGCACCGTAGACCGCTTCGAAGGGGAGGGGGCCGGTCTAGGCCGAACACTCCTGTGCTGCGAAGACCTGTTGCAAGAACCCTTCATTTTCTGCTCGGACGACACCATCGTAGAAAGCAAAATCCCGCTCCCCGACCACAACTGGATGGGCTACATGGACGGCGGAGAAACAGACCAGTACCGCTGCATTCAACTGGACAGCAGCGACAACGTCTCTGAAATCACAGCCAAAGGCGCCAAAGGCGAAAACTTCCTTCCCTATATCGGCCTCGCAGGCATAAAAGATTACAAAACCTTCTGGGAATCCATGAAAACAGGAGCCCCCGAAATCGGAGAAAGCATCGGCCTGCGCGCGCTTATTCCCTCCGGTGTAAAGGGACACTATTTTAACTGGTCAGATACCGGAAATGAGAAATCCTTCGAAGACGCAAAGAAAACCCTGGCCTTTGACGCCCCCGTTATTCTTGAAAAGCCGGATGAAGCGATCTGGTTCGTAAACGGCAAAGTCATCAAGTTCTCGCTTGACGAAAACTTCATCAAAAACCGCGCGGAGAGAGCAAAAAACCTCCAACCCTACGTCCCGGAAATTCTGGCAAGTTCAAAGAACATGTACATGTACGCGATGATACAGGGCCGCGAAATGTCCCGTGTCGCAAACCCCGCCATGTTTTATAATTTCCTCGAATACATGAAAGGCTTCTGGACCGTCCATAAACTAGACGCAGCACAGATGCAAAACTTTAAAAAAGGCGTACACAAATTCTACCGCGATAAAACAATCGACCGCGTAAACCAGTACTTCACAAGATTCGAGGAAAACGACGAAGCCGACGAAATCAACGGCCGCACCTGCCCGAAACTCATGGATATATTGAAAAAAGTTGACTGGGACTGGCTGGCAGAAGGTGTACCCGTACGCTTTCACGGCGACCTGCACTTTGAGAACATGCTTATCACAGAAGACTCAAAACGCCCATTCATCCTCCTCGACTGGCGCCAGGACTTCGCCGGAGACTTGAGCACGGGCGACATCTACTACGATCTCGCGAAACTCGCCCACGGCCTCATCATCTCCCACCAACTCATCCATCAGGAACTTTTCTCGATTGATAAGGAAGGGGCCGTCATAACCTACGACTTCCTACGCAAACATTCCCAGATCGAATGTCTCGACATCCTCGAGGAATGGACACTGGCTCAAGGCTACAGTCATGAAAAAACAATGATCATCACCGCGCTGATCTTCCTCAACATCGCAGCCCTCCACACATACCCATATTCAAGACTGCTCTTCTATCTCGGCAAGAATATGCTCTGGCAATACTTGCAGGCAAAGGAATAGACCATGAAAATATCACAAGCGTCCACAGATCAGACAACCGAGTGTCGCGTCTGCAAAAGCACAAAAAACCATAAAGGATACGACGTAGAGTCAGCCCCGCAAATCCTCGGCTGCGCACAGGAAGGCCGCGCAGATCAATTCATCTCCTTCGGCATCTGGCGCTGCGAGAATTGTGGGTTCATCTCCACCGACGCAGACCCTGAAGACATGGCCTACGAACTCCTCCATTCGGAAGCGTTGGGCCCCACATGGACCCGTCACAAGGAAACACTGGCAAAATTCTGCGCCGATAGCCTCCCAAAGGGCAAGGAAGCCCAAGCTCTTGAAGTCGGCCCGTCCTGCAATCCGCTGCTCTACACAATCGCCCATGAAGGCGGCATCAAAGCAACATTCATTGACATGATGCAAGAAGCCCCGTTCACCGTTAAAGACGGTGACCAGTATATAGAGGGAGCCTTCCCTCTGGAGTTAGAGACTAAATACGACATAATCGTCGCCTCTCACGTTCTCGAGCACGTCCTGGACATGCAAACCTTCCTGAGTGGCGCAAAAAACCTGCTGAGCGAAAACGGCAGTATTATCATCAGCGTCCCCAACTTCGAAATATGGATCGGACGAAAATACTGGAACGCCATCACGCCTGAACACATCAACTACCCGTTCAAAAGTCACTTCGAGACACTGGCCAACCAGATCGGCATGGAAGTAACGTTCACGTACTTCGAAGAACATTCGCTCATCTCGAAATTCACCAAAAACCGGGCGCAACTTGCCTCCGAATCAAAATCGGAAGACTTTCTTACACCCTGGGTCAGCGCCATCACCACATCCATACAAAAAGCAGAAAACGACCTCAAAGAATCCCTATCCGAAAAAGCTGCCGACTGTGTAGCCATTGCTGGTGCCAGCCATATCGCCCAATACCCGTGCCTGATGTCAGAAAAGCTGGCACAAAACGTCACCTCCGTCATCGATAACTCAAAAATCAAACACGGAAAACGCCTCTACGGCACAAACTTGACAGTCTCATCCTTTGAAAGCCTCGGAGAATATCAGTCTCCGATCGCCATCCTGTTCAACTCGCCCTACCGCGAAGAGATGAAAAAACAAATAAACACCATCAATCCCAACGCCCGCATCATAGAAGTCTAGGACATGTTCCAAAAAGCAATAATCATCAACACATTGCCCCGCTCAGGATCGAACATCCTTTGGAACATCGTAGGCTCGAGCCCGGACGTTGTTATGACGGAGCGCGAGTTTCACGCCATCACGGGCTTGGATAAAACATCGCAATCAAAATCCTTCTGCGCCTGAACGCCTTGTTCCCATCCCTTCCTTTATCAAAATATCTCATTGCCAAAACAGTGGAATCCTCAGCACAGACCGCGCAAAGTGCCGACACCCAAAAACGCAAGGAGCGAAGCCTGCAAACCGCCACAGACCCGTACGTGTGCTTCAAGGTCATGGGTGGAGACAATAGGTTCAACCAACTCATCCGCAACGCCTTCAGGGAAACGCATTTCATTTATCTGGTGCGCGAGCCCGCCGGAATTTGCGAAAGCTACCAGCGCCGTGGCCTTCCGGAAAACAAAGCCGCGAATATGTACGCGGCAACCTTGCAAAGAATGCAGGAAGACTTCACCCAAAACCCTGGCGGCCAATGGATTAGCTTCGAAGACATGGCAAAAGACATCGGCAAAGTATCAGAAGACCTCTACAAAAACCTGAATCTTACCCCGCCCGAAGACTCTCTTTACCTCTACAAACAAAAAGCCTACGGCGCGGGAAACGAAAAAGCATCCTCAGCGCATTCAACGAAAGTACTCCTCTCGCTCGACGAATACAAAAAAACCGTAAATTACGAACCGCCAGAAAACTACATCTCAAAAATTCCGGCAGATTACTGGGAAAAATACAAAAGTATCGTCGATCAAAAATGCAAAGGAATTAAAGCCTACAAAGCCTGACCAAAAATCTTACCCATCTTCCGCCTCAACTGCGGAACCAGTAAAATCCCCGGCGCACAAAGACAGGCCATCAAACGAAACAAACGACTAAGCGCCATACGCTCCCTGAAAAAATAAAACCGCGCATACGCCTGCAAAACAGAAGCATAATAAAGGTTCGCCCGCCCGAAAAAAGAACGGTGTTTATCCCGAAGGCGCAGTGTATAAACCAGAGGAATCGTCCCCGACTTATCTGAAGTATCCGTTTTATACTGCGTCACCAGAGTCTCATCGACCGCAAGAAAATGAGCCCCTGCAGACGCCGCCCGAATAGCCATATCCCACTCCGCGCAGCGCCTGAAACTTTCATCAAACCCGCCAATCCGCTGCAAAAAGCGCGTTTCCATCATGAGAGAACAACTCCCAAACACACCCCAGACAAAAGGCTCCGGCATAACATCGAGCAAGATAAAACGAATAACATCCGCGCCTGACGGCTCCGGCGCGCATCGCCCGATAGCAAACGCCGTATGCGTCCCTCTATCCTGAACAACCGTCCTGTTCGCATAACACAAAACAGGCACATCCCCCGAATATCGGGAACGAAAAGAAGAAATACGCTCCATTTGCTTGCCCAACCGCTCCGGAACACTGGTATCGTCATCATCGAAAAACGCAATAAAATCTCCGCGCGCTTCTCCTGAAATCGTATTAAGCGCCGCCGGATACCCCTTATTTTCAATATGACGAATAAGCCGAACGCGCTCATCTTTAGCCGCAATCGCCTCAACGATAGAGACAGATCTGTCCGTAGAACAATCATCCACAACCAGAATTTCAAAGGACGGATAGACCTGCGCCTGAGCACTCTCAATCGCGCGCCCAATTGTGTCCTCGCAATTAAAACAGGTAATCCCAATCGATATAAAAGGAACCGTCACAACGTGCACCTACAAAGAAGAACAAAGGGCAGGGACCCCCTTAGCCAAGGACCCAGGCGGCACGTCCTTCGTCACAACCGCCCCAGCCGCCACAATACTGCCTTTCCCGATCCGAACCCCGGCCAGAATACGAGCTCCTGTAGCAATCCACACATCATCCTCAATAACAATCGCTTCGCACAAATGCTTACGAGGATTCCCCGTCTTTTCCAGATACCCCGTCTCAATCACCACGTAGGAGGAAATACGAACATGATCCCCGATCGTGACCGGACTGCGTGCATCAATCAAAACCCCTTCATTCAAAGTACAATGTGCCCCGACTTTGATCTTCTCGGGATAATAAATCTTAACCCGCCCAAACACACGCAGGCCCGGACCAACATCATCAAACAAATTAGAAAAATAAAAAGCCCGAAGACTGTTTTGCAAACGCCTGATTTTATGTAAGGCCGAACGGAGTAGCTCTTTTTGAAAAGACATAGATTTGCCTATCTTTGAGGGATGGTATTTCGTATATATAGTAATACATCAGATTGCGTAATCAACTCACATAACCTGACGGGTGTTCCTTGTGTCTTTCGCCGGTAATCTTTACCACAGACTTAAATTGATCTCAAAAAAATTCAGCCGCAAAGGGCTTTACGAATGGCTGGACCAACAAATCGCAGCCATGCCGCCCGGAGCGAATCTGGTCTTGAACATTGGTGCAGGCGGAGCAGTCTTCCAGAAAATCCAGAAAATAGACGCTGAAAAAATCCTGCAAGTCGATATAGATCCAGACAGAAAACCGGATATCGTCGCCGACGCCTGTGACATGAATATGTTTGCAGACAGGAGTGTCGACGCCATTTTCCTAATAGAGGTGCTGGAGCACATTAACCAGCCATGGCTCGCCGTAAAGGAACTCCACCGTATCTTGAAACCGGGCGGAAAAATCTTCGTCACAACGCCTTTCATATTTCCCATCCATGACCGGCCCTATGATTTTTACCGCTACACGGAATATGGCCTTGCCTATCTCTTCAATGACTTCGAGAACGTCAATATAGACCGCCGCAACAGCTACACCCAAGCCATCTACGTTCTCTTCGCCCGCGCCATGTTCGGAGAAGGAAAAAAATCAAAACTCGCTGGCGCCGTCATATTCTCCTTAAGTCTTCTCTTACTCCCGCTCTTCCTCCTCGCAGACATCTTCTACAAAAACGATGCCGCAACCACTGGATATGTCCTCTCAGCTATAAAACCACCACACTCAACGTCAGGAGATAAACCATGACGAACGCCGCACAAATCGCACAACGCAACGAAGACTTAAAAGACCTTATCAAGGCTGTAAAAGTCGACGTTTCCTATTGCTACGAAACAGACAAACTTCTCGATGAAAAAGTCGACTTTATGGCCGAAAATTGCCCGCGCGTTTTAGACTTCGGAAAATCCTCCCGCCACCGCTACAAAAAATTCAGCCCCGAACAAGCGCAAACAGCAGACATCAACCAATATAATGACTACCCGGATTACATATGCGACATATGCGACTCCTCAACCTTTCCAGAAGAAAAATATGACGGAATCATCTGCAACGCCGTCCTCGAACATGTCTACGATCCCTTCACAGCTGTAAAAAATCTCCACGAAGCCCTAAAACCGGAAGGCTACTTACTGGCATACGTTCCCTACCTGTATCGCTATCACGCCCCCAAAGACCTCACATTCCAGGACTATTACCGCTACTCAAGAGATGCCTTAGCCTACATGTTCCGCGACTTCAGCTCACTCACGCTCTATTCCGTTCGTGGCCGAACCTCCACAGCCTTCGTTAGCGCGTTCCCATTCTGGAAACCGTATGTTGAGAAAAAAATCCCGAAAGCCAACATCTTAGTCGACAAAGTCCTGGGAGGCGCCTATGACCCGCTCCAGACAAGCGGCTATCATATATGGGCACAAAAATAGAAAGGGTTTTTGATAACATAGTAGTCTGCTAATATGTGTCCATAGCCCACGACTCAAAAGCGTATAAAAAATGATCGGTAAACTCTCAGGCATAATAGACTCATTCGGAACAGACCACGTCATTTTGGACGTCGGCGGCGTAGGCTACATTGCACACGCCAGCGCCAGAACGCTTGGCCGCATCGGAGCAGCCGGAAACAAGGCATCCCTCCTGATCCACACACAAGTCCGCGAAGACGCCATCACTCTCTACGGCTTTGTCGATTTAGCCGAACAGCAATGGTTCAAACTCTTGACCACCGTTCAAGGCGTCGGCGCAAAAGCCGCGCTCGCAATTCTAAGCGCCTGTGGGCCGGAGCAACTTGGCATCATTATCGCATCACAGGACCGAACCGCACTGACGCGCGCCGACGGAATAGGTCCGAAATTGGCGACCCGTATCCTATCGGAATTAAAAGATAAAACGGCTAAAGCAGAAATTTTTGCCCCAGCACAAACAGCGGCGCAAACCGGATCAGGAACCGCTCCAAAAAGGGTTCAAGACCAGACGCAAAACAGCAGCATCACCCAAGACGCTGTCTCGGCCCTGACCAACCTCGGATACGCCCGCGCCGAGGCCTATGGCGCCGTTATGCGCATGCAGGAACAGGCAAACGACAACCTCGAAGAACTCATCCGCCTTTCACTCAAGGACCTTAGCGCATGAGCACACAACCCCTCGAAAAAAACCCTGACCTCGAACGCGGCTCACTTGAAGGCGAAAAAGCAGTCGATGCCGCTCTACGCCCACTATCACTCGAAGAATTCATCGGCCAGCAGCCTCTGCGTGAAAACCTGAAAATCTTCGTTAGCGCCACTCGCGCCCGGGGTGACTCGATGGATCACGTCCTCTTGTTCGGGCCGCCGGGATTAGGCAAGACAACACTGGCCCAGATCATCGCCAAGGAACTCGGCGTAGGCTTTCGCGCCACATCCGGCCCGGTCATCGCACGCTCCGGCGATCTGGCCGCTATCCTCACCAACCTCCAGCCCCACGATGTCTTGTTCATCGACGAAATCCACCGCCTGAACCCAGCAGTCGAGGAAATTCTCTACCCGGCCATGGAAGACCGTAAACTCGACCTGATGATCGGGGAGGGGCCCGCCGCGCGCTCCATACAGATCGACCTGCCGCCATTCACCCTCGTTGGCGCAACCACAAGATCCGGCCTCTTGACCAACCCCTTGCGCGACCGCTTCGGCATCCCGCTACGTCTGGAATTTTACAACGCGCAGGAACTCGCCCTGATCGTCACCCGCACCGCCAGACTTCTGGAGATGCCCCTCAGCCCGGACGGCGCAGAGGAAATTGCCCGCCGCGCCCGTGGAACCCCGCGCATCGCAGGACGCCTAACACGCCGCGTCCGTGACTTCCTCCATGCCTCTTCAGCCAAACAAGCCGACCGCACCCTTGTCGATAGCGCCCTCCAACGCCTCGATGTTGATGCCTCCGGCCTCGACAGCATGGACCGCCGCTATTTATCCTGCATCGCCCAGAATTACGGCGGCGGCCCCGTCGGCGTAGAAACGCTTGCCGCCGCCCTCTCTGAACAACGCGACATGATCGAAGACGTCATCGAGCCATACCTGATGCAACAAGGACTCGTCCAGCGCACCCCGCGCGGCCGCGTCCTGTCCGTCAAAGGCTTCCAGTATCTCGGTATGAAAGCGCCAAAAATCACGCCACAACAAGAAGACCTGTTAGAGTAAATGCAAAAACACATCATCCCCATTCGTATCTATTATGAAGACACAGACGCCGGCGGCGTTGTCTACCACGCCAACTACCTGAAATTCGCAGAACGAGGCCGCACCGAATTCCTGCGCGCTACAGGCTTCGAAAACAGAAAACTAAGCGAAGACGAAGGCATTATATTCGTCGTCAGACACATAGATATCCACTATCTAAAACCCGCCTTCCTTGACGATTCCCTCATCATGGTCAGCACAATCAAGGAAATCAAAAACTCCAGCTTCATCATGAACCAGCGCGTATACCGCCCCAAGAAAAACGCTGAACATTCCAAGAATCATGCTAGCAAAGCTCAGGACGAGGATATAGAGTCCATGGAACATCTTTGCGACATGCACGTTGTACTCGTGTGCGTAGACGCAAAGAAACTAACCCCGGTAAGACTCCCGGAAGACGTAAAAACCGCGTTTGCGGCATATACCGAAGAGGAAAAGAAATAAAGATGGAAACCGATATTGTAACCGACGATCTGGGTCACTTTGACGGCGACATGAGCGCATGGTCACTCTTCATGAACGCGGACATCATCGTCAAATGCGTTATGATCTTCCTCTCATGCGCCTCCATCTGGACATGGGCTATCATCATTCAAAAGCGCAGCCTTCTCGGCAAACTGAACCGCCGTGCAAACCGCTTCGAAGATTCATTCTGGTCCGGCGAGCCCCTGGACAAAATTTACGACCGCGTCAAAAAGAGCAAAGAAGACCCGATGCTCCGTACCTTCACCGCCGGCATGGACGAATGGCGGGCAGGGGTCGTCGGCGGCCTACCGGCAAAACAAAGCCTGCAAGCCAGTCTACGGCAACGTGTCGAGCGCTCCATGTCCGTCGCCATTGGTCGTGAGATGAACGACCTTGAACGCAACATGACCTTCCTCGCCAGCGTCGCCTCAAGCGCCCCCTTCATCGGCCTCTTCGGAACAGTCTGGGGAATCATGAACAGCTTCTCGGCAATCGCCGCATCAAACAACACCAGCCTCGCCGTCGTCGCCCCCGGTATCGCCGAAGCCCTGTTCGCAACAGCCCTCGGCCTTGTCGCCGCGATTCCAGCCACAATCGCCTATAACGTCCTCTCCAGCGGCCTGAACCGCTACGCCGACCGCCTCGAGGCCTTCACCGATGAGTTCTCCGCCATCCTCTCCCGTCACCTCGACAGTCAGGAAGCCGGAAAAGCCATCCCGACCAACAGCAACGGCGGCAGCAAGAAAAAGGTAGCATAATCATGGGCTCATCCATTCAATCCGGAGGAGGGGGCAGACGTGGCCGCGGTCGCCGCACCGGTTCAGGCTACCGCGCCATGGCAGAAATCAACGTCACGCCAATGGTCGACGTCATGCTGGTTCTGCTGATTATCTTCATGGTCTCCGCACCGCTCCTCAGCGCCGGTGTCCCGGTCGATCTCCCGAACTCAAAAGCAAAACCAATTGCAGATCAGGACAACAAACCAATCGAAATCACAGTCGATAAAGACGGAAAAGTCTATCTCGGCGAAACGGAAGTCAAAGACGGAAATCTGGTCCCGATGCTCTCCGCCATGCTCGAAGGCAACGACGACCGCCGGATCTACATCAGAGGCGACCAAACGCTGGCCTACGGCAAAGTCATGGAAATCATCGGACTGATCGGCGGCGCCGGTTTCACCAAAGTCGCCCTGATTTCAAAGCCTAAACAATAAATCAACAAAGGCGCTCTTGCTATGAACGCAGCAGCCGTTATGGAACACAGATACCGCCACGATGACGCCCCTGCAATGGGCGCCCCGGTCGCGCTGTCATTTCTGTTCCATATCGGCGTCATCATCGCCATCACATTCATGGTCCCCTTCGTCGTGCGCGAGCCGATCGACATGGAACAACCCATGACCGTTGAGATCGCAACCCTCGCCGACCTAAACCAGACCGACACCCCGGCCCCGATGCAGGACGCAAAGGAAAAGCCTCCTGAAGAGGAGCAACCACCACCAGCCCCGAAACCCGTCTACAACAATCAGGAATCAGCGCCAGACCTCCTGACTCCGCAGCCACCCGACATCGCCGAAGAAATCCCTGAACCACCGGAAGAAAAAATCGAGCCGGAAAAAATAGAAGCGCCCAAACCGCCTCCACCAAAACCAAAAACAAAACCAAACCGGCCAAAACCAAAACCTCCGGTTCCGGATAAGCCGAAGGAAGAAACTAAAAAGCCTGAAAAGGACATCAACAGCCTTCTCAAAAGCTTGACCCCTGACGAACCGGAAGAAACACCGCCTACGCCGGAGCAACCCATAAACTCTAAGAGCACGCCGCGCCCCTCCCAAATCGCCGACTTCGCGAAGGAATTGACGCGCACAGAACAAGACGATCTCAACAACGGTGTATCCCCATGCTGGAACGTAAACGCTGGTGGAAAATACGCAGAAGACCTCATAGTATCGCTTCAGGTCTCCATCAACCCGGACATGTCTGTCCGCGACGTACGTATTTTGGATCAGGCCCGCTATAGCACGGACTCGCATTTTCGCGCAGCCGCAGACGCCGCGCGCCGCGCGCTTCAAAACCCGCGCTGCTCAAAACTGCGTTTACCCCCGGAAAAATATGACCACTGGAAAACATTTATCTATCATTTCGATCCAAGTCATATGCTATAAATCACAGTGGAATCAAAACCGCCCATCATAAGGTCATCAAAATGAAACAGACATTTTTTCTATCTCTGATCACCCTTATTTGCTTCGCTTTCCCGGCATACGCACAGAGCATGCCTGAGGCAACAATCCAGCGCGGCACCTTCCAGCCCCTTCCCATCGCCATCAGCAACTTCCATGCTGACTCACCGGATGGAGAAGAACTCGCCCGCAGCATTCCGGGCATCATCACAGCAGATTTAAGCGGCTCCGGCCTTTTCCGCCCGATCAACCCGAACGCCTTCGCCCAAAGCCCGGCATCCATAGCCAAAGAGGGCGTGCGATTCCCTGAATGGCGCGCAACCGGCGCCGAATCGATGGTATCCGGCCTCATCACAAAAGACGCGCAAGGCCGCACCCGCGTTGAATTTCGCCTGTGGGATGTCTTGTCGCAAAAGCAACTCATCGGCACCGCCTACACCACAACGCCTGAAAACTGGCGCCGGATCTCCCACATCATCGCCGATGAAGTCTACAAACGCCTGACCGGCGAAGACGGCTACTTCGACACCAGAATCGTCTACGTCTCCGAAAACGGCCCGGCCAACAAACGCGTAAAACGCCTCGCGATCATGGATCAGGACGGCGCAAACCATAAATACCTGACAGACGGCAGCTACCTCGTCCTGACCCCGCGCTTTTCCCCTGAAACCCAGCGTCTGACATACCTGTCCTACCAAGGCGGCGCGCCACGCGTTTATCTCTATGACATCAATACAGGACGCCACGAAGTCCTCGGAAACTTCCCCGGCATGACGTTCGCGCCGCGCTTCTCCCCCGATGGTAAAAAACTGATCTTCAGTATCGCCAAAGACGGAAACACCGACATTTTCGAAATGGATCTGCGCAGCCGCAAAACCAGCCGCCTCACCAGTAATTCAGCCATCGACACAGCACCGTCCTACTCACCGGACGGCAAACAGGTCGTTTTCGAGTCAGACCGCGGCGGCAGCCAGCAACTCTACGTCATGAACCTCGACGGCTCAGGTTTGAAACGCATCACCTTCGGTCAAGGCCGTTACGCCGGACCGGTATGGTCCCCCCGCGGAGACCTGATTGCGTTCACACGTATGTATCAGGGTAAATTTTACATCGGCGTAATCCGCCCTGACGGCTCTGGAGAGCGTCTGATCACCAACGCCTGGCACGTCGAAGGCCCAAGCTGGGCCCCCAATGGCCGCGTCCTGACATACTTCAAAGAAGCACCTCATGGAAATTCACGCAGCGCGCACGTATATACAATCGACATCACAGGGTACAACGAACGCCAGCTGCAAACGCCGCAAGACGGGTCCGACCCGGCATGGTCGCCACTCAATCCTTAAAAGATCAGAGTAAAGCAGGAATATCAGAGAATAATGCAATCACCTGACGGTAAACGTCACGTTTGAAGGGCACAACGAGATCTACAGTGTCCTCAAGCGTGACCCACTGCCAGGCTGAAAACTCCGGAATTTCAAACGCAGCAAGATCAATATCCTGATCTTCCCCGGTAAAGCGCGCAGCAACCCATCTCTGCTCCTGCCCGCAATATTTCCCCTGCCAGATGTCCTGTGCAAGGGCAGGGGGGACATCATAACGGATCAACCTATCGGCAACACGGAGCAACGCGGCCTTATCCGTCCCGATCTCTTCAACCATTTCCCGAAGAGCAGCCTCCCATACATCCTCACCAGACTGCATCCCGCCCTGAGGCATCTGCCAAGCCCCCGGCGTATCAATACGCTCCCCGACGAAAACCCGCCCGTCAGGACCAAACAAAGCCAAACCGACATTCGGCCTGTAAAGCTTCATACCTGTAAAAGAATTTTCTTCAATGTCCTTCGGGTTCATAACGATCTTCTCCATGAAGCGCATGCGGAACCAAATCGCCTTTAGAGACATTACGGACATGCAACGGGGCGTCATAATAAGCCGAAGCCGGCACAAACAGATAATTCTCACGCTCCTGATGCAACCACTCATCCAGCTTACGTATATTCGCCGGATAAGCGGGAACGATTACCATACCCATATTTTTTTCATGAATAGTCTGCTGCAAACGAGAAAAAATATACTCATCAACATCCCCTTTAATATCGGAGCGGATATAAGGAGCGGTTACCTGAAACGCAGCATCCTCCAAAACCGCCCCGGCAGATCCATTCATCTCCAGATATCCAAGACCACGTTTATAAAGCTCGGAAACAAGATTCTCCAGCATCAGCTCAGCACGGCTAAAACTATGATCCGTAAAACCGGCAATGCCGGCATACCCGGCCGCCTGTGACAAAACCCAATGCATATGCGCCCGGTTCGTATCAAGCGTAGAATGCATCATAATCGCCGCAGGTCCAGGATCGGATAAAGACGTCATCTTGTTTTCAAACGGCATCTCCAACCAGACCTCGTGCCCGCTCTCCCGCGCAGCATCCAGCCAGGCCTGCGCGTTATCCGCGTAAGGTGACAAAATAAAAGAAACCTCAGGCGGTAAAACCCGCAACGCCTCCTGAGAAATACTCTGCGACAACCCATAGCCGGAAAGAGCAATAGAAAGAACAGGAACATTCACCGCCGACGGATAGACAAAAGGCCGCCTGTAAACACTAAAACTTGTCGCACGGTCCGACTCACGCAAAACAGGCAGAGGCCCATCCGTGGTTTGCTCATACAAACCCGCCTCAGGCGCCGCAACAAGAGAGACACCGGAAAGCCGCTGCCCCTGCGGAATAATGTTGTCGATCGGAAAGACATGCTCCACCGAAACAGTCTGCACCGCCAGCCCCTTCTCAAGAGCATCCAGCGAACTTTGCTTCATCAGCGCAGCATAAATAAAGAAAAGAATATAAAAAACGCTAACAGCACCAAGCCCGATCAAAAAAGACTTCGGCTCTACACGCTTAACAAAGCCCTGCGCCAACCCCGCGACATCAAAGAATTTATCCCTGACGCCATCCAAACTCATTGCGCGGAACCCTGAGCATTTGAAACAGGCGCTGCATCAGCCTCATAACGCGAACCTTCTTTATAAAGAGAAAGCCCGTTCAACAAATCAAAAGCGCGAAGCAACTGATAATCTTCAACAGATTCACCACCCTGACCGGCTTCACCATCTTTGCCTTCACCCTCCTTGGCCTTTTCTTCCTTATTATCATTGGCAGCCTTATTCGCCTCATCCCTGTCATTCACCAGAGCCCCGCGCAAATCAGCTTCACTAAAACGACTCGACTTGTAGGTTTCAACCTTAGCCTGCTCGACAAAGATATCCGGCTCAATCCCCTTCGCCTGAATAGAACGCCCGGATGGCGTGTAGTAACGCGCCGTCGTCAACCGCATCGCCCCGTTCCCCGGAAGAGGAATAACAGTTTGCACGGACCCCTTACCAAAAGACTTGGTCCCAAGCAAAATCGCGCGCTTATGATCCTGCAACGCCCCGGCAACAATCTCCGAAGCAGAAGCAGAGCCACCATTGATCAAAACAACAATCGGCAACCCCTCAGCCAGATCACCCGGCGTCGCATTATCCCGGCGCGTATCTTCCTCATGACGACCACGTGTCGAGACAATTTCACCCTTTTCAAGGAAAGTATCAGAAACAGCAATCGCCTGATCCAGCAAACCACCCGGATTATTCCGAAGATCAATCACATACCCGATGAGCTTGTCACCAAGCTTGGACTTCGCCTCTTCAATAGCCTTCTTCAGACCACTTTCCGTATTTTGATTGAAGGTCGTAATCCGGATATACCCGGCATTCCCTTCAACACGGGAACGCACAGACTGAATACGAATAATATCGCGTGTCACAGAAAGCTCAATCGGAGCATCTTCACCTTCACGGCGAATAACCAGATCAACATCCGATCCGACAACGCCGCGCATCTTCTTAACCGCAGCATCAAGGTCCATCCCCATCACAGCTTCATCATCAATCTTGATAATATAATCGCCAGCCTTAATCCCCGCACGGAATGCCGGCGTATCATCAATCGGAGAAACAACCTTCACCAGACCGTTTTCCATCGTAATCTCAATGCCAAGACCGCCAAACTGCCCGCGCGTTTCAACCTTCATGTCATTATAGCTCTCTTCATTCATGTAAGAAGAGTGGGGATCCAGACTGGAAAGCATACCGTTCAGAGCATTCTCGACCAGCTTCTTGTCGCTGACAGGCTCAACATACTGCGCACGAACCCGCTCAAAAACATCCCCCAAAAGATTAAGTTCTTTGTAGGTCTCGCTAAAATTCTCAGCATCCGTATCATCTTGAGAAGGCTGCGTACCGGCCGTTCTGTTTTCATCCTGCGCCAGAGCATGACGAGAGATTCCGCCAGCAGAAATAAACAGCGCAAAAATCATAAAAACAAAAACAAAACGTCTCATTGCCTAGCTTCCCTTTCGCAACACAAACAACACACTACCCCAAATCAGGAAATTTAACCGCCGGATTAACGGGCTGACCGTTCTTTCTTAATTCATAATACAATTTAGGCCGCGCGGCCAGTGAAGAATTAGGCATTACCCCCAACGGTTCACCGGCATCAACACTTTGCCCGACAACAGTATCGATTTTATCTAGCCCCGCAACCAGACTATGAAAACCACCCGTATGCTGAATGATCACAATATTGCCATAGCGCTTAAAAACCCCGGCAAACTGAATTTTCCCGGCAATCGGCGCAACCACGAGTCCGCCGGGCCGGGTCTCAATCGTAATCCCCTCACTCTTGGAACCCAGATCGCTTTTCTGCCCATAACGAACCCGGATAATCCCGGACGCCGGAAGCTGAGGACCGGTGTTTCCCCGCGAAGACCGCACAGGGGGATCCGGCTTCTTCCGCACAACAGACGCAATCTTGGAATCGTGAACCTCAGTCTCAATACGCGTTTGCTCACGCTTTACCGCTGCCTTTCGCTCTTCTTCAAGCCTTGCCAGCAAATCCTCAAGGTTCTTCGCCTGCAAAGAAATCTGCTGAATCTCAACCTCATGTGCGCGCAAATCCTTATGCGTTTCCCGGTAAAGGCTTTCCCTCTTTTCAAGTAAACTGGCGAGTTCTTCCTGACGATCCTTCAAATCCGCAGCAGCCTTCACCACCTTATCCCGCTCAACCTGTAACTCCTGCGCAATATTCCCTAAGGTCTCCAGATTAACCCGCAACGTCTGCGCATGCCTGTTGATCGCAGGGATGATATCGCGCATCAGCAAAGCACTCTGGGCATTCTTATACGGGCTATCCGGCCGCGCCAGCATAGCCTCCGGTGGAACCCGCCTGATCCGCTCCAAAGCGACCAGAAGTCTTGAAATCGACAGACGGTCCTTTTTGAGCTTATCCTCAATCTCGTTTTTCTTCTCCTCAAGACGATCAATCTTCGTCTCCATCTCCCGCAAATCACGCTCATTCTGCCGCACAAGCGCCGCCACCGTCACCAAATCCTTCCGCGTCCCGCTGACCTCGGCATCCAGTTTCTCAACCTTTTCCGCCAAAACAGCTCGCTGCGCTTTCTCCTCCTCCAGACGCGCCTCAAACCCCTTCAGAGCATACGCCTTATTCTGGGGCACAGGAGGAGGGGGCTCCGCACAAACTGGCACGGAACGCAAGGCTGTAAAGCAAAAAATAAAAAGGCAAAACAAACGAATCGTCATGCCTAAAAGCTAACGTAAGCCAAATAAAGAAGGAAGGATTCTATAAAGATTATTCGCGGTGATAGGGATGCCCGGCAAGAATTTGCTGCGCCCGGTAAACCTGCTCCAGCAGCATAACGCGCGCCATCAAATGAGGCCATGTCTGCTGCCCGAAACTCAGCAAAATATCCGCCCGGTCCCGTACGGCGTCAAGTAAACCGTCCGCGCCCCCGATAACAAATTGAATATGCGTCTCACCGGAATTTTTAAATTTATCAAGCGTATGCGCAAAATCGAGAGACCGCAAACCATCCCCGCGCTCATCCAGAACAACGACAATCGCGCTATTCGAAAGCTTATCCTGAATTTTATCGGATTCTTCTTGTTGCGCCCGAACGGGCTCAGTACTTTTGGCCTCGATCTCATGAATAGTCAAAGGCCATTGTATGCGCTTCTTATATTCTTCTATAAACTCGTAATACGGTCCCTTACGCACGCGACCGACGGCGATAATTTCAATCTTTAGCACAAATCCATACCTTGCCGTTTACAGTAACATACCGGCAGACAATACCGATTTGCGAACCAATCTATGCCTGCGCCTGTCCGCCAACAATATCAAAAGCAGGGTGAGAGCACCACATTTTTTCGAGATTGTAAAATTCACGGACCTCGGGACGGAACAGGTGAACAATCACATCCCCTGCATCAAGAACAACCCAGTCTGACTGAGCCTGCCCCTCGACACGAACGCCCTTGACGCCGCGAAAAGAAAGCCGTTCTTTCAACTTTTCCGCCATGCTGTGAACATGACGCGTAGATGTCCCCGATGCGATAATCATGTAGTCTGCCAAAGCAGAAACACCCCGAAGATCAACGCTAACGACATCCAGAGCTTTATCCGCATCCAGATATTGCTCTATCATGGCCTTCATATCCGACGGGTTCGGACTACCATGCTCATAGTATGTTTGAATGGTTTCTATCTCCTTTTATAAAATGTGAACACAAAGCAAAACATCCGCCCCTTTGCAGGTTCGAAACAAGCCAGCCAGATTTTCCGGATATTGTGCCACAGGGCCTGCCATAGCGGAAAAACGTTTTCACGCCTGGGCACCTCCTGAATGATGAGAACTAAAAGATACCAATCTCATACCTCCATTATACGGCGTTTTAGAATATCGCGTAAAGACATTTCAACCATAATCAACAGCCAAATCATATCAAGACACTGGAACTAAACACGTTTTTCCCGAATTTCCGTCGAGGAAATATTGACCATTTTTTGCTGCAAAAGCCAGTAAGTCGTCCCCGCACGCAGCGGAAGGCGGCCCCCACGCTGGAGAATCACATGCTTCTGCGAAGATTGCATCCGCAAAGGGCACTGGCGAATCAACGAAACCGCAGGCTGGCGCGTGATATAGACAGTACAGATCTCATTCAAAAGCCTGCGCCACTCATTCCATTTATGCAGCGTCAAAGCATTGTCAAGCCCCGCAACCCACACAAAACGCGTTTTAGGAAAATGCTGATGAAGCTTCTGAACAGTATCAAACGTATAACGGCTCCCTAAATCTTTCTCAATATCCGACACAAGGATACGCGGGTCATTCACAATCTTGCGCGAAAGGTGGAGGCGCTCTTCGAAAGGCAACAGACCCGCAACATCCTTCAGCGGATTTTGCGGTGTAACCAACCACCACACGGCATCAAGATCCAGACTATGCAAAGCCACATGCGCAATATGCACATGCCCCTGATGCGGCGGATTAAAGGACCCCCCCAATAAACCGACCCGCATCCCGTTCCATCGAGCACTATTCAGAAGAGTA
Source organism: Alphaproteobacteria bacterium (assembly GCA_020445145.1). Classification (GTDB taxonomy): domain Bacteria; phylum Pseudomonadota; class Alphaproteobacteria; order Micavibrionales; family Micavibrionaceae; genus JAGRHC01. The sequence goes on from JAGRHC010000055.1 coordinate 32,063, forward strand.
GGGGGTGTCATAACAGTCATAGAAAACTCAAGGGCGCGTCTGCCCGGTTCCATGCACCAAATACTTATAAGTACATAATTGCTCAAGCCCGACCGGCCCGCGTGCCTGCATCTTCCCGGTCGCAATGCCGATCTCGGCGCCCATACCAAACTCACCGCCATCTGTAAACTGCGTAGAAGCGTTATGCATCACAACACCGCTATCCACCGCCCCGAAGAAATATTGAACAGCCTCCGCATCCTCGGCCAGAATAGAATCTGTATGATGAGTCCCATAAGTATTAATATGACGAACAGCCTCCCGAACCCCGTCAACCACACAGCAGCTCAGCTTCTTATCAAGATACTCCGTGGACCAGTCCTCAGCCGTAGCAGCGCCAATACGCGCATCAATACCCTGAACAAGCTTGTCACCAACAATCTCGCAGCCCGCATCCAGCAACTGTGCCAAAATTTCCTGAGCCAACCCCTTATCAAGGTTCTTATCCAGCAGCAAAGTCTCCATAGCATTGCAAACACCTGTCCGCCGTAGCTTCGCATTAAAAGGTACACTCCGCGCAATATCAGGCCGCACACTGGCATCAACATAAACATGGCATACGCCTTCAAGATGCCCAAACACAGGCATGCGCGCTTCCGCCATAACACGCTCAATCAACCCCTTGCCACCACGAGGAATCATAACGTCGATATACTCATTCATCCGTAGCATCGCCCCAACCGCCGCGCGATCCCCTGTCGGTATCATCGAAACACAAGCCGCCGGAAGATTAAACGACTCAAGTGTCTCCTGTATAATCTTATGAAGCGCCAGAGAGGAATAAAGGCTTTCCGACCCACCACGCAAAATAACAGCATTATGAGATTTCAAACACAGAACAGCCGCATCAACCGTCACATTCGGCCGGGACTCATAAATCATCCCGAGAACACCAATCGGCACAGAAACCTTCTCAATCCGAAGCCCGTTCGGCCGGACAACCTCAGACAAAACACGCCCGGTAGGATCAGGCAAATCCTCAACAACCCGTACACCTTGCGCAATAGCCGCAACGCGCACCGCATCCAGCAACAGCCGGTCGACCATAGCCGCACTAAGCCCCTTCGCCCGCGCCGCCTCAATATCCCTGGCATTCGCCGCCAGAATAGTATCTGTCTGCGCAACAAGCGCATCCGCAAGGGAATCCAGAACATTATTGATTGTCTGCGTAGACGTCTGCGACAACACATGAGCCGCATCTTTGGCCGCACGCCCAAGCAATAAAACAATCTCTTCAGGGGAGGAGTTTAACAAGTCAGCCTCTAAAGCCGCTTCCGACATAAGAAATCACCATCACGTTAGACAGGCGCAAAACGCACCAAACAGAACAAGAAAAATACTCTAATGAACGTATTTTTCAATATTCTCTATAGATTGTCCAACTAACTTCTCATTCGTCTTCTTGTCAAGTTTTTCAACGATCATATCCGTCGCCATCTTCATGGCAAGATCAGCAGCATATGCCTTGATTTCATTCACAGCTTGCTGCTCCATACGCGCAAGACGCTCGGTCAATTGAGCCTCACGACGACGCATCGATTCGGCCAAATCAGTTTCAGCCTTCTCTTGAAAATGCTTCGCGCTCTTCTTGGCATCAGCAATAATCTTTTCAGCTTCCTGAGCCGCATCACGCTGCTTACGCTGATACTGCGCGAGCATCTCCTGCGCCTCTATACGAAGAGTCTCCGCGGTCTCGATTTCCTTACGAATTTCAGCAATCCGTCCATCCAGAAATTTAACAATAGCAGGAACACCAAACTGCCATATAATCGCTGAGAAAATAATGAAAGACAGCGCATACCATACATGAACATCTTGTAGAAATTCCATTACACCGTCTCCCGCTAGGCCGCCTTAGCTTCTTTGACACGAACACCGATGATTTTCTCAACCGCATCCACCGCCACTTCAGAAGCAACCTTATTAATATCTTTCATAGCCTGAGCCTTGGCATCCTCAATACGCGATTCCGTATCGGCAACCTGCTTGGAGGAACGAGCCTGAAAGGCTTTCATCTCTTTTTCGGTATCAAGCTTGATCTTCTCTTCAGCCTGCTTGTAGCTGACAACCGCATCAAGGCGCGCCTTATCAAGATTTTCTTCATAAGCCTTCTGAACAGCTTCAACCTGCGTCCGCAAAGACTGCGCAGAGTCAAGATCATTGCGAATACGCTCGGCGCGGTTCTCAATCACTTGTGAAATTTCAGGAAGGTTCTTCTTCTTAAAAAGAAAATAAAGAACAGCGAAAACAAGAAATAACCAAAAAACCTGACTGGGGTAGGAAGAGGGATCAAGCTGAGGTAATCCAGCAGCCTTATGAGCGCCTTCCTCAGCATGATGCGCAACTTCTTCAGCATAAGCCAGAGAAGCACCTGAAATAAACGAGACCGCAACAGCGCCATAAACCAGCGCAGAACGCAGTCCCGTCTTACATGTATAAAGAACAGATGTCTTCACGAGCTAAACCCCTGTCGATTACAGCTTAGCCACCAAACAGCATCGCTGCGCCGATACCAATCGGAATAATCCCGAGAGCTTCAACGAAAGCGAGAATAAGGAAGAATTTCTCATCAAGTTGCTTTTTAGCTTCTGGGTTACGGCCAATAGCATTGTTGTAAGAGCTAAAGTACATCCCAAGACCCAAAGCAGAGCCGAAAGCGGGCAGTACCACCAAAGCACCTGCGATCAGTTTTGCAGCTTCTAATTCCATTTTCTATCTTTCCTTTTATACAAGTTGTTAAACCAAAAAATAATCTATTTTTCTGCTCGCGCATCCTACAGGATCAGTGATGAAGATCAACCGTATCTTTGAGATACACGCAGCACAAAATTGCAAAAACATATGCCTGAATGACAGCGACAAGGCATTCGAACAAAAGCAAAGCCACATCAACCAGAACCGGGAACAAACCAAGCAAAGTCCAGGCAGCCCCCATCGTCGCGGCAGAAACCGCAAACCCCATAACAACCTTCAAGATAAGGTGACCGGCCATCATATTCGCAAAAAGACGAACAGAAAGCGTAACCGGACGCACAAAGAAGGAAATAACTTCAATAGGAACAATAAAAGCAACCAGCCACCACGGAACATTCGGGGGCAGGAACAATGAGAAAAACTTCAAACCATGGTTATAAAAACCAAAGAAAATAACGGTAAAGAAGATAAACAGAGCAAGCGCCCCGGTCACAATCAAATGAGAGGTGTAAGTAAAGGAGTTCGGCAAAAGCCCAAGAACATTACCCATCAACACGAAAACAAAAGTTGTAAAGATGAGGGGAAAATACTTACGTCCGCCCTTACCGACATTCTCCTGAACCATACGAGCAACAAACTCATAAAGCATCTCGGCCATCATCTGCATCCGGCCCGGAACAACAGCATGGCGACGCATCGCAATTGTAAGGAAACCGACGGAAACGATGGCACCGATCACCATCCACAAAGAGGAATTGGTAAAGGAAAGATCAAAGCCCCCGATATGAACGGGAATAAGGTTTTGTATAACAAACTGCTCAATAGGGCTATGAACTGACACGCCTAACTCTCTCCGTTACTCTTATAAACGTTGTACTCTAAAGCACTCTCAAAATTTTTCCGTTTCTAGCCTATTTTCAGAGGGAGCGCAAGTCCGCAAATAAAAAGAATTACTGATTTTTTTTCGTCGTATCGTTCGCCCGGTAAACCGCAGCAACAAACCCCATCACCAACATAAAAATAATCCCCCAAGGCGTCGTATGGAAAAAATAATCAATCCCGAAACCAAGAAGGCCGCCCGAGATAACAAGCGCCAGAAATTCAGAGCCGGCCTGAGCTCCAACAAGATCCCCCTGAGGCTCCTCCCGGTGCGCCTCAATCTCCTCAATATCCTTCCGCGCCTCCATCACACGCTTTTCAAACGCAGAGACTTTTTCCTCCATCTCCTCATCCATCAGGCAACCTCTTTATCTACAAAATCAAAAGATTGCTGAAGATCGACAGAGACAAGCTGCGATATACCTTTCTCAGCCATCGTAACACCATAAAGCCTGTCCATCCGCGCCATCGTCAACCTGTGGTGAGTAATGACCATAAAACGTGTCTCCCCGCGCTCTGCGATTTCCTCGAGCAAATTGCAAACGCGATCAACATTCGCATCATCCAGCGGCGCATCAATCTCATCCAGAACACAAATAGGGGAGGGGTTCGTTAAAAACATCGCAAAAATCAAGGCAATAGACGCCAAAGTCTGTTCCCCCCCGGACAGCAAAGACAAAGATTGCAATGCTTTCCCCGGCGGCTGCGCAAAAATCTCAAGACCGGCCCCCAAAGGATCATCCGAATCAATCAAGGCCAGATGAGCCTTCCCGCCACCGAACAACTGAACAAACAAACGCTGGAAATGCGCATTCACATGCCCGAACGCGGCCACCAGGCGTTCCCGCGCCTCACGGTTAATCTTCTGAATCCCGCCACGCAATTCATCAATCGCCTGCATCAGGTCATTCCGCTCATGCAAAAGCCCTGTTAATTCAGTCTCCAGAGCTTGCGTCTCCTCCTCAGCCCGCAAATTCACAGGCCCGATAGACTCGCGCTCCCGAACCAGCTTATCCCGCTGCACCTTCAAAGCCTCAATATCCTCAACCCTGTGCTTAACCAGATCAACAGCAGCATGATTGACAAGATCCACCGGCTTTACCTCAAGCTTCTCTTCAATCGAGCGCTCCATATCAGCAAACTGCTCATTAATCGCCGCAAGCGTGGCCTGAACACGAGCCCGCTCTTCCCGCGCATCCCCAAGCAAGCGCTCGGCCTCTTTCAAAGCCTTCGACGTTTGCCCGACCTCCGTTTCACACGCCTCAAGCCGGGCGGCAACCTCATTTCTGGCACGCTCAATCTCATCAACGCGAATAAGAAGGTCTTCCTGCCCCTTGTCAAAATTTTTGGGCAACTTGCTTAAAGACGCATACTTCTCCTGCAACCCTTCAATCCGCTCATCCAGAACTTTAAGATGCTCACGCGCCCGGATAGACCGGTTCTGCAAACTGATCCGCTCATCCGCAATCGCCTGCATCCGAGCCCGGCGCGTACTTTGCTGTTGAATAAACAAATCATACGCACGAATAGCCTCACGCGCCGCCTCGCGCCCCTTGGCAAGGTCCTCCTGCGCCGTCGTCACAGCCTGCGCATGATCTCCACCCTGAGAATTCTCTAGAGCCTCTAACGTATAACGATCTCGCTCCAAAGCCTCCTGAACCTGAGAAATATCTTCCCGCGCCACTTGAACAACATCATCAAGCCGCGCTTGTTCATGAGCAATCCGCGCAGTCTTTTCCCGTATTTTAGAAAGAGCAGGCCGCGCCTCAGCCAAAGTCTTATCAATCTGCCGCATTTCACGCTGAAGCGTCTCAGCCCCATCCCGCGCACCACGCTGCCGCTCAAGAGCCAGATCAAGCGCTTCACGAGCAGACGCAGCCTTGGCCTCAATGTCACCGCGCACAGCCTCAAGAGCCCGCAATTTGTTCTTTTGCTCAAGATGCAAACTATGCAGATCCGCCGCGCCGCTATGAACCGTGAACCCGTCCCAGCGCCAGTATGTCCCGTCCCCGGAAACCAGTGCCTGCCCGGAAGCTAGATCCCCGGCAAACTTATCGCCTTCAGCCTCATCAGCCACAAAACCGATCTGCGACAAAGCCGCATGCAAAGCCGCCGGCGCGTCAACAAACGGCAAAAGACTTTGAACCCCGGACGGAAGGGAGGGCAGCGCCTTGATATCAACATCCCGCACAACCCAGCGCGACAAAGCACCATCCTCCAAAGACGCCATCAAAGAATCGCCGAGTGCCCGGGAGAGAGCCTTTTCAAAACCCTCCTGCGTTGTAATCACATCCAGAACAGGCACAAAATCTTGCGCAGCCCCACCTTTAAAAAACGATTCCAACGTCGAAATTTCCTGACGAAACGCAACCAGAGCACTTTCACGCTCGGACAATTCCTTGCGCATAACCTCTGTATGAGCCTCCGCCGCGGCAATATCCTCCTTCGCCTGAACAGTCTTCGCACCAAAACTTTCCTGCTTCTTCTCCAAAGAAGCGATTTTAGTGACCAGCGCCTCAATCTGAATTTGGTTGTCCTCCGGAATATCCAGAGCATCCTTATCATTCTGCGCCTGAGTCATCCGCCCCTGCAAAGTCTCCAAACGCCGTTCATGCGCCTTAATCTGATCCAGAAGCGCCGCCTGCCGCGCCCGAGATTCAGCCGCGCTCTCCTTTAGCGCCGTAAAACGCGCCTCTAACCCCTTAACCTTCTCCTCAAGAACATCCCGGGCCTTTTCCTTATCCTGAAGCTTGGCATCCTCATCACCGCTCTCGGCAGCCAATTCACGCTCTTCGACCAAAATCTTTTCAAGAAGAGCAACACTCTCTTCCAGAGACTGTCGCTCATGCGCCGCAGCTTCCTTCGTCTGCACAAGCTGCTGCTGAGATTCACGCAAATCTCCCGCATGACGCTCCCGCTCATCTTCGAAACGCTGCAAGGCAATCTTTTGCGTCTGCAAAGACGCCGCCAGCTCAGCCTCTTTCTTACGCAAAGGGGGCAAATCCTCTATCTGCGTATTTTGCGTCTTCGTAAGCTGCGTCACCGCCCCAAGCTTCTCCGCCACCACAGACTCAACCGCACCAAATTGCCGCTTCATCTCTGCCTGCTTATCCGAAAGAGCACGCCATTCCAGATACGTAATAATCAATTCAAGCTGACGAATCTGCGCATTGATATTCCGGTAACGCCCCGCTTGCCGCGCCTGACGTTTAAGAGAAGACAAACGCGTCTCCATACTCCCAAGAATATCCTCAACGCGAATAAGGTTAGTATCCGCAGCCTTCAACCTCAACTCAGCCTCATGCCGCCGCGCATACAATCCCGATATCCCGGCAGATTCCTCAAGAACCATACGCCTGTCATGAGGCTTGGCATTGATCATCCGCGTAACATGTCCCTGTGAAACAAGGGCAGGGGAGTTCGAGCCCGTAACCGTATCGGCAAACAGCATCTGCACATCACGCGCCCGCGCGGGCCGGCCATTAATTTTATAAGAAGACCCCTGATCGCGCTCAATCCGGCGCACAACCTCAATCTCGTCATGCGCATTATATTGAGACGGCGCTTTCCGCGTACTGTTGTCGAGCAAAAGGGAAACTTCGGCAATATTCCGGGCACTGCGCTTGTCGGTACCGGCAAAGATAACATCGTCCATCCCCCCGCCGCGCATCTTCTTCGCCGAGCTTTCCCCCATCACCCAGCGCAAAGCTTCAACGAGATTGGACTTACCGCAACCATTCGGCCCGACAATCCCGTTCATACCCTGACCGATTTCAAGCTCTGTCTTATCGACAAAAGACTTAAAACCGCTCAGGCGTAAGCGTGAAAACTGGATCATAGGCAAAAAGTCCGCATCTGGGCTTTCGCCGTCTTATTGCGCAGACGGCTCTGTCTTGGCTAAAACATCATCAAGCTGTTTCTTGAAAGAGTCATAAGGCTGAGCCCCTTTGATCATCTCTGACCCATTCAAAATAAAGGTCGGAGTAGACTCAACGCCATGTTCTTTTTGTCCTTGCTCAATAGAATCCGTAATGAATTTCTGCAAGGCTACATTTTGAAGACAAGCAGAAAACCCTTGCTCATCCAGACCGGCAAGCATCGCATTCTGTTTCAAAGTCTTCAGATAATCGACTTTATATGCCCAGTCTTCCTGCGTTTCAAACAACAGCTGAACGAAATCCGCATAACGAGCCTCCGGCAGGCAACGCGCAATCATGCTGGCATGAAGAGCTGGAGCGTTCAGCGGAAAATCATGAAAAACAATGTATGCCTTACCGGTATCAATGTAATCCTTCTTCACTTCATGAAAGACTTCTTTGTGAAAATGTCCGCAATGTCCGCAAGTCAAAGAGCTGTATTCATCAATCCGCACAGGCGCATTCACATCACCCAGCGTACGAGGCGAAGTAAGGCGGGCATACTCGTCTTCCTGAGATTGAACCTGTTCCGGGCTTACCTCGGCATCTTCTTCAAAAGCCTGAGATTGCTGAACTTCAGCCATAGGCGCAGGATCGCTACCCTCATCAGAAACGACAGAATCTTGAGTAACCTCAACATCGTCATTATCTTCATCCATCTCGTCAGAGCTATCTTGCGCCACAGCCGCAATTTCAGCTGAGTCATGCTGCTTTTTCTGCGCCGTAGACGCACTGTAAAGCCCCGCAAACACAACAAAAGCAACGACCAGAGCGACAGCCAGCCAAACAGCTCCGCCCCCGGATTGCCCCGCATTTTTATCTTTACCCGTACCCTTTGGCGATTCTGACATAGCTAACTCCATAATGTATAAGACATCGCATACCACACCTTCCCGTGACAAAAGTCAAGAAATGTGCAGACGCAGCATAATTTATTATCCACACGCGAAGCACAGACCTTAAGGCAACATAATAAGGTCGATCCTGTCGCCTTCACTCAAAGGATCATTCTTCCCCATAGTCTCAAGCTTCAAACGGGCAGGGGAGATATCACGCTCCATCAGATAACGCCTGACCTCAAGCGCCCGCGCCAGTGAAAGACGGACATTACTATAGGCCTCACCATCAATCGGTGTCGCATAGGCATGAATTTCAAGACGAAAACCATCATGCTCCGAGAACATCCCAAGCACATGATCTTTCAAAAACGCCTCAACATCAGGAGGAAGATTAATCTCTCCGGGAGACATCTCAAAACTAATCACCGTCGCATCCTCAGGTAATTGTGCATCCAATGAATCATCCTCATTGTTTGCCCCGGCAGCCGGTTCCAGAGAAACAGAATCTATTGCCTTCAAAATCTCAATACGGCTAGCCTCAGTTGAAACATCTGCACGCGCATCCCTCTGTTCCACATCCAACTGTTTACGCCGAACATCCGGCAGCTTTGGTGGTAGAGGAGCATGTATATCGCCATGATCAGCAACAGCAGCCTCCGGCTCGCCAGCGGCCTTGTCTTCAATTGGCTCAGCGTCAACATCAACAGGCTCATCAGCAACAGACGCTTCCTGCGGCGCATCTTCAGGCTCAACATCTTCTGGCTTAACCTCGGCATCAGAAGCCGCATCAATCGCATCTGGCGGAGAGTCAGAAACTTCAGGAACCGCCGCATCTTCTTGAACATCCACCTCATCGTCCTGAGCCTCGGCTGGCGCATCAAGAACATGATCAGGCTCAGACACCTCATCTGAAACCTCTTGCACGCCCTCAGGCTCTTCAACTTTTGGCGGCTCCTCCGCCTCAGCAGCATTTTGTATCAAGCGGTTATTTTCATCTGAAACAGAAACGGCATCCTCTGATTCCGAAGCTTCTTCTTCAGCCTTAATAACAGGGTGTTCAGGTTCTATAACCTCCCCAACATCCTGAGAATCATCAACCGCTTCAGCATCACCTTCATCAGCACCATCCTCTACCAATTCAGATTCTGACGGCGGTGCAACCACAACAGCCTCGACGACTTCTTCCTCTTCCCCGGCAGCAGGCTCAATCGAGGAGGGGGCTAAAATCTGAAGAATATTAAGCATATCGGCTTTTGATATGTCTTTGCTTTTAACAACCGCTTCACCGGCATCAGCCACATTCACAACTGTTTCATTTTGCAACCTCTCCTGAGGCAACGGCGGCGGAGTAGGTATCTTTGCCAATGCAACCTTTTCTGGGACAGCAATCTTCTCTTCTTCAAATGCAACAACAACATCATCCGAAGAAACAAAATCATCCCCGGCCAAAACCGGCGCATGATCCAAAGCATGAGAAATATCCTGCTGCGCCGTTTCCACGGCATCAACATCTTCATCCGCAAGAGCGACCTCTCCATCATCATGCGGCGCCAAGGCAGGAGAGGAGGCCAATACAGGCTCATCTTGATCCAACTCACTTGCCTCAGGGGCAGACGCCACAACTGGCTCCGCGCAAGCCGCCGCAGGTGCAACTGAAGGCAACTCAACAACGGGAACACTAGTCTTAACAACCTCTTGCGCAGCATGCTCTAAAACAGGCTCTTCCTCAATCGAAGCAAATTCAGGTAACTCAACCGGAGATACCTCATCCTCAAGATCCTCAAGTTCAACAGCCCCAAAAACACCCCCCGCAGGCGCCAGAACGCCATATTCATCCGGCAGAGGCAAAAGTGAAGAAACTGCGCTCTGAGGTACATAACTATGAGCCTGCTTCGATCCATCCGGCTCCTGAGGCGCGACAGGCGCAGAAGAGGGATCTGGTGTTTCAACAGGAAGCTCACGCTCAATAATCTTCGGGCTTTCACCTTCCGGAACAACGATAGGCAAAGCAGAATCATGAGGCCCATCAAGCATACCGCGCTCCCGCTGATCCCGCTCCCGAAGCGCGTTAATAAAGCTGGGAGAAACATTCATAACCTTTGGACGCCGCGGTGGAATAGGAACAGCTTCCGTTCCTTCCTCATACAATTCCAGATACGTCTTGGGTGGAGCAGGGGGCTCCTGTTGCTGAACCCGAGTAGCACGAGAATCATCCTGCACAACATAAAAGGGCCGCGCCGGAGTCTGTTTATCTCCGGCCGGCATATCCAAAACATCATCATATTCCTGTGCCGCCGCATGGCCTGCCATAAGGACAAAGAAAAAGGACGCAACAAGAAAAGTTTTCTTCATAAGAAATCCAGAATGAAGGCAAAATGCATTGCAAAATCGTACTGTAATAATTCCGGCATGTAAATTTCACACACCCAATCCATTTCAGCGATTGTGGATAAGTTCCCGGTTTACAAAGTCTTTCCCGGATGTTTCTATAAAGCGCCAACAACGATGTTTATATAAATGAAATACCAGATTATCGGCTTCACCCTAGGCATGATCCTTGTCATTATCGGCATAGCCTGCATCGTCCCCGCATTATTGGACTGGGGCGATCCAAAGGGCAACACGGACGCCTTCATCAGATGTGCGATTGCCTCAGCCTTCTTCGGCGGAATCCTGATCATCTCAAATAGCGGCTTCTCACGAGACATCAATATCAAACAAGGATTTCTGATTACGACACTAAGCTGGTTCTTCCTCGGCCTGTTTACAAGCTTCCCCTTCTATATGTCGAACATAAACATCAGCTTCACAGACGCCTTTTTTGAATCCGTCTCCGGCATCACCACGACAGGCTCAACCGTACTCCATGGACTGGACGACATGTCCAAAGGTGTCTTGCTCTGGCGCTCGATGATTCAGTGGATCGGTGGAATAGGGATCATCGGTTTCGCAATCGTATTTCTGCCGTTCCTGCGCATCGGTGGCATGCAGCTCTTCAGAACCGAATCCTCGGACAAATCAGAAAAAATTATGCCGCGCGCGAAACAAATCGCCTCATCGGTTTTCGTCGTCTACCTGCTTCTCACCAGCATTTTCTGCCTGACTTATCGCGTATTGGGCATGAGCTGGTTTGATGCCGTAAATCACGCCATGACAACCATCTCCACGGCAGGATACTCAACACACGACGCGTCCTTCGGTTACTTCAACAGCTACGCCCTGGACATGGCAGGATCACTCTTTATGCTCATGAGCGGTCTGCCGTTTTTGCTTTATGTAAAATTAGTATATCAAGGGAAATTCCCGTTTTTCAGCGATGACCAATTTAAAGCCTTCATCGCAATAACACTGGGCCTGACATTAATCATGACCATCTGGCTCTGGGCACACTCGGAATACTCACTGGCCAACAGCTTCCGCTATACAATTTTCCACGTATCGTCAGTCATCACAACAACCGGATTTGCAACGACGGACTACCTGACATGGGGACCGTTTTCCATCACGTTTTTCTTATTTATCAGCTATCTCGGAGGCTGCGCAGGATCAACTGGCGGCGGTCTCAAAATCATGCGCATCATAATCGCGCTCAAAGCATCAGATAAACACATTAAAAGGCTCATACATCCGCACGGCGTCTTTACTGTACGTTACCAAGGCACGCCATTGCAAAACGACGTCATTAAGGATGTTTTTGGTTTCCTTGGGCTGTACGTGCTGGCAAACGCATTTTTTACGCTAATCTTGGCCTGGATGGGACTGGACTTTGAAACCGCCATCAGCGCCGCAGCGACAGCCATATCAAACACAGGCCCCGGCATCGGAAATGTAATCGGACCAGCAGGAAACTTCGCGCCACTACCAGACGCAGCAAAATGGATCCTGTGCTTCTGCATGATCCTGGGGCGTCTTGAGATCATAACGGTCTTTGTATTATTCCGCCCGGAATACTGGAAAGACTAGAACAACCCCTACTACGACAATATACTATATTTACCATAATATATATTATCACACATTCTCAGGGCTTTGGGTGGATTCTATTTTGAAGCGCG
>JAGRHC010000056.1 GCA_020445145.1 Alphaproteobacteria bacterium
TCCATAATTTTTGGATCGTGGGGATCAAGGAAAATATCACACTGGGACTCATAAAGGTCTTCAACGCCTTCTGTGCTCGCGGCCTCTTCGATACGATCCGCATCGTAAAGCATAACACCTAAATAACGAATACGCCCGACACAGGTTTCAGAACAAACTGTTGGCTCACCATTTTCGATACGGGGGTAACAGAAAGTACATTTTTCTGCTTTGCCGCTTTTCCAGTTGTAATAAATTTTCTTGTACGGGCAGCCGGAAATGCACATCCGCCATCCCCGGCATTTGTCCTGATCGACTAGAACGATCCCGTCTTCCTCGCGCTTGTAGATCGAACCGGACGGGCAGGATGCTACGCAGGAGGGGTTCAGACAGTGCTCGCACAGACGCGGCAGATACATCATGAATGTGTTTTCAAATTCACCATAAATTTCTTCTTCAATATCTTTGAAGTTATAGTCCTTACGGCGGCGTTCGAATTCGGTACCTAGGATTTCTTCCCAGTTCGGCCCCCATTCCACTTTTTCCATGCGCTGACCCGTAATCAGGGAACGGGGCCGCGCTGTGGGCATAGTTTTCATCTCCGGGGCTTTTTGCAAATGATCGTAATCGAATGTGAAAGGTTCGTAGTAATCGTCGATCTCCGGAAGATTTGGATTGCCGAAAATATTGGCCAGAATGCGCCAGCGCCCCCCTTGTTTTGGGCTGATTTTTCCGTTGCTACCGCGTTCCCAGCCGCCTTTCCATTTATCCTGATTCTCCCAGTCTTTAGGATAACCAATGCCGGGCTTGGTTTCCACATTGTTGAACCAGGCATATTCAACGCCCTCACGAGAGGTCCAGACATTCTTGCAGGTCACCGAACACGTATGGCAACCAATACATTTGTCCAGATTGAGAACCATTCCGATTTGTGCGCGTATTTTCATTATTCTGCTGCCTCCACTTGAGCCGGTTCATCCATCCAGTCCACCTTGTCCATTTTGCGGACAATAACGAACTCATCCCGGTTAGATCCGACCGTGCCATAGTAGTTAAATCCGTAAGAAAGCTGGGCATAGCCGCCAATCATATGGGTTGGCTTCACGGTCGCCCGGGTTACGGAATTGTGAATACCACCGCGGGCGTTCGTGATTTTGCTGCCTGGGGTGTGAACCAGTTTCTCCTGCGCGTGATACATCAGCATCATACCTTCATTGACACGCTGAGAAACAACCGCGCGGGCGACGATGGCCCCATTACTGTTAAACACTTCCAGCCAGTCATTGTCCTTGACGCTGATTTTCCGCGCGTCCGTTTCACTGACCCAGACAATCGGTCCGCCGCGGGAAAGCGTCAGCATGTGCAGGTTGTCCGTATAGGTGGAGTGAATGCCCCATTTTTGGTGTGGAGTAATGAAATTGAGCAGGATTGTCGGTGACTCATCACCGTGCTCATCCAGCATATGTTGGACTGTGCGCGTGTTGATCGGTGGCCGATAGGAAACAAGGCTCTCGCCAAAATCAATCATCCACGGGTGGTCCTGATAGAGCTGTTGCCGCCCGGTCAGGGTGCGCCATGGGATAAATTCATGGACGTTCGTATACCCGGCGTTATAGCAGACATGCTCAGATTCCAGCCCGCTCCATGTCGGGGAACTGATGATTTTGCGGGGCTGAGCCTGAATATCACGGAAGCGGATTTTCTCTTCTTCCTTAGGTTTGGCCAGATGTGTATGATCGCGTCCTGTGATCTTACTCAAAGCGCTCCAAGCCTTGACCGCTACTTCACCGTTGGTTTCTGGAGCAAGTGAGAGCACCGTTTCACAGGCATCAATGTCCGTTTCGATTTTAGCCCGTCCGTCTTTCTCGCCGTTCAGGGCTTTGAGGAATTCCACTTCATGCTCGGTATTCCAGGCAATCCCTTTCCCACCATTGCCGACTTTTTCCATGAGCGGCCCGAGTGACGTAAACCGTTCATAGGTTGCTGGGTAATCGCGTTCGATCACTTTCATGGCCGGCGCCGTTTTGCCGGGAATGAGATCACATTCGCCTTTGCGCCATTCCTTGACGTCCGGCTGTGCCAGTTCGCCCGGCGTGTCATGCTGAATTGGCGTGAGAACAATTTCCTTTTCCACGCCCAGATGCCCTTCGCAGAGCT
>JAGRHC010000001.1 GCA_020445145.1 Alphaproteobacteria bacterium
TTCGACGAACTTGCCGACCACGCCAAGCTTGCGGAGCATCTCGACCACGGTCAGGACGAGGTCCGTCGCAGTGGTGCCTTCCTTCATCTTGCCGGTGAGCTTAAAACCGACGACTTCGGGGATGAGCATTGAGACGGGCTGGCCAAGCATCGCGGCTTCGGCCTCGATCCCGCCAACACCCCAGCCCAGAACGGCCAGACCGTTGACCATTGTGGTGTGCGAGTCGGTGCCGACCAGCGTATCGGGGTAAATCACGTTTTTGCCGGGATGGCTCTCATCTTCTTCCATCCAGACAGTCTGCGCTAGATATTCGAGGTTTACCTGATGGCAAATCCCGGTGCCGGGCGGTACGACGCGGAAATTGTTGAAGGCGCCCTGCCCCCATTTCAGGAAGGCGTAACGCTCGCCATTGCGCTCAAACTCCTTCTCGACGTTCGCCTGAAACGCCCGCGGAGAACCATATTCATCCACCATCACCGAGTGGTCGATCACGAGGTCTACCGGGGAAAGCGGGTTAATCTTTTGCGCATTGCCGCCAAGGCCGACCATCGCTTCGCGCATTGCGGCCAGGTCGACAACCGCCGGAACACCGGTGAAGTCCTGCATCAGGACACGGGCGGGACGGAAAGCGATTTCATGCGTGGATTTCTTTTTCTCCAGCCATTCCTTTACGGCGGCGACATCTTCGGTGGTGACCGAGCGGCCATCTTCGAAGCGCAGCAGGTTTTCCAGCAGGACTTTGAGCGTAAACGGCAGGCGCGAAATATCGCCGATTTGTTCTGCCGCGGCATCGAGCGAGAAGTAATCGTATGACTTCCCTTCGACTTCAAGCGTCTTGCGTGTGTTGAGTGTGTCCTGTCCAGTGCGCGTCATGGTAAAAATCCCGTTGGAATGTGAAGTTAAAGAGACTCAAATTTTTGTAATTTTACATTATTACAGGAGATAGATTAACAAGGAATTTATAAAAACATACAGCGATCTTTGGCCGTTCAGCATGTTGAAAACCTTATTTATTCCCCAATAAGATCATTATTTTGCCACATTTATGAATGATAATAATACTTAGATCATTAGGATTTTGGGAAGAAACTTTGGTTCACTCGAATTTGGTGCTTTCTCAACCCTTTTATTGTTGTTGCTAACAAGATCTTATAATAAAGCTTCTGCCTACTCCCTCTACTCAGGCAGAAGCTTTTTTTTTGCGCGCCTTTCTGTTAAAAAATTATCTTACTTATCAAGAGATGAAAGGCCCTGCCCCATGGACAAGAAACACTGGCATCGACGGACGAACGCTGTACAGGCCGGGATTGGGTCTGATCCGGCTTACCATGCAGTGATGCCACCGCTTTATATGTCCTCGACCTTTGCGATTGACGGGATCGGGCATAAGCCGGCTTACGAATATTCCCGCACGCGCAATCCGACGCGCGATGATCTGGCGCAGGCTCTGGCGGAGCTTGAGGGCGGCGTTGGCGCGTGCGTGACCTCCTCGGGGATGGCCGCGCTGACGCTTCTTTTGCATCTTCTGGGGCCGGAGGATTTGCTGGTGGCGCCGTATGATTGTTACGGGCGTTCCTATCGTCTTCTTTGTGCGCTGGCGGAGAAGAAGCATTTTCGCCTCCAGTTTGCCGATCAATATTCTCCGGAAGGGATCGCCGCGATGTTCGAGGAGACGCCAAAGATGATCCTGATCGAGAGTCCCTCTAATCCGGTGATGCGGATCGCGGATATCGGTTTGATTGCTGAAAAGGCCAGCGCATGCGGGGCGTGGACGGTTGTCGACAACACGTTTCTCTCGCCGATGCTGCAAAACCCGCTGAAGCTTGGGGCGGATATGGTGTTTCACTCGACGACCAAGTTTTTGAACGGGCATAGCGATATTGTGGGCGGGTGCGTTGTTGCAGGGACAAAAGAGATTTTGACCGACCTTGAATTCTGGGCCAATTCGCTGGGCGTTATCGGCGCGCCGTTTGATTCCTATATGACGTTGCGCGGGATGCGCACGCTCGAACTTCGCGTGCACCGGGCGCAGGAAAATGCAGGGATTATCGCGGCGCAACTTGAGGCACACCCTTCTGTTCGCAAGGTCTATTATCCGGGCCTTGCCTCCCATACAGGGCATGAGATCGCCGCAAAGCAGCAGGAAGGTTTCGGCGCGATGCTAAGCTTTGAGCTGGAGGGCGGGATTGAAGCTGTGGACCGCTTTGTGCGGGCGCTGTCCGTATTTCGGCTGGCGCAATCGCTGGGCGGGACGGAAAGTCTTGTCAATCACCCGGCGACGATGACGCATGTCTCGATGGGGCCGGAGGCGCGGGCGAAGGCCGGCGTTACGGACGAGCTCCTCCGCCTGTCGGTTGGCGTCGAGCATATTGACGATTTGCGTCAGGATCTTGAGGCGGCGCTTCAGGCTGCATCTTAGTTTAACCGGGAAGCCCTTATGCATTTTGATGAAAACTTCTTTCTGCTTCTTGTTCTTGGCGCCGGTGGCGGCCTTGCGGGATTGCTGCTGGCTTTGCGCCTGAAAGAAAAAAGGCCGATTTTGTCCGGGCTTGTGATGTTTTTATTTCCTGCCATCGTGGTTTTTACTGCGGGTTACTTTATGACGCCAGGTCTGCCGCCTCCCGAAATCCGCGCCGGGATTTATATCCAGAAAGGCGCTTATGAGGATGCCATCGCCCTGCTCTCTCCTCTCCATGAGAAAGAACCAGAGAATGCCGATATTTCGCTTCAACTGGCGACGGCTTATTTTGTGCGCGGACTTTTTCATGCCGAGCAGCACGACAATAAGGAAGCTCTGGCAGATATGCAAAAGGCCCAATCGATTGCGCCGCCGGATGCCCCCTGGCGCGACGATCTCTCGCGTTTTATAGCGATCATTGAAAAGAAGGATACAGAGGCGCTCTAGAGATTACTTGCAGGCGCGCATTCGTCAACGGCTACACGACTTCGAATTGCTCCCGGGATTGCATTCAAAATTTCTGCTGATGGAGGTGAGGCCCCGACGCTGTCGAAAATAAGACGCAGATCATAGGACCCGTCATCATTAGCGGAGGCCTGTTCACATTTAAAAATGCGATTCCTGCATGATGTTTCTGGATTTTCCCGAAGCACTGCCCGAACCATCTCTCCCAAAACCTGGGTGCGGTCATCTTCTTGAGCCCCTAGCACGAGCATAGTTTGTTGATCGAAATGTAATAAAACTTCCATGCTATTGTCCCTGCCTGTTTTTATAAATTATGGCAACGATATAGGAACAGACTGAAATGTCAAAGGGGATAATGGCGGATTTATTCGACGAGGTCGCTATAGAGTTCTTTTTTCTTTTTTCGGAAGTCCGGGCAAATGTCATCGACGCGGTTATATTCATCCAGATTATCAACCGCGCGCTGACGCTCTAAACGATCAATGTCAAGTTTCTGATATTCGAGCTGGAGAATTTGCCCCACGACATGGTGCATTTTCTTCGCCACGCTCTGAGCGTTATCGCCTGAGATCGGGCCGGAGGAGAACCCTCTGCTTTTAAGCTCAGACATCAATTTTTGTCCGATTGCGCGCGCATGTTCGTTGACGAGCTCCCGATCAACGCGGATATGTTTCATTTCATGGTCGATCAAAGCGCCGCGCATACATCTATCATCATAAAGTTCGCTGGCGACAACTATTGTCGGGTCGATCGATAGCTCCACCGTGATGTCCTCATACCAGATGCACACCGCATTGCGGTAACCTTCGATCGGGCCATAGTTCAGTTTAACCTGATGCTTTCGTTCGATGCCGCCACTCATAAATGCCTGTGTAATGCTTTTTCCATGAAATCCGTATGGATCAACCGTATCCATATTGTAGTTCTGGATTTCCTTTAAGGTCTGACTGGTATCGAACTCGACATCTTCGGTGCGGGGGATGACGTTGATTGCGGTCGGGTCGTGTGCCGGGCAGACGGGCTTTTGCGCGCTTGCCAGCACCAACAGCGCTGAAGCTGATAGAACATCAATACCGAACATCCGCTCACCTACCCTCTTTTCCCTGTCATTATAACAGATAAAATGAAAAGAGGGTTAAATTGAGAGCAGGTGCGCGTTCTTTCATGAAAAAAGGCCGGACTGAACCGGCCTTCCATGGGGATTAGTCGTCTATCGACGGATAGGCCCTAAAACCGATGTGATCATGATGGCCTGTATTTTCAGACAAGCCGACTTTAAAGCCATCGGGGCCCCAATAGCTCGTTTCGAGATTATGGGCTGCGCGCAGTATTTCCCTTTGATGATCGTTCAGGTCCCCCTCCAGGACGATCGTCCCTTCCCGTCCGCCTAAAACGGCCTGGGCACCACTACCATTTACAACTTTATTTAGTCTCTCTTGAAGATCTCCAGCTGAAAAGCCTTCCCTCACTCCAACGTACTGTTTACCTGCCATTATACACCTCATCCATTCCTTTTATTGTTTGGGTTGCATTCTTCAAGCGTACGCTCAGCGGGGCTTTGCCAGCAATATATATATTTTTGTTTTGTAAAATAATTATGTTGCTAAAAATCTGGTGCTTGTGAAATAATGCGCCAACTTTTAAATCCGGCATTTTCGGCTTTCGTTTTTTGCGCTATATATCCCGTAAGGCATTTTATCAGAGAGGACCTGCGGATGTTTATTGGCGGCATTATTTCGACACTCGTACAAATTTATATTTACGTCATCATTCTTCAGGTGGCGATGAGCTGGCTTATCGCGTTTGATATTATTAACGCTAATAATCAGGCCGCCAAGAACCTTACAGAGCTCTTGCGCAAACTTACTGATCCCGTTTATAAACCGATCCGCAAATATGTTCCTCCGGTCGGGGGGATTGATCTGACCCCGCTGATTGTCATCATCGGGCTTCAAGTTCTGGTCAGCCTTCTGTTCCGGATGACTGGCGGCTACTTGATCTAGGGGAATTTCCATGGCGCACATTATTGACGGCAAGCAAATCGCGGCCGAGCTTAAAGACAGGCTGGCGCAGGATGTTCAGGCGCTCGAAACGGCGCCGGGCCTTGCGGTTATTCTGGTTGGCGATGATCCGGCCTCGCAGGTCTACGTGCGCAACAAGATTGTGGCTTGCGAGAAAGTCGGGATCAAAAGTTTTGAGTCCCGCCTGCCCGCGCGTGCGACGCAGGCCGAGGTTGCCGCCGAAATCAAAGCTTTTAACGATAATCCTGCCGTGAATGGTATTTTGCTTCAGCTTCCGGTGCCGGATCACCTTGATTCTGATGCGCTGGTACAGCTGATTGCGCCGCATAAGGATGTGGACGGGCTGACGGTGGCCAATGCCGGGAAGCTGTTTTTGGGACTGGAGGGTGGCCTGGTGCCCTGCACGCCTCAAGGTTCCCTGATTTTGATTAAATCTGTTCTGGAGAATTTGTCCGGGCTAAATGCCGTTGTGATTGGTCGTTCCAATTTGTTTGGCAAGCCGATGGCACAGTTGCTGCTTCATGAAAACTGCACCGTAACCATGGCACATTCCCGTACGCACGATTTGCCTGCGCTTTGCCGGAATGCGGATATTCTCGTTGCGGCGGCAGGACGGGCGAAGCTCGTTCAAGGAGACTGGATCAAGCCAGGGGCTTGTGTGATTGATGTCGGGATTAACCGCGGCGAGGACGGCAAGCTTTGCGGGGATGTTGATTATGATGCCGCTTTTGAAAAGGCGGGGTTTATCACCCCTGTTCCGGGCGGCGTTGGCCCGATGACAATTGCCTGCCTGCTCGCCAATACAGTGAAGGCTTACGGGCTCAAGCGTTCCTAACTTGCCTTAATAGACCATCAGATTAAAGGCGCGATATTTTCTGATCTCGATCAGGTTGATCTGGCGCACCCGAAGCATGTTGTAATATTCGATCCGCTCAGGGGGACGAATAAAGCCTACTTTGGGGTAATCAAGGTAATAGAGGTCTTCCCTGCTGTAGAGATAATTGATCAGGCGCTCATTACTGTCGATCCAGGCCGTCATATCGACCATGAACGATCTTACTTTTGTTTTGTTCTGACGATAGGCCGTGCGAATTGATGATGAGGCATTCTGCTTGTCCATTTCCATATCCAGATCTTTCATTTGCTGATCAATGTCCTGCTGCCAGAATTTCAGGACAACTTTTGCCTTTCTGACATTTATGATCTGTTTCTTTAGAAAATCACGGTCTTTATATATTTGGGGGTTGCCGACCTCGACCATATAACGGCGAATTTCATAGCCGTACATGTCGTACTCTGGCGCGACATCAATATCGACTCCATAGATCAGCTTTGAGACACGCTCTGTGAGCGATGACAGTTCCTTTGGTTTTAGATACTGGATTTCGACAAATCGAGGCGCGACTGGCGGTGTTAGATCATCGTCAATCAGAATCCCGTCACTTTCCATTCTGGGCATGATGACCGTCGGATCATCATCGGATGGTGATTGCGCCTTGACAACACAAGGAACCGTTGCAATCATCATACCACTTAACAAAAGAATTGCCGCATGCCTAAACATATAGATCCTTACAAATCCATTTCCTTATAGTCAGGATAACTGAAATCACTCACCTTGTGCAACAGTGTACCCTCTTTGGCCATTGAAATCATATAGATTTTCAACTTTGATGAAGTCAAACCCCGCACCGGAAATGGCGCTTAACTGCTGCAATAGCATGTTGTGGCTGACATTCTCGCCGATGAAACGCAGGCACCAGTGGTCGGAGCAGAACGTGCCCTCTTGACCGTCCGGCCAGACCTTCACGCCACGGTTTGATATGACTTTCAGGCGTAGCCCGTCCACGACCAGATGCCTTAACTTTGCGGCAAGCGTGTCCGGCTTACCTTCCCAATCAAGGAAGATATCCGCACCGACCAGTTTTTTGTCTTCTACCAGAACCATTTTTAGCGGTGGGATTTTCAGCCCTTCCCCGCCGCCGGTGCCGTAATCGACAGGCTTAAACTTGGCGGGGGTCTGCCCGATACGGGCGATGACAGCATCGGCGAATTCTTTTGTGCCGACTTTTTCCTTGCTCAGGCCTTCATCATAAATATCGCCAGTGTGGATCCCGTCTTCGATGGTTTTGTACCATGCGTTATGGACCTTGGTTGCGACATCGTTCTGGCCGATATGGTTGAGCATCAGGATCGCGCCGAGCAGCAACCCTGACGGGTTGGCGATGCCTTTTCCTGCGATATCCGGGGCTGAGCCGTGAACAGCTTCGAACATGCCGAAATCCGCGCCGATGTTGCACGAGCCGCCAAGACCGACGGAACCTGTGACTTCCACGGCAACGTCAGAAATAATATCGCCGTACAGGTTTTCGGTGACGATGACATCGAAATCTGTGGGGCGGGCTGCGATGCGGGCGGTGCCGATATCGATGATGTAGAAGTCCTGCTCGATGTCCGGATATTCCTTTCCGATCTCGTCAAAGACGCGGTGGAACAAGCCGTCGGCCATTTTCATGATGTTGTCCTTGGCCATGCAGGTCACTTTTTTGCGGCCGTTTGCCCGTGCATATTCAAAGGCGAAGCGGATGATGCGCTCAGAGCCTGCGCGGGAGATGATTTTGAGAGACTGCACGACGCCTTGCGTCTGGCGGTGTTCGATCCCCGCATAAAGATCTTCTTCGTTCTCGCGGACGATCACCAGATCCATACCGGGGAAGTTTGTTTCCACATACGGGTGATAAGAAACACAAGGGCGGACATTCGCAAACAGGCCGAGCGTTTTGCGTACTGTGACATTCAGGGACTTAAATCCTCCGCCCTGCGGCGTGGTGATCGGAGCCTTCAGAAAGACCTTGGTGCGGTGGAGACTGGCCCATGCGCTATCCTCAATCCCGGTCGGGATGCCGCGCTCATAGACGGCTTTGCCGATCTCGATTTCCTCAATGTCGAGCCTTGCCCCAGCGCTTTCGAGAATGCGCAATGTTGCGTCCATAATCTCGGGGCCGATGCCGTCGCCGCGTGCAACTGTGATGGGAGTATTGGCTGTCATGGTGGAAATCCTTACATGGAGAAAGTGAAGAGATGGAATCAAACGAGAAGAATTTTACAGGATTCTTGCAAATTGCACCAGATGAGGCTTAGGATAAGAACATGATAATGTATCTTGTCAGTTATTTTTGTATTTGACGCTCGCCGATTATTTTGTTATGAAAATCCAATGACAGCACAAGATTCCATTCGCGTTTTTTTTCAGGTTTTTACTGAGGCCGTTGGGCGGCTTGGGACATCCGCCTATGACGATCTTACTCAGGAGCGTTCAATTGGTGAACATGTTCTGGTGCTCAATGCCTTCATTGATACTTTGCAAAATGGCCGTTTTTTATTTGACGAACTTTCCGTTTTTATTGAGCGTGGTAAAGATGGCAGGGCGTCAGAACTTGTTTTTGATTTTAACGGCATTCCATCCTTAGAGGGGGTTGCAAGACAACATACAGTTGATGAATACAAGATTGCATTTCTCAAGGCTTTTGGGGTCCAAGGCCTCTACAACGGCGCTCCCGTTATTGACGACAACGCTATAAGAGCTTTAATTACGACAAGCGTTGTCAATGCTGGCGAGGAAAATGAGGGCGTTTCCCATTTCCTTAGTGGTTTTCGCGTAAAGGACCCCACATTGATGAGGCACATTGCCGATGTCATCGACCGTAAAGCTAACGTCTCAACTTTTTCTTCCGATAGCACTGCATCCGGTAATCCATATATTCCATTACATTAGTTTTTGGTTATATTGCGCGGATTCCAGAAAATCACTTCCTTGCCTGCGGCTTTTTCTTCGGAGCGTTTGTAGACGTAGATGCCCAGCACAGAGAGGCCGACGGCCCAGATGGCGCTTAAGTTTCCGAGCGCCGCCATGACAACGCCTGCCTTGTCTGTCTCAAAGACGATCACATAGGCGACACCGAACATCTGGGCGGCCCAAGTGAGCGCCATCAAATAGCCGAAGGTCGGGCGCATGCGCCTCACATAGGCGTCATTTGAGGCGACTTCGGCGCGCAGTGACTGGTTGATCTCGGACAAAGCGGCTTTCCCCTCCTCTATTTCTATTTCCGCCATTTTTTCGGCGTGGCGGTTGGCTTCGGCGAGTTGCTCGGCAGATATGCCGCCGCTTTTGATCTCTTCCTTCACCTTTTCCAGCGCTCCGGCGGCGGTTTTGGTGACCGGGGTATCAATCGCGCCGAGCGCTTCCCCTAGTATCGATAACAGCACCGGCAAGCCGATCTGTGAGAGTATATTTGTAAGCATGTTCTTTCCTTTTACTAATTTTTCAGGCCTATTTCTTTGACTGCTTTGGCGTAATATGAAAAAATAAGTCTGCTTTAGATTGCGTACGAGAAAACGTGAATGATTTCAAAAACTTTTGATGAAATGGGCAACTCAGGTAAGGATATCCGTTTTCATACTTATGACAGTGTTTCGCAGAAAATGGATGGGTATACTTGCCTTGGTGATATCCCAAGTTACGAAACGTTTTCGAACCTGACCATTGATGGCCCTGAAGGCTGGATCGATTTAGATACTATCGATATGATGAAGAAGATCGAGCCAGATTATTTGCCTCCAGTTCCCGATGCCTTTACGGCACATCTTTGTTGTTGTCCCTTGCTATGTCGCCCGGCGCGGGCGAGCTTGCCAGCAACAAGGCAAAAAGAATTCTTGAAGTCTGTGTTGAATCCGGTGTTTTATCTCAGGAACATGCGGCTTTCGTTACCGGACAATCCCGGATGTCCGAGCCGCGAGAATCGATTATCGATGACACCTTAAATCTCTAGCCTGATCTTCTAGCTTTCGTTTTTTACGTTATAAAAAACATGCCGTCCGATTTCAGCACTCGCGGCTTCGCCCTTGGCCCAGTAGGGAAGCGTCCCGCGGGCGTGGTAGTGGGTTGCGCCGCCCGTGCTGTCTTTTAGAACGCCTGCGATCGCGCGGTTGGCCACGCGCATGGCGGTTGCGAAATACAGATCCGATGCATCGACGGCGAGCAGTTTTCTGAAATTGGGGTCTGCGCGGTTCCAGCAGCTAAATTGATATGGCTTCTGGCAAACCTGAATGATGTTGTTTCCCCACCAGTAGCCGCCCTTCTGGTTGGCGCGTTTGACGCGGTTCAGGACCACACAGGCGACGGCCTCCATGCCGGGTACGCCCTCGCCGCGTGCCTCGCCCCAGATTGTGCGGGCAAAAACATCGGCGGTCATATCGTTATAGAATTTTTCTGCAGCCGGATTGGTTTGGCCGCCGGGGATGGCGGTCAAAGTTGGTTTTTTCATTTGTTACTCCTATGGGTTACTTGTTTGAATTGGTATTCCGTTCGGCCTTGAGCGCTGTGGCGTCCAGTTTGGACTCAATGCGCAGCAGGTGATCGACCAGTCTTGTCTCGAGGGCGCGCAGATCTCTTTGCGAGGCATAATTTTTGGCAACTTCCAGCTTGAAGGCGGCGAGCGCGTCCCTGAGCTGGTCGCAGCGGCGGTCGAGAATGGTATGAAGACGGGCTGTGTTTTTTTGGCTTTCATCCCTTGTCCGCCAAAGTAAAACCCACAGGCCGCCCAGCGCCGGTAAATCTACGGCGGTGACCCACCAGATCCAGTCTTGCGTGAATATGCTCATCTTGATTTTCTCCATAAAAAAACCCGCCTTCGAGGCGGGTGTTTCGATTAATTTTTTTATACTGTTTCTAGCGCGTCCCTCTGACCAACCTTGAGGCGGAAAAGCACCGCCCAAAAGCGGGCTCATCTTTTGCTCTTGTCTCCAGCACGCTGACAAAGGCAGGATCCCCTCTGGATAAACTATCCCGAAGCTGTTTATCGATACTCTCCAGCCACCTCATCATTTCATTGACTGGGTCACGCAAGTCTGCCAAGGACTCTTCTGCACGAACAACCTCTGAAAGCGCATAGATGGATTCTAGAAGATTACGGCATCTTCCCATCTCCCGGATTTTCTTCATGCGATCGTACAAAGTATTGGTCTGCTCGGGACTTAGTGTTTCGATCAACGGCCTTACTCTATTCCCGATTTCAATACCTTCTCGCATTTGATTGCGGTATTGGCTGCCAAATGCATGGCAGAACGAAAATGCTACGCAATCAAAACAGCCTCTCAGTTGCCCTGCAAGCTTCAGTAACCCCATATTTCACCCGTTTTTTATACTCGCTACAACGCCTCCATTTTTTACCATAAATGCATAGCCTGTCAAACTAATTTCATTTTTTATTCGAGGCGTTTTGCTTATGATCAGGGCATGTAAGCTTTATTGACGACCCCGGCGATCAGGACCAGAAGCGCCATAAGGACGCCACCGGCAAAAAGGCCCTGCATAAACCCGCCGACGACGGATTTCCCTTTTTTGTGATAGGTCAGCGCGCCCATGATCGCAAAGACAAACGTGACCGACCCGACGACCACGGCAAGCAACTCCATTGATCCGCCCATCACATGCGCGGCGTTATCCAATGCCTGCTGCCAGTCCGGGACTTCGGGTGTCTTTGGTGGTTCTGTGGGTTTGGCCATTCCTGCTCTCCTTTTCAGCCAAAAAGGATACACTGTTTTTCAGTGCTCATCCAGCACCCCTTTGGCGGTATGCGGCGCGGCGCCGGTCATCCAGCTTTGCTTGCCCATACCGTGGATTCGCGTGAGGCGGTCGGGGTGCCCGGACAGCGCTCCTGCCACCGCGTCCAGCGCATCATCGTGGACTTTGGTTGAGCCGGGGCGCCATTCACGCATCTCTCGCAAGAACGGCGTGCGGCAGATGTCTTTGTGCACGTACAGGCGGCCTGCAGCCATCAGGGTCTCGAAGCCCTCGATAATCCGGACGGCCTTGTTCTTGGTGCTTGGCTCTTCACGCACCGAGGCGCTTGATTTCGCCTTCGTCAGTGCATTGCGGAGCATGCCCGGCAGGAATATCCCGATGCCATTATTTTCAACGCTGATGGAGGGCAAATACATTTCTTTCGCGATCCCGGCGACGATTTCACATTGCTGCTCGGCTTCCGGTTTGTCGCTGGCGGGATCAATCCTGATATATTCGAGATGATGGAGATAGTAGTTCCCGGCTTCGTCTCCGAACACGATGGCAAGGACACTATCATCGCCCTTTGCACTGCCAAAGGCCGGGTCCCAGCGGCATGACGCCCCGGCCATGCGGTTGGGGCCGATATAGAGCGCATCCAGTTCGCGGGCATATTCCAGCTCGGCGTCATAGAAGCGCAAGAGATCAGGGTTTAACCTGCTTTCCATGATGTTCACGGGTTTGAGCATCATCTGGCTTTCGAATTTGCCGGGACCGGTTTCCGCGCGCAGGCGTTCGATGTCTTCCAGCGTGTAGCGCTCAGGCCATGCGCTTTGGTTTTTCTCATTGAGGATCGGGATTTGCAGGCGGGAGAAGCCGCTTAGAAATTCCCGCTCCTCACCGATTTCCGTGCGCGGCGTGTCGGCGTAGATCGAGTAGTAATCGTGCGGCGTGCCGATATAAAGCTGCGCGCCGCCTGCGACAAGGACATAGGCCATCTCGCCGAGGACCGTGCGCAGGTTTTCGCGCTTTTCGGCAGAGTCGCAGGTGGCCGGGACTTCGACGTCATCGCAAATGACGATATCGGCGCGGG
Organism: Alphaproteobacteria bacterium; assembly: GCA_020445145.1. GTDB lineage: Bacteria > Pseudomonadota > Alphaproteobacteria > Micavibrionales > Micavibrionaceae > JAGRHC01. The sequence continues at coordinate 12,600 of JAGRHC010000001.1, forward strand.
AGCCTGTGATGTTGCCCCCTACGCCTCTTGCCAGCATCGAGGGGTCGCGCGATTCCAGCGCCCTGGATACGGTAAAGCGGTCGGAGGCCCACTGATCCGCCTTTTCCGGCTTGAGATGTGCGGTCAGCGGGTGGCGCTCGATGATGCGTTTGACGTTTCTCACCATCTTGCCCGCCAGCGCGTTGTCTGCGGCCAGCACAAGGATACGCAGGTCGGGATCGCGGTAGAGCAGCCAGCTTGCGTACAGGCCGACGATTGTACTTTTGCCTGCGCTACGGAAGGCCATCAGGAGGCTTCTGGTCTCCCCGCTTTCACGTCCTGCCTCCAGCCATCCGGCGATTTTTATATGGAGCATGGGCGTCGTCCGTCCCTGCATGCGATTCCACAGGACAAGAAATGTCCTGAACCCCACTACGGGGATTTGGTTGGTCATGTCGGCGATCCTTTAATGATGTTTTGTAATTGACGGTCACTGCCTGAAAGGCTTATCGCGCGTCAGAGACGGGGCATCGATGCCCTATTCCCTCTCGAGGTGACTGCTGTACATCTCTATGACAGCATAAGTTCCATCGCAATTCAATTTTGGCACCTTGCAAATACGGCTTAGTCTAACATTCATATCTCTAAACACATTCGTAATCCCATCAACGCGCTTGTTTGCAAGCTTTGTGTTATAATCCTTTGGGCCTGCCTCGTCCGTGCAGCCGATAATATGGAATGAAACCTGAGGATCACCCGCATATCTTCTATAACTGTCCCTGATACTGTTCAAGCTTGAGCGAGGTGTTTCTTTGCCGGGGTCATAGAAGAAAATTTTTTTACGGTCTATATCCCTAATGCGGTTGTCCAGATTTAAGTCGTCTGGTAATAGCGGTGCGGATTTTTCTTCAGCATACAACGGTCCGTTTTCGGGGGCGCACCCCAGCCTTTCCCTTTGCTGATGATGAAACGCCGTATTAAAGAGGTCGTCCATATAATCCGGGACCAGCGCCGGGACGCCCTGTTTTGCCCCCGAAGCTCCGAGCAATAAAAAAAACTGAGCGGTTTTGCTACTGTTCTAAAGTCCATGATCGGATTAATTACCTTAATTCGGCCTGACTTGTCAAATTTGTGATTCTGCTTCCATTCGTTTGACTTCGCTTTCGGCGTATTCGATCAGGCCGCGCATCTGCTCGTTGCTGGCGGCTCCTTTGAGGACCGAGACCGGCATATCGACCAGTTTTGCCAGCTTGATCAGCAGTTCAATGTGGGCAATCGCGACCTTGCAGGCGTCGTGGTGCTTTTTGAACTTAACCGGGTCATTGTCCTGTTTGGCCTGCTTTGTGAATTTCATGTAAGAGTTCAGAGCTGTGCTCAGGGCGCGGGGGAGAAATTCGGCGATGCGTTTGCGCATCCCTTCTTCGGATAGGGGCATGGTTTTCCTTTCTGTGGCTAAAGAAAAAGCCGCCTTTGGACCGGGCGGCGAATTGTTTCAATCAATCTGTAATTTACATTGTCATTCCGAACGTGCAGAGCGCGGAGGAATCTTCAAGACATCCGTATGCTTAAGATCCCTCACATGCGTTCGGGATGACATTTCCTGTCTTTTAAACGTCGTGATCGAATAGTTTCTGATCGGCGACCAGTCCGCCGGATGCGAGCAAAGAGTCGACCGTGACGCCGGTGAAGTTGGTCAGGACGGATACGACCGGTATCCAGCCATCGCCTGTTCCCTCCTCGCTGATTTTGATGTCGGTGCGGAATTCGTCGCGGAAGTAGAATTTCACGAACTCATTGATATCGCTGGTTGCTGCGTCATAGCCGCTCAGGAGGTCGCTGATGTTGATCGTGTCGTCGCTAAAGCTGAAGTCCTCGATCCGGTGTGCCTTGCCTTCGGGGATGCCGTCAAAGGCGAAGGTGTCATGGTCCGCGCCGCCGATCATCACGCTCTGGCCATAAGACCGTGCGACCAGCAGGTCATCGCCGTTTTCGCCGTTCAGCACATCCCGCCCGTCGCCGCCATAAAGCTGGTCATCGCCATCGCCGCCTTTGAGCTTATCGTTTGAGGGCAGCGCGCTGCCGCCGGGATCGTCCGCGAAGAGCATGTCATTTCCGCCGCGGCCCTTCAGTTCGTCGCTGCCGCCCTGACCATAGAGGATGTCGTTGCCTTCGCCGCCATCCATGTAGTCGTTCTGGCCGCCGCCATACAGGACGTCATTACCGTCTGCGCCGAAGACCACATCAAAGCCATCGCCTGCGAAAATCATATCGTTGCCGGTGCCGCCATGCACATAGTCTGCCCCGCCGCCTGAACGAATAATGTCGTCGCCTTCGTTCCCATAGATGTAGTCGAGGCCATCGCCGGAAATGATATAGTCATCGCCACCATTTCCCCACATTATGTTGTCACCGAAAAGATCGAACAAAATATCGTGGCCCCCGCCGCCAACGAGTAAATCATCCCCTAGCCCGCCGGATAAGATGTCGTCGCCTGGATCGCCATCTACCCTGTCGGTTCCGTCTCCGCCGAAAACATAGTCATTGCCACTGCCGCCAAAGACGTCATCGTTACCGTCATTTCCAAAGAGCATATCGTTGCCTTCGCTGGCGCTGACATTGTCATTGCCTTCCCCGCCATAGACTTCGTTCTGGCCGTCGACGGCGTAGATAATGTCGTTCCCGAGATAGCCGTCGATATAGTCATTGCGGCCATCGGTGGTCCAGACATTGTCTGCGGACGAGAGTATATAAACGGCTTCGTGCGCGTAGTCCTGACCGGTGGCGAAAGCGTAATCCATGATGCTGTCGTTTTGGGTGTTGTATTGTAGCGTGCGCTGTATTTTGCTCAGGTCGCCGGTGTCTTCCGTATCGAATTCACGGGTGGTGATGATTCCATCTGCCGTCCAGAAAAGCTGGGTGTAGGTGCCGTCCTCATTCTGGCGTACGAAATAGTCGCCAAGACCAGAGTTAAAGCCGAATTGTGAATAAGTTGGCATAGGACCCTCCAGATTTTTGATGCTTCTTTGGATTACCTGAAAAAGATAATCATTGTTTGTTTATCAACTACAAGATTCCCTTTACAGCGATATGTCAACCCGGTTGTCCGGTTCCATTTATGCGTATTCATTCGGCTTGTCAGGCCTGCATTCAGCTTTTTCCATTTTACAAATACTTACCCACAATCCACCATTGCCCGCCGTCGGAGACCACGGTGATGGCGCTGTATTGGGAGGATAGCGCCTGGCTGGAGAGGTCGGGGCCGGAGCCGCCTTGTTCGGTGACGGTGACGGCGTTGGCGGAGACGTCGGTTTTCTTGATGGTGATGGTGCGCCCGACGGCTTCCGCGGCGTTGGCGAGGAAGAGTTTGAAATCAATATCCATCAGCCATCAAACCCTTTCGTATCCCCGTGCGCCGCCTCAATCAGGCTCCGCAGCTCTTCCTGCCGGATCTCGCTGCTCAAATGCGGCTCCGGCAAATCGGCCAGCTTCACCAGCTTCATCAGCAACTCGATATGCGCCAGCGCCACCTTGCACGCATCGTGATAGGCCTTGAATTTTACGGGATCGCCTTCATGGCTTTGTTTGTCCGAAAACGTCTTGTACGACGCCACCGCCGTCTCCAGCGCTTTAGGCAAAAATTCGGCAATGCGCTTCCGCATCCCCGCTTCAATTTTGGGCATGTTTTCTCCTTGGCAAAAAAATGAAAAAGCCGCTAAAAAAGCGGCTTTCAAAAAGATAAAAACAACAGAAATTTGTTACAACTTATTATGGTCCAAAGTAGCATTCGTAGACACGCCCAATACTGCCGCTGCCTCATAAAAGTTCTTGGAAACATTTTGCAACCCTCTTATCAACGCGATCCTACTCTCCAGAGCTTGCTCCAATTGCGCCGGGCGCAAACCTACACGCTCCGCCATATGATTTAACAGCTTAGCATACGTCGTAACAGAAACCGTCCCATCATTTCCCATCCTATCACAACACATCTTCTCATTTTTAAAATGATTTATAAGCGGCACTCCCGTTTCATCATACGCTTCCTGCTTCATAGAAACAACTGCCAAGCCGTCATCTAATATGATTTCATATTGAGAAGACGCTTCCGCAGCACTTCCATCCCCGGCCAAAAGCCTTACATCCAACCTGCGATCATCACAAGACTCAAAAACAACCAGCCTGCCCGCGGGATTCTTGTTGATAATGCTAAGTGCACTGGCCATATTTCTTAAAACATCCGTCGCCTGCATCTCCTGCGCACTCGGGGGATCAGTCATCCAATCCGGCGCAATATAACGACCATATATCTCTTTTGCTTGATCAATATAGGGAGCAATAGAATCTAACGAAACGCCTGAAATAAGTTCTCCATCAGCGCCATATCGCCCTAATTCGCCCTGGAGCCCCAGTTTCTCATTTGACTGCGCTGTTAACTGACCTTTGTCGTTTTTCAGCACCGTATGCTGCTCCACTATTTTATTTTGACCTTAATAGGATAAACATGTTCAAAGGCAAAAGCAATGTTTATATGAAAATTACAAATACTTTCCCACAATCCACCACTGGCCGCCGTCGCTCACCACCGTGATCGCGCTGTACTGAGAAGAAAGGCTCTGCGCCGAATTATCCGGCCCCGTTGCACCCTGCTCGGTAACTGTAATCGCGTTGGCGGAGACGTCGGTTTTCTTGATGGTGATGGTGCGCCCGACGGCTTCCGCGGCGTTGGCGGGGGGGAGCCTTGCGGTCAGTGCGCCGCTGAAGCTGGAGAGCAAATACGTGTCCACGGCCATGTCGATGTCGTAGGTGCCTGTGCCATCGTAATACCGCGTGTTGCCCGGCGCGCGGTTGGAGGAGAGGACAAACCATTCCGCGCCGTTGGAGAGCATCAGCACAAAGTCGTTCTCCGCGCCGAGATAGTAGCTGTGGCCGTCGGGGCCGTTGCCTGTATCCTCTGTGATGGTAATCACGTTGGCCGAGGAGTCGGTTTTCTTGACCGCCATCATCACGCCAGTCGCATCGGCGGCGTTGGGCAACTCGACCGTGAGCGCGCCGCCGAAGCTGGAGACCAGATGGATGGAGTGCGAGGTGTCGAGGCTGACGCTGCCGCTGGTGTCGATAAATTCGGTATCGTAGCGTTGCAGCGTCGCGTTCAAATCATTCACGGTCGTTTTTTGCAGGGTGTTTTTGTAAGGGTATCCTGCGTTATAGGCCGTGTACTCGCCGCCGGAAAGATCGTAAATGGCTGCGCCGTCGCTGGCCGAGAGCAGGTTATAGATCGCGGTTTCGATCGATCCTGCCTCCAGTTTGATATTGGGCACGAGGTTGTCGCTCTCTGCATAGGGATTGAGCAGCAGCGTCTTTTCCGCATTCGCGCCGATGATGAAACCCCCTTGCGCGGTGCCCTTCACGTTGGCTTCGCAGTCGATGAAGGCGTTGTTGTATTTGCCATCCTCGATATAGAACCCTGCGCCCGAGATATCCGCGCCTAGAGAATAAGCGCGGCAGGCATAGAATTTGTTGGCGTTTGGCGTGTCCCCTGCTCCGCTTAAGGTCAGATGGAAGCCGTTCACGGCGGGCTGCTCGACCAGCACGCGGGCGAAATTGTTCCAGTAGCACGGCTTGTTCGTATCATTATACCCGTCAAGCTGGACGCCTGTGTTGGGCGCGACAATTGTGACATCGCGCACGGAAGACTGCACCACGGGGCGGCTTGCGCCATAAAGCTTGATCCCGACATCGCCGCCCTCAATGCGCAAATCCGAGATACGCACGTAATCCTCGATGATCTCGATGACGTTGAAGGTGTTGGCGTTTGCTTTCAGGACGGATTTTGCGCCTGCGCCGATCAGGCTCTGGCGGGCTGTGAGCTGGATTGTGCCTGTCACCAGATATTCGCCTTCGGGGATAAATACCGCATTTTTAGCGCTGAGCGCATTGATAATCGCCGTCGTATCGTCGGTCAGGCCGTCCCCCGCTGCGCCGAAATCCTTTACTGAAATCAGGTCCGAGAATTTATCATGGCTGGTACGCGTGGCTGCGCCTGTGCCGGCGGGGGTAAAGTCCGGCGCGGCCATCGAGCCTTCGAGGCTTACGGCCACCGGATCGCCATTGCCGTCGAAGCCCAGCGCCATATTCGCCCGCACGGCTCTGTCCGGCAGGGTCACTTCGCCCGGCGTTTCGTAATCTGCGTATTTGAGCATGGTGTCGTTTTCGCGCTCGACCTGCTGGAGGGCGGCGATCATGTAGTCGAGTTCGTTGTTGATCGCTCTTGCGCTGAAATCCCCGCCTTCGAGGAAATCCGTCACCCGCTCGACGGGGAGTTCGCGGGCGAGCGTGATGATCGTACCACTGGCGGGGGCATCATCAAATGTCACATCTCCGCCCAGCGTTTCCCCTGCTCCGTCGATGGTAAAGCCGCTGACAATTTGTGCGCCGTCGATATACACTGCCAGATCCTCGCTTGCGAAAATCGGGAACGGATAGGCGAAAACGGTCTGTGTCCCGTTTGCATTATAACGCACGATCGGCGTCACGGCGGGCATCTTGATATGCTCGGTCATGGTGGTTACTCCTTTGATTTGATCGCTGTCATTCCGAACGTGCGAAGCGCGGAGGAAACTTCCAGACTTACGCAGTTGGCGAAGATCCCTCACATACGTTCGGGATGACATTTATACATTATGATTATTTATCCAGACGGCCTTCTCGCTAGAACAAGCCACCCAGCGCGGCGATATTCCGGGCGAAGGTGTAGTTTGAGGACAGATCGTCCAGGCTGTTTCTTTGGGCCAGTTGGGTGCGTTGGAGGACGTTTTGGGCTTTGTTCTGCGCGAGGTCCTGATCGAGGGCGGTGGTGCGCAGGGCATCGAGTTGCTCGCGCTTTTGCTTTTCCGCGTCCGATTCATCGAACAGGCCGAGCAATACGGCTTGCGAGGAGCCCGCTCCACTACCGACGCCTTGCGCCCCGAAATTTGCACGCTGGCGGGCGACGGCGCGGCGTAAAGCCGATTTACGGTCGGCTTCGCTTTGCGCGGCTTGCGTGGCGATTTTTTCCTTCTCCAGCGCGTTTTGCGCGGCGAGCTGACGCTCCTGCAAGGTTTGCTGCGCTTGCAGTTGTTTGAGGGCGAGGTCCTGAGAGGCTTGCGTTTGCCTGCGCGAGAGTTCGCTGTTCGCGACGCCGTTCACAAGGCTAGCTCCTTGTGAAATCAACTGAGCTGCGCCCAGCACCGATTGTATGGCACCCATGGTTTTGGTTCCTTTCGTTGTTGTACAATAAAAAAACACCCCTTATTTGGGGTGCTTTTGAATTTTCTGATATTGCTTTTTAATTAACGTGTTTCTTCTTAGGAGAACTTTTCTTTTTTATTTTTTTTGGTTTCTCTGAGTTTTTCTGCACAAAAATTTGGCCGGCAATTGTCCATTCATTTTCAATTTTTATTTTTACTTTTAAAAAGTCTTCTTTTGTTATTGGAAATGGAGAGAATATCAGAGAAATATGAGTCTCATTGGTTTCAATATTTTCATGGAATTTGTTTTTTTGAAATTCAACAACAACATCACCGTCTGCAATAATATCATCGCCATATTCAATCTTTAGAGGCAAAATCTGTTTTTCCCGCTCGGCAGAAACTATATTTACCATAATATAAAATTTTGGGAGGAATGCCGGAATTTCCGGCACAATTATATCATTATGATAAACTCCTACGAGTGTTATCTTGCCGTTTTTTTCTTCGCGGATATCGTCACAAAATTGTGCGTATCCAAAAGTTTTTACTGTCATGTTTTTAACCCAAGGACGTTAAACAATGTGTTGGGATCAATATCTAGAACTTCGCAAATACGTGCTGCTGTGAGCAAGCTTGGCATTTCTTTTCCTGATTCATATCTGGATATTTGATATTGCTGAATACCAGCCTGTTGCGCCAATTCATCCTGTGAAAATCCCTTCATAAGTCTTATGCTTCGAAGAGTTTCGTTTTGCTTTTCGTCCTTTATAAAAGCCCCCAGTTCACGACGCCCTTGACGGATAGAATCTTCATATCCCTCTGAGTAAAGTTCCTGCATAAAATCTTCAAACGGTGTGCTTCGAGGATGATTTTTATACAAATGATCTTCCGGCCATATTCCCTTGATCTCAAATACGTTTTCATGTTCTTCGCCATCGCTTGATACAAGACGAGCATAACTGGGAGACGTTTCCGCTTCACGCCCGTGGAAGTTTTGAAAGCCCGAGGCAGTCGTATCGACGGATAATTTCTGCGATAAATTCTTTGTCTTCCTCATAATTAACATCCCTTTCCATCAAGCCTAGAATATGGATTGTATTTCTCTGATAATCCGGCGCGTAAATCACACGGTATCTCAGGTTAAACTTTGCTTTTTTTGTAAAACCAAATATTTTTAGCCGCCACATATTCCGCAGCATTTTATTCTGAATACTCCAAATTGCATCTACATTAAAATCTTTGCACTCAAACCCCGGATAAGTTAGATCATCTATGCTCACACAATTTTTGCTCAATTCCTCAATAACAGCAAACAGACGCCCTGCCTGATTTTCATCTGTTTTAAACAGATTGCGTATTTCCTCCTTTGCTTCCTCAACAATGTCTACACGAAACATTATATTACTTTCAATATAAATGAGCACGGTAAAAATATTATGAACGATGTTTTCTCTCCGTTCAATCAATCATTCACCTTCACTTCCGTGATGACGGCGAGGAGTTCGAAGCCGAGCGGGGCGTCCTGTTCGATGCGCCAGAGGGGGGATGTGCCGTCTCTTTGCCAGCCTAAAGACCGCACCGTCACATCGCCGCTGACTTGCGGGGCTGGCGTGTCGAGAATATCGTCTTCGCCGAGCTGTTTGAGGGGGATGTCTTTCAGCCCCTGCCCGACATCAATGCGCAGGGCGGCGGTGTCCTTGACCCGGAATATGCCGCGCACGAGGCGCAGGCGGTTGCCTGATCCGACCGCTCCAATCTCGTTGGGCGGGAGGGGTTCGATCCTGTGGGTATAGGAGAGGCCGATTTCAACGCTGCTGGCAGCTTCGGCGAGTGTCACCTGCCCGCTTGTGACCGTCTGTTCCTCCAGCACCACGCCGTCGGCGACGATTGAGACGCTTTGGCCTTCGAGGTGATCGAGGCCGGACCAGACTGTTGCCGGCGTTCCTATTTCACCGGATAAAGCGGCGTCGAGGTGCAGGGTTTCATCCATCAATTCGATAAAATAGCTGCCGTCCCGAAGCATCAGCAAATAGACCTCTTCGCCGACCACGCAGACCGATCTGGCCTGTCCGTTTGTTTCATGGAGGGTCCAGGCCTGTACGCTTTCCGAGCGAAAGACAGTCAGCGTTGCAAATGTCCCGTCCTCGCGCACGACGTACAGGAGGCGGTTGTTCTGGTCGTAGTCCTGATCGGCTGGCCTTTCAACAATATGATGCGAGAGCAGCGCGAGGTCGTTCGAGGTATAGGCTTGCTCGAGGTCGGTATAGAGGAACTCGAAAATCTCGCGGCCCGATCTTGCGGCATAGAGCGTTGCGCCGTCCACGTTCACGGGCGGGATATAGCGGTCGATGCGCGAGCCGGTTCTGGTTTGCCGTCTGATCTGCACTTCGGCGGGGGTTAGCGGTTCACCGGTGACCATCCATTCCGCGCCACTTGTGAAGACCTGCAGGTGGCGGGAGGAGAAAATGCCGCGGATGGCGTTGACCTGATCGGAGAGGATTGCAAACTCGATGGCTTCATCGTCCAGCCCTTCGCCGAGATCAAAGTTGAACAAATCGCCGCTTTTTGAAAACCATAGACGGTTGGGCAGGTCTCGGCTGCCGCCGATGACGAGGCGGTCCTGATGGAAGGCGGCGGTCACGGGGTATCCGCGCGCCGGACTAAACGCTTGTTCGAACCAGTCGATGGTGGCGTCGGTATTATCCAAGTCCTCATTCAGGGTGACGGTGACCACTGTGGCCGAGTCGTAATCGGTGATCAGGGCTTCGACGCCGTTCACGCGCAAGTAGGTGTTTTCGTGGTCTGCGGTGAAGACATCTTCGGAGGCTGTCAGCGTGATGCTGCCCGTTATTCCACTCGGGGTCAGTGTCACTTCGGCATCCACGAATTTATAATAGGGCTGGTAAACGATTCCGGCATCGGTGAAAAAGCTCCAGTCATTGAGGCTCCATGTGCCGCCTGTGCTTCTGACCAGTTTTTTTGGCGGGACGTCCGGGTGGGTCAGGAGGAGCGTATCGGCACTCTGAGTCCACGCGAGCTGCCGGATCTGGCTTTCAGTCCATGGCGCGCTTAGCGTCTCCAGTTTTACGCCGCCGGCATAGATGTCAATCTGGCTGTTTGTGACAACCAGCAGCGCCGTTTGCTCGGTATTAAACTCGAAGGCGATCAGCTTGCCGTCGCCTGCGGCAGTGTCGATATAACCAAGGCCAAAACGCCTTTTCACACCGCCTGTCGGGTTGATAAAGACATTGCGCAAGACCAGCGCACCGTTGTCATAGGCCCGCAAATCCCCTCTTCCCAGCAATTCGCTCGACACTTCACCGGCGGTGAAGGTCGTTTTCATCTGTGTGATGCGTGTCATGGTGTTTTTCCTTTTTGAATTTCTTTTATTTCAGGGCATAAAAAAAACCCGCCGGATGGGCGGGTTTGGTCTCTTGATCTGATTTAAGTGTGTTTTATGCGGCCATAATGTCCCATTTATCTTTATGATTTTCGAGGATCAATTCATTTTCCTCCATATCTTCTATTTTTTGTAAAATATTTATCATTTTTTTGATTGTTGTATTTTCCTTTAAGTGCCCCATCACAAATACCCTCAATAAAGCTTCTGTCTGGTCGGGCAATTCTTTTTTTAAGTCCGCTTCCATTTTTGCTATGGAGTCACGCGAACGCTTCAGACATTTTGCCATGCTTGCCTGTGAAATATGCAAAAATGACCTCAAAAATCGTAACTCCATTCCTCTGAGATGAGGAACTTCCGTAATAATTGCATATGCGATTGTTTCGTGGAGACGATCAGCAGAATGAATAGCGTAGGCCATATCTCCGTCTTCATCTTCATAGAGGTCAAAGCCATTCATGAGATAAATGTAGTCAAGACCACATCCCGTGTAATGAAGTTTATCTTTCGCCTTTATCTTTTTCATGGGTCAATCCACATCACTGTTTTGACTTTTAACTTATTCGAATTTTTAAAAATAATTGTTACTGCTGCGGCATCCCTGTTTCCATTGACTTTCTTTTGTATAATGGCTTCCCATTCTCCTTTTTTATTCTTTTGAGGCTTTTGCAGCACGCGGCCTTTTTGCAATATCCAATAGACATCAATATCTGTAATTGAACCGCGTTCCTCTAATCTTTCATAAGCATGCATAGAAACCAGAATATTCGCCGTGTCATTTGCCCTCTGCCTGATCAGCCTTTCCGCTTCATCAGATCTAAGATCTATCCATCTAACAGGCCTCGGGTTAACTTTCATTCATGTATAATAATTATACATGATTAATAGTCAAGATTTCACTAAAATTTATCCCCTTACGTCAATCAAAGTGAAATCTTCGATCCGTCCCGGGGAGTCTTGCTGGGCGTCGATCTGGCGGGCGCGGGCGAATTCTTTTTCGGCCAGGGTGTAGAGCATTTCGGCGCGGCTGGTGTTTTCGGTGACGGGGAGGCAGAATTCGGCGGCCAGTTTTGTGATGAGGATTTGATCGAAATATGGCGGAAAGGCCTCTTCTTCGGGGCGGTAAATATAGGTCAGGATGACGTCCGGGGCATTGGTATGCAAGGCGCCGCCGGCGATGCGGTAGTTCAGGCCGCGCCCTCTTGTGCCGGAGCCAGCGGACAGTGCGCGCAGGAAATCTGCGGGGAGTTGGTAGGCGTAATCGTAATCGGCGACCGGACCGCTTGAGAGTTGTGTCAGCTCTACCTGCCCTGTGGCGAAGCTCCATGCGTAAGCCGAGAGGAGCGCGTCGCGGATCTGGTCGAACAGCGCGTTCGCGATTTCGGATTCAGCAGTGCCGTCATCAAAACTTGTGATGGGGGCCGCGCCGAGGCGGATAAGGGCGCGGGAACATAGGGCGACATCTGATAACGCCATGATTTTACTCCTTTTTTACATATATCTTGACATAATTTATGTTTTTTCATAACATTCGCACATTCGGTGAGGTAACCAAACAAAGGTAAATAAAAATGGCTCAGGCAAAATATGCGCGACTGGAAGATGCTCTTTACGCTGCTGTTCGTATTAGCAATGTTGAGATCAGCAATTATTTGATCGCGAAAGTGGAAGCGGCCATTTTAAACAATGAAGATCCTCGTGCGCTGGAGATTGGGCTTCTTGCACTTGCTGGCCAGAAGACACCTACATTTCATACTGAGCGTCTCGCAGCTTAATTCTTAGATAAGTTTCATTACCAAACGCAGCCCCCCTCGCCATAAGAGCAAGGGGGGCTGCGTCGTTATCGACTGACGGCGCTTGTAATGCGGCGCGGGCGGAGCGGACTTGCGGGGTAGGAACGACGAAGATCGCCGCCCCGCCAAAGCAGGCATCACCTGTGCGCGCCCGTAACAGGCGCAGGTGAGGAGCACGGCTCGCTGTTATGCGTAGACCGTGACGGTGACGCTGCTGCCGTCGTTGCCGCTGACCACGTAGAACTTGGTCAAGGGCGTGCCGTCCGTGTCGATATTCATGATCACCAGATCGTTGAGGCGAAGCATGTCGACGGCGTTGTCGAAGTAGCCCGCTGTTTCAATCGCGGTGGTATCGTCAGTGGTGGTGAAGTGCCAGAGCGTGAAGTTGTTGGCATAGGCCAGAACGCTCAGGTCATTTGCTGTATAAGCCATGGTTATATCTCCTTAAAATAGTTGCAAGGTTCAAGATGCAAGGTTCAAGATTCTTGCACCTCGACCCTTGCGCCTCGTTTCTGTTAGTCCGGTGTCTCGTCGCAGTTGATGACGACGATTCCATCCTCGTCGATCAACCCTGCGCCCTGGCTCATCATGTTGTTGACGAAGTGGGCGGCGCGGTCGCCGTGCCATGTGATGTCGGTTTTGACTTCGCTGGCGGCGGCATGGCCGAGGGAGGTGCGGTGGTAGTAGAAACACGAGCGAATATCGCTGCCGTCTACAGGAAGGCCGGAATGCGGGATGAAGATCGTTCCGAGGAACATCTTGGCCTGTGTGATGGACGCGAAGGGCAAGGATTCCTGACCGATGTAATCGGCGTTCACGAATTCCTCGATGCCGAGAAGCTCGCTCCACTGTTTCCAGCCGACGATGCAAAAGCGCTGGCCATCGTCCGGGACATCGTTTTCGCCGAAGGTCTCGAAGGCGCTCAGGATTTTGTCCTTGGTCATGCCGGTGTTGCCGTCGGCGATCACATTTGTCGATGCGCCTGAGAGGGCGCTGATGATGAGATCATCGGTTTTGCGGCCCAAGGCCCCTGCCCCGGCGGCGGCGATGACTTGCCTTTCGTCGATGTTGGTTTTCAGTTCGTCCAGACGGTCGACCCAGTCGCCGGCGTAGAAGTCCTGTAGTGTGACCTCGACATTGCTATGGTCAAGATTCATGACCGGGACCATGCCGTGGGTGGATTTGGTGCTGGCGGTGCCGGTGCCGACTTTCTGGAAGACTGCGGTGGAACCGTTAACGCCTGTGGTGTTACGCACTGTGGACCGTAGTTTTGAGCCAAGGCGCTGGTAGGCCAGATGCACTTCTTGTTCGAACTGCTTGATGAAGGCCTGATCTATGGATGTAGACATTCTTTACCTCAATAAATTTTAGGGTGAAACAAAAGCCGGATTCACGGGTTGCCCAATGCAATTGCCCGCTCTTACATCTGCAAAGCGGGGTGCGTTCGGGCCAGTTCATGCGGGGGAAATTAAACTCAAGCCGCTTCGTGCCAGAGACAAGACGGAGTTGTGGCGTTGATGCGCATATAATTAGGAATTTTTTCTTAAATTGTCAAGCGTTTTTTATTTTCCTGTGCACATTTTTTAAAATCGATGTGATTTCGCCTTAATTTTACCACAAACCTGTTATATTCGTTTTCATAAATATCACTGCTATTACAGCAGGTTGCCATGAGTAAAGAGCGTAAGAATGATTGATAAGCTTTTCCCTTCCCTGAGAAACGCTCAGGATGAAATCGAAACTGAAGACGATGCCCCATCCCGTCGCAACTATCCGCGCCGGAGCGGTGATGCTTGTGTGACGATGTTAAACGGGAAAATATATCCTGTCGAGAACTGGAGCCTTGGCGGCGCGCTGGTCAGCGCGGATGACCGCTTGTTCGGTGTTAATCAGGATATTGATATCACGATGAAGTTCAAGCTGCGCGGTGAAGTCATGGATGTGGTTCATAAGGGCAGAATCATCCGCAAAGGAACGAACAAGATCGCCCTGCAATTTGCGCCGCTCACGAAAAAGATCCAGACCGCATTCCAGCAAGTCGTGGATGACTACGTGGCGCAACGTTTTGCCGATTCCCAGACTGTCTAGATCTCCCCCCCCCCCCCCAAGCTTAGAAGCCGGATCTGTTGCGCCCTGTTTTGCGAGCAGGTGTTTTTGTTTGTATATGCAAGACAAGCTCACCTGCAGGTTTTACGCTGTAGATGAGTCTTTTGGGGTGTTTTTATGATCTGTCGTTGTTGTGCCGTGAACACCCTAACCCGGGTCGGCTGCCAAACATTGTGTCTGCGAATTTTTCATTCAGTTCCTCGCAGTTGATTTCTTCTTTGAATTTCCTGTTTTTCATGTGATCGATGACGGCGCCGACCGCTGCAATATCCTGTTTTGACATGCCGAGAATCGTGTTTAATCCAATGCAAACCGTCCCTTCACTCCAAGCGATGCCAGAGCCCTCGTTTGCGAGGTGGCTGATAATGCGGCAGAATTTGTTGAAATCTTCGTAGGATATTTTTTCTGCCGAGACGGTTTCGCCTGTTGCGCCAAGAGACCATTTCAGGCCTGTTGCCGCGCTCAGCTTTTCTATTTGTTTTTGAAGGTTTTTATCGAGAGTGTGATGTTGCGTTTCCGTATCCGGGGTATGTGCCACTTTTCCCATGATCAGGTCCTTTTCTTTTTATGTTGATTCCTTAGGCAAAATAGTTTGTGTGTTTTGCCTGACCTTTAGTTATCATATATGGAAATAGTTAACATATTCATATTTTGCGGCGCACCCTTCCCTTTTTTGAAAGAGTGCGCCAATTTTCTTATTTGCCGTAGAGGCTCTGGAATCCTTGCGTCACTTTTGCAACGAAGGTCGGGTCGCGTTCTTTCCAGTATTTGGGGTCGCGCATCATGGCGGCGAGCGCTTTTTCATCGGCTCCGCCCGGACTTTGTCCAGCGTCATGATGCAGGGACGGTTCCTCGCCTTTCATCATGCGGTAGAGGGCGAGGACACCTTCGTAGGAACTGGCGAGGTTGTCCAGCACTTCGGCGGGAAGATTCTGGTTGCCAAAAGCGAGGAGTTGCCTTGAGACTTCCTTCCATTTTTCAGGGCTGCCGAAATGGGCGATGAGCTTTTCAACTTCGCGGTCGGCCTGAAATTCGGCGGCGAGCTCGGCGATCATCGGAACCATTTTTTCGGCGGCGAGATTGTAGACTTCCTGCGCCTGATCCTGTGTAAAGCCAAGCGCGTGCAGGCGAGCGTTGATTTCAGGGTCAGGCTGGAACATGCCGTGGGCGCAGTCGATGCAGTACTCTTCCGGGCTTTTGGGCGCGGGCGTGTTTTGCGAGAGGCGCTTTTCCAATTCGCGGTAGGATTGCAGAAGGGCTTCTGCGCGCAGATTGCCTGTTTCCGGGTCTTTGAATTTTTCCGGGATGTCGGTGGTTAAGAGGTTTTCTTCGGTCATTGCTTTTCTCCTTATTGAGTTGAGAGTTGAGAGTTGAGAGTGGTGAGTGAGCGCGGGCAGATGCAGAGTGAAATTACTTTTTTACCCTGCACTCGCTGCTTTTCACTCTTCACTCTGATGTAAAATCAGGTCGTGGGGGACGGCCAGCGATTCGCCGAGATATCTGGCGGCGGCGGGAAGGTCGATCGCCTGCATGGCCTGCGGACCCATGGCCAGAACGGAGGTGATCCAGCTAAGCGTGGTCTGGACATTGCGCTGACCTTGCGCGCGGGCGAGCGGGGAGCGGTAGTCCACCGCGACTAATCTTCCGTCGAGCGCGATATCAGGCACCTCGCCGCGGCGCCTTAGTATGGCGAAGGCGCGCTTGATGAGGGGTGTCAAAAGTTCTGATTGCAGGCGTCCGTATGTTGCGCCGAGGAGAAGCGAGACTTCTGCCGAGCGTTCGAGCACTTCGGTGGCGGTCATGCGCGGGGAGGCTACGGGCGCGAGTTTGTCGGCCATCAGGGCATGGCGGATGCGGGATTGCAGGCTGTCGAGGACGAGCTGCGAGACGTCGAAGCGGCCCGGCATTTCGAGGGGCTGGAGGCCCTTGGAGCCGATGGCTTTGGGGATGATGACGCCCGGCAAAAGCTCTATGTTGGCCGGGTTGAGGACGCCGTCATCATCGGCCTGCCAGATGCCGGTCACGGCGATCGAAGCGTTTTTGAGGATGAGCTCGACGACTTTATTCGCGGTTTTGATGTCCGGGAGCGCCTTCATCACCGGGGAGCGTCCATAGATTTCGCCGGGCGATTTGGCCCAGCGGAAGGCGATGACCGGGGACTGCGCGAAGGTGCCGGTCTGCAGGATGTGCGGCGGGCCGTTTTCAAGCAGAAGCGCGGTGTAGCTGTGGGCGAAGCCCTCGGGGAGAATGGATTCCAGCACTTTGAAGCGTGTTTGGGGATCTCTGGCGGCTTGTCTTGCGGCCTGGGCTGGGATTTCCGGCTGGGCGTAGCGGCTCATGATCTGCTCGAGGGTCAGGGACAGAATACGGTGCGCGCCGTCCAGCAGGCCGTCCTCCCCCTCCTCCAGCACGATTTGCGCGAGGGGGGCGGCGGTGAATTTGAAGGCGGAAAAACCGCCGGGGGTGGCTTCCTCAAAATAGAGGCTTCCGGTGCCGCCGACGACGAGATCGAGATAACACTGGTGGATTTCGACGGCGAAGTTGGAGCGGTCAAAATGCGCCTGAATGGTGCGGGAGGCTTGTTCCAGCGCGGGGGCGAGGGCTGCGGCCTGCTGTGGTGACAAGTCGGGGCCGGGTTTTAGGCCGAACCACTGGGACCATGTCGGGGTGAGCTGGCCGAGCAGGCTGGCGGCGAGTTGGTCGGCGGCGTCGAGGGCGGTGGCGTCATAAATCTTTTTGCCGCGCGGGCTGCCGGGTATGAAGCTACCGGCGAAATCGCCGCGCTGCGGGAGGGCGTAGTCGTAGCAGTCCTGCCACAGGCTTTCCCAGTTTGAGCGGCGGGAAAGCGCGGTTTCGTGGCGCTGGAGGATTTTTTCGGCGTGCGCGCGTTGTCCTTGCGATTCCTCGATTTGCGGGCCGATATTGACCGGAACCTTTGGTTTTTTGCGGGTTTTGGTTGTCATGGTTATTCTCCCAGAAGGGTTTTACGGGTGGTGTTGCCGGTGGCGAGGTCCAGCAGACCGCGGAAGCTGGTCTGGACAGTGCCAAGGCGGCTGCGGGCGCTGGAGAGCAGGTTGGTTTTTCTGACCTCTGCCGCTGTAGTTTGTGCGCTGTCGGCGGACGCGTCTGTTGTACTTGTGTCCGTCGAAGCGGTCGTTGTTGTGGTTTGCGGCACGTAGGCAACTTGCGTGCTCGGGGCCTTGGGCCTTGAGGCGAGACTTCCCATGATATTACTCCTTATTGTCTATTGGATGGGGATGAACCAAAATTGCGTCACGCTGAAGTCGGCAGTAGAGCTGCCATGGCGTGATGATGAACCTGTTTTGTAGTCCGATGAGACGCTTGGCGATCTCGACGCAGCTTATGAAGGCCGCCGGGGCGGGCTTTGTGTTTGCGATGACGCGGGCCGGGAGGGCTTCATGGCCCTGCGATTTGAGCCAGTGGATCAGGTCAAATTCATCTGCAAGTTCTTGAACTTTCAACTCAATGTGGCTGGCGAGCGGGTCAAGGGTGACCCATCGTGACCCGTCATGCACCACCACGAAACAGTGCTTGAAGCCGGCCTTCAAGAAGAATAATCGTTTGAGGTCGGTTTGGCCTGTGAAGACGACCCATGCTTTTTGCGCGTCGCTTGTCTTGTTGTTCATGACGTTCTCTCCCTACTCTGCTGCGATGCCGTAGATGTGGCTGGCCCAACTCGAGGAACGGACGATTCCCTTTTTTTGCAGCGGGGGTTCGAGACGCTCCATCGCCTCCCTCCAGAGGCGGTAAGCGTGCATTTCCTTGATGCGGCGAGGGTCGGGCGGCATGTTCCGGCGGCCATAGTGGCGGAGCACCAGAAGGTGATCCATCTTCAAAACCCGGTTGCGGTGGAGGCGGTCGAGGGTTTTCAAGATGTCTAGCGGCTCGCACGGTCTTGGCATCCTCCCCATTCCGGCCACGAAGCGCGCGCCGTCATTGCGAGCGCCTTGCGCTGCGATAAACCAGAACCATGCCTCCTCCACGTTATCAAAAGGAACAAGGTGGCCCGCGTTTTGTATGTTGTCGCCTGGAGATGTCTTGTGCGTCATCGCGATTTCCTTTTCCTGTTATTGTGGATTTTAGCGGGCGCAAGATACATTTGTTCCCCTTATGTTCTCGTTTTTGATATAGTTTCACTGGGATGTCAAGAAAAAATTATGATTTTTTTCCTATTTACCTTTCGATTGAAAGATGGGACTATCATCCTATCATGTTTACACATATGCAAATTTGGCGGGGGATTGACCGCCTTGCTGCTTCGCACGGGCATTCTCCGTCGGGGTTGGCCAAGTTGGCCGGGCTGGACCCGACCTCGTTCAATAAAAGCAAACGGCATAGCCCGGAAGGCAAGCCGCGCTGGCCTTCCACTGAGAGTTTGTCCAAGGTTCTGGCGGTGACCGGCGCAACGATGTCCGAGTTTATCGCGTTGATCGGGGCGAATGATGATACCCCGGTGGCACAGACTTTTTCGAAAGACGAGATTGCTCGCACGGCGGCGGAGGCTTTGATTTCGACCGAGTCTGTTTTGTTTAATGCGTCGAAGCCTTTTACACTGAAGTCCGGGAAGAAAAGCCCGGTTTATATTGATTGCCGGCGCCTGATTTCGTTTGTTGCCGAGCGCAAAGCGCTGATGGACGCAGGAGCGCAGCTTTTGTGCGCCGAGGTTGGGCCGAATAATATTGATTTGCTGGCGGGCGGTGAGACGGCGGGGATTCCCTATAGTGCGTTTCTGGCCGAGCGGCTGGAGAAGCCTATGATCTATGTGCGCAAACAGCCCAAAGGTTACGGGCGGATGGCGCAGATCGAAGGTGTTTTGCCGGAAACCAATGCCAAAGGCCATGCGCCGCGCGTTGTGATGATTGAAGACTTACAGACTGATGGTGGGAGCAAGCAGATCTTTATTGATGCTTTGCGCGCTGCCGGGGCTGAGGTTAAGCATACGTTTGTGGTGTTCCATTACGGTATTTTTCCGGCGAGCACGGCCAATATGAAGGCTTTGGGCGTGAAGCTTCATGCGCTTGCGACGTGGTGGGATGTTCTGGCGGTGGCGAAGGCGAAGAATTATTTCGATGCGGCCACGCTGGAGTCCGTGGAGGCTTTCCTGAATGATCCTGCGAAGTGGCAGGAAAAGTACGACTAGAGGGTTTTATCGCCGTTGTTGCTCGCATGTTTAACCCTGTTGTGGCACAATGGAAATATAAGCTTTGTCAAAGAGTAAGAGCGTATGAAGATATCTTTCCAGCCCTCCCCCAAGCCGCGCGCGCAGGCCGCCTTTGAAGAGCTTGTTCAGAAATATGGCGATCATGCGCCCGAGGACGCCGATGTTCTGGTTGTGCTTGGTGGCGACGGGACGATGCTGCGGGCGTTGCATCAGTTTGCGGGGACGAACGTGCCGATTTACGGGCTTAATCTTGGGACGCTCGGGTTTTTGCTGAATGAAAACAGGAAGTCGGATTTACCGGCGCGCATTGAAGCTGCGAAGGGTTATACGATCCATCCCTTGCGGATGGTAGCGGCGGACCGGGAGGGGAAGCGCTTTACGGAGCTGGCGTTTAACGAGGTCTCTTTGTTGCGCGAGACGCACAGTTCGGCCAAAATCATGGTTTTTGTGAATGAGGAAATCCGTTTGCCGCTTCTGGTGTGTGACGGAGTGATGCTGTCGACTCCGGTGGGGAGCACGGCTTATAATTCTTCGGCGGCGGGGCCGATTGTTCCCTTAAGCGCCAATGTCCTGCCTATGACGCCGATCAGCGCGTTTCGTCCTCGGCGCTGGCCGGGGGCCCTCCTCCCCAATACGTCGCGGGTACGGTTCGAGGTCATCAAGCCGCATGAGCGGCCTGTCAGTGTTTCGGCCGATTTTACAGAGATTCGTGATGTGGTGACGGTTGATATTGAAGAGGCCCGCGATGTGTCGCACCGGCTCTTGTTCGATCCGGACAATCATCTGGAAGAGCGCATTTTTCAGGAACAGTTTGCGAGCTAGAGATTTGATCAGAATAAAAAGGCCACCAGAATGAGAACGATCTGGTGGCCTTTTTTATATGTATTTGACTTAAGCCTTGCGCGGCTTTGGCGGGTTGATGCTCTGGAGCGCGCGGCGCTGGGCGAGTTCGTTTTCGATCTGGCCAAGTTTTTCCGCGAGTTGCTCATTGATGCTGCCACCCTTAATGATGCCACCTTCGGGGATTAGACCCAGGCGCTCTGCGATGTACTGGTAGCCTTCGATTACGTCTCCCAGATCCTGGCGGAAGCGGTCTTTGTCGAGTTTCTCGCCGGTTTTTTCATCCCACAGACGGCAGTTGTCGGGAGAGATTTCGTCGGCGAGAACGATATAAAGTTCGCCGTGTTCGCCCCAGATGCGGCCAAATTCGAGTTTGAAGTCTACCAGTTTCAGGCCGATGCCGGAGAACAGGCCGTTGAGGTAGTCGTTCACACGCCACGCCATCGCGACCATTTCGTCCAGTTCGTATGGGTCTGCCCACCCGAAAGTGACGATGTGATCTTCGCTGATCAGCGGGTCGCCGAGCTCGTCCTTCTTGTAGTAGTACTCGATCAGAGGCTTGCGCAGGTACTCCCCTTCCGGGACGCCAAGACGCTTGCACAGGGAGCCCGCGGCAATGTTGCGTACGACCAGTTCAATCGGAATGATCTCGACGCGGCGGACCAGTTGTTCGCGCATGTTGATCGAGCGGATAAAGTGGGTCGGGATGCCGATGGCTTCGAGTTTGGTCATCAGGTGTGAAGAGATCCGGTTATTGAGGACGCCCTTGCCTGCAATCACGGCTTTCTTCTCGCCGTTGAACGCGGTCGCGTCATCCTTGAAATACTGGATGACTGTTCCGGGCTCCGGGCCTTCGTAGAGAATTTTTGCTTTGCCTTCATAGATTGTCTTGCGTCTTGCCATGAATTTCGTCCTTGCCGCGTGCGGCTCTTTTTAAAAATTGAATATCCCTCATATAACAATGGATTTGATAAAATTCCAATGCTAGAACGTAGATAGATATACTTTATTGCATAAAAAACGCTGGAGATTAGAAAATGTCGGGTATGGATGACCGCAAAAAAGGGTTTGAAGGGACGTATGCTCACCGGGAGAAGATGGATTTTGCGATTGAAGCCCGCACGAGCAAGTTGTTTGGCTTGTGGGCTGCGGAGAGACTTGGCCTGAGCGGACCGGATGCCAGTACATACGCGGCGGATGTTGTTTCTTCTAATCTGGAAGAGCCAGGTTTTCAGGATGTCCTGCGTAAGGTCCGTGCGGATTTTGATGCGAAAGAGATCGATGTCACCGACCACCTTATGGAGGTTGAACTCGATAAAGCGCTGGAAGAAGCCAAAAAGCAGTTGAAGGGCGCTGAGGAATAATCCCCCTCCCCCAATATCTGGAAAAACAAAACTCCGCCCCTGAAACAGAGGCGGAGTTTTTTTCACACTTTGGTGACCCTCTCACTGTCCAACGCGCCATTTTCGGCATACATCGTTTAATAAAAGTCACCCTCTATTATCGTCCAACAACATGGATTGCTTTCCTGAAACAGGTCTACAGATCGTTGTTGCTGCCGTTTGTCGTTTGATTTGAACGTTGCAGAAATTTTGCTTTGGGTGCAAGAAAAAAATTATCGCTCAAGGATGGCTCCTTAACATAACCTTTGCTCAAACGTACTGCCTGCCTTCGTTTTCCCTGATGTTTCTCTTGCAAAAAAAAATTCTTCCGCGTATCTGATTAGACAGTGACACCAAATGGAGGCAAGAGAGTTATCATGGCGATGGAAGCAGCGGAAATTGAGAAGCTGATCAAGGAAGGCATTCCGGATGCCGTTGTGGAAATCGAGGATTTGCGCGGGGATGGCGATCATTACGCCGCTTATGTTGCGTCCCCCTCCTTTAAGGGAAAAACGAGAGTTCAGCAGCATCAGATGGTGTTTGATGCCTTGCAGGGCAAAATGGGTAACGAGCTTCACGCGCTGGCGCTTCAGACCGGTGTGAAAGAAGACTAGAAAGGATTAATGACATGACCAATCCCGTATTCGACCGTATTCAAAAAGAGATTGATAACAATGATGTTTCCCTGTTTATGAAGGGGACAGCCGATATGCCGCTTTGCGGGTTTTCCGCGATGGTGGTTCAGGTTCTTTCACAGCTTGGGGTTCCGTTTTCGACTGTGAATGTTCTCGAAGACGATGACATCCGTCAAGGGATCAAGGATTTCACCAACTGGCCGACCATTCCTCAGCTCTATGTGAAGGGCGAGTTTATCGGCGGGTGTGATATTGTTCGTGAAATGTACGAAACCGGCGAGCTTCAGGATTTCTTTGAGGAAAAAGGACTTTTGCGCGCCGCGTAGTTTTTTAGGTTCAAGGTGCGAGGGACAAGGTGCAAGATGGGAATTGCACAAATTCGTTTTGCTTTCTATTCTTGAATCTTGAACCTTGAATCTAGTACCTTAAGAAAATGCAAATCGACATGCTTTTGCGCCTTTGCGTGCCTTATGGGTTTATTTTGTGCCTGTTTGCGCTCAGCACCGTGCCACTTACTTTACCGTTGACCGGACCTGTCGAGGTTCCGTTGCTTGTGATGGCGATTTATTACTGGTCGCTTTACAGGCCGACGTTGCTGCCTGTCTGGCTGGTGTTTGCGGCGGGGGTTTTGTATGACCTGCTGAGCGGCCTGCCGGTTGGGATGCATGCGTTTGTTTTTGTTATTATCCGGTGGGTTGTTGTCGATCAGCGGTTATTCCTGACGGGGCAACCGTTTGTGACGGTCTGGATCGGTTATATGCTGGTGAGTGCCGGCGCAGCCCTCTTACAGTGGGGTTTGTTCGGGCTTATTCATTTTCAATGGCCTCCTTTCGCGCCGACTTTGTTGATGACAACGCTCGGGATTTTTATGTTTCCGTTTATTATGATGGCCCTGCATTTTACGCACCGATTCCTGCCTGTTCTCGTTAACCCGTATAGCGCGGTGAAGTAAGGGATGCGCGCGTGGTAAAAAGAGAGGCAGATAGCGGGAAAGTTTTTACGCGGCGGGCTTTTATTATGGCGGGCCTTCAGCTTGCGGGACTTGGCGTACTGGGCACGCGGCTGGCCTGGCTTCAGATTGCGCAAGGGGGGCGTTACAAGACGCTCTCGGATAAAAACCGGATTAACGTACGTTTGTTGCCGCCTTCGCGAGGACAGATTGTCGACCGGTTCGGGGTTCCGCTTGCTGTGAATGTCCAGAATTACAGGGTTCTGGTTGTGCCGGAGCAAACAGAAGACCTTGAGCAATCTTTGCATCACCTTCAGGAATACATCACGGTTGATGACAAGACGATTGCGCGCGTTTTGAGGGAGGCCAAACGCACGCAAAAATTTTTGCCTATCAAGATTCGCGATGACCTTGAATGGGAAGAAGTTGCGCGGGTGGAGGTTAACTTGCCGGACCTGCCCGGGATGATGATCGATAGCGGCAGTATTCGTAATTACCCTTACGGCGAGGCGACGGCGCATATTGTCGGGTATGTCGGTGCAGCATCGGAGAAGGAGGTGGGGACAGACCCCCTCCTCACCCTGCCCGGCTTTAAAATCGGGAAGTCGGGTATTGAGAAAACGTTTGATCTGGCGCTGCGCGGTAAAGCCGGAGCTGCTGAGGTTGAGGTTAATGTGATTGGCCGTGAGGTGCGCGAGCTTGGACGGCGCGATGCGGTTGAAGGGCGGCGGGTGACGCTGACGATTGACGGTGAAATCCAGCGTTATGCGCAGGAGATTCTGGCGCGGGAGAAAAGTGCGTCTTGTGTGGTGATGGATGCGCATACGGGCGCTGTCTATGCGATGGCTTCGCACCCTTCTTTTGATCCGAATTTGTTTGTGCGCGGGATGCCTTCGGATGTTTATCAGGAGTTGCTGGCGAATGAGGGCATTCCGCTGACGAACAAGGCGATTGCCGGGCAATATCCTCCGGGCTCTACGTTCAAGATGGTGACGGGGCTGGCGGCGCTGGCGGCTGGGGCGATTGATCGGAATACGAGTGTCTTTTGTCCCGGTTATTTTGATTATGGCGGGAACAAGTTTCACTGCTGGAAGCATGGCGGGCATGGACGGGTTAATCTGCGATCGGCTTTGATGGGGTCGTGCGATACTTATTTTTACAAGATATCGCTGGATACAGGGATTGATAAAATTGCGGCGATGGCCCGAAAACTAGGGCTTGGGGAACTTCTTGATTTTGAGCTGAATGAGGAGCGTCCCGGGCTTATTCCGGACCGTGCGTGGAAAAAGGGTAAGCTTGGTGAAGTGTGGCACAACGGGGAAACGGTTGTGAATGCGATCGGGCAAGGCTACATGCTGGCGACTCCTTTGCAGTTGGCCGTTATGACGGCGCGGATTGTGAATGGCGGTAAGGCGGTGAAGCCGACGCTTGCGGGGTTTGTCGGTGCGCTGGGCCGGGTGCAGGATAATCCGGCGAGCCTTGATATTCCGGAGCGGCATCTCTCTCTGGTTATGGAGGGGATGAATGATGTGGTGAATAATCTGCGCGGGACGGCCTATGGGTCGCGGATTAAAGAACCCGGCATGGAGATGGCCGGTAAAACCGGGACGGCGCAGGTTCGCCGCATTACGAAAGAGCAGCGGGCGCAAGGTGTTAAAAACGAGGATTTACCTTGGAAACAGCGCCACCATGCTCTTTTTGTCGGGTATGCGCCGGTTGATAACCCCAAATATGTTTGCTGCGTTGTGGTGGAGCACGGGGTTGGCGGTTCGAGTGCGGCGGCTCCGCTTGCGAAGGACCTTTTGCTCAAGACGCAGATGCGGAACCCGGCGGCGACGTTGATGCAGCCGGAAAAAGGAGCCGATGAAAATATTGTTATGCCCGGCTTTAAGCCGCTTGTTTTAGACAGGGGAGAATAGGTTATGTCCCGCATTGCGCTGCGCGCCGATAAAAGTCTCTGGTATAAAATCCTGCATATGAACTGGGGGCTGGTGTTTTTGATCTGCTGCGTGACGGGCGTGGGGATTGCAGCGCTTTATTCTGCGGCGGGCGGGAGTTTTTCCCCCTGGGCGGAGCGGCAGCTTCTGCGGTTTGGTGTCGGGCTGGCGGGAATGCTGGTGATTGCACTGATTGATATCAAGATCTGGTACAAGCTTGCCTGGCCGATTTATTTTTTGGGCCTTGCGATGCTGGTTCTGGTGGAGATCAAGGGGCATATCGGGATGGGGGCGCAGCGCTGGATTAATCTGGGGTTTGTGCAGCTTCAACCTTCCGAATTGATGAAGATTGCTGTGGTTCTGGCGCTGGCACGGCATTTTCATGGGGCGAGCCCGGAGGATGTGCGGCGGATTCCTTTTCTGGTTATTCCTGCGATTGTGATTTTAGCGCCTGTGGCTCTGGTGTTGTTGCAGCCGGATTTGGGCACTGCGCTGATGATTATCATGGCGGGGGCCGGGATGGTGTTTACCGTCGGGGCGCCTGCCTGGCTGTTTATTGCGGGAATTGCGGGGACGGCGGCGATTATCCCGATCGCGTGGCAGTTTATGCATGATTATCAGAAGCAGCGCGTGATGACGTTTCTTGACCCGGAATCAGATCCGCTTGGCGCGGGGTATCACATTACGCAGTCGAAGATCGCGCTTGGGTCCGGAGGGCTTGAGGGGAAAGGGTTTTTGCAAGGGACGCAAAGTCACCTCAATTTCCTGCCGGAAAAGCAGACAGACTTTATTTTTACGCTCTGGGCAGAGGAATGGGGATTGCTGGGCGGCCTTGCGCTTTTGGGGCTGTTTGCACTTTTGTTTCTCTATGGGCTGGTGATTGGTTATCGCTGTCGCCATAATTTCGGGCGGTATCTGGCGATGGGGATCAGTATTAACTTCTCTCTTTATGTGTTCATCAATATTGCGATGGTGATGGGCTTGATTCCGGTGGTGGGGGCACCTTTGCCGATGGTGTCCTATGGGGGGACTTCTATGTTAGCAGCGTTGATCGGGTTCGGGCTGATGATGTCGTGTCATACCTACCGGCACAGTAAAGTGACACGGTAGAGTTCGTTGTTTTCAGGGCCCTTAGGGTTCGATCGCGCGGCGGAGGTTGGGGTCGTCGGATTTTTTGACAACCCGGACGTACATAAGGCGTGAAATATCCGCGAAAGATTCTACAGTGCGGATTCCCTCTTTGTTGATTGTTACACGGCCAACCGGGATACCGGGCGGAAAGACTCCGCCGTGGCCAGAGGTTACAAGGCGCGCGCCGTCCATGATTTCACTGTCTTGCGGCAGGTGGATCAGTTGCGGTTTATCTTCATTGGTCCCAGCCATGACAGCGTGCTGGAGCGTATCTTCGACGACGACAGGGACGCGGGAGTTCATATCGGTGAGCAGAAGCACGCGGGCGGATTGATCGCCGCCCTCAACGATGCGTCCAATTAGACCTTCGCCGGACATCACGGCTTGCCCCTTCTCAACGCCATCATTTTTTCCTGCGTCGACCAGAAGGCTTTTGACGTAGGTGTTTCCG
Organism: Alphaproteobacteria bacterium; assembly: GCA_020445145.1. GTDB lineage: Bacteria > Pseudomonadota > Alphaproteobacteria > Micavibrionales > Micavibrionaceae > JAGRHC01. The sequence continues at coordinate 39,611 of JAGRHC010000001.1, forward strand.
GCATCGCCAAGAATGCGGGCTGTTACGAATGTGTTTTCAGGCTCCACTTTTACGTTTAGCAGGTCCCGCAATGCTTTGTTTTCCGAGTCGAGCAGCATGGCGGTTTGATACCATTGGCGCAGGCGTTCGTTTTCCTGTGTCAGGCGGGCGTTTTCTGCCTGCATCCCGGCGAGGCCCGAGACATCGCGGACGAACATTGTCGCGCGCTGGATCGGTTGACTGATGGCGGAGAGTGCCGGGGCGAAAAGGTCGGCGGCATTCTCGCGGGCGGAGTCGAAGACTTGCGGTCTTAAGGCCGATATTGCCATGAGCGCGATGGAGACAAGTATAAGGATGAGGTAGGATAATCCCCCGCCGTGATAGTAAAAAGGCAGGGCTCTTGCTATGCTTCTCGCAATGGGACGACGACGTCTCACGGGATCCTTGTTCTCTTATAAAAATTTTATTGTTCTTGCTCTTCACGGTTAAAGAACACAGACCGGAAAAGCAAGTCCACACACTTCGTATTCTACAGGAAAAAGGTTAAGTTTTCCAGTTCTTCTATGAGACCAATTTTTGACTAATATGCACCGATCAAAACATGACGCAGGGCTGCGCCAGCTTCGAGCGCGTGTCCGGTTCCCAGTGCCACACAGGAGAGCGGATCGTCGGCCAACGTTACGGCCAGACCGGTCGCATGACGTAGAACGTAGTCTAGATTTGTTAGGAGCGCCCCTCCCCCGGTCAGAACAATGCCGCGGTCGACGATGTCTGCTGCCAGTTCCGGAGCGGTATGTTCAAGAGCGACCTTGACGCCTTCGACGATCTGACCGACAGGTTCGGCCAGCGCTTCAGCCATCTGACGCTCTGTGACGACGATTTCCTTGGGCACGCCGTTCATCAGGTCGCGGCCACGGATTTCCATGGTGCGGCCCTCTCCATCAGCAGGCGGACATGCGGAGCCGATTGTTTTTTTGATACGCTCGGCTGTTCCCTCCCCGATCAGGAGGTTATGGACGCGGCGGATGTAGGCGATGATGGCCTCGTCCATTTTATCGCCGCCGACGCGCACAGAGCGGGCGTAGACGATACCGCCGAGGGAAATCACGGCAACTTCTGTTGTGCCGCCGCCGATGTCAACGACCATCGAGCCGGTTGCTTCGGTGACGGGGAGGCCTGCACCAATCGCAGCGGCCATGGGTTCCTCGATCAGGGAGACGCGGCTTGCGCCTGCGCTTTCTGCTGATTCCTGAATGGCGCGGCGTTCAACGGCGGTCGAGCCGGAGGGAACGCAAATAATCATTTTGGGCGATACGAAGGAGCGGCGGTTGTGTACTTTGCGGATGAAGTGCTTGATCATGGCCTCAGTTACGTCGAAGTCTGCGATGACGCCGTCACGTAAGGGGCGAATAGCGACAATGCTGCCCGGTGTACGGCCCAGCATTTGTTTGGCTTCGTCGCCGACTGCCAGTGTATGTTTCTTGCCGCCTTCCATAGAGATCGCGACGACAGACGGCTCGTTCAGGACAATGCCCTGATCCTTGACGTAAACCAATGTGTTGGCTGTGCCAAGATCAATGGCCATATCCGCCGACATAAAACCGAAAAGTTTGGAAAACATAAGCCTACTTTCCCACCCACGCGAAATAAAAGTTATGTAGTTCACTCCGTATAGCAGACCAGACAGGACTTTGCACCACCTGTCTTTGCTTTTGGCGGAAAATTTCAACAAATAATGCGGGCGTAAAAAAACGCGCGAAAGATATTTTCACGCGTTCCTTCATTCTACAGAAACGTATCTTAGCCCTGACGCGCCTTGAAGCGTGGGTTTTTCTTGTTGATCACGTATATGCGGCCCTTGCGGCGAATCACGCGGCAGTTGCGGTCGCGGCTTTTCAGGGTCTTGAGCGAGTTAACGACTTTCATTTCTTTAAATCCTGCACATAATAATGTTCTGAGCGGGGAACATACCTGCGCGTATCCTCCTTTGTCAAGCATTGCTTTGTAAAAATATACCCTTCCCCTGTATTCCTTAAAAAAGTTCATGTTATTAACCAAAATGTAAGGAAGGGTGTGCATAGTGAGGCGTGAATTGTAAGTGTGTGGAATCTAATTCAATGACAGACATTCAAAGCAAAAAGAATTTTTCAGCCGGAGACGTTATTATGCGTCAAGGGGACGAAGGGGATTGCGCCTATATTATTGAAGAGGGCCTTGTTGAAATCTCTATTTCCCGTCCGAACGGCGATGTGCGTGTTGTCGGTACACGCGGCCCCGGTGCGATTATCGGGGAGATGGCGATTGTCGACGATGCGCCGCGGACTGCGACGGTTGTGGCCATTGAAGATTGCCGGATGCTCGAGATTTCCAAAGAAGATTTTTCACGTCGTCTGGGGACGGCAGATCCTGTGATCCGGATGATTTCGCAGGTTATTCTTACACGTTACCGCGATACGTTGACGCGTGCGGATATTAGCGGTGAGAAGCCTTACTGGCCGCCAGTTGAGATGATTGAGCTGGGTTATACAGAGCAAGGTAATGCTATGGAGCGTATCCGCATTGCCAATGAATTTGAAAAGGCTTTGCATAGCGGTGAAATCCTTTTGCACTATCAGCCGATCATTAATTTGCAAAATGGGCGAATTGAAGGATTTGAGGCGCTGATGCGCTGGATCCATCCTGAAAAAGGGTTTATCTCGCCGGGGATTTTTATTCCAGTTATTGAAGATAGCGGTTTGATTGTTGAAGCCAGCAAGTGGGCTTTGAAAGAATCCTGTCTGGCGCTTAAGCGGATTGAAAGCAAGACGGGATATCATTCCGGTCTGCATATGAGCGTGAACTTCTCCAGCACAGACTTCTCTTCTGAGGATTTTGTTGAGAATGTATACAATACTCTGAGCGAGAGCGATGTTGCCCCTGAGCAGCTTCATCTTGAAATCACCGAAAGGCTTTTGATTTCGCAGCCTGAAAATGCCAAGGAAACCCTTAATATGTGCCGTAAGGCCGGTATGGGCATTGCGATTGACGATTTTGGAACCGGGTATTCCTCGCTGAGCTATTTGCATTATTTCCCAATTAATACGCTGAAAATTGATCAGTCTTTTATTCGTGACATGAGTAGCAATGACAGTTCTCGGGAGCTTGTTAAATCCGTTGTTGCTCTGGGTAAGAATATGGATATGTCTATTGTCGCGGAAGGCGTTGAAGACATTGAGGAAGCAAAATTTCTGAAGGAAATTGGTTGTGATCTGGCGCAAGGGTATTATTTTGCCAAGCCGATGAGCGAAAAAGACGTTACGGATTTTGTTGCGAACTGGAAGTCGGCGGATATTTAGGACTTATTTGCTTTCTGCAATGTAGATTCCCTGCCAGTCGGCGGGGATTTTTTTCTTTTTCTTCATGTCCTTGATACGCTTTTCATACATATCATAATAGCTTTCGAGCGTCCCGTCGGATGCCTCCCGGCATTCGGCAACCATTTTCAGTGCATGATCAAAGTCTCGGGCGCGGTAGCGGGTCAGCATTTGCGTGTGCAGCGCATTCCAGGACTTGAACTGGTAGTCTTGTGCATACCCCTCATCTCCGACGAGCGCGTATATGCGGACCGGACGTACTTTTCCTATGACCTGAATGAGGTCGAGTTCGAGCATCGCAAGGCCCGGAGCTTTGTCGTGCGTTGTTTCATTGACGAGGATGTCTACGCCGTAGAATTTGGTTTGACCTTCCAATCGTGCGGCGAGGTTTACAGCGTCTCCCAATGCTGAATAGGCGAAGCGCTGACGTGACCCCATATTACCGACGGCGCACAGGCCTGTGTTGATCCCGATCCCTGCGCTTAGGAGGACAGGCTTGCGCCCTACTTCATTGGCGCGGACGGCGATTCTTTCGTTGACCGGTCTTAAGGCTGCCTGCATCTGAAGGGCTGCGTAGCATGCGAGGCGTTCATGTCCATCAATATCATGAGGCGCATTCCAGAACGCCATCATTGCATCGCCGATATATTTATCGACTGTCCCCTGCTCGCTCAGTACGACATCGGTCATAGCGGTCAGGAATTCGTTCATCATTCCGACAAGTTCATCCGGCTCCATGCCTTCGGAGATTGCGGTGAAGCGCCGGATGTCGGTGAACATCACAGTAAGTTCTCGGGTTTCCCCGCCAAGGCTCAGCTTTTCAGGGGACTTTTCCAGTTCCTTCATCACCTCGGGCGACACATAGAGGCCGAGGGCGCTACGGATATATTTTCTGCGTGACTCCGCGCGGGCATAGGACAGAATGGTTGAGACGACAAAAATGGTGAAGACGGCGATGCTTGGGTACACTGGATCAATCAGGAGACCATACTGTACGTATGCGTAATAAGCTCCGAAACCTGCGAAAGCAATAATGGTTGCGCATAATAGAGTTGAAATAGCGACACCGATAAATGGTGAAAGAAGAATGAACAGCAACCCCGCGATCAAGATGTAGGATGCTTCGGCGGCCTCGGTTATGGATGGACGAAGCAGATATTTCTCTTGCAGGACCTGTTCAATGACGTTTGCGTGAATTTCCACGCCGGGGCGGAAAGGCTGAAGCGCTGTGTTTCGTAGATCTTTCAGGCCTTCCGCACTGGCTCCGATCAGGACAACTTTGCCTTTGACCCGTGGGCTCATTTCCGCTTCGTATTGAGGATCAATGATTTTATAGGCCGGAAGATAATCCAGTGATGTACACTTTGAGCCCTGCGCGGTCATATCCTGCTCGTTGCAAAACTGGCGATAGTACACATGTAGAATCCCGTCACTATCAACCGGGATAATATTTTCGCCAACGACGAGACGATAGGCTGTATCGATCTCTCTTTTGTTTTCTTCCGGCACGCCCCCAAGGATAACCGTTCCTTTTTTTCCGAGGAGACCCACGCGTAGCGCCTCCAGTGACAAAGATGGGTAGAGTGTTTTACCATCCGTAAAAATCATCCCTGCCCGACGTAACACACCGTCCTGGTCTGGCTGGGCCATGATGCTGCCTTCCCCTGCGGCATTTTTAGAAAAAATGGGCAGCGTAACGGCTGCAGCAGAAAATTTAGATGCATCTTTTAGAAAGGCATCCTGAACATCTTTTTTTGCCAAAAGCCTGTTTTTGTTAATTGGACGGTTCTGGGTTCGATCCGTTCGCCCGTAGGAAAATCCTGTGACAAAAACTTCAGAGTCCTTGATTGATTTTGCAAACATGGCGTCGTAGTCCAATAATTCTTTATTCGACTGCCATATTGTTGTTTGAATATTTTTGAATATCTGTTCCAGCTCTGGTGTGCGTGCCTGTTCCGGGAGGTGTTGCAAAAAGTAAAGCGGCGCCGATCGGTCTTCTTCTCCAAACACACCATCCAGAACGATTGATCTCGCTCCCATTTTTGCAAGACGCTCTGTCAATTTTGCCATTGTGTTTCTTGGCCACGGCCATTGCCCGATTTTCTCCAGTGATTTTTCGTCAATATCAATGATGACCACGGTTCCGGAGGCTTCGCGCGGATGAGCCTGATTGAACTGATCGAAGACCCCTTCGCGCAGGCGCAGGCGCATTTCGCTCGGGGAGCCGCTAAAAAGAATGGCTGCAAAGAGTAAACTCAGCAAAAAAACGAAATGAAAAATCGTCCAGCCGTTTGGTTTTACTTTATCCAGCATTACTCCACCTTCCCTATCTTTCCCGCAATGCGCGGTCAAATCCGCGGCGCACCGGTTTCATCAGATAGTGCAATATTGTTCTCTTGCCTGTGATTACATCGACGTGCGCGACCATACCGGGGGTGATTGGAAGCGGGCTTTGCTCGGTGCCGAGGTAATTTTTTGCTGTGCGCACCTCGATTTCGAAGAAAGCGTTTCCTTCCCGGTCAGATACAGTTGTTGCACCGATTCGGGAGAGTTTGCCATCCAAGGTTCCGAATTTTTGCGGATCATACGCAGTAACTTTTACCTTTACCTGCTGGCCGGGACTTAAGAAGGCAATTTCATCCGGTTTTACCTTGGCGACAATTTTGAGCTGGTCGTCTTCGGGAACAATCTCGACAAGATGCATGGCGGGTTCCACGACACCGCCGACCGTTTTGATGGCAATTTTGTTGACGACCCCATCGACCGGGGCGCGAAGTTCTGTGCGATAGACGCGGTCGCCGATGGATTTCAGGCTTTGCTCGAGGGCGGAGATCTGCGCCTCGACCTCGCTTAGATCCTCGAGAGATTTTGAGCGGAACTGGTCGGTGCGAGTGGCGCGTTCATTTTCGGCGGCGCTCAAGTCGGCCTGAAGACCTTTTTTCCTTTGTACATTGGTATTAATCTGGCCTTGCAGGTCAGCCAGTTCGCGTTCCTGACGAATTTGGTCGAGTTGAGGGACGGCGCGCTGCTCTACCATTTTCTTGGTGATCTCGAGTTCCTTTTTGAGGAGGCGGGCACTTTCGGAAAAACGGGAAATCTGGGCGTCGACTTCTTTTAAATCAGCCTGCGCCTTTTTGATTTTTTCGTCTTCTATCGCGTAGACGGAGGTTAGTTCTTTCTGGCGGGAGTTATAGAGCGCCTTTTCGTTGGCGACCAGTTGCGGCATTTTTTCGGCGATATCTTCGGGGGCTTCGAACTCCTTGCCGTTGGCTTCGGCCTGAAGACGGGCTTTTTTGGCGCGCAGGGCGAAGAAATGGGCTTCGGCCCCCTGCTCTTCCGAAGAATACTGGATATCGCTGATGCGCAGCAGCACCTGTCCTTTTTTGACGACATCGCCTTCGGCGACGAGGATATCCTGGATGATCCCGCCTTCGAGGCTTTGAACGGTCTGGATTTCCTGTGTCGGGACAACCTGCCCTTCGCCACGTGTGACTTCGTCGACTTCGGTGATCGCAGCCCAGAGGATGAAGAAGACAACGAATGCGGCAATGGTGAACGACATCAGCAAAGCCGGGCGCGAGGGCCTTGCGTGCAGGGCCGCTTCGAGTTCGTTCATAAATTCTGTCTCTTTTGTGTTCACCCTTTTCTCACCTGAATTGATCCGGTTTGCAGTGCGGCGATTACTTCATCGCGCGGCCCGTCCATGATGATTTTTCCCTGATGCAGTAGAATCAGGCGATCGACCAATGGCAGCATATTATGCTTGTGTGTGACCAAAACGAAAGTTTTGCCTGCTGTATGGTTGCGGATGTAATCGCTGAATGCCTGCTCGGCCTGGGTGTCCATGGCGTTGGTTGGCTCGTCGCAGATCAGGACTTGCGGGTTGCCTAGAAAGGCGCGCGCCATGGCGATGGCTTGCCGTTGGCCGCCGGACAGGCCCGCTCCCTGCTCGCCTACGGGCGCGTCGAAGCCCATCGGGTGGCGGGCGATAAATTCGTGGGCGCCGGAGGCTTTTGCTGCGGCGAGAATCTCGTCTTCGGCCGCGTGAATTTTTCCTGCGGCAATGTTGTCGCGGATACTGCCCTGAAAGAGGATGACGTCTTGTGCGATGTAGGCGAAGTTTCGGCGCAGGTCTGCCGGATCGATCTGGCGGATGTCCGTCTCGTCGATCAAGATCGTTCCTTTTTGCGGCTCGTATAGCTTCATCATCAGGCGGGCGATGGTGCTTTTACCAGAGCCGATGCGGCCGATGATCCCGACTTTTTCGCCGGGCTGGATGGTGAAGGAAATATCTTCGAGCGCAGCGTTTTTGGAGGCGCCGGGATAGGCGAAGGATACTTTATCGAATGCGATTGCGCCTTTTAGGTTCGGGCGGTGCAGAAATTTTTGTTCCGGCGGGCGTTCGACCGGGCTGCCCATAATCCCGTTCAAGGTCTTCAGGGCGCCGCCAGCCTGGTGATAGCGCGTGATAATATTGGCGACGGATCCGATTGGTCCGAGGGCGCGGCTGCCAAGGATGACGCTTGCGATCAAGCCGCCCATGGTGAGATCGCCGCTCTGGACGAGATACATCCCGGTCAGGATGATGATGACGGAGGCGCTTTGCTGGAAGAAGGTCGCGATATTCACGGCCAGAGACGACCAGAAGCGAGAGCGGCAGGAGGTGTTGGCGTTATCGCCGACATACTGGCTATAGCGCGCACGGAAGCGGCCATCGGCCCCTGCTGCCTTGATGGTTTCCAGTGCGTGGATGGTTTCCACAAGCAGGGCGTGCTTGGATTCGGACGACTTAATTGATCTGCGCACAAGCTTTTTCAGGCGCATCTGGATCAGGTATCCCGCAAAGCAGACAATGGCGATAATCCCTACGATGATAAAGGCGACAGAGCCGCCGAGTTTGTAGACGAAGAACAGGAAGACGATGGAGAACGGCAAGTCGACCAGTGCGGTGATGGTGGCGGAGGTGAAAAACTCGCGGACGGAATCGAAGTCGCGCAGCATATTTGCGAACGCTCCGCTGGCTGCCGGGCGGCCGGCTAGTTTCATGTCGAGGACCTGATCGTAGATTCTGCGGGCGGCAATGACGTCTATGCGGCGGCCTGCGAAGTCGATCAGGTAGCCGCGCATCGTGCGGAAGACGAAATCAAAGACAAAGGCTGCCAGTGCGCCGAGGCCCAGCGCCCAACCGGTTTCGATTGCGTTGTTCGGAATCACCCGGTCGTAGACGTTCATGACGAAGAGCGGGCTGACGAGCGCGAAAAGGTTGATGAAGAGCGAGCCTGCGATCATGAGCGCATAAATCGAGGCGTTCCGCCGCACCTCACCCCAGAACCAGTGGTGGCTGGCATCGACCTCATGTCGATGTTCGGGGTGGATGAATTCCGCTTCGGGATGCGTGTAGATGGCGTAACCGGCGTAATCGTTTTGGAGTTTTTGGATTGAAACTGTGCCCAGCGCACCAGTTTCCGGGATGAAAACCTGCGCCTTGCCTTTTTCTTTGTCGATGTTCGTCAGAAGACAGGCCTGGGCATCGTGCAGGATCAAAACACAGGGCAGGATAGCGCTCGGTATGGAGGTTATTTGCGGTTTTTTGATCGGGCTGGCGCTGATACCGACGCGGCGGGCTGCCTCGCAAAACAGGGACGGGCCCATTCCGTTTTCATCGTAAGCCAGACCAGCAACAAGCGAATCAGGTGATTGTGCATGGCCATAGTGTGAGCACAGTTGGGATAAACAGGCGAGGAGCGGCTCTACTCCGTTTGGCAGACCAATCTCAGCCGTGTCTGGTTCTGCTGTTTTTTTTTCAGCTTTCGCGGATGCAGATGCGCCGGCCTCCGGCATCAAGGCTTTTCCAGCCCCTGCGGAATCCTGACTTTCACTTTCATCCTGCGTTCGTTTTGAAATTTCCCTACTCCCCTGCCGCGGACTGACCCTCCGCTGAGCCAGCTGCTGTTTCTATTTCTGCAAGGGGCGCTGCACCTTCGGCTTTTACGATCTCCGCAGCGTCCAGAGCTGATTTCAGGTAACCAATACTGGCGAGAACCTGGTACTGCACAGAGAGGAGTGTGTACTTATTATCATTTTCTTCCAGTTGCGCGTTAAAAAGCTGGCTATTGGCGCGCATGAGCTGAAGCAAATTAATACGAGATCCTTCGAATTGCCGTTCATAGGCTTTGTAGAGTTTTTTGTTTAGATCCACACGTTCCTTTGATAGACCTGCCTTTTTAATTACGGCCCTATATTGTGCGTATGCTTGATAGATATCGCGCTTGATGGCGCGCTTCATCTCATCTGTTTTGGCGAGGGCCTCACGGTATAAATGTTTTTGGCGAGACACCTCAGCCTTTTGCTCGCCGCCGGTGGAGAAATTCCAGTTCATACGTACGACAGCGCGACGGTCTTCCAGTTCTCCACCAATGACATCTTTTTTGTCGCTTTTAAGGTAGGACAGTTCGCCAGTAAAATCCGGAAAGTAGGCCGCGCGCGCAATATTCACACCTTTATCTGCTGCGTCAGCCTCTTGTTGTGCAGAGCGCAGGCCTGCATGATTAGACATCGCGGCATCAAAGGCGTCTTCCGCTGTTTCAGGAATGACCGCCGATAACGTTTCAGGCACGACCATTTCATTATCCGGCATCATGCCCGTCGCCTCGAGGTAAGCGGCTTCCGCAACTTCCTTTTGCCCCTGATATTCTGCAAGTGATGATTCGATGATCATACTTACATCACGAGCTTGCTGGAGCTCCGATTCATCGGCTCCCCCCTGATCAAACATGGCTTTTATTCGGCTTTGATATTCGGCAATTTTTTTCTTTTCTGCCAAAATCAGATTTACAGCAGCTCTGGTGCGCAGAACTTCTATGTAAGCTTGAGAGGCCCGCATTGCAATTTGCTCTTGTGTTTCCTCAAGCGAGCTTTTCATAGACTTTGCTTCTGAGTTTGCAGCAGCTACGCGGTTTGAGGTTTCCATGCCATCGAAAATGACCTGACGCATTGTCAGAGATGCTTCGCCGAAACCGGAATAGGCTGCTCCTCTTGTCGTTTCAAGGCCGCGACTGGTTGCGTTGTCCTCGTATATCCTTCCCGCTGTTCCGCTTGCAGAAAGCTCGGGGAAGTAGGCGGAGCGCTCCTCCTGCGCCTGACGCAAGGATGCCATGTAGCCGGCATCGGCTGCGGTGACGCTCGGGTGATTCTGCACTGCTGTCCGCACGGCATCTTGAAGTGTCCCAGCATACGCAGGCACCCCCGCTAGATAGACTGGCAGCGCTAAACACATCAAAAAACCAAACTTTTTATTCATCAAAAACCTGTATCAGCTTACCTTGGCAAGAAAATGCCCACGGAAGAAGGTGCTGGGAATCACACCTAGAGATGTATTAGTTTACTGAAGAAATCCTTGCCTGACAAGATGCTTACCGTTCTTCCTTGCTGGATTTGCCCACATTACTTGATTTGTTCTATGCTGCACAAAATTTGGTTGTGCGCTCTTCACAAGCAGCGGAATATCGGGCATGTTTCTAAGTGTTGCAATCGCATTACAGATATAAGGGGAGTTTGCCCGTGGGCTTACATATTACCGTTCCGAAAGAGACCCATAAACATGAGCGCCGCGTCGCTGTTTCACCGGAGACTGTGAAGAAGTTGTCTGCGATGGATTGCGTTGTCAGTGTTGAAAGCGGCGCCGGGCTGGCCTCTGATTTTACCGATGATGCTTATAAAGATGCAGGGGCGAAAATTGTGAAGGATGCTGCAGCCTCCTTGAAAACGGCTGATGTTGTTTTGAAGGTGCAGGCCCCTAATGCTGCGGAGCTCGGTGCGATGAAGAAAGGGGCACTGCTGGTTGCGATGTTGGGACCCTTTGGAAATCCGAGTGTTCTTAAAGATTGCGCGAAGGCCGGCGTGGATGCGTTCTCGATGGAATTTGTGCCGCGGATCAGCCGGGCGCAGGCGATGGATGTCTTGTCCTCACAATCAAACCTTGCCGGGTATAAATCTGTTCTGGATGCGGCGGAGCATTATGCGCACGCCTTCCCGATGATGATGACGGCGGCGGGCACGGTTCCTCCGGCGAAGGTCTTTGTGATGGGCGCAGGCGTTGCCGGTTTGCAGGCGATCGCGACGGCCAAGCGTCTTGGGGCTGTGGTCTCAGCGACTGATGTGCGCCCGGCGGCTAAGGAACAAGTGGCCTCTCTTGGCGGAAGTTTTGTCGCGGTTGAGGATGAAGAGTTCAAGCAAGCCGAGACAGCTGGCGGTTATGCCAAGGAGATGTCTGCTGACTATAAGAAAAAGCAGGCTGACCTTGTCGCCTCTCATATAGCCAAACAGGATATTGTGATTACGACTGCGCTTATTCCGGGCCGCCCTTCTCCGAAGCTGATCAGCGAGGCGATGGTTAAGAGCATGAAGCCGGGTTCCGTGATTGTCGATATGGCTGTCGAGACTGGTGGAAACTGCGAACTGTCGAAAGCTGGTGAAATCGTTGAAGTTCACGGTGTTAAAATTATCGGGCACCTCAATATCCCGAGCCGTCTGGCGGCGGATGCGTCGGCCCTGTATGCCAAGAACCTTTTTAATCTGCTCGGGCTGGTGATCGATAAGGAGAAGAAAGCGTTGTCTATTGATTGGGACGACGACATTATTAAAGGCGTTGCCATGACACGTGATGGCGCTGTGGTTCATCCGGCTTTTACGGGTGAGAAAAAAGAGACTGCGGTTCCTAAAGCGGAAAAAGCTGAAAAGGTGCCTAAAACTGAAAAGGTTGAAGCCAAGAAAGACAAGGCGCCTGAAGCGGAGAAAGATGCCGCTCCGAAGAAGGTGCCTGTAAAGAAAAAGGCGGCGAAGAAGCCTGCTAAAGAGAAGACAGAAACCAAGACGAAAAAGGGAGCATAAATCATGGCTGATGAAAGAAGCATTACTGAAAGCGCCAGTGATCTTGCGACACGCCTGCAGGAATTATCAGATAGTGCGGCTCAGCTTGCGGCGCAGACGGGAAGCGCAATTGCGGAAGGCGGCGCGCATGGCGGTGAGCCTTTCCTTGTTACGGGTTTGACCGTATTTGTTCTGGCCTGTTTTGTCGGATATCACGTTGTATGGCGGGTGACCCCTGCCCTGCACTCTCCCTTGATGGGGATTACCAATGCGATTTCCTCGGTGATTATCGTCGGTGCTATTTTGGCCGTGGGCCCGAGTGATGGCGGGTTTTCAAAACTTCTTGGATTTTTTGCGGTGATGCTGGCGTCAGTGAATATTTTTGGCGGCTTCATCATTACGCGGCGTATGCTCGGGATGTTCAAGAAAAAGGGCTGATTTCGGCTGGGAAGATAGACCATGCCTGATGGCGCCGTTTTGTCCGATCTTCACTTGTTCTCGCGCAGGAGTGAGGGGACGAAAGTTGAGAATGCTCTCTGCTCGTATGGTGACGACCTCTCTTTTCTTGTTTTGAATGGCGATATTCTTGATTTTCGGTGGTCTACTTTTGAGACTGAAGAAAACACGATAAAGGCAGGTATCAGCTGGTTGCAGGCTCTTGGTGAGCGCTTTCCGGATTGTCATGTGTACTATGTGATGGGCAATCATGACTGTACTGCCGGCTGGGGGGAAGCACTGGACCGCTTATCCTCAGAACGGTTTTCGTGGTCGCCGACCCATTTCATACTTGGCGATTCTTTATTTTTACATGGTGATTTGCCGCTGGAAGGGAAAGAGCCTTTTCATCGACCTTTGCAGCAAGAGCACAGGCGCATGCCAGCTTACGGAGCGATGGACCTGCTTTATCATGGGCTTATTAAAGCCAGGGCGCATAAAATACCCTGCAGCCTGTTTTCGGGTTCCTATTGTGCGCCGAAAATTCTGAACAATCTTCGTCTGCATGAGCCGGATATTCTTCCCGGTCTGCAGCATATTTATTTCGGGCATACGCATTCTCCTTTTCGTGGACATATGCATGAGGGTATCGCCTTTCACAATACCGGCTCGGCGGTTCGGTATATGGACTTTAACTCTATGAGCGTGGCGGTGCGGGATGTCTGATCCGGAAGAGGAGCAAAAAGGCGATTGTTACGCAGATGGGGAGCGCTCGTTCATGGAATGGGGGCAGAGGCTTCGGCATCATCTTCTTTTGCCGGTTTTGAAATGTCTGGATCAGCAGCATGTGACGGCCAATCACCTGACGATTGTTTCGCTTGTGACCGGGCTGGCGGCGGCACTTTGTCTTGTGTTTTCGATTCCACTGGGCCTAGCTCTTTTACTTTTGCATGTTCTGGCGGACGGGATGGATGGGCCGCTCGCCCGCTATAGCGGCAGTGCATCTCATCAGGGGTCTTTTACCGACACGGCGGCGGATCAGGCTGTGATTGTCGCGATTATGATTGCGCTTGTGCATCTCAAGGCTGTTGATCCGGCGGCGGCGATTGTTTATGCGGTGGTTTATACCGTGGTTGTCGGATTTGCGATTGTGCGCAATAAGCTTGGCATTCCCTATTCGTGGCTGGTGCGTCCGCGTTTTGTGATTTATGGCTGGCTTGCGATAGAATTTTGGGTTTTTCCAGGCAGTTTAAATATGCTTATATGGGTGTGCAATTTGCTCTTGTTGGCAAAGGCGTTGACGGGGTTTTACAAGATCAGGCGGAAGATATGAAAGTTTTTGATTTCCAGCGCGTCGGTAATGCCTTCTTTTATTCGATGAAGGGGCTGAAAAAGGCCTTCCAGAATGAGACCGCGTGCCAGCAGGAATTGATTATGCTGTTTGTATTGACACCGGTGGCTTGTTTTATGGGTGTCAGCCTGGTTGAAAAAATCCTTTTGATTGCCAGTTTACTGCTTGTTTTAATTGTCGAGATTTTGAATACCGCGATTGAGGCCATTGTCGATATGGTCTCGCCGGAACCGCATCCTTTAGCCGAATATGCCAAGGATCTGGGAAGCGCTGCCGTTTTTCTGAGTTTGCTTCTCGGGGTCCTTGTCTGGGGCGGGATAGTGGGCTACAACTATTTTATTGTGAAAGGATAGAATACCACGATGATCGCCATTGCTCCCTTCCTGTATCTGATTGCTGCCGTCTGTTTTATTCTGGCGCTGCGCGGCTTGTCTCACCCCGAGAGTGCGCAAAAGGGATTGAATTTCGGGATTGCCGGGATGGCGCTGGCTATTTTCACGACGCTGTTTGCGCCGCAGGTCGAGGGGTATTCCTATATTGTGCTCGGTATTGCTGCGGGCGGCGGGATTGGTGCGTTGATTGCCAAGAAGATTGAAATGACCGCCCTGCCCCAGTTGATGGCGGGTTTTCACTCGCTGGTCGGTCTGGCGGCGGTTTTTGTGGCGATGGCGGCGTTTTATAACCCGGAAGCATACGGAATTGGAACGCATGGCGATATTCACACGGCGAGCCTGATTGAAATGTCGCTTGGTCTTGCGATCGGGGCTGTGACGTTTACGGGGTCTTTAATCGCGTTTGGAAAGCTGCAAGGCAAGATCTCGGGTAAGCCAATTATATTTGAAGGGCAGCATAAGCTGAACGCTATACTGGGCGCGGCGCTTTTCTTTATGATTATTATGTTGTGCGTAACCGGCAGTGCTTTCTGGCTCTGGATGATCGTTTTGATCGCGCTGGCGCTCGGGATTTTGATGATTATTCCGATTGGCGGGGCGGATATGCCTGTTATCGTTTCTATGCTGAACTCTTACTCCGGGTGGGCGGCGGCCGGGATCGGGTTTACGCTGCACAATAATCTTTTGATTGTGACCGGGGCGCTTGTGGGCGCGAGCGGGGCCATTCTCTCCTATATCATGTGTAAGGGGATGAACCGTTCGTTTATCAATGTCATTCTTGGCGGTTTTGGCGGTGAGCAGGCTAGTGGCGGCGCTGATCTGGGTGACCGTACGGCGAAGACCGGCGCTGCGGACGATGCGGCGTGGATCATGAAGAATGCGGCCAAGGTCATTATTGTTCCCGGCTATGGGATGGCGGTTGCACAGGCGCAGCACGCTCTTCGCGAGATGGCGGATATTCTTAAGAAAGAAGGCGTTGATGTGAAGTATGCCATACACCCGGTTGCCGGGCGGATGCCGGGGCATATGAATGTTCTTCTGGCGGAAGCGAATGTGCCTTATGATGAAGTTTTCGAAATGGAAGATATCAACCGCGAGTTTGCGCAGACCGATGTGGTTTATGTGATCGGGGCGAACGACATTACAAACCCGGCGGCGAAGAGCGACCCCTCTTCCCCGATTTTCGGGATGCCGGTTCTGGATGTCGGTAAGGCGAAGACGGTTCTGTTTGTTAAACGCTCGATGGGATCGGGGTATGCCGGGGTGGATAATCCGCTCTTCTATCAGGACAACACCATGATGCTGCTCGGCGATGCGAAGAAAATGACGGAAGATATCATCAAGGCGCTTGAGTAAGATTCTGTGCTTGGCTTTTCTCCCATACGCAGACGCGTTTTTGGTCGTCCCTTTTTATTGGTATGTTTGGCTTTTTATTCGTTTGCCGTTGCTGTCGTTAACTTACCCTATCTGGTCTTAAACGATTTTTATTATTTCTCCGGGGACTCTTCTGGTTATTCGTTTGAGAGTAACCCTGAATGGTTTCTTATGTATTTTTCACTGGATGTTTTAAACTACGCAAACTGTGTTTTTCTCGTTTTTTTAGGATACCTTCTATTTAATTTAAAAAAGTCTTCATTTACTTTTGAATTTATAATTACTTTTATTTCTTTCATTCAGACTCTTATTATTTTTTCCTATGAATATGCCAATTTTCAGGCAATTGAAGATGGTTTTTTAGCTTCTGTTACCTACCTATATTTTTTTAACTTATTGGCCCAAATTTTCATACTTTTCTATGTCAGATATCTTGTGACGTCAGATGTTCTAAAATAGGTAGATTTTCACTTTCTTTAATTGCTATAATATTCTAGCAACACAATAAAATAGTGAACGGGTTTCTTTTGGATATTCAGCTTCAGACACCTCCTGACCTTGAGGAGCGATTTACGCAGCCGCCCGGCTGGCGGTGGCATTCGTTTGAACGTGTACCGGGGCGGCGCATTGTGTTTGGTTCTGTGTCTCCGCAAGACAGTATCCCGGATGCAACGGTCGTCTGTCTTGAAGGGGTCCGCGAGTTTTCAGCCAAATATTTTGAAACGGCGCGCTGGTGCCTTGATCATAATATGGCGTTCTGGGTTATGGACTGGGCGGGGCAAGGGATGTCTACGCGTTTTTTGGACAATCCGCAGAAAAGGCACTCGACCGGCTTTGGAGAAGACGTTGCTGATCTCCACTATTTCATTATGGAGTATATCAAGCATTCCAGCGTTCATCCAGACAAGGGCCGTATTCCGCTGGTGATGCTGGCGCAGTCGATGGGGGCGAACCCGGGATTGCGGTATTTGCACGATTATCCGGGTGTTTTCCGCTGCGCGGCGCTTAATGCGCCGATGACCGGCTTATTTGCGCTCAAGGATGTGCCTCCCCGACTTGGGCTGAGCGCAGCTTTTGCATTGAGCGGTGTTGCCGGAAAATCATATGCGTGGGGACAGGGCGATTGGGAAAATAAACAGCTCCCGGAAGATGAAATGGTGACGTCCGATCCTGTGCGCGGCGCTTTATTTAATCAGTGGCTTGAGGTCAACCCGGTTTTGAGATGTGGCGGTGTGACAAACAGGTGGATTTATGAAGCGCAGAAGTCTAACAATCTGCTTCATTCGTCAAATTTTGCACGTTCTATCGAGACGCCGTGTTTAATTGTCGTTACGGGTCATGAACATCTGGTTGATAATGAGATGACCCGCAAGTTGGCAGCCTCTATGCCACATGCACAGATTCTTGAGCTACCGGATAGCTATCATGAGTCAATGCTTGAAACAGAGCGTATTCGCAATGCTTTTTGGGAGCCTACTTATGCGCTGATAAAAGAAACGGCTATTGACGATCCAGAGGCCTTGAAACCTTTTTAGGAACAAGGCAGAATGTTCACCACTGTAACGGGAGAAAGAAACGACCATGCCTCATAATATGACCAGAGAACAAATTCGCTTGAGCGACCGCATTCTTTCTGCGCTGGAGTTGTCGCTGGAGCAGGACGATCTGAAGATTTCCGAGACACTCACGCGCGCTCTTGAAATGGCGATGACGCGAAATACGGGTGGCGGCGAATTTATCGAGCGCCGCGATTATCCGCCTGAGATTGAAAATGCGATGAATCGTCTGTCTGACTTGCGCGATCAGGAACGCGGCTAAATTTTTTATGAATTCATATGTATATCAAAAAGAGCGGAGTATGGCTTCGCTTTTTTTTATTCCGCGATGAAGTCCAGCCACTCCTGCTCGCTTAAGACGTTTACGCCGAGTTCCTGTGCTTTTTTGAGTTTTGAGCCTGAGTCTTCTCCGGCGACCACGTAGTCGGTTTTTTTGGAGACTGATCCGGAGACTTTTGCGCCGAGGCTTTCGGCGCGGGCTTTGGCTTCGGCGCGGGTGAGCTGGGTTAGCGTTCCGGTGAAGACCACCGTTTTACCTGCCACGGCGCTATCCGATGTTTTGGGCGCTTCGAACGGGGTGATGGTGAGGTGCGCGGTTAAGTCGAGCAGGACCTCCTTGTTATGTTCTTCGGCAAAGAAGCCAAGGAGATCGTCGGTGACACTGGGGCCGATATCTTCGATGGAAAGGAGCTCGGCATATGCTTCGCTTTCGCGGTCCTGCGCCTTGTCCATGGCGGCCTGCAGGTTTTCAAAAGTGCCGTAGATGGCGGCGAGGCGTTTGGCTGTGGCTTCTCCGATTTGCCGGATGCCCAGCGCGTAGACGAAGCGGTTTAAGGGGATTGTGCGGCGGGTGTTGATCGCTTCGAACAGGTTTTTCTCCGACAGGTCGCCCCAGCCTTCACGGGCGCGGATGGGTGTAAGGCTTTCACGGTTGCGCTGTTCCAGCGTAAAGATATCGGCGGGCTTTCGGATGAGTTGATCGGCCCAGAATTCCTCGATGATTTTTGCGCCAAGTCCGTCAATGTCGAAGGCGAGTCTTGAGACGAAATGCTTGAGTCGCTCTACCCCTTGTGCCTCACAGATTAGTCCTCCGGTGCAGCGGCGGACGACCTCCCCCTCCTCGCGGATGGCGATGGAGCCGCAGACCGGACAGTGGTCGGGGTAGATAAATTCAGCTTGCTTTCCGTCACGCTTTTCGGTCAAAACACCGGTGATTTGCGGGATGACATCGCCGGCGCGCTGGACGGTCACATAATCACCGATGCGCACATCCTTGCGCTTGATTTCGTCTTCGTTGTGGAGGGTTGCATTTGAGACGACCACGCCGCCGACCGTGATCGGCTCCAGCCTTGCGACAGGCGTTAAAGCGCCGGTTCGCCCGACCTGAATGTCGATGCCGAGCAGCTTTGTAATCGCCTGCTGCGCCGGGAATTTGTGTGCGGTGGCCCAGCGCGGGGCACGTGAGACAAAGCCGAGGCGCTCCTGCCAGTCGAGCCGATTGACCTTGTAGACAATACCGTCAATTTCATAGTCGAGATCGGGGCGTTCCTGCTGGAGTTTGTTGTAATTTTTTATAACCTCCTCAAGGTCATGGCAAAGGGCATAGGGCGTCTCCGGGATATTCCATGCACTCAGTTTTTTGCGGATTTCTTCATGGGTCGATGCGAAGTCTTCCGACACCTCGCCCAGCGCATAGCCGAAGAAGCCGAGCGGTCGGCTGGCTGTAATTTTGGGGTTTAACTGGCGTACCGATCCGGCGGCGGCGTTGCGAGGGTTGGCGAAAATCTTTTTACCTTGCGCGGCCAGATCTTCGTTGAGTTTGGTGAAGGCGCTGCGGCGCATGTAAATCTCGCCGCGTACCTCCAGAATATCCGGGGCGCCCGCGGGGAGTTCTTGCGGGATTTCCTTGATGGTCTTGATGTTTTCGGTGATGTCCTCCCCTTCTGCGCCGTCGCCGCGGGTGGCGGCCTGCACGAGTTTGCGGTCCACGTAACGCAGGGAACAGGAGAGGCCGTCGATTTTCGGTTCGGCGACGAGCTCTATGTTATCCTCTTCCCTAAGCCCTAGAAAACGGCGGATTTTATCCAGGAACCCTTGCACGTCTTCTTCGCTGAAGACGTTGGAGAGCGAGAGCATGGGAACGGCGTGCTGTACTTTTTTAAAGCCTTGTGCCGGGGCGGCACCGACTCTTTGTGTGGGGCTATCGCTTTGGGCGAGGTCCGGGTGTTTTTGTTCCAGCGCCTCTAACTCGCGGCGCAGTTCGTCGTACGCGGCGTCCGAAATTTCCGGTTCGTCCTGCTGGTAGTAAAGCGCATCGTGGCGCCTGATTTCGGCGGCCAGTTTTTTATGCTGCGCTTTTGCGTCTTCGAAGCTCATGTCGAACAGGGTATTCACTGCACCGTCCTTATCAAGAATGGAAAACTCTCTCTTTATATGGTATCGGGTTAAGGCAGGAAAGGAAGAATTATGCCCACGCCCACCCTGCCCCCGGCCTTTGTGATCAGCCTGCCCGAATCGACCGAGCGCAGGGACCGTATTACCGGGAGACTTGGCGATCTTGGGTTTTCCTATCATATTTTTGAGGCGGTGGACGGGCGGCAGATGGATGTGACCCAGCATCCGGATTATGACCGTCCGCGCCGTTTGCGCTGTTTCGGGCGCGATCTTCTGGGGGCGGAGGTTGGATGCTTTCTCTCGCACCGGGGGGCGCTGGAGCGAATCGCGAATGAGGGGCTCGCTTGTGCTCTGGTCATGGAAGATGATGCGATTTTACAGGATAGTCTGCCTGATGTGATTGAGGCCTTGATGCTGCATAAGCCGATGCCGGATCTGGTACGTTTTATTGGCAAGGATAAAGTCTATAACGCGCCGCAAAAGCATATTGCCAACCTGACGCCGAACCATCACCTTGTACGCTTGCAAGGGACGCCGGGTGGGTCCTATGCCTATTTCGTCTCGGCAGCCGGGGCGCGGAAATTGCTGCACGCGATGGCGAGGATTTATATGCCGGTCGATACGGTGATGGGGCATAGCTGGTGCACCGGGGTAGATAATCTGGTGAGTGTGCCGAGTCCGGTTACACATGATTTTCTTGAGGATACCTATATCGGCGATCAGCGCTTTGACAAGAGCGTTCAAGCGCAAGGTCTCACGCGCGCGCTCTTCCCGCTTACGCGCTTTGCGTTTAAAACTTGCGAAAATGTGATGAAGCGGGTGAATTTTGCCATGCGCAATATGCGTGGGTAGATCTTAGGCCGCGTTTTCGAGGAGTTTTTCGGCGGCAGCTCTTGCTTCTTTAGTGATTGTGGCTCCGGCCAGCATACGCGCGATTTCCTCGCAGCGGGCTGTTCTGGTTTCCAGCGGCAGGATGGCGGTTTTTACGGCGCCGCCCTTTTCACTTTTCTCGACAATCCAGTGGGCGCTCGCGCGGGCGGCGATTTGGGGGGCGTGGGTGACGACGAGAACTTGCCGCCCTCTGGCCAGTCTGGCTAGGCGCTCGCCGACGGCGTCTGCGGTTGAACCGCCGATTCCGGTGTCGACCTCATCGAAAATGAAGCTGTGGACGCTGCCTTCCTGCGCGATGATGACTTTGAGGGCGAGGATGAAGCGGGAGAGTTCGCCGCCCGAGGCGATTTTTTCAATCGGGCCGGGGTTGGCGCCGGGGTTGGTGGCGACAAGAAAACGCACGCGCTCCGTTCCTTCCGGGCCCCACGCCGATTCGTCCAGAGGTGTGATTTGGGTAACGAATTTTGCGCGGTCGAGTTTGAGGGGCGGTAGTTCTGCCTGTACCAGTTCATCGAGTTTCTTTGCGGCCTTTTCGCGGGCGGTGCGAAGGATTTTGCTTTGTGCGATATAGGTGCTTCTTGCTTCTTCTACTTTAGCGGCAGCCTTTGTAAGGCCATCCCCGCCCTCCTCCAGCGATTCAAGCTGGGCCTTAATCTCGGCGTGCAGGCGCGGCAAATCTTCCATGCTGCACGAGAGTTTGCGGGCCAGCGCGCGGAGGCCAAACAAGCGTTCGTCGATACTTTCAAGATCGTGCGGATTGTCTTCGAGGCTGGAGGACAGCGATTCGATTTGTCCGGCGGACTCCTGCACTTCCAAAAGCGCGCGGTCCAGAGCTTCTAAAGCCGGATTTGCTGTTTCACCCATTTTTTCTGCTGCGCGGGACAGCGCAGCGTAAGCGCGGCGCAGCGGGTCATCTTCACCGTTCAGAGCCTGCCACGCGGTGCCCAGCGATTCCAGAATTTGTTCACGGTGCATCAGGCTTTCGCGCAATGCGGCAAGCTGCGCTTCCTCGCCCTCGACCGGGTTCCAGTGTTCGAGGTCTTCCTTAGCCGCGCGGAGCCAGTCTTCTTCGGCGCGTGCCTTGGCCGCGCCTACACGCAAATCTTCGAGGTGCTTTTCCGTCTGTTTCCATGCGTCCCAAAGGGCTGGCAGGTTGTGCGTTGTTTTTGCGTATTCGTCCAGCATCGCGCGGTGGGTGGCCGGGTTCAGCAAGCCTTGTGCTTCGAACTGGCCGTGGATTTCAACGAGGCTGTCGCCTACTTTGCGCAGGTATGAGATGCTGACCGGCTGGTCATTGATGTAAGCGCGGCTTTTGCCTTCGACACTTAAGACCCGGCGCAAGAGCAACTGGCCGCCCTCGTCTGCTTCTATGCCCCCTTCGGCCAGAGCCAGATAGACAGGGTGACTTTCGGCAACTTCGAACGCGGCGGTGACGGATGCCTCTTCTGCGCCTTTGCGGACCAGAGTGCTATCGCCTCTGGCACCGAGGGCCAATCCGAGCGAGTCGAGGAGAATGGATTTTCCGGCTCCTGTTTCCCCTGTCAGGGCACAGAGGCCCTCCTTGAACTCGATGGCAAGGCGCTCGATCAGGACGACGTTTTGGATGATAAGGCTACGCAGCATGCTTTTGGACAATTCTCTTGGACATTCGAGATATCGTGATTTTACCCTTCACGCGCGGCAAGATCACCAAGTTTTTAATGCCTTGGTTTTCTTTGCTTTTTTGGCTTACTTTCTTTCTAGTCCGGTTTCAGAAGCGAATCGAAGGTGCGGTTGATGATGCCGCGGTCGTCCATGAGCTTTTGTCGCTGGTCGGGGTCGAGCAGTTTGTAGCTCCTCTCATACCACTCGCTTCCAGGATAGTTATAGCCAAGAACGGCAGCAACTTGCAGCGCCTCTTGTCTCAGACCGAGCGTCATGTAAGCCTCGACAAGGCGGTGAAGTGCTTCGGGTGTGTGCGTCGTGGTCTGGAAGTTGATGACGACGTTGCGGAATCGGTTGATGGCGGCGTTGATCTGGCCGCGGTTTAAGTAATAACGCCCGACTTCCATTTCCTTGCCTGCCAGGTGGTCCATAGTCAGGTCACGCTTGAGCTCGGCGTCTCTTGCGTATTTGCTTTGCGGGAAGCGGTTAATCAGGGTATTCAGGGATTTGAGAGCCTCAATCGTCATTTCCTGATCGCGGCGGACGTCGGAAATCTGTTCGTAGTAGCACATTGCCTTAAGATAATAGGCGTAATCGACATCCGGCGCACCGGGGTGGAGTTCGATATAGCGGTCCAGCGCTGTGATGGCGTCGTCATAGCGCTGGTCGAGATAGGAGGCGTAGGCACCCTGCAATTGCGCCTTCATGGAGTATTCGGAATATGGGTGCTGGCGCTCGACTTCTTCGAAATATCTGGTGGCTTCGGCGTAATTCTCATCGCTCATGGCGGTGGAGGCTTTTTTGTAAAGCTCGTCGGCCGGAGCGGTTTCCTCCGGTTTATTGTCTTTTCCGCTCGCGCAGGCGGTCAGGGAAAGGATCAAACACAGTGACAGCAGGCTTTTCTTCAAAGACATCAAACGGCCTCTTTTGGTCGGGTGGAATTTTCCCCTTATGCATAGCGTTCTTACGCGCAGATTGGAAGGGGGAGTTTGGTTTGATCCGAAAAGAAAAACCGTGTCTAGGCTGCGAAGGCAGGCTCGAGGCGGGTTTGGTCCTGAGTGGCGCTGTTTTCGTCGATGAAGGTCCAGTTTTCTTTGGATGCGAAGAGAGCATGCAAAATAGCGTTGTTCATCGCGTGCCCGGCTTTGAAACCGTCGTAACGGCCAAGGATCGGGGCACCGGCGAGGTAAAGGTCGCCAATCGCATCCAGAAGCTTATGACGGATAAACTCATCTTCGAAACGCAGGCCTTCGGGGTTCATGACCCCGTCGTCGCCAAGGACGATGGCGTTGCTCATCGAACCGCCCAGCGCGAGACCTTGCGTGCGTAGATACTCAACTTCGTTCAGAAAGCCGAAAGTGCGTGCTTGCGCTATATCATGACGGAAATTGCCGTTGACGAGGCTGGTCTCGAAAGCTTGTGAGCCAATACCGCCACGGTTAAAATCAATTTGTCCGGCGAAGGTGAAGGTTTCGGACGGCGCCAGTGTAACGCGCTTGCCGTCTTGTTCGACGCTGACTTCTTTCAGGACTTTCAGGACACGGCGCGGTGCGGCTTGCGCGGTGATGCCGGCAGCCTCGATGGCTTCGATGAAGGGCATGGCGCTGCCGTCCATGATCGGGACTTCCGGGCCGTCTATTTTGATGATCAGGTTGTCGATGCCGCAGCCACGCAAGGCCGACATCAGGTGTTCGATGGTTCCAACATTCGCACCGTCAACATTACCGACGACTGTGCAAAGCTTGGTGTCGACGACATGGTCCCAAAGCGCAGGGATAACATTATCCCCTTCTGTCAGGTCGGTGCGAACAAAGGAAATCCCGGAGAAAACAGGGGCTGGCTCCAGCGTCATCGTGATATGACGTCCGCTGTGCAGGCCTACGCCGCTCATTGTCAGGGCTTTTGAAACCGTGTTTTGCATGGCTCGATTGCCTTCCTTTTCCGTATGATTATTCAAGCGGGTGGACATATTCGGCTTTTACCGCAGGATGACTATATAAAATATGTGGCGCTGCATCAAATCACGCTTTGTTGCGTTTTGTTACAAAACCTCCACCGTTTTACCCAGCGGGCGTTGCAACATCACTCGCGTACGTCATGTACGCTTCGCTCTGCTGCGCCTGCGCAGGTTAAAACGTTGTTCGTTTTGCTCTCACATCAATCCTAGATAAGAAAAAGAGCCCTGCGGAACAGGACTCTTTCTTCTGGCAGAGGAGGTAAACTCTAGTTTGCCTGACGGCGGAGGAAGGCCGGGATATCCAGTTCTTCATCCATTGCCGAGGCTGGCTTGCCTGCTGGCGCACTGATGTTCAGCGTACCTTGCGCAGGTGCCGGTGGGGCGATGCGCGGTGCACGAGCCAGATTATCTGAGCGCATTGATACGCTTTCTGTTGGTGCAACTTCATCGCTTCCATCATCACGCAAGCTTTCGAGCGTGTGCTGGACGGTCCCGGTGATCCGCTCGAAGAGGGACTGTGACCGCTTTTGCACGCGTGCGCTTGGCGCTGGAGGATTTAGCTTCAAGCCCGGCGCTGCACCTGCCGCTTCTTCGCTGACTTGATGCGCAGCGACATGGGCCCCGTGGAAGCTGGATATGTGTGATCCGATTCCGTTTTCGGGAATGAACACATCTGCCTCCATCGGGCGGGGTGGAATGAATGCATTATTGTATGTTGTTCCACGCAGTGCCGTGTTGTGCGGGATTGGCGCGCTTCCCTGACCTGCATTCCCCACTCCGGCAAAACTGCCTTGCTCGAACATGTCGATTGATTCTTCGGGCATGTTCCGTGTCGGCTGCGGCGCAGACATAGAAGAGAGTGGCGAAGCTTCTTTGTTCTGCATTCCTGATGTTATAGGCGATGGCGCCTTAATCGAGCGCACGGCTTCACGGCCCGAGATCGCCGCAGATGGCGACATTGCCGGTGCTTTTGCCGCTTCACGCGCACGATCTTGTTCTACTGGAGCAGCTTCCTGAACAGTTACATCGGCAGATTGCTCTGCCTCAACGGGAGCCGGACGGATTGTTCTAATCCCGCCGCCGCCACCGCCGCCGCTTGAACCGCCGCCAAAGACTTTGTTTTTCTTGGCTTCGCGCTCAATGCCGGTAGCAACGATGGATACGCGCATGATGCCTTCCATACTATCATCAAAGGTTGCGCCGAAGATGATGTTTGCGTTTGGATCAACTTCATCGCGGATACGGTTGCAGGCTTCATCCGCTTCGAACAGGGTCATGTCGTAACCGCCGGTGACGTTAATGATTACGCCTTGTGCGCCTTTCATCGATACGTCATCCAGAAGCGGGTTGTTGATTGCAGATTCTGCCGCTTCGATCGCCCGTTTTTCCCCAGACGCTTCACCGGTCCCCATCATCGCCTTGCCCATTTGAAGCATGGCGGTGCGGATGTCTGCGAAATCGAGGTTTACGAGGCCCGGACGAACCATCAGATCGGTCACGCCGCGCACGCCAGATTGCAGGACTGAGTCAGCCATTTTGAAGGCTTCTGCGAATGTGGTTTTTTCGTTGGCGATGCGGAAAAGATTCTGGTTTGGAATGACGATCAGTGTGTCGACATATTGCTGAAGCTCCTGAATCCCCTTCTCGGCTTGCTCCATACGGTGCGCGCCTTCGAAGTGGAACGGCTTGGTCACGACACCGACGGTCAGAATCCCCTGCTCGCGGCACGCTTTGGCAATGACGGGCGCCGCACCGGTTCCGGTACCACCGCCCATCCCGGCTGTGATGAAGGCCATATTTGCACCTTCGACGTGACGCAGGACTTCTTCGAGACTTTCCTCAGCTGCTGCCTGACCGACTTGCGGGACGGAACCTGCGCCGAGACCACCCGTGACATGCTCGCCCAGTTGAATCTTGTTCTCGGACAAGGAGTTGTTCAAAGCCTGCGCGTCTGTATTGCAGACGACAAACTCGCACCCTTCCAGATTAGAGGAAATCATGTTGTTCACGGCATTTCCGCCAGCGCCCCCGATTCCGAGAACAGCGATTTTAGGCGTCAAAGACGTGCCTGATTCAGGCTGCATTTTGATGTTTATCATGTGAGTGAACCCCTAGAAGTATTGGATGTCCGATATGGAATTTACATTTTTATATTCTAGGAGGAGTGCGGCTGTATGGGAAGGGTCTGTTGCAAGCTATCCACTGGTTTTGCACAATTTAAGAGGGGTAAAATGGGTAACTCCCCTTCACTCTACACTTATGCTGCTACCCTTAACCCTAACATATAGTTATATTTTATTAGACTGGGAAGAAAGACTAAACTTCCACACCCGTCTTACCCACAGACAAATGTGGATAAGTTTTTGCTTCTCACCAATTTTCGCGAAGCCAGAGTTTTGCGCGCTCGATCACTGATTCGGGGCGGACTTGCGCCATGATTTCGGCGGGCATTTCGTCCGAGTGTTCGGCGGCGTAGCTTAGGAGGCCGGCCGCTGTAGTGAAGGCCGGGCCACTGACGGCGTCGGGAAGGCCGAGCGTGCGGATGGGTTTGCCGAGGCGCACCTGTTTGTCGAGGACGTGCTGACCGAGCTCGCGGATGCCGGGGAGTTGGCTGGCGCCGCCTGTGAAGACGACCCGGCGGCCTGCGATTTTACCGACTCCGCTGTCGTTCATTTTACCGCGCACGAGTTCAAGGATTTCTTCCATGCGGGGCTGGATAATTCCGATCAGGAAGGCGCGCGGGACGTGGTTGGGTTTGCTGCGTTCGTCTTCACCAAGACGGGGAACATCGATCAGTTCCGAATCGTCGGTCTGGGTGGCCATGGCGCTGCCGTAGAGGATTTTCAGGCGCTCGGCGTCGACGATCGAGGTGGTGAGTCCCTGCGCGATGTCCTTGGTAACATTGATTCCGCCGAGTGAGACTGCATCACAATAGATCATGCGACCTGAATGGAAGACGGCGAATGATGTTACGCCGCCGCCGATATCGATTACGGTGCAACCGAGATCCATTTCATCTTCGACCAGCGCCGCCAAACCGGAGGCGTAGGACGAGACGCACAGGGCGGAGATGTCCAGATGCGAGCGCTCGACGCAGGCAGCCATGTTGCGTAAGGACGGCGCATCACCAGCGACGAGATGGACGTCAACCTGCATATTTTCGGCGAACATGCCACGCGGCTCGGTGATTCCGTCCTGTCCGTCGATGCGGAAGAATGTCGGGATTGTGTGCAGGAGTTCGAAGTCCTGACTGCTCTCGCGTTCCTGTGCGCGGGCGAGTGCACGGCGGACATCGTTATCTGTGATTTCGTGGCCGTTGATCTGGACATCGACGCTGTGGCCGTGGGATGAGGCCTGCAGACCGGAGACGTTGGCGATGACCTCGCGCAAGGGGTAGCCTTTCATAACCTGCGCGGCCATGTTTTCGGCACTGTGTACGGCGTGGCGGATGGCGGCTTCTGCTTCATCGAGGTCGATGACGGCACCGTTTTTTACGCCTTGCGAGGGGCGGTGACCAACACCGATGACTTCAAATGCGCCCTCGTCGTCGATGATGCGGCCGATAAAACAGGCGATCTTACTGCTCCCGACATCAAGAGCGGCGAGAAGCGATCCTTTTGGTTTTATGTTCGACGACCCAGTCACGTTTTTCTATTCCTTCCCCTGATGTTCCCTGCCCTATAACGGAAGACCTGCGTCTGCCTGCAAGTCCATGGCTTTTCCTAATGCTGTTTGCACGACTATACGCCGGGAATCGCGTAGATCAATCATTTTCAGATTTTTATCCAAAAGCCCCTCGCTTTGCTGGCGGGCGGCAAGCGTGCGTAGTGCCAGACCTATATCTTTTTCCGGTAGCTTCACAATGGCTCCGCTTGTCAGCTTTAAATCCCAGCGGCGGTTTTCAATGCGCATGGCGCTGTCTGTGCGGGTTCTTAAGTCCGGCTCTGCCTCCAGAAGTACAATCAGATCCTTGGCCGATTGCGGCGCACCTTCGCCGGAGACCATCAGGAAGTCCTCAAATTTTTTTAGATTTTTGTCTGTCAGCGCCTCCCCTTCATCATCGATTAAAACCAGCGATTTATCAGATTTGCGCCAGAGCGCGAGCGGTGTACGTTCACTCAGGCCAATATAGATGGTACCGGGGAGACGGCGCTCTACCCTTGCGCTTTTGATCCATGAGAGACGTTCAATCAATTCCTTGGCCTGTTGGGGGTCCAGAGAAAAGATAGGGTCTCCTTCGCGCACATTCAGCAAGGCCAGAAGCGTTTCCTTGTCCGCATTCACGCGGCCTTCAACCAGAATTCGCTCGATTTTAAAGCCTGCCTTTGCGGTTGTGTCGAGTGTTTCCCCAATGGCCCAGTCGTGCAGTTTTGTGTTGGCGCCGCTGAGGAAAAACCAGGCTGCGCCCCAGAGAACCGCAACGACAATTCCGAGCGCCAGACCGCCTTGTTTGAGGCGTAAGAGAAGCTTTTCCTTCTTTCCGGATTTCCTGCGTTTGACGATGGAGGATTTTAAGGTTGGCATACGCTTTGTTTCCCGCCCTACCCTTTGCGTTTCAGGAGACGTGCGCCTTCCGGTACCGGATCGCGCGGCAGAGTCATGGCGGCGTTTTCCTTGATCGCTTCGTCGATCAGGGCGCTTAACAGTTCCGTGAAGAGGAGCGGCTCTTTGGCGGCCTCCCAGAGGAAATAGCCGAAGGAGCCGGGGCATGGATTGACTTCGTTCAGCCAGACTTCGCCGGTTTTTTTGTTTCCGATGAAATCGATGCGGGGTGCGCCCGATCCGTCTAGCGCCGCGAACAAGCGGCCTGCCCATTCGCGGATGTTGCCTTCGGTTTCTGCTGAAAGTTCGGGGTTAATTTCGCGGGTTAAGGACAGCATGCCTTCGCTGCTTCCGGCGCTTGCGGATTTGGTACCGCCCTTTGTTCCGCCTTTGGTGCCTCCACCGGCAAGATATTTTTCCTTGAAGTCGAGGAGTTCCTGAGAGGTTTTGGGGCGCTCGATGGCGGATGTCGTGATCTTGCCTGTGACCTTGGAGACCGCGACGTTATATTCAACGAGGTTTTGGACGAACGGCTCGGCGATGGCCGCGGTGTCGTATTCGAAGATCGCCGGGAGGCATGCTCTGGCTTCGGCGGCATTTTTGACTTTGGCGACCCCGATCGAGCTTCCGAGATGCGAGGGTTTGAGGATGCAGGGATAACCGAGCGGTTTCAGGTGGGCGTCGATTTCCTCTTCCGCGATCAGGTATCCGCTGTCCGGGCGGCGCAGGACGGCATAGGGCAGATAGGGAATATCCAGCGCTTTTAAGGCCAGCTTGGTGGTTGCCTTGTCCATGAGGAGGCTTGAGGCTTTGGTTCGCATTCCGGTGTAGGGGGTGTTGGCCAGTTCGAACGCGCCCTGAATTTGTCCATCTTCTCCGAACAGGCCGTGGAAGGCCGGAATGGCGACGTCAAATTCGATCGGTTTGGGCGCGCCGAAAAGACCGCCTTTGAGGGGGATTAATGCGCCTCCGCGTCCAGCGCGCACGTCGAGCGTTACTTCGGTCAGGCTTTTCCGGGCTTCGCTATCGGGGATAAAATTGTTGCGGGCGTTTAGATTATCGCCGACGAGCCATTCTCCACCAGGGGCGATATAGACGACAAACGGGTCGAAACGCGCGCGGTCTATGGCTTGAAACACCTGAAGGCCGCTGACGACGCTGACGTCGTGTTCGGGGGAGCGACCGCCAATAAAAACGGCAATCTTTTTCTTTCTGGAAGTTTTGGTTTGAGACATTGGTCCGCCATCGTGTAAAAAGAGACTCTTTTGAAGTGGTTCATTTAAGCATGAAACGCTTCACCTTGAAAAGGGGCTGAGACATGCAAGTTTTTCATTCGAAGGGGGCGGACTTCGCTTATACCGAAATGGGCGCAGGAGACGCGGCGCCTGTTGTTGTCTGGGCTCATGGCTGGGGGCAATCTCACGCTGCATTTTTGCCGCTGGCTGATTCTCTGGCCGGGCGCGCACGGCATATTTTGTTTGATTTCCCCGGATTCGGTGAAGCCCCTCCTCCGCCGGAAGGCTGGGGGACGGAAGATTATGCGGATGCGGTTGCGGCGTGGCTTGAAGAAAAGAACTTTCCGCCCGTCATCTGGACAGGGCATTCTTTCGGATGCCGGGTTGGCCTGCAGCTTGCCGCGCGGCATCCCGCGCGCGTGGCGGCATTGTGCCTTGTGGCGGGGGCTGGTTTGAAGCGCAAACGGCCCTTACACAAAGCACTTTATTTTTATGTGCGGATTCGCCTGTTTAAATTGCTGCGTCGGTTTGTGCCGAGCGGCGCATTTAAAGACAAGCTGATGGCGTGTTTTGGAAGCGCGGATTATAAAACGGCGGGGCCGATGCGGCGCATTTTTGTCCGGGTGGTGAATGAGGATTTGAGTGACGTTGCCAAAACAGTGTCCTGCCCGGTGAAACTGGTTTACGGGGCGCAGGACACCGAAACACCGCCGGAATTCGGGAAGCGTTTTTCTCAGTTAATTCCGGGGAGTGAATTATTTCTGCTGGACGGGCTGGATCATTACAGTATTCTGAGCACAGGACGACATCAGGTCGTTAAAATTATCAATGACTTGCTAAAAGAAACGATAAACAAAAAGTAAGGCAATATCATGTTCCTTGATGGTCTGTATCTTTTACACCCGGTCTGGCCCTATATTCTGGTTTTTCTGGCCTACCTGTTTTTTGCCTACAGGCGGATTTTGATTTATCTCCATGCGCTGCAGCAGGAAGATTATGATAACCAGAGACTTGTGCGCTGGATTATTGAGAACCGTGTGTTTGATAAAAAGCTGAGCGCCGTTTTTATAGGGCTTTGGCTTGGCTCGTTCATTTTGGACTGGCTGCCGACGATCCTCTTGTGTATCTGCGCGCTGGCCTATTTTACTTGGAAAGAAAACGATCCGCGCAAAGCGGCCAAGAAGAAGCTGGTGATGACCCAGCGGGCGAAGCGGATTGCTTTTCCTGCCTTGCTAATGGCGGCGGGTGCCGGCCTTTTGATTTATTCCCCGCTGACCTGTCTGATCGCCGTGCAGTTTGTTCCGGTGTTTCTGGTTCTGTCGAACCTGATTCTGGTGCCTTACGAGAAGGCTGTTCAGCATAAATTTTATAGTGAAGCTCAAAAGAAGCTCGAAGAATGCAACCCGGTGATTATCGGCATTACCGGGTCGTATGGTAAAACGTCGGTCAAGCATATTTTGGGGCATGTTCTCAAGAGCATTGCGCCGACTTTGATTACGCCGGGCAGCGTCAATACGGTGATGGGGATTACACGCGTGATACGCGAACAGCTTGAGCCGAACCACAAATATTTTGTGGTTGAAATGGGGGCGTACGGGCCTGGATCGATTGAGCGTCTTTGTGCCCTGACACCGCCGAATGTAGGGATTATTACAGCGATCGGCCATGCGCATTACGAGCGTTTTAAGACCCTTGATACGGTCGCGCATGCAAAATATGAGCTGGCACAGGCTGTGCTGGCCAAGAGCGGCACGGTTGTTGTGAATGAGAAGACTCTTGATTTTACGCATACACGAGCGATGAAGGAGAATAATGCCTC
Organism: Alphaproteobacteria bacterium; assembly: GCA_020445145.1. Taxonomy (GTDB): domain Bacteria; phylum Pseudomonadota; class Alphaproteobacteria; order Micavibrionales; family Micavibrionaceae; genus JAGRHC01. Next base: position 71,401 of record JAGRHC010000001.1, read on the forward strand.
GCATTTTGTGGTGTGCGGGGAAGACAATTCCTCGTGCGATCTGACAATTCTTAAGGTCAGTCAGGACCGGGAGGGGCTCCAGATTCAGATCAACTGGAAGGGGACAGAATACACACTTGCCGCGCCTCTTTTCGGGCTCCATCACGGGCATAATATCGCTCTGGCGTTTGCGGCGGCTGTTTCCCTTGGCGCCGCCCCTGCCGATGTTCAGGCGGCCTTGAAGAGCGTTCCACAAATCAAGCACAGACTGGAAGTGAAACCGCAGGGCGGGGAGACTATCCTGATTGACGACGCCTATAATTCCAATCCGGAGGGCTTTCGGGCGGCGCTTGATCTACTTCCTGTTTTACGCGGTGAAAACGGGCGCAGCATTTTGGTGACCCCAGGTATTGTGGAGCTTGGCGAGGCGCATGAGAGCGTTCACCATGAGCTTGGGGCGCATGCGGCCAAGACTTGTGACGTTGTTCTTGTTGTCAACGCGGCGCGGATTTCGAGTTTTATTTCGGGGTTTAAGGAAGCCGGAACGGGGAATCCGATTTTGCCGTTTGATACGTTCGCCGAAGCGGATAACTGGCTTATGCTGAACCGTAAGGCCGGGGATGTGGTTTTGTTGGAGAACGACCTGCCGGATCTTTATGAAGGCGTGCCGAAGTTATAGGCTGTCCCCTAACCTTTTGATTTCCCAGTGTAGTTCTAAGCCGCACTCTTCACGGACGCGGCGGATGAGTTCGTCGCCGAGATTTTCAAGATCGGACGCGGCTGCCGCGCCTGTGTTCAGCATGAAGTTGCAATGTTTTTCGCTCATCTGAGCGCCGCCGATGCTCAGGCCCCTGCCCCCGACACGTTCGACCAGTTGCCAGGCTCTTGTTCCTTCGGGCAGATTTGCCTTCTCCAGTTCTTCCGGCTTCGGGTTGGCGAAGGTGGAGCCGCCGGTTTTTTCGGTGATGGGCTGGGTGGCGCGCCGCTGCTCCTTGATTGTTTTCAGGCGTTCGCGGACGGTTTCTGTTGCCTCTTCCTTGCCTTCAAAAACGGCGCCGGTGAAAACGGTGCCCTCGGGCGGGATGCATGTGCGGTAGCCCATTTGGAGATCACTCGGGCCGTAGGGCATTGTGCGGCCTTCACGGGTCATGGCCAGCGCGGCGATCAGAATATCACTGACTTCGCTGCCGTATGCTCCGGCGTTCATGGATAGCGCGCCGCCGACTGTGCCCGGAATACCGGATAAAAATTCGAGACCGCCGATACCGGCTTTTGCGGCGGCGGAGGCGACTGAGCCATTTAAGGCCCCAGCTCCGGCCAGAATACGGTTTCCTTCTACTTCTATTTCAGCGAACTGTTTTCCGAGCTGGATGACGATCCCCCGGATTCCGCCATCACGGATAATGCAGTTGGCCATGCCGCCCAATATGGTGAGCGGTTCTTGTTCGGGGTACTCCCTCAGGAACAGGGAAAGATCGTCTAAACTGGCGGGTTCGAAAAGGATGTCTGCATTTCCACCGCAGCCGAACCAGCTTTTGGACCCGAGCGGCGCGTCTTTGATAAAATTCCCCTGAATGTCGTATTCAAACTCCGGGAGCATCGTTGTTTCTTTGATCGTCATCAGGATGCTTCTTTATCAGGCCGCGCTTCCCTTGCGTTTATCCATCTCGGCGGCGAGTTGTTCCGGCAGCGCGTAGGCCCAACTTGTGATGTCTCCGGCGCCCATGCAGATGATGTAGTCCCCTGGTTTTGCGATCCCTGAGAGCAAGCGGGCGAGATCGTTTTTGCCTTCCAGCGCGTAGACGTCCCTGTGTCCGTGTTCGATCAGACCTGCGGCGAGCGCTTCCTTGTTTACGCTGTCAATCGCTGTTTCGCCTGCGGCGTAGACATCGGCGACAATAACCGTATCGGCTTCGTTGAAGCAGCGGCAGAACTGGTCGAACAGGTCATTCAAGCGAGAATAGCGGTGCGGCTGCATGACGGCGATCACGTTGCCTTTGGCTTCTTCTACGGCGGTGCGGGCGGTTTTCAGGACGACCTCGATTTCGACCGGGTGGTGGCCGTAATCGTCGATAATTGTGATTCCATTTGTTACACCGGTTTTGGTGAAGCGGCGTTTGACACCTGTGAACGAGCCCAGCGCCTTTTTCATCGTGGCTGCGGGGACGTGCATTTCCTTGGCCACACCAAGCGCGACCAGCGCGTTTTGCACATTATGGCGCCCCGGCATCGAGAGCGGGACGTCGCGCAAGGTTTCCTCCTGTCCGCCCTTGCCCAGCCATGGGGCGAAGCGCACGTCAAAGAGGCTGCCATCCGCATTGCCGCGTACATTAAAGGCGTGAATATCGGCCTGCGGGTTGAATCCGTAAGTGATGATCCTGCGGTCGGATACGGACGGGATCAACCCCTGCACTTCCGGGTGGTCTATACAAAGCAGCGCATAACCGTGGAACGGGAGGTTCAGGATAAACTGGCGGTAGGCGTCCTTGACCTTTTCGAAACTGCCGTAATGGTCCATGTGCTCGGGGTCGATATTGGTGACAGCGGCGACGGTTGCCGGAAGACGGGTGAAGCTTCCGTCGCTTTCGTCGGCTTCTACCACCATCCACTGGCTTTGGCCAACGCGGGTGTTCGTGCCGTAGGCGTTGACGATGCCGCCGTTGACGATCGTGGGATCGAAGCCTGCGACATCCAGCATATGCCCGGTCATCGAGGTGGTGGTTGTCTTGCCATGCGTTCCGGCGACGGCAACCGCGGATTTGAGGCGCATCAGCTCGGCCAGCATTTCGGCGCGGCGCACAACAGGAATCTTGGCGGCTCTGGCGGCGGCGAGTTCGGGGTTGGTGTTTTTGACGGCAGAGGAAATCACAACGGCGGCGGGGTTCTTGCCACTGGCATCCTTCAGGTGCGCGGCTTCATGGCCGATTTTCACCTCAATGCCCATTTCACGCAGGCGCCCGACATTTGCACTCTCGGCCAGATCAGATCCCTGCACGCGGTAGCCGAGCGAGACCAGAAGCGCGGCGATTCCACTCATTCCTATTCCGCCGATTCCGATAAAATGAAGCGTGCCGATTTCCGGCGTCATGGTGCGCATGGCTGTCGTCCTTTTTTGTTTTTTCCTTTGTAGCAGCCTTAATTCGCAACCAAAAGGCAAATTTAAATATTTGCCTGTTTCCCCTGTGTGATGGTAGATTTAATTATACATAAATACAAGGATTCAAAGTATGGGCAGTCATTCAGATCATGTTACGATGGGAGCAGAACAACTTCTGAATACGTGCAGGTCCGTCCTGACCCATGGACCGGATAGCTCTACTCCCCTGACCGTTGCAGGTATTCAGGCACAATTTAAGGCCTTGGGTATGGGTGATAAACAATCACGAGGGGCTGCCGGAAGAGTTCTGCTCACTCTTGCTGATGATGTCCTCCATGTGGCAGTCGATGGAGGCAAGACTCCTGAAGAGCAATGGATGCAACTTGTTGAAGCATCCGGGCTTGGTTTTCCTCCTTCCGATCATTCTCTTTAGAAAAACTACCAACCGCCAGCGATGGCGGTGACGAGGTTGCCGAGTTTGTGGGCGGCGTCGGGGCGGCCTGCAGATTTTGCGTGTTCTGCTGCGTCTTTCAGGATTTGTGGGTTCTGGAGGACTGTTTCCAGTTTGGCGAGCAGAGCTTCTACCGTAAACCCGCCCTCGACCATAACCCAGGCGCCGCCGATGTCCTCGATCATTTCAGCATTTTTCTTTTGCTGCTGGTCTTTGTGGTGCGGATATGGAACATAGATTGCAGGGCGCCCTGCGGCAGTGAGTTCGGCGACGGTGCTGGCGCCGGAGCGGGCGATCACGAGATGTGATGTTTTCAGGATTTCGGCGACGTTATCGAAGAATGTGGCACATTTTGCACTTATGCCTGCGTCTTTGTACGCCTTTTCAACGCGTTCCATATCTTCGGCCCGGCATTGCTGGGTCACGTGGAGGCGTTTGCGGTCGAGGGCCGGGATTTTTGTCAGGGCCGGCGGCACGACATCGGCGAAAATGTTTGCGCCGAGAGACCCTCCCATCACGAGAATATTCAGTTTTCCGCCGGGGGTTAGTTCAGGGTATGGCATTTCTGCAAGCGCTGCGATTTCGGGACGGACTGGATTCCCGGTAATGACACAGCGCATTTTCTCTTCGTTTTCCAGCCCCTTGCCGCCGGGAAGCGACAGTGCGATGCGCTCTGCTTTTGGGGCGAGGAAGAGGTTTGCTTTGCCTAGCACGGCATTTTGTTCGTGTATGATGGTCGGGACATTGCATTGTTGTGCTGCCCAGACGCCCGGGACGGAGGGGTATCCACCGAAACCGACGACGAGATCAGGTTTGTTTGCCGCCACAAGTTTGAGGGCCTGCGCAATCCCGATACCGAGATTGCTCAGGCCTCTGACTTTGCCTGCGAATCCGCTGCCTGCTGTCCCTGCGCGTACCTCGTGGACGGGGATTCCGGCAAACATGGACTGCGCGAATTTTCGGCCACGCGGGTCAGTGACGAGTTCGACGGTAAAACCGCGCTGTTTCAGATCAGCCGCCAGCGCCGCCGCCGGGGTCATATGTCCGCCCGTGCCGCCGCTGCTGATCAGGATCATCGGGCTTTTTCTGCCCTCTTTCATCACTTAGTCCTCGTTTGTTTGTCCCGCATTATTCTTTTCTGCACGCCTCATCACAATCCCGCTGCGCGAGACTGATACACGGCTTTGGCGGCGCGTTAAGGCCAGAACCATCCCCATCCCAAGGCCCATCGCCAAAATCGAAGAGCCGCCGTAGCTGATGAACGGAAGGGTCATCCCCTTTGCCGGGAGCAGGTTTACAGCCGAGCCCATATGTACCAAGGCCTGTAGCCCTAACATCGTTAGCAGGCCGCCGACAGCCAGCACCGCGAACATATCTCCGTTTTCCCTCAAGCGGCCAAGACCGCGCAGCAGGGTGAAGAGAAAAATTCCGATCAGAATCCAGATAAAGATCATCCCGAATTCTTCGCCACCGACGGAGAAGATAAAGTCTGCGTGGGCATCGGGCAAGATAAGTTTTTCACTCCCCTGCCCCGGGCCTGTTCCCCAGAAGCCCCCATGGCGGAAGGCATCCAGCGAGCGCTCGACCTGATAGTTGTCGCCGCTGTCCGGGTAGAGGAAGCGATCGATGCGGCTGCGGACGTGATGGAAGCCGAGATAGGCGAGAGTTAGCCCTCCTGCCCCTACACCGCCGAGAACGGCCAGAAACCGCAGGCGTAATCCGGCGATCACGATCTGCGCTGCGAAAACGCTGGTTAGCACGACGGTCATGCCAAGGTCCGGCTGGAGTAGAAGCAAGGTAATCAGGATGAAATACATGAAGATTGTGTAGTGGTAGCCGGGAAACTTGTCCGCGGAGCGCAGGGCATCCCATCTGGATTTATGTTTTTTCCCGGCGATGACACCGCTGCGCGTGCCGGAGGATTTCTGAAGGGAAATCAGCCATGCGGCGACGATGGCAAAGGCGGGCTTGATAAACTCGCTAGGCTGGAGCGAGAAGCCGAGGAGTGAAATCCAGCGCCGTGCGCCTTTGACTTCTTCGCCGAAGAACAACACCATCAACATTGCCACAGCGCCGCCAAGCAAAATAACGCTTGCCAGTCGCCAGACCTGACGAGGGGAAAGCATTGATACCCCTAGCATGATGGATAGGGATACACTCAGCAACATGATGTGGCGCTTGAGGAAATAGTAATCGGTCAGGCCGATCCGCTGGGCGACAGGGGGGCTGGCCGTGGCGACGAGGATAACACCGCAGAGTGCGAGCGCGAGGATGCTGCCGAGCAAGGCGCGGTCTACCGTCCACCACCATGACCCAAGAAAGGAGCGGTCAGTGCGGGAGAAAGCCTGTGTTTGCGCCGGGGACATAATGCTCATCAGCCGGGCACCTCCTCGGTTAGTTTTTCGACAAGATCGGTGAAATGATCACCGCGATGTTCGAAGTTTTTATACTGGTCAAAAGAGGCACAGGCCGGAGAGAGCAGTACACTCCCTGCCCCGCCAGGCTGGCCACGGTTTTCCTGTGCTATGGCGTGGGCTTTGAGGATCGCGTTTTCCAGTGTGAAGCAGCGCGTGAAATCAACGCCATAGGTTTCAAACCATTTTGCGAAGTCTTCGGATGATTCACCGATCAGGAAGGCGTGCTTGATATTGGATGCGAAGATTTCCAGGCCGTCCAATCCGGTTTCTTTTTTGCGTCCGCCGACGATCCAGTAGATGTTCTGGCGGCAGGCCAGCGCCATGGCGGAGGCTGCGGCGTTGGTGGCTTTACTGTCGTTGACGTAGGCGACGCCGTTGATTGTACGGACGAGGAACTGGCGGTGCTGGAGGCCGGGGTAGCTTTGCATGGCGGCGAAAATATCCAGCGGCGCCATCCCTGCGGCGCGGGCGGCGGCGTAAGCGCAGGCGGCGTTCTGGTGGTTGTGCAGGCCTTTCAGGGATTTGATTTCCTCCAGATCACCAACTTTCAGGATCCCTTCTCCGGTCGCATCATACAGAACGCCTTCCTGCACATAGATACCGCTTTCCAGCACTTTGGCGGTTGATACGGGGAGCAAGCGGCGCGCGCCTGTTTCAAGGGCTGCTTCGTAAATTTTTTGTGTCAGGGTATCTTCGACATCGATAATGCCGGTCAGTGTGCGCTCGCCCTTGGTTCCTTCGAGCAGACGCGCTTTTACGGCGGCGTAGTTTTCCATGGTGCCGTGACGGTCGATATGGTCCGGCGTCAGGTTCAGCAGGATCGCGATGTCCGGGCGAAATTCAGGGCAAAGATCGATCTGGAAGGAAGATAGTTCGAGGACGACAACACCTTCCTTTGCAGGCACTTTCATTTCGAAAACGGGGTTGCCGATATTCCCCCCGAACACAGTTTTCAGCCCGCCTTCTTTGAGGATATGATGGGTCAGGCTGGTGGTGGTGGATTTACCGTTGGTTCCGGTGATGCCGATTGTTTTAACGTCCGGGTAACAGCGGTGCCAGAGCTCCACATCGCCGATGACTTCTATTCCCGCTTCTTGCGCGGCGCTTACGACGGGGTGCGGCTGCGGGTGGGTCAACGGCACGCCGGGGGATAGAAGCAGGAAGGCAAATTTGCTGAAATCCCGATCTTCGATATTGCCGAGAATTTCGATATTGAGCTTTTTCAGGGTTTCTACCGATTCGGGATGGTCATCCCCTGCGACAATTTTTGCTCCGGCTTTTTTGAGGGCTTTGACCACTGACAGGCCGGTGATACCCATGCCAAAAACCGCAACAGGCTTTCCTTTCAGCGTTTCCACGAAAGCTTTCAGACCTGTCATTTTTCCTTGTCTCCTAACGCAGTTTTAAAGTCGCCAGCCCTATCAGAGCAAGAATGAAGGCAATAATCCAGAAGCGAATGACGATTGTCGGTTCGGACCAGCCTTTTTTCTCAAAATGGTGGTGCAGCGGGGCCATGGCGAACACTCTTTTTCCGGTCAGTTTGAAGGACGTGACCTGTACAATCACCGAGACGGTTTCGAGGACAAACAGGCCGCCGATTATCGCCAGCACGATTTCATGCTTGGTCATCACTGCGATTGACCCGAGGAGCCCTCCCATGGCGAGCGAGCCGGTGTCGCCCATAAAGATGGCAGCAGGCGGAGCATTGTACCAGAGAAAGCCCATCGCACCGCCGATCAGCGCGCCGCAGATAATCGCCAACTCACCACTGCCGGGGACGTAAGGCACGAAGAGGTAGGCTGCGAAGTCGACACGGCCTACGAGATAGGCGATCAGGCCAAAGCAGGCGGCGGCGATTGCAACTGGAACAATAGCGAGACCGTCCAGCCCGTCGGTCAGATTGACGGCGTTCGAGGCCCCGATGATTACAAGAAGCGACCATGGCAGGAAAAACCATGAGAGGTTGATGAAAACATTTTTGAAGAATGGCGGGGCGACGCTCGTGCTGATTTCCGGGGGGAGTGCGTACATTATGCCCAGCGTGGCGATGGTTCCGAACAGGAGCTGCCCGGCGATTTTCAGACGTCCTGAAAGCCCTTTTGTGTTGCGCTTGGTCAGCTTCAGGTAATCATCCCCGAAGCCGATCAGGCCGTATCCGACCATGACGATGAGGGCGCACCAGATGTACGGGTTGGCGAGATTTGCCCAGAGCAGTGTGCTGATACAGACCGAGATCAGGATCATCAGCCCGCCCATTGTCGGCGTCCCCGCCTTGGAAAAGTGAGTTTCCGGGCCGTCTTCGCGGATCGGCTGTCCCTCTTTTTGTTTTTTCTTCAGCCAGCGGATCATTTTGGGCGCGATCAGGAAGCATATGATCAATGCCGTGATGACGGCCATACCGGTGCGGAAGGTCGTGTAATTAAAGAGATTAAAAAACGTGCTGGACCCTGCCAGCGGCGCTAAAAGGTTATAGAGCATGTTCGGCCCGCTTGGTTTTATATCCGGTGTCTTTGACGACTCGCAGTGCTTCGACCATGCTGATTTTCATGCCTGCGCCTTCCTGACGGAAGACCAGAAGATCGCCGGGACAAACAACTTCCGGCACGATTTTCTCGATTTGCGCCTGCTGGTACAGTCCTTCCAGGAGGTTCTGTACGTTATCAACGGACGGGTTACCCCGGGACGTGTAGACGAAGTCCAGATTACCCATTTTAAACGGGATTGCCAAATCGTTCTTTTGCGCGCGTGCGCGGTGACGATAGCTTGCGGGAAAATCGACGTGATCGAGGACTACTGTCTGCCGGCCATTTCCGACATCAATAACGCTGCTCACACGGAAAACCAGTGCCAGCGCTTTTGCTTTTGGCTGAACGCGGACTGTGACTGTTTTTGTTTTGAGGTGAGACCAGTAATAGCGGTTATTTTGAATCATCGTCTTTTTTACTCCTTTTACTCAAGACATTGGATACGCAAGATTAGATTTTTTGACTTCGTCCACATCGTCGAACGGGTCGGTGTGATCGGCGAAGATTTGCCCTTGCTCATGGCCTTTTCCGGCGACGAGCAGAACATCCGCTTCTCCCATATTTTTTACGGCCATGCGGATAGCTTCGCGGCGGCCTGCGATTTCGGTTATTTTTGCTGCGCTCCCCGCTCCTTGCAGGATGCTGGCGCGGATTGCTGCCGGCTCTTCGCTGCGTGGGTTGTCATCTGTGATGATGACCATGTCGGCTAGGCGCGCGGCGATTTCTCCCATGACCGGGCGTTTGCCTGTGTCACGGTCTCCGCCACAGCCAAAGAGGCAGATCAGCTTGCCTTTTGTGTGCGGACGCAAAGCCTTTAGAACTGTTTCAAGCGCATCCGGCGTGTGTGCATAGTCTACGTAGGCGCTGCCTGTTTTGATCTCGACATGCTGTAGGCGGCCTGGAACGCTTTGAAGGGTCTCAAGCGCCCTAATCAAGTCCTCCAGACGATCTGGCGCACCGGCCCAGACGAGACCGAGGGCGCATAGCGCATTCATGGCCTGGAAGTCGCCGACGAGCGGGAGATTGACGTTGTAGCTTTTCCCGCCTATCTCCAGAGATAATGTTTGTCCTTGCGCGGTGACTTTTACATCCTTCAAGCGAATATCTTTGGCCTTTTTGCCGTAGGAGATAATTTTTATGCCGCGTTTTTGGCATATTGATTCCAGTTGTTTGAATTCAGGGATATCGGCATTCAGGATGGCTGCGCCGCTCTCTTGCAGGACCTCACTGAAAAGTCGCGCCTTGGCGGAGAGGTAGGCTTCCATGTTTTCGTGATAGTCGAGATGATCGCGAGAGAAGCTGGTGAAGCCTGCTGCGCCGAGTTTTACGCCATCCAGCCGGTATTGTTCGAGGCCATGTGAGGAGGCCTCCATCGCCAGATGGGTTATACCCTCCTCCCGGACCAGCTGTGCAAGGGCTTCGTGCAGCTTGACGGGATCAGGGGTGGTCATGGACCCGGCGGTTATGGCACCTTTGAGACCAACACCGAGCGTGCCGAGGAATGCTGATTTTTCACCGAGCGCCTGCCAGAGCTGCTGCGCGAAATAGACGGTGGAGCTTTTGCCGTTCGTTCCGGTGACAGCAACGATGCGCTCTGGCTGCTCCCCGTAGAACTCAGCGGCCATCTGGGCGAATGCGCGGCGTGGATTACCGGATTCGATCAGTTCTGCTGTACTACCGGCAGGCAACTTTGTTCCTATTTTGGCGAGGATTGCGCTTGCTCCGGCGCCGAGGGCTTGCGGGATATACTCACGACCATCGTCGGATGCCCCGGGAAAGGCTGCGAAGAGGTAGCCGGGCTTTACGGTTCGGCTGTCTTGTGTGAGACCGGCGAACCTTCTGATGTCTGTTTGTGCAGCGGGGGATTTACTCATGATAAGAGACAAGCGTCTTCCCCTTCTTGTGCTTGGGATCATGAATATACCGATCGAGATTGTATACGATATCCTTGGCCGGATCGTAGGCATCCGCCGGGATACCGAGGATGGATGCCATTGATGTGACAACTTTGGCCATGACTGGTGCCGCGACCCATCCGGCGGTTGCGTAGCCATAGGTCTTTTTATTGCCCTTGGGCTCATCGACCATGATCATCACCACGTATTTCGGGTCATTCATCGGGAATGCGCCAACGAAAGAGGAAATCAGGCGCTTGCGGTCATAGCCGCCGCGGGCTCCGACCTTTTCTGCCGTTCCGGTTTTTCCGCCGATGTCATACCCCGGCACGTCTGCGTTTTTGGCTGTTCCTTGCGTGACAACAAGACGCCAGAGGGCGCGCATCTTTTCGGAATTTTCTTGAGAGATCACGCGGACTTTCTTTTCCGGCTCGCCTGAATTATCTTGCTGCGCCACCAGTTTTGGCTGAACGAGGAACCCGCCATTCACAACGCTTGCAGCCGCACTTGCAAGTTGTAGCGGCGTTGTTGAAATACCGTGCCCGTACGAGGCCGTCAGTGTGCTGGCCTCCCGCCAAGGATGCGGCACTTCGGGAGAGCCGATTTCACGCACATCAAACTTCAGCGGATCGATCAGGCCGAGATCACGGTAAAACGCCCGGAGTTTTTCCGTGCCAACCGTCTTACCCATCAGAGCTGCACCGATGTTTGAGGAATACATGAAGACTTCCGGGACCGTCAGGACACGCTTTTGCGCGTGATAATCATTGATTGAAAAGCGGCCAATGCGGATTGGTTTTGTCGCATCAAAGGTCTGACCAAGCGAGCCGTTCACCGTTTCAAGCAACGCGGCGGTCGAGAAAATCTTGAACATGGAGCCAAGCTCATAGACGCCGAGAGTCAGGCGCGAGAATTCCTGCTCATCAGTTGCGCTTCCGGCTTTGTTGATATCAAAATCCGGCAGCGAGACGCCCGCCAGAACTTCTCCGGTCTGGGCATCGAGGATAACGCCCGCCGCGCCGATTGCCTGAAACTCCTGCACGGCTGCCCCCAGTTCCCGGCGCAGGGCGTGCTGAAGGCGAAGATCGAGGGTCAGGTGCAAATCGTTTCCAGTGGCCAGAACATCCTGATAGCTGCGCTCGACCCCGGCCAGACCGTTTCCATCGCGGTCCGCGTACCCGACAAGATGCGTCGCCAAGGCTCCTTGCGGGTAAATGCGGGTATCTTCGTATTCAAAGCCAAGCCCCGGCTCGCCGAGCGCCAGAATTTCCTGCTGCTGATCGGGTGTGATCCCGCGGCGGATCCAGGCGAAGCGGCGAGCGCCTTCCAGATCCTTGAGCGTTTGCGCCTGATCAAGATCCGGGAAAATTCTTGCAAGGCGCTGTGTTACTTTTTGCGGCTCCAATATCAGCGCCGGGTCAGCGTACAAAGAGGCCGCCTTGAGCGTCGTCGCCAACAACTCCCCGTTGCGGTCATAAATGTCACCACGACGAATGGATGCTACCTGCTCTTTTTCTTGCAACCCCTCATCGGCCGCCACAACTTCCCCTTCCATGCGCGGGACATCCCCTTGCAGAACGGCGAGATCAAAAACACGCACGGCGATGACCGCATAGGCCAGCGCAAACACCATCCCCAGCAGGACAAGGCGACCACGCGCGCGCTCCAGAGCAGCGCTGTGCTCCCCTTCAATCCGAATAGCGTTGCGGCGCATTTGCCTCAGGATCATTGATTACCCCCTTGCGCAGCGGATGGAACGGTGTAGGAAATTTCACGCACGCGCGCGACAGACGCCGGGAGCGACGGCGGGATTGGCGGGACGATATCTTCATCCGGGATATCCTTGACACTTGAAATCATCTGATCCGCGCCGGGCGGAACAAGCTCCAGATACTGCGCAGCCAGAGCCTCGAGGCGTTCCGGGCGATTGAGGTAAGCCCACTCCGCATTCAGGACGCGAATTTCTTCACGTTCTGCACGCTCCTCCCGCTCGAGGGCTGCAATTTCACGCTCCGTGCGCTGTACTTCATGACTGGTGCGCATCAGGGTGATGCCGCTGACGATTGCAAAGGCAAGCGCAAGGATATGACGGAACCAATATTTCTTCATGTTACGCCACCCCCTTCACAGATGCATTTGTTCGCACCGCCACGCGTAGCCGCGCAGAGCGGGCCCTTGCGTTTATCCTCACCTCTCCGTCCGATGGCTTTACCGCGCGGCGCATTTTTTGCTCGAACAAAGCGGGCGCAAAGCTTTGCGCCCCCATAGGCATATGACGCGATGCAGCCGGCGCAGCGCCGGACTTTTCGCGCATAAACGATTTCACCAGACCATCTTCCAGCGAATGGAAGGAGACAACGACCAGCCGACCACCGGGCTTTAGTATATGAATGGAAGCTTCGAGCGCGCGCTCCAACTCCCCCAGCTCATCGTTAACCGCAATACGGAGCGCCTGAAAGGTGCGGGTTGCCGGATCGTTTTTATCTTTTGGGGAGCGCGGCACGGCTTCGCGAATGACATCCGCAAGATCCAGTGTGGTTTTAAATTTTTGCACAGCGCGGCGCGCAACGATCTTTTTCGCTACGCGGCGAGAGCAGCGCTCCTCACCGTAACGGTAAATCAGATCGGCTAACGGCCCTTCTTCGTATGTGTTTACAATATCTGCCGCAGTCTCACCATCTCCCGCGCTATCCATGCGCATATCCAGAGGACCGTCAAAGCGGAAAGAAAAGCCACGATCTGCCTCATCGAGCTGCATGGATGAAACACCGAGATCAAGAACAAACCCATCCACCTGGCCTCGCCCCTCTTTTTCGAGCAACGCCGCAACATCACCAAAACATCCGCGCATAAAGGTGAAGCGCCCCTTATACTCTTCTTCGATTTTAGCGCCGCGCTCCTTTGCGCCCGGATCACGGTCTATGGCATACACTTTACAATCCGCAGAGTTTAAAATGCCGCGCGTGTATCCGCCCGCACCGAACGTCCCATCAACGTAGACCTCACCTTCTTGCGGACAGAGCGCCTCCAGAACTTCCGGCAACATCACAGGGGCATGAGGCGATTGCTCGCGACAGACAGATACCTGCATCATGAACGCCCCTCCCCGCCCTTGGGCACCGTCAGCCCCTTGTCACGCACGGCGGCGCGCGCCCTATTTTTGCGCTCCTCAAAACGATCAGGCGACCAGATCTGAAACTTACGCCCAAGACCAACAAACGTCGCACTCTCGCCTATCCCGGCAGCCTCCATGAGGTCTGCAGGCAAAACCACGCGCCCCTCCCCATCAAAGAATAACTGGACACTTTCCCCGAAAACAGTAGTCGCCAGATCATCCTGATCATCCGAAAAAAGATCGTAGTGATCGAGACGATCCCCGATTTCATCCATCTTTGCCCAATCAAACCCTTCGAGGCAGTCATGCTGGTGGGAGCAAAAGACAACAATACCCTGCACCAACTGCTCCGCCAAAGCCGCGCGGAAGCTTGCCGGGACGGAAACCCGCCCCTTCTTATCGACCTTATTTGTATAGGTTGACAAAAATAATGCCATCGCAGCCCAGCCACACAAAGTTCGGAACACCCGAGGACCTTCTCGCCCCCGGCAAAAGACCACCATCCGTGCCCTGACGTGACACGATATGGATATTTATGGGATAGCATGGGTTTATTTGGGCCGTCAATAAGAACTCAGCATAATATCCTAATAAATAACATATATTTTATTTTGTGAATAAATATGTGGATAACTCTGTTGATAATAATCATGACCTCTTTCTTTTCAAATTAAAAATCGAGACTATTTTGATGCACCCTTCCCTCCTGAGGCTCCAAACCTATCTTTTCCGCTAAATTGCATTTTTTATTCACTCCATTTAAGGTTGCGTAATAGTAGTCGTTTATTTATTATGTATAATATGTGTTATTTTATTCATGCGATTACTTTGCGATTTTTTGAATATAAAATTTTTTTTCTTCTGAAACCCGCGTATTTCTTAGGTGAATGCTGTAACATGCTATAATTACATAAAAAATTTGTTGCGCTACAATATTTTTATATGTTAGTCATAATTCATCAAAGCAAGTGAACGTTATTAGCGTGTGTGTGGGGAGATTAAAAATGTTAATGACACTACTATTGCTTGTTATGGCCGTGAATGGAGGTCTCTACTTAGGAACAATACTTTATTCCTGCGTTATGACCGCCAAAGACGAGAGAGAAGTCAGATTTTCAGTTCTGACAAACCGATACTCTTAAGTCCACTGGCCTTTACAAGGGGCAACAGGAAACCGCCTGGACATTACCGGGCGGTTTTCGTTTTTCTGGAATGCTTCGTACGAACGTTTTAGAAAACAGGCTGGAAAATCTGTAAGCCGGGTTCTGTTCCGATAAATCGGAGATGGCCATTCATCTAGGGCGCTTGTTACCAAACACCTCGAGCAACCGACCCGCGCTCCGGTGCGGAAAAGCACCATAGCGGAGCGCCTATTTGGTTTTGCTTCCGGCGGGGTTTACCATGCCGCCTCTGTTGCCAGACGCGCGGTGCGCTCTTACCGCACCTTCTCACCCTTACCTGTGCCCTCTCGGGCCATCGGCGGTTTGAATTTCTTCAGCACTTTCCGTCAGGTTACCCTGCCCGGGCGTTACCCGGCGCCGTTTTTCCGTGAAGCCCGGACTTTCCTCTCCGCCCGCAAGGGACGCAGCGGCCATCCGATTTTCCAGCCGCGGGGAGGATGCGCTTTTTGCTTCCAAAATGCAAGCTTTACGGCTTCTTACCAACCTGACGCATGAGAGATAAAAGGCGTGCGATCGTCTGCTCGCAGACCTGCCCTTCCTTTCCTTCCTCAAAGCGCTGCGGGTAATAGTGGCGGTGGAAGGCGGTGACAATATCGACGGAGGCGGCTGCGGGCTGATAGCCGAATTTATGAAAGAGCTTCATGGCATCGAAGTCATTTCTGGCGATGACGACAGCATTTTCCTCATCCTCGGGCGTTATATCCGGCCAAAGTCCGACACCGTGCGCCGCCATCCATTTCCAGTCGAACAGTTCGCCGGGGTCGGTCTTGCGCTCGGGAGCAACATCGGAATGCCCCAGAACATGCTTAATTTCATGGCGCGCCATGATTTCGCGGCAGAGCTTGAGCAGGCTATCCATTTGCTCTTGCGGGAAAGCACGGTAGCCGAACTCGTGCCCGGGATTATCCAGCTCAATCCCGATCGAGTGTGAATTGATGTCCGTTTCCCGGTCCCAGTACGACACACCGGCGTGCCATGCCCGGAACTCCTCGGGAACGATATCGTGCAGGCAACCGTCAGTATCGATCATATAATGTGCGCTGACCTTACTTAACGGGTCGTTCAGGCGCTCAAAAGCCATTAACGGATCTTCCATACCCGTATAGTGAATCAGGATGATGGACGGCTTTGCGCCCTTGTGCCGCGCCTCGGAGTTTGGCGGGAATGATTTTTTTTTCGATGGCCAGAGAAACATTATGCCGTAACCTTGCGAATGAGTACTTGAGAATTATTGTAACTCAAAAAAAGGAAAAGAGGGAATATATGCGCATTGCTTTTTTTATATTTGCGATCATCATTCTGGCTGGCGTTTCCGTCCTTCTTTTGCAACCCCGCGCGCTTCTAGCGGTTACAGCGCTTCCGCGCGAAAAAGGAGAGATGCTGATGGATCACAAACCTGACGGGTATCCTATTGCCGTTCTGGCGGGCGGGTGCTTCTGGTGTACGGAAAGCGAATATCGCGGGCTGGACGGCGTTCTGTATACGCGCGTGGGATATACGGGCGGGCACGTTGACAACCCGAAATATGAAGATACGCACGACAGCAAATCCGGGCATGCGGAAGCGGTTGAGGTGACTTATGACCCGAAGATTATTTCCTACCGCGATCTGATCACCTTCTTCCTGACCAAGGCGCACGACCCAACGCAGCTTAACCGTCAGGGCGCGGATGTCGGCACGCAGTACCGTTCGGCTATCTTCTACACAACGCCAGAGGAAAAGCAGATTGCGCAGGAGGTCATTGATGAGGTGAACACCTCGCATGTTTACAAGGCGCCCATTGTAACGACATTGGAGCCTTCGGCGACGTTCTGGGAGGCGGAAGGCTATCATCAGCAGTATTTTGAGAAGTATGAGGAAAAATACGGACAACCCCACATCAATGACTGGCTGCATCGGCAGAAGAAGTGAGAAAGCCCTCACCCTCCCCGGCTTCTCCGGGTCCCCTCCCTCTCCCTTAAGGGAGAGGGCAGCGGCGCTTCAGCCGTCAGGCTTTAGCACGAGCGGGTAAGGGGTTGTATCAAGCAGCTTTGCTGGTTTTTTCGAATGCCTCTACGGCGTCAGCACAGCGATTGCATAGCGGCTCTTTTTCAGTGACTTCCGGCAGAACTTTCCAGCAACGGGCGCATTTGTGGCCGGAGGCTTTTTGGATCTGAACCCCCTGCTCGCCCTTTTTCGCTTCAACAGCAGATACGATGCAGATGTCGGCCAGATCTTCTTTCATGGAAAGAACATTATCAGACAGTGTTGTCAGGGTTGCAGATGCCTCCAGTGAAGAGCCCAACTCTTTGCTTGCGCGCATCGGCTCGATTGCAGCGAGAACGGCGGCGCGAGCCTCAAGGATTTCTTCCCATTTCTCTGCGAGCGCGTTGTCCTTCCAACTTTGCGAAACTTGCGGGAATTCGCGCAGGTGGATACTGATTGCGTCTTTATAGATGCCCTGTGGACGGTAGCTCCAGGCTTCTTCGGTGGTGAAGGCGAGGATGGGGGCAAGCCAAGCGGACAGGCAGCTAAAGATTTCCGCCATCACCGTGCGGCAGGCGCGGCGCTCAAGTGAGTCCGGGCGGTCGCAGTAGAGGCTGTCCTTGCGGATATCGAAGTAGAAGGCCGAGAGGTCTTCGTTGCAGAAATCGTGCAGGGCTTTGGCGAGTTTACCGAATTCGTATCCGGTGATGCTCTCGCGCACGAAACCGTCCATCTCCGAAAGTTTATGGAGCATGTAGCGTTCGAGTTCCGGCAAATTCTTGTCCGTCAGATCAACGCGCTCTTCAGGCGTAAAACCTTCCAGCGCACCGAGGAGGAAGCGCAGGGTATTGCGGATGCGGCGGTAGAGGTCGCCGGTGGTTTTTAGCGTGTCATTCCCGATGCGGATGTCCTCGGCGTAATCGGAAAGCATCACCCACAGACGAATGATGTCGGCGCCGTAGGTATCCATCATCTTGAGTGGATCGACGACGTTGCCGAGGGATTTCGACATTTTGTAGCCCTTTTCATCCAGCACGAAACCGTGGGTCAGGACGTTTTTATAGGGCGCATGGCCGCGTGTGCCGGTGCATTCCAGTAGGGAGGAATGGAACCAGCCGCGGTGCTGGTCTGAGCCTTCGAGGTAGAGGTCGATTTGTTCAACACCGTCAAAGCACGGCCATGTTTGGGTGTCTCCCACCACAAAGGCGTGGGTAGAGCCGGATTCGAACCAGACGTCGACGATGTCGAAGACTTGCGTGTAATCCTCGGCCTTATATTTATCGCCGAGGAAGTCTTGTGCTTCCCTCGCCCACCATGCGTCGGCGCCTTCGGCTTCGAAATAGTCGGCGATGCGGGCAAAGACAGCGTCATCAATCAGGACTTCGCCGGTGTCCTTGTTCAGGAACAGGGCGATGGGCACACCCCATGCGCGCTGGCGGGAGATGCACCAGTCGGGGCGGTTGGCGATCATCGCGGTGATGCGGGCTTCGCCTTTGGCCGGATGCCAGGCAGTGTCGCTGATGGCTTTGAGAGCTTTTTTGCGGATATCCCCTTCCCCGTCCATGGCGATGAACCATTGGGGGGTGGTGCGGAAAATCACGGGTGCTTTGGAGCGCCATGAGTGCGGGTAGTCGTGTTTGAGACTGCCTTTGGCGAGAAGGTTTTCGGCATCGGCCAGTTCGCGCAAGACGGCGAAGTTGCCTTCGCCGAGCTTACCATCCTGAGTGTAGACCTCAAGACCCGCAAAAAGCGGGACGTGCGGGCGGAACTTGCCGTCGTCGGTGACGTTATCGGTGACTTCTAAATTATGGACTTTTCCGAGTAAAAAATCATCTTCTCCATGCCCAGGCGCAATATGAACAAACCCTGTTCCTGCTTCATCTGTCACAAATTCTCCAGATAGTACGGGAACATCAAAATCATACCCTTTTCCACGAAGTGGGTGAGCACAAGTAATACCTCCAAATATTCCATTTTGAATATTCTTAACCGCCAAATCATGCCTAACAAGCATATGACCCGGCCACGATGAAATTCTATGAACTCTCCGTATCCTTACTTCTTCAAGGAATCTCTGTAACAAATTTTCTGCAACAATCAGCCTTTCGCCGACTTCTGCACTACTTCCCTCTTCTATCTCTTCAACTTCAAAAACGATATAAGTTAAATCTTCATTACACGCAATCGCCCTATTTGAAGGTATTGTCCAGGGAGTAGTAGTCCATATGACTATGGATGCTGGCTTATCGTAACCTGTAAATTCTCCACCAACTAGTTGGTGTAAAGTTCCACCAACAGCATCAACTACCGGGAATTTTACCCAGACGGTAATGGATTTGTGTTCCTTATACTCAACTTCGGCTTCGGCGAGCGCGGTTTTTTCGACTGTTGACCACATGACAGGGCGTAGGCCTTTGTATAGACCGCCGTTCATAGCGAATTTGTGGATTTCCTGAACAATCTTGCTTTCGGCGCGGTTGGTCATGGTGCGGTAGGGGTTCTCCCAATCGCCGGTGACGCCGAGGCGCTGGAACTGCGTGCTTTGGGTATCGACCCAGCTTTGAGCGAATTTGCGGCACTCCTCGCGGAAGGCGAGAATATCAACTTCATCCTTGTCCTTGCCGGCGGCGCGGTATTGCTCCTCGATCTTCCATTCGATCGGGAGGCCGTGGCAGTCCCAGCCCGGCACGTAGGGCGCGTCGAAGCCGCTCATGGCGAAGGATTTGACGATTACGTCCTTGAGGATTTTGTTGACGGCGTGGCCCATGTGGATGTTGCCGTTGGCGTATGGCGGGCCGTCGTGGAGGACGTATTTGGGCTTGCCTGCTCCGCTCGCCCGCATCTGGGCGTACAGGTTGGTGTCCGACCAGTTCTGAAGAATTTCGGGCTCTTTTTGCGGCAGGCCGCCGCGCATTGGGAAATCGGTTTTGGGGAGGAAGACGCTTTCGCGGTAACGGTCTTCCGCTGTCTTGTCTTTGTCGCTCATGGTTTTATCGCCCGTCTTTCAGTTCTTTTGTCGGTCCCCTCGCAATCTAGTGCTTTTTCGCAAAAGCGCAAGGGGGCGGGCCGTTTTGCGGGCATAAAAAAACAGGCGCTGTGGGGTGCGCCTGTTTTTTGGGGAACAGGAAGTCTCTTTTTACGTTTGCAGCTGCTGCAGCTGCTGCTGTATTACCGAAGTCTGACGATCGGGCTGATGCTGTTGCCCCCGCGGCTCTCCCTGTTCCGACTTTTTCGGTTGATTCTCGTTCGCTTTTTTGTGCGGAGTGCTACCGCTAGCGTCAGCAAATGCATCTGTTGATTTTTGTCTTGTCATTTCTTTACCTTTCCCGTGGTTCACCCTTAAAGGGTGCCGTTATGTAATCCCTTTGAGTGTATATTGCAAGTGCTAATTATACATTAAAGCCATGCGTTTTTTGCATAACTCGAGGCAGTGTTAAGAAAGGCCAATTGCCCATGTTATCAATGGGATGTAGAGCAGCGCGAACAGGGTTCCGGCGAGGATGGTTGTGGCGGCTTTTTCGGGTTCCAGATTCATTTGCGCCGCGAAGGCAGCGACGTTGGCGGCTGGCGGGACAATCGACATCATAATCAGAAGGTTATGGATATTTTCGTTGAACCAGTGCGTTATGTGATTATCGCATACCACGAATGCAATAGATAATAGCGGAAATGCTATAAATTTCCCGGAAAATGTGAGCGTTACGAATCTTGGGCCGAAAACAAGTTTCTGGACTTTGGAGAGCGCCGCGCCGATGATCATCATGCCGATGACCACGTAGGCTCCTTTGAAGTAGGCCCAGTAGGTCCAGAAGGTTTCGGGAAGATCGAGGTGCAGGGCGTTGGCGCTCATTCCGGCGGCGATGGCGTAGATGGCGGGGAATCTGATGATTTTCCTGAGACTGGTACGGACATCGAATGCGCCTCGAGCGGCCATATAGTATCCGATGGTGGCTTCGTAGACGGAGCCGCCGAGCATCATGAAAATGTATATGGCGACTTGTTCCTGTGTGAAGAACAGGAGCACGAGAGGGAGGCCGAAATATCCTGTATTGCCCATTGATGCGCACATGGCCATCAGGTTGGCCTGAGCATCTCCGTATATTTTTTTGCCGAGCTTGAGGAAGCTCAGACCTACGATGGCGCTGATTGTGAAGATCACGATGGGCAGAACGATGAAGGAGGGCTGGAACTCGAGATGTGCGACAAAACCGAAAACGGTGACGGGCATCAGGATATAAATGGCAAGTGCGCCAAGGCTCTGGCGGTCGACATGTAGGAAGCGGCCCGCGAACCACCCTACCCCGATCAAGAGGTAGAGCGGCAGGAGATTGAAAACCAGTGAGAGGAAGACCTGCATGATGGCGCCTTGCCAGACTTTATTTCAGCCAGGCTGTACAGGTGTCTGCGCTGGAGAGATCGACGTTGCCGGGGGATTCTTCGACGTTCAGCTTTTTGACAATCCCGTTTTCGATGAGCGCGCTGTAGCGTTTGGAGCGGGTGCCGAGACCTGCGGCGCTCAGGTCTACGTCCATGCCGGCAGCCTTTGTGAACATAGCGTTGCCGTCGGGGAGCATGGTCACTTTGCCGGTTGCACCAGCCGATTCGCCCCATGCTTTCATGACGAAAGGGTCGTTGACGGCGATGCAGATGATTTCGTCGATGCCCAGTCCTTTGATTTCTTCGGCTCTTGAGACGTATCCGGGGAGGTGTTTCTGGTCGCAAGAGGGTGTGAACGCTCCGGGTACAGCAAAGAGGATGACCTTTTTGGCCTTGATGTACTCGGCCATGTTGATTTCTTCCATGCCGTTCTCCCCTATTCTTTTCAGATTTATTTCCGGGATTTTATCGCCAGTTTTCATTTGAGACTCCATATGTTTTCAAGGTTATTCGGTTGAGAGAATGTCGCGGGCGAGATCGCAGTCTTTGCCCATTTGCGCGATCAGTTCGTCCAGCGTTGCGAATCTTGCTTCGCTGCGCAGGCGGCGGATCGGTTTGATGCGCAAAGTTTTACCGTAGATCTCTTTATTAAAGTCGAAAATGTGGGTCTCGACCTGAGCGATTTTGATTTCGAACATCGGACGAATACCGATGTTGACGGCGGCCTGACGCCAGACGGTTTCCCCTTCGATTTGAACGCGGGCGGCGTATACACCGTAGGCCGGGTGGACGATGTTTTCGAGGTTCATGTTGGCGGTGGGGTAGCCAAGCTCCCGGCCTCTTTGGTCTCCGCGGATGACTTCGCCGCTTAGTTCCCAGCCCCAGCCGAGGAGCTGCCTGGCCTGTTCGATCTCGCCCCGGCGCAAATGCTGGCGGATGCGGGATGAGGATATTTCTTCGCCACCGGATGCGACGACTTCTTCGGTGACGGCGACAGGAATGCCTGCATCCTTGATGGTTTGGGGGGTGCCTTTGCGGAGCTGGCCAAAATGGAAGTCGAAACCGACGACAACGTGGGCGGCGCCGAGTGCGTCTTGCAGAATTTTTTTCACGAAGTCTTCGGCGCTCATGCTTGCGAAGTCCCAGTTGAACGGGAGTGAGAAGACGATATCGACGCCTTCGGCTGCCAGACGCTCCTCCTTGAGGGCGGCGGGCGTAATGCGGCTTGGGGGTTCGTCGGGGCGGAAAAGTTCTTTGGGGTGCGGCTCGAAGGTGAGGACGGCCAGTCTTGTGCCGCGATCATTGGCGATGTCTCCGGCCTGTTTTAAAAGCGCCTGATGGCCACGATGGACACCGTCGAAATTTCCAATCGCGACGACTGCGCCTTTTGCGGTCGGCGGGATGTTCACAAGGCTGCGGTATATCTGTATTGCGTCCATAGTGGCCTACACTATCCCCTCGATTGCGGGAAAGGAAGGCGCAAAATTCACAAAAACAAACTTGATTGCGGCGGTGAAACGGTTAGGCTATCGCTTCTATTCAATGCCAAAGGTGAAAGCGGCGATTACGATGACACTCTCTCGGGAGGAAATCCAGGAGCTTAACGATAAAGCGGATGCGCATCTTTTGAAGCGTAAACGTAAGAAAACTCTGCGCATTCTGGCGTGGCTGGGGTTTTCCGGGATTGTGGTTTTGCTGGATCAGCTTTCGAAATGGGGGGTTACGGAGTATATGATTCGCCCGCGGATTTTCGGGGATACGCAGGGGAGCCTTGATTTTTTGAGCTGGTATGCGGATCAGCCTGCGCGTTTGCCGTTTGCGCATATCGAGGTTTTTGATTTCTTTAATTTTGTGATGGTCTGGAATACCGGGGTCAGCTTTGGGATGATGGCTCAGGCCGGGCCTTATGCGCCTTATATACTGGTGGCTCTGGCGCTGGGGATTGCAGGATTGTTTACGGTCTGGCTGGTGGGGGCGCGGGAGAATATTCACCGCTTTTGTTATGCGCTGGTGATTGGCGGAGCGATCGGGAATGTGATTGACAGGCTGCGGTTCAAGGCGGTGATCGATTTTCTGGACTTTCATCTGGGCAGTTGGCATTACCCGGCGTTTAATGTGGCGGACAGTGCGGTTGTCCTCGGGGTTGGCGGTCTGATTTTTGCGCTGGCGATTACGGACTTTAAGCGAAAGAAAGAACTCAAGACGCGGATCAAGAACCGTACTGAGGAGCGGAAGCGTTTTCTAAAGAGATTTGGGCTTTATACAAAAAGGTGAACGATATGGATCGAAAATTTTCATTTCTGGTGACGGCGGCTGTTTGTACAGTTTTGCTGAGTGGATGTTCCGGTGTGAAAAAGCAGCTTGGGCTGGAGAAGTCAGCGCCGGATGAGTTTATGGTGATCAAGCATGCGCCTTTGGCCATGCCACCGGGGATGGCTTTGCCGCCACCAACTCCGGGCGCGCCGAGACCGCAGGAGCAAGCACCGATTGTGCAGGCGGAGCAAGCTGTTTTCGGGACTGAGGCTTCTGTGAAAGAGGTGCACGAAAAAAGCTCCGGAGAAGATGCATTTTTGAGGCAAGCGGGGGCTGCGCAGACTGACCCCTCGATCCGGGCGACAATTGATCGGGAGACTGAGGAACTTAACCAGCGCAATAAGCCTGTATCCGAGAAGCTACTCGGGATTGGCGGGAAGACATATGTACCGCCGGCTTCGGTTGTGGATCCGAAGGCAGAGGTTGAGCGGTTGAAAAAGAACAAGGAAGAAGGCAAGCCGGTGACGGAAGGCGAAACGCCGAGCGTGGAGGAGTAGGTTTATGCGTCTTTCCGTTCTTTTTGCTCTCTTTTTGCTGTTGCTCCCCTGCCCTTCCTTTGCGAAGGATACGGGCGCTGTGCAGACGCCGGAGAAGGTTTTCAATGCGCAGTCCTATATGCTCGATAACGGGTTGCAGGTTGTGGTGGTTGAAAATCACAGGGCGCCTGTGGTGACGCATATGATCTGGTACAGGGTCGGGGCGGCGGAGGAGCAGCCGGGAAAATCAGGGATGGCTCATTTTATGGAGCATCTGATGTTCAAGGGGCAGACCTCCGAGGCATTCGGGGATATTGCGCCGGGGGATTTTTCGAAGATTGTGCGCAGTCTTGGCGGGAAGGATAATGCGTTTACATCTCAGGACTATACGGCGTATTACCAGTCGGTGGCTTCGGACCAGCTTGAGACGGTGATGACGATGGAAGCCGGGCGGATGCGCGGCATGTCGCCGCCTGCGGACGAGGTTGTTTCCGAGAACAAGGTTATTCTGGAGGAGCGGCGGCAGCGGACGGATAACGACCCACGGGCGCAGATGGACGAGCAGCTTAATGCCGCTTTGTTTGTTAATCATCCTTACGGGATTCCTGTGATCGGGTGGCTGCATGAGATGGAAGGTTTGACGTGGGATGACGAGAAGGCGTTTTACGATCTCTGGTATGAGCCGAATAATGCGATTCTTGTCGTTTCCGGCGATGTGACGGGGCCGGAGGTTCTGGCGCTGGCGCAGAAGACTTACGGGAAGATTCCTTCTGCGAAAGTGCCGGAGCGCATACGGACGGTCTCACCGCCGTTTGTAGCGCAGATGAGTGTTACGCTTGCCCACTCGTCTATTCGTGAGCCTTCGTTTCAGCGGGGGTACAGGGTTCCTTCCGCACGGCAGAACAAGCAGGATTCTCTGGCACTTGAGGTGCTGGAGGAGATTATGGGGGGCGGTGCGACGTCGCGGCTCTATAAGGATCTGGTGGTTGAAGGCAAAGTTGCAAGTTCTATTTCCATCTCCTATTCGGGAAATGCGTGGGATGATGCAACGGTCTGGATTGCCGGCGTTCCTGCCGAGGGGAATGTTTTGCAGGATGTTGAAGCGGCAGTTGATGATGAGCTTCGCAAATTGATTGCCGAGGGTGTTCGTGCAGATGAGCTCAAGGATGCTGTGACGCGGATGCAGGCGGATGCGATTTATGCGCGGGACAGTTTGTCCGGTCCGGCCATGACAATCGGGTACGGGCTGATTACCGGATCGACGCTGGACGATATTGAATATTGGCCGCGGGATATCGAGATGGTCAGCGCGGATCAGGTGCAGGATGTGGCAAAGCGCTTTTTGAACCCTGATGCGCCGGCCAAAATTCCACCGGTGACGGGCTATTTACTGCCTAAGGAAGGCGGCGATGATCAGGGCTTGGATGCCATGGGCGGCGCAAGTGAGATGCAAGGGGAGATACGGTAATGAGACAAATCGGTTTTTTGCTTTTTTGTGTTGCCCTCCTCTTCTCTAACGCGGCGAATGCCAAGGGGCTTGATATTCAGGAGGTTCGCAGTAAAGGCGGTTTAACGGCATGGCTGGTGGAGGATCACTCTATTCCGGTGATTGCGCTGAAATTTGCGTTCCGGGATGCGGGAAGCAAGAATGACGGGATTGAAAAACAGGGCCTCGCTCGGCTTGCGTCGAATACGATGGATGAAGGGGCTGGCGATCTTGACAGTCAGGCGTTCCAGAAGGAATTGCAGGATTTGTCGATTACGCTGCGTTTTTCAGCGGACCGGGATAATTTCGGAGGGAACGTCAAGACGTTGAGCCGGAACAAGACGCGGGCGTTTGCATTGCTGAAGATAGCTTTGATGAGCCCGCGGTTCGACGCGGAACCTTTGCAGCGGATGCGCGTTTCCAATGAAAGCCGGATCAAGTCGGCGTTGATGGACCCGGACTGGATGGCGGCGCGGCTGCAGAATGACAAGATTTTTGACGGAACTCCTTATGCGCTGAACAGCGGCGGGACGCTCTCGAGCCTGAAGACGATTACGGCGGAGGATTTAAAGGCTTTTCATAAGACGTTGGGGCGCAAGGCTCTGGTGGTGAGTGTGGCCGGCGATATGACGCCGGATGAGCTTAGCACGCTTCTGGACGATGTTTTCGGCGGGATGCCGGAAGGGAATCTGATGGACGATGAGCCGTTTAGCCTGAAGAATGCCGGGGCGACTTATCTTTATAAGCAGGATATTCCGCAGACAATGATCGAGATTGCCCAGCCGGGGCTGGAAAGGACCGACCCGGATTATGAGACGGCGCAGGTGATGAATTTTATTCTTGGCTCCTCGGGGTTTGGGTCTCGTTTGATGGATGAAGTGCGGGAAAAGCGCGGACTGACGTATGGGATTTATACGTATTTGCAGACTTATGTGGATACGAACACGTTGCAGGTCTCAACCTCGACAGCGAATGAGAATACGGCAGAGGTGCTTTCCCTTATTTCACAGGAGTGGGACAAGATGAAGGATACTCTGGTGAGCGACAAGGAGCTTTCGGATGCGAAGTCTTATTTGATCGGTTCGTTGCCGCTAGCGCTGACGTCGACTGATTCGATTGCCGGGCTGCTGATGACGCTGCAGCTTGAGAGACTGCCGATCGATTATCTGGATCAGCGTGCAGAGCGGATTAATGCCGTCACAAAAGAAGATGTCCAGTCGATTTCAAAACGTCTTTTGAATACAAAGGATTTCACGACTATTTTGGTTGGAAATCCGCCGGATGCAAAAGATGCGACGATCGTCGAGGCTTTGCCGAATGTTGAATGAGTATAGATTGCTTGTCTTTTCTCGTGCGCCTATTAGAATGCGAGTTGCCACACGATGAGGAGTACGATTTATGTTACCGCAAAGACAAGAGCGCCCTATGTCTCGCACTGATATGCCCGAATGGAAGAGGTTGGAGGAACAGGCGAAGGGTTTGAAAGACCAGTCCATTGCAGCGTTGTTCGATCAGGACCCGAAACGTTATGAGGCTTTCCATGCAGCCTTTGACGGGATCATGATGGATTATTCCAAAACTTCGATTACGAATGATGTGATGTCAGCGTTGCTCTCGCTGGCGAAAGCCTGCGATGTTGAGGGGGCGCGTGACCGGATGTTTGCCGGAGAGCCGGTGAACAATACCGAGAACCGGGCGGTTTTACATACGGCTCTGCGGATGGATGCGCGCGAGTCTCTGGATCTGAACGGCGTTGATATTATCCCGGAGATTCATGGGGTTCTGGGACGGATGCAAGCGTTTAGCGACAAGATTCGGGCTGAGAAGAAATTCACCCATATCGTCAATATCGGGATCGGCGGGTCTGATCTTGGTGCATATATGGCTTGTGAGGCGCTTAAAGCGTTTTGTGACCGGGATATCAAGATGCATTTTGTCTCGAATGTCGATTCTACTGATCTTGCCGAGGCTTTGCTGGCTGTAAAGCCGGAGAAGACGTTGTTTATTGTTACGTCTAAGTCCTTTACCACGCAGGAGACGATGACGAATGCACGGTCTGCGCGGGCCTGGCTGGAAGAAAAGCTGGGACGACCGGATGTCGATGCGCATTTTGTTGCGATTACGGCGAATACGGATGAAGCGCGGCGTTTCGGGATGGACGATGAGTCGATCTTCCCGATGTGGGACTGGGTTGGCGGTCGCTATTCGATCTGGTCGGCGATCGGTCTTCCTGTGTGCATTTCCGTTGGATTTGATAATTTCTCGGCCATGCTGGCCGGGGCGCGGGAAATGGACAGGCATTTCTGCGCGGCGCCTTTGGAGAAAAATCTTCCTGTTTTGTTCGGGATGGTGGGGGTGTGGCATCGCAATTTCTGTGACTTTCCTGCGGTAACGGTGGCGCCGTACGATCAGTATTTGCATAGCTTTATTGCCTACCTGCAGCAGCTGGATATGGAGTCGAACGGCAAGCGGGTGGACCGGGACGGCAATGTTCTGGATTACGAAACTGGGCCGATTGTGTTCGGGAAGCCGGGGACAAACGGGCAGCACGCGTTTTTCCAATTGATCCATCAGGGCACGACCGTTATTCCGGTGGAGTTTATTGCGGCGCTTCAACCGCAGCAGCCTATGGGGGATCATCATAAGAAGCTGATGTCGAATTGTATCGGGCAGTCAAAGGCTTTGATGGATGGTTTGAGGCCAGGGAATACGCACAAGGAATTCACCGGGAGCCGGCCTAGCGTTACAATTTTGCTGGATGTTCTTGATCCCTATCATCTTGGCATGCTGATGGCTTTGTACGAGCAGAAGGTATTTGTGCAAGGGATTATCTGGAATATCAATAGCTTTGACCAGTGGGGCGTGCAGCTCGGGAAAGTGCTGGCGGACAAGGTGATGGCCAAGCTCGATGGCGGGGATATGGACTCTCTGGACTCTTCGACGGCGGCGCTGGTGAATGCGGTTAAGGCGGGCTCGGTTCGGGGAGAATAATGGCTTCTTGAAATAATATTCGTCATAACCTTGACCTCTTTGATTGAATGTGAAATATAGCCTTTTCACAAGCGGCCTGTAAGGAACCAGACAATGACAGAGCAGCTCACATATACAGATGACGTCGCAGCCGCGACAGAAGGTCTTTTTTCCAAGCTTTCCGGCCAGTTCAAGCGGGAGCACTGGGAGACCCTTGCGCCTTATATCTATGAAATCAATAAGCTGAAGCGCGAGAAGAACGCGGTAATCCTTGCGCATAATTATATGACGCCGGATATTTTTTACGGCGTCGGCGATATTGTCGGTGACTCGCTGATGCTGGCGCAAGAAGCAGCGAAGACAGATGCGGATATTATCGTTCAGTGCGGCGTGCATTTCATGGCGGAGACGGCTAAGGTGTTGTGCCCGGACAAGAAGGTTCTGATCCCGGATATGATGGCGGGATGTTCGCTGGCTGAGTCGATTACGGCGCAGGATATTCGTGATTTGAAGGCGAAATATCCGGGGATCCCCGTTGTTTCTTACGTGAACACCTCAGCGGAGGTGAAGGCGGAGACAGATGTTTGCTGCACATCCTCGAACGCCCTGAAGATTGTCGAGGCGTTGGGGCGCGAGGGGCATGATACGGTTATTATGACGCCGGATAAGTTTCTGGCGCAGAATGTTGTGGCGCAGACGAGCGTTAAGGTTATCTTCTGGGAAGGGACCTGTATGGTGCATGAGCGGTTTACGCCGCAGGATATTCTTGATGCACGTCAGAGCTATGGCGATGATCTTGTGGTGCTGGCGCACCCGGAATGCCCGCCGGAGGTGATGGCAGAGGCTGACTATGCCGGCTCGACTGCACAGATGGACAAGTTTATCAAGGAAAAGCAGCCCCGCCGTGCGATGTTGATGACAGAATGTTCGATGAGTGACAATATTGCGGCGAATAATCCGGGTGTGGAATTGATCGGGACGTGTCAGATGTGTCCGCATATGAAGCGGATTACCCTGCCGAAAATTTTGAAGACTTTGCGCGATGAGACGCCTGAGGTCTTGATTGACCCCGAGATTATCGAGCGGGCGAAGGTTTCGGTGAACCGGATGCTGGAATTGAGCTAGCGATGTCCCTCTCCCCTCTTTTGATTGAAGATCTGGTGCGCGCGGCGCTGAAGGAGGATCTTGGCCGGGGGTTTGATGTGACGGCGCAGGCGGTTGTTCCGAGTGATGCTTCTGCGCGGGCGGTGTTTCGAGCGCGGGAGGAAGGCGTTCTGGCCGGTTTGATCCCTGCCCTTTCGGCGTTTAGTTTGATTGATCCCGAGTTTTCATTCGATATTTATGCGCAGGACGGCGAGGTTCTTGACGCCGGCCAGGACATTGCCGTGGTAGAGGGACCTGCGGGGGCTTTGCTCACGGCAGAGCGGACGGCGCTGAATTTCATGATTCATATGTCGGGGATTGCGACGCTGACGCGGCGCTATGTGCTGGCGGTGCAAGGGACGAAGGCCAAGATTGCCGATACACGCAAGACGCTGGCGGGTTTACGGTCTATTCAGAAATATGCGGTGCTGGCGGGCGGCGGGCATAATCACCGATTTGGGCTGGATGATGCGATTTTGATCAAGGACAATCATATTGCGATTGCAGGCGGCATTTCAGAGGTTTTAACGCGCGCGCGGGAGAATGCCGGGCATATGGTCAAGATCGAGATCGAGGTCGACAGCCTTGCGCAGCTTGAAGATGTTTTGGCCGCCCGCGGCGCAGATGTTGTGATGTTTGATAATTTCTCTCTGCCCGATCTTGTGCGCGGGGTGGAGATGGTTGCCGGTTCGATGACCACCGAAGCGTCGGGCGGGGTTAATCTTAATACAGTGCGCGGAATTGCCGAGACGGGGGTTGATTATATTTCCGTTGGAGCGCTGACGCATTCGGCGCCGGCGCTGGATATCGGACTGGATATTGGCGCTTAAGTTCTAAGGGCCATCCTGATTATTGCAAGACGGGATTTGGCCATGATCGAGGACTTGTAAGGCGTCCGAGCCGCAGTTTCTTTGTATATATTGCCGGGTGGCGTCGGTGGCATGGTCTTTTTTTTCCTTCGCCTGAATTTTATCTTCGTCTTTGTCGAGCACGGAAAATAATGCGACTAAAGCACCGGCGGCGGCTAAGCCTCTTATCCATTTTAGACTCATGTTTCACCCATATTTTCTTTATTATGGAGTGATATTTATTCCTTTTTGGTTAAAAAAGCAATTCTGATGATCTTATTTGGTATTTTGGGGACTTTATGACGACTGTAACGGTGAAATTGACTCCGGGGGCTAAGAAAAACGAGATCCTTGGATGGGATATGGATTTGTCCGGGGAGCGGATCCTAAAGGTTCAGGTGACAGCAGTCCCGGAAAAAGGGAAAGCGAACAAGGCGCTCATCGCCCTACTCTCTAAAGAGTGGCGGATTGCGAAAAGCGCGATTTCGATCGTACGCGGGGAGACGAGCCGAGTGAAGGTTCTGGAGGTTGATGGGCTGGACTTTTCTGGCGACGAAGCCTGAAAACTTTACATTTTCCTGCCCTTCATGTAGTAATATCGAAAATACACAAAGGGTGCGCGGTATGTATGAAAATTGGGCTCGAGCCGACAAATTAGATGTCCGGTCTGTAGACGATCATTTTACTTGCTTGTATAAAGCTAAGAATGGATTTGCTTATCTCGGAGGACATAATCCCGAAACAAATCTACGATCGATTTTCATTATATCTCATGAAGCTTATGAAGCGCTCGAACGGACGGGTCGCCTTGCAGTTTTGCGAGCTGGTGATGACGCTTATGTTAGTCCGGAGGAGGCTAATATTGCCAAGATGAGAGCTCAGCTTGAGAGCGGCGTGACCATTGATGAGATTATCGCTCAGGAGACCACCGATTTTTTTAAAAAGGCTGCTGAAGAGGGTTTTGAGGCCGCTCCTAGACTACCAGGAGAAGAAAACGATATCCCTCCGTGGATGGTTATTGCTCATATTCATGACATGGGGTGTGTGCTTGTGCAGGTGACTAGCCCGGACGTTACGGAAGATCAAATTATTTCCGATATACAAGAAGCCCTTGTTTATCGTCCAGGGAATCCGGATCTTGTATCGGCTGCCCGCTATGCCGCCCTTAGGGCTTCTGGACTTGAAGAGACGCATGCTGAAATTTCATCGAATGATGGGGAACTGACGTCAGAAGAACTATATCGTAAGGGTGGTTTTCGCGCGTATATCTTTGCACACCCGTACCATGTACGCCGTGCGCAAGAGCAACATTTGGAACTGATCCTTGCGGAAGATGAGAGACCTACTCGCGCCGCCGGGGAACCGCTTAATCTTGGTTAAGGTCGCACCTACTGCCTTGCGACCATCATTTTTTTGATTTCGGCGATGGCCTTGGCCGGGTTCAGGCCTTTGGGGCATGTGTTGGTGCAGTTCATGATGGTGTGGCAGCGGTACAGGCGGAACGGATCCTCTAGGGCGTCGAGGCGTTCGCCGGTGGCGTCGTCGCGGCTGTCGGCGATCCAGCGGTAGGCTTGCAGCAAAATCGCGGGGCCGAGGAAGCGGTCGGCGTTCCACCAGTAAGACGGGCAAGAGGTCGAGCAGCAGAAGCAAAGAATGCAGGCTGCGGGGCCGTGGCCGTCGTGCCCGTTGAGGATATCGGCGTCGTCTGCGGATTGCAGGCGCTCGCGGCTGGGGGCCGGGCTGTCGGTTTTCAGCCATGGCTCGATGGTGGTGTACTGCGCGTAGACATGGTTGAGGTCGGGAACAAGGTCTTTGACCACCGGCATGTGCGGGAGCGGAGAAACCTGAACGTCGCCGTTAACATCGTCGATGGCTTTGGTGCAGGCCAGCGTGTTGGTGCCGTCGATGTTCATCGCGCAGGACCCACAGATCCCTTCGCGGCAGGAGCGGCGGAGCGTTAATGTCGGATCGATGTTGTTCTTGATGTAGAGCAGCGCATCGAGGACCATCGGACCGCATTTGTCGAGGTCGATGGTGACTTCATCAAAGCGCGGGTTTTTGACGTTGCCTTTGGCGTCTTTTGTATCCGGGCTCCAGCGGTAAATTTTAAAGGTTTTCTTACGCTTCGCGCCATCGCTCGCGTCGATTTTTTCGCCTTTGATAAACCGGGAATTCGGGGGGAGGAGTATTTCGGCCATTGTCTAACGTTTCTTTGGTTTGGTGAATAAATCTTGCTTAAAATAGACCTATACGCGCGTGATGTGAAGGGGGAAATATTTGGGTTATTCTTATTTTTGTTCCTTCACCTCATTGTTTATAAGGCTTTTCCATAGATTACTTATGAAAGCGACTTCGCAAAGAGTGCAGATGTAGTAGATTATTATCCTTACAGCATCTACCGCAATCTTGATATACAGGCTCAAACCCTCTTCGACATTCTCGTTTATTGATAGCCATAGATTGAACAGAGTCTTGTACGCAGCCTCGTATGGTAAATACATTATGAGAATAACGAGCATTATTCGCCCGATATTATCCCTTGTTCCTGCAAGTTTTTGCTTGATTTCGGACCAGCGGATTTTGTCGGTCAGGGCGATATAGGGCCAAAGGAATATGCAGGCCGACATGGCTATAAATTCCAGTATTCTTATTACCAGGCCAATGATAAAAACCTGATCGTAGGGTGAAAGATCGAGGTTTTTTGCGCCGCTTTCAATGATGGCTTCAAATCTTGCTTCGCGATACCAGTCTGCCGAGCCCGTGAAGACAATTATAAAAAGTATGTTCAGGGCGGCGTAGGCGGCTTCTCTTTTCCCAAAACGAAAATATGGTTTGAAGGTGAAGACTGTTTTTTGTTCGAGGCCGCGTTTGAATGAAAACGATCTGGCGGGGATGTCTTCGCTCAGGAGGATTTTACGGAAGACAGCGACGAAGATGATGGCGCAGAGGCAGAGTTCCAGCATTTCGGGGATGCAGGAGAAAATCAGGCTATAGTCCCTGCTCAGACTATACAGATAGATTGATATCTCAGGGAAAAACCACTGGATGGAATGTAAGATTATGATCAGGCATAAAGGGAACCACGCGGCTGTGAAGATGCATTTCCTATGCTCATAGAAAGTGACGTAAGCCGCCTTTATATTTGGAAGGATTTTGATCCGTTTGGCCATGTATTAGTAAACGCGCGCTTTGGGCGGGATGGGTTCGATTTCGTCGGTCAGGGTTTTCATGATGACCGGGCGATAGTCGATTTTTGTTTTGCCCTTTTCATCAACCGAGATCAGGGTGTGTTTCATCCATTTTTTATCATCGCGGTCCGGGAAGTCTTCGCGGGCGTGGGCGCCGCGGGATTCTTCGCGGTTGGCGGCGGCGTGCATTGAGGCGACGGCCTGGCTCAGCAGGTTGTCAAGCTCCAGGGTTTCGACGAGGTCGGTGTTGAAGATCATAGACCGGTCAGTGACCCCGAGATCAACTTTTTCTGCGAAGCACTCATTGATGAGGCTGACGCCTTCGTTCAGGACCTCGCCGGTGCGGAAGACGGCGGCGTGGTTTTGCATGGTGCGCTGCATGCGGTCACGCAGGGTTGCGGTCGGGGTTGCGCCCTTGGCATTCCGATAGTGATCGAGGCGCGCGATGGCGTGGTCGCCGTTATTTTCTGCGCCTAGTCTCTGGTGCGCCATGCCGGGCTGGACGACTTCAGCACAGCGGTTGGCGGCAGAGCGGCCGAAGACGACGAGGTCGAGGAGCGAGTTGGAGCCGAGGCGGTTTGCGCCGTGGACAGACACGCAGGCGGCTTCGCCGATGGCCATCAGGCCGGGGACGATGGCGTTGGGGTCCTTTTTGCTCGGGCGCAGGACTTCGGTGTGATAGTTGGTCGGAATGCCGCCCATGTTGTAGTGTACGGTCGGGAGGACCGGGATTGGTTCTTTTGTTACATCGACGCCGGCGAAGATACGGGCGCTCTCGGCGATGCCGGGAAGGCGGGAGTAAATCACTTCCGGCTCGAGGTGCATCAGGTTGAGGTGAATGTGGTCTTTTTGTGGACCGACCCCGCGGCCTTCGCGGATTTCGACGGTCATGGAGCGGCTGACGACGTCGCGGGAGGCGAGGTCTTTGGCGCTCGGCGCGTAGCGTTCCATGAAGCGCTCACCCTCGGAATTGGTGAGGTAGCCCCCCTCCCCGCGCACGCCTTCGGTGATGAGGCAGCCTGCGCCGTAGATTCCGGTGGGGTGGAACTGGATGAATTCCATGTCCTGCAGCGGGAGCCCTGCGCGCAGGACCATCGCGTTGCCATCCCCTGTGCAGGTGTGTGCGGAGGTGCAGGAGAAGAAGGTCCGGCCATAGCCGCCGGTTGCCAGAATGACCTGATGCGCGCGGAAGCGGTGGATGGTGCCGTCGTCGAGGTTCCATGCCATGACGCCGACGCACTCGCCCTCCTCGCTCATGATGAGATCGAGGGCGAAATATTCGATAAAGAACTCAGCCTTGTGCTTGAGGGCTTGTGTGTAGAGGGTGTGCAGGATCGCATGGCCGGTGCGGTCTGCGGCGGCGCAGGTGCGCTGGGCGGTGCCTTTGCCGTAGTGCGTGGTCATGCCGCCGAAGGCACGCTGATAGATTTTACCTTCTGCGGTACGGGAGAACGGCACGCCGTAATGTTCGAGTTCGATGATGGCGGGGATGGCTTCGCGGCACATATATTCGATGGCGTCCTGATCGCCAAGCCAGTCGGAGCCTTTGACCGTGTCGTACATGTGAAAGCGCCAGTCATCTTCGCCCATGTTGCCGAGGGCAGCGCTGATGCCTCCTTGCGCTGCCACCGTATGGGAGCGCGTCGGGAAGACCTTGGAGATGATGCCTGTTTTCAGACCTTTTTCCGCGCAGCCAAAGCCCGCGCGCAAGCCTGCTCCGCCAGCGCCGACAACGATGACGTCGAATTCGTGATCTATGATTTTGTATGAGTCTGTCATTTGATTTCGCTATCCTGTATTTTCACCACAAAGACACAAAGGTCACAAAGGACCACCAAGTTATTTTTAAAGTACAAAGCGTTTTATGCCGTCCTTTATTAAAGGGGAACTGAAATTTATTAATAGTGCCATTTTATAATCCGATAATTTCAAATATGTCAGAATTTGTGCCTGATGGACGGGCATGATTTTTTCAACTGCTTTCAGTTCGACAATAATGCAGTCCTCTACAAGAAAATCAACCCTGTAAGGTGTTTGTAAACGCTCTTCCTCGTACCAGACCGGCATCTGGTATTCTTTTTTAAAAGACATGCCTCTTTTTATAAATTCTTTTTCCATGCATTCCTGATACGCGCTTTCCATTAAGCCCGGTCCAATTGATGTGTGAATTTTGAATGCACAATCAACAATTTCTTTTGAGACAGGATTTTCTTTTTCCAACTTCGAAGATCGGAAGACGTCTCTTTGTGGTTCTTCGTGTTCGTTGTGACTTTGTGGTAAAAGAACCATTGCGCCTATTCCCTAGACTATAAAATAAAATACGGCCGTTAGTGCCAGACACCCTAATAACAGAACAGGAACGATCGGGATATCGTCTCCGAATTTTTTCCTGAACATAATTTGAAGTTTTGCGAAAGCAAAGCCTCCAATTCCTCCTATAAACCCGCCGAGAATTGCGTTTGTCATACTCAACGTCATATCTTCTTTTAGTAATGCAAAAGCCGAGAATGCTATTGCGCCGTAAAATACTCCAATTAGTACTGCCGAGACATACTCAAAAACATTTCCGGCTATATTGAAAAAGGCTGATATTTTCCGGTCTTGTTCATCGTATTTTTCAATGGGATTTCTGTGATTATTCATCCTTTTTTTCAATCATTGCATTCTGTCCGCATTTCTTGCAGGTAATCTGATTTTTAGATAACAAAGATATACTCTCAAAAAAACCCGGTATGTTTAAGACTTCTCCGCAGTTTTTACATTTTAAGCTCTCAGCCTTTATGTATTTGAGTAGAATAATTACAACAGCCAGAAAAATTGCAATTTTTACTATGCTCACCCATTCCATTTTTACAACGCAATTTTCAGGACGCTGAAGATGCAGGCGGCACCTAGGGCGAAGAAGAAGAGTTTCTGTCCTATCAGCTTGAGGTTCCGGAACCAGCGGATGTGGATGTAATCTTCGACAATGACTTGTGAGCCGAGAACCGCGTGGTAGAAAACGGAGATTACCGCAAGAATCATCATGACGGCGTTGAAAGGGTCCGCGAGCCAAAATCTAAACTCAACGTAGGACATACCTTGATTGTTGATGAAGGACCAGACCATCCAGAGGACGAGCGGGATGTTGGCCAGCGCTGTGATTTTTTGTGCCATCCAGTGCTCCGCTCCGTGATGAGCACTGCCGAGGCCTTTTGCTTTTTTCAGTTTTGTTTCAAAATCAGATGTTTTATTGCCGTTTGACATTGTGTTCTCTTCTCTATTTCAGGTAAGCGCAGACCCATGTGACTGCTGTCATGATGACGGCCACCAGAATTACGACGTAGTTGGTGCGCATGGCTTTATCTTTTTCCAAAAACTTGCCAGTGTCCCATATCATGTGACGAATGCCGTTACACATGTGGAAGTAAAGGGCGGCGGACCAAAGCAGAAGGATAATGCGGCCCATGTGGCTGGAGGCTGCATACATCACCATTTTATAGTATTCTTCGCCACTGGCTGCAGAAATCAGAAACGCAGCCCAAAGCAGCGTACCCAGAGCAAGGACAGCACCGGTCATACGGTGTGTGATCGACATCAGGGCCGTCAGGGGCAGATTGTAAATGGACAAATGCGGCGACAATGGCCGTGGAACCTTGGTTTGCGAAGTATCGGTCATGACGTTGATGCTCTGTTTTTTGGTGTTTTGCTTTCAAGCATCCCCATCATAAGGATTGCGCCGGATATTTCAAATGGATAATCGCTGCTTTTGTGGTTTAATGAATATTAACCTGCATCAGGTTTAATAGTTCAGTTTTGTTTTTTCGGGGAGGCTTTATGGTTCAGGAAAATTTTGACGCCGATTATGTCGGTACCAGCCGTTTTTATATGCTGCGTTGTCTGGTTGCGATGGCACATGCAGACGGGATTGTGACGGATGAGGAGCGGGCTTATTTTTCTGCCCTGACAATGCGTTTGCCGCTTAGCGATGCGCAGCGGGCAACGCTGGATGATGATCTTGATACTGCGCAGGATGTGGCTGATTTGCTACCTCATATCAATGAGCCCCAGTGGCGCAGCCAACTGATTTATTTTGCGCGCCTGATGGCTTACAAAGACGGCGTTCTTGATCCTTCGGAGCAGGATTTGCTCGACAAGATGCACTCTTATGTAATGGACCGTGTGGACATGGCCGCCATCCGCGAGGATGTGGCAAAGGTCGTGCATGAGAAGATGGCCTTGCACGATATTTCGGTTGATGAACACAGGCCGATGAAAGGGAAGCATTTCCTGCCATGGTTCCAGTTGCTGGATCAGATGCTTCTGAGCATTGGCATTGATTTGATGAAGGATTAGGCTATCGATATTCTCTCGGTGCCGAAATCACTACATTGCTTGATTGGTCTTTTATATCAAGGTCAAACAAGTGTTTTTTGAGGCGGCCCTTTGTTATCTCCATATTTGGTTTCAGCGCTCTGGCGCTGCCAAAGCGGCCCGGCGGAGCGACTACAAAAAACTCCTTTTCAGGATACTGGGCTTTAATCAAGCTTTTGGGTGGCACAAGGTCTGAGTCTGCCGAGATCAATATACATCTCTCAAAATTCCCTAAAAATGCGTCACTGACCATTGTGATAGCGATATGGACATCCGTTTCCTTTTCTTCAGGTTGCTTCCATTGCGTGTGGCACCTGCGACACTCCATGTCCTTGAATTTAAAATTTCCCATCTGGACAGACACACCAGAAAACTTTAGCGCCTTTACATAGGACCTGTGGCGTGCATACGCATCCGGACGCTTCGTCTGAAAAGCAGAAAAATATTTTACCGCTACTAATTTTTCATCAGGGCGTAAAAGAGATTCAGATAAAGACCACAGATTTAACCATTTTAGCTTTGGGTCTCCCAACGCGTCTATTGCGTGGTACACGTTAAATCCATCAATATAAACGATAACTTTTTTCATGGTTTTTCAATTAAAAAGGCCGTCCGGAGACGGCCTGTCTATCAGGATATACCTGATAGGATGATATGTTTACATTATATGATATTCGTTTTTAAAAGGTCAATTATTTTCTCGACTCACTTTGACTTGATCAGTAGCTCTGCGATCTGCACAGTATTCAAAGCGGCGCCTTTGCGGAGGTTGTCGGAGACGCACCAGAAGTTCAGGCCGTTTTCGACGCTGACATCTTCGCGGATGCGGGAGATGAAGACGTCATCTTCGCCCTGAATTTCGAGCGGCGTGATGTATTCGAGGTCTTCGTTGTCCAGATCGACCACTGTGACGCCTTCAAATTCGCGCCAGAGTTCGCGGGCCTGCGCGGCGGTGATCTCGTTTTCGCATTCGACATTGACCATTTCGGAATGGCTGATGAAAACGGGAATACGAACGCAGGAGGCACAGACCTTGATCGACGGATCGAGGATTTTTTTGGTTTCGACCACCATTTTCCACTCTTCCTTGGTCATGCCGTCATCCATGAATTTATCGATCTGCGGGATCGCGTTGAAGGCGATCTGCTTTGGGTAGACTTCGGGATGAGGCGTGGCGTTCATGTAGATGCCCTTGGTCTGGTTAAAGAGTTCATCCATGGCAGCTTTCCCTGAACCGGAGACGGACTGGTAGGTCGAGACAACGACGCGTTTGATTTTGGCGGCGTCGTGGATGGGTTTGAGCGCTACGACCATCTGGATTGTCGAACAGTTGGGGTTCGCGATGATGTTCCGTTTTGTGTGTTCGCTAATCGCGTGCGGGTTTACTTCCGGGACGATCAACGGGATGTCCGGGTCCATGCGGAAGTGCGAGGTGTTGTCGATGACGACTGCCCCTGCTTTGGCCGCTTTGGGGGAATATTCGGCGGAGACTTTGGCGCCGGGCGAGGACAAAACAATGTCGACCCCTGTGAAATCGAATTTGGCCATATCCTGTACCTTGAGGGTATCATCGCCGAATGAAATTTCCTTGCCTGCGGAACGCTCTGAAGCAAGAGGAATAATTTCGCTGACCGGGAATTCGCGCTCGTGCAGGATCTTGAGGATTTCCTGCCCTACGTTTCCGGTTGCGCCTGCGATGGCCACTTTATAGGTCATGGTTTTTGTGCTCCTTGTTTGTGAACCGCCATATTTGTGATAAGCTGGCGTCCTGTCAAGTGTTTGAAATTTTTTCCCCTGCCCCGATGACGTCAAAAATACCGAGCCTAGAGGATTTACAGCAGAAAATTGCCGCAGCGGATGCGCTGGCGGAGCAGAAGTCTAATTTTCTGGCGACGATGAGCCATGAGATCCGCACGCCTATGCAGACGATTTACGGGCTTTTGGAGTTGATCGGGGAGGAAGATTTATCGGCGGATGTCCGCAGCATGACCTCAACGGCCAAGGAGGCGGCGAGCGGACTTTTGGAAATTCTCGACGATATTCTCGATTTTGCGAAGATGGATGCGCAGAAGATGGCGCTTGATGCGTTTGAGGTTCCGCTTCGGACTCTTGTTTACGGGCTTTTGGAGGCGCTGGCGGTCAAGGTGCGCGGGAAGGCGGTGGAGCTTCGGCACGATATTGCGCAAGATGTGCCGTTTGTGATTACTGGCGACCCGAAGCGGCTGCGGCAGATTTTGATGAATTTGACGGGGAATGCGCTCAAATTTACGGAGAAAGGTAACGTGACGATCCGGGTGACGCGGGATTGTCTGCATATGACGCCTACTCAAGGGCAGCTGGGCCTTCGTTTTGAAGTGGTCGATACGGGGATCGGGATGCCAGAGGATGTGGCGGCACAGCTCTTTCAGCCTTTTACGCAGGCGGATAGTTCGACAGCGCGCAAATTTGGCGGAACGGGGCTTGGGCTTTCGATTTCCAAGAAGCTGGTGGAGATGATGGACGGATTGATCGGGGTGGAGAGCCGGGAGGGAAAAGGCTCGACATTCTGGTTTGAAATTCCGGCTCTGGAGGTGAGCACGAGCGAGACCTCGGTGGACTTGCCGCAGCTTGACGGGATTTCGGTGCTGTCGGTGGAAGATCATCCGCAAGGGGCCAAGGAGATTGTCCGCTCTCTGGAGTCTATGGGAGCTACCGTTGAGAGTTGCCCGAGTTATGCGGAAGGGCTAGACCTGATTAAACGGCGGCCTTTTGATGTGGCTCTCGTTGATCAGGGGTTACCGGACGGGGTTGGGCTGGATCTGGTGAAGCAGGTGATTAAGCTGCGGCCCTCGACCGGGATTATTATGTATACGGTGCATGACGATAGTGGTTTGCAGCACTCTTTGCAGTCACTCGGGGCTGCTTATCTATGTAAGCCGGCCAGCCGGGCGGGGCTTGGGGAGGCGGTGCAGGATGCGGCGAGCAAGGCGGCGCGGCTGAAGCTGGACGGACCTACGCGGATGCTGATTGCCGAGGATACGGAAGGTGTGCAGGATGTTTTGAGGCGCCAGCTTGCCAAGCTTGGTGTGGAAGCCGATTTTGTGACGGACGGGAAACAAGCTCTCGACGCGCTGGCGACGGGTAAGTACGGGATTTTGCTTACGGACCTGCATATGCCGGAGATTGACGGCTATGCGCTGGTCAAAACGGTTCGTGATCGGGAACAGGATAGCAGTACTCATTTTCCGGTGATAGTACTGACCGCGGACGTCCAGATGTCGCAGCGGCAGGTTTATATGAGTTACGGGTTTGATGAGTGTTTGCTCAAGCCTGTCTCTTTGGGACAATTTAAACGGCTTTTGATCCGGTGGGGGCTGATGAGTGAGGTCGGCACCATTGAAGAAGACGACACCTCTGCCCCCCCTACCCCGGATGGATTGACTGATCCGGCGATTGATCGTGAGGGGTTGGTTGCGCAGATGGGGGCGCTGGACGAGGGTACAATTGAAATGCTTCAGATGTTTGTCGAGATGACGGAGCCGCTTGTGCTTAAACTGAAGGAAGAGCTTGCGACGGGGGATGCTGAAGGATTAACAGAGACGGCGCACTCTCTTAAAGGGAGTGCGCGCTCCGCCTGCGCGACGATGCTTGGGGAACTGGCGGCGCGACTGCAGGAAGAAGCCAAGGGAAGCCCGGATTGTGGCAGGCTGGTTGATATGATTTTTGATGAGTTTGAGCGCGTGCGGGCGGATATTGCCGGGATGGCTAAGGGGTAAGATTGCCTTTATGGGCAGCTGGCCTCGTCCCCATCAGAGTCGCCGCTATATATGGCTGAGGACTGCGTTACCATGCGGACGCGAAAACATGTATAGCCGTTCGGGCACTGGACTTCTGCCGGAGAGTCGCTGTCGAGATCAATGGCGCCACCTGATGCGTCTATAACGTCTGCCTCACATTCGGAATAGTTATCATCAAGTTTGGCGAGCGCCGTCTGGATGAACGCATCTGATTTGTTGGTCTCGATCCAGAAGAATACGCCGTCCTGACCGTTGTAATATTTCCAATCCCCGAATAAGGACGGGGCCGGCGGGAGGTATTTCCCTGATGTTCCGCCGTAGATTTTGATATGGTTTACGTTGTTTCCAGGGTCTCCGGGGCAACGGATATCCTTCACGAGCCTACCGGCGGTGGGGCCGATTGTGGCGGAACTAAAATGCGTTGAATTGGGTTTAATCGGATAGTTGCGTCGCGCGAAAGGGTCAGTGCCCAGCGCTGAGTTATCAATGGTTTTGTCTCCTTTTTGGTATGAGAGAACACATTGCTGGATCGCTGAGCGAATCAGGTCCGCTTGAGATTGTATTTCGCTTACGGTTCTGAGTGTATTTTGAGAGGTCGATTGCTGGCTGGACGGCTCCATAAAGGTTACGGTCAGCGCGGCCAGCAAAGCAATGGCAATCAAAATGTAAACAAGCGCGCTTCCACTCTGGCTTGCGCGCTTGTTCATCGAA
Source organism: Alphaproteobacteria bacterium (assembly GCA_020445145.1). GTDB lineage: Bacteria > Pseudomonadota > Alphaproteobacteria > Micavibrionales > Micavibrionaceae > JAGRHC01. The sequence goes on from JAGRHC010000001.1 coordinate 113,667, forward strand.
TATTTCATCTTAGGTCGCCTAGCGCTCTACGATCACATGGTAGTAGACGTAGTCACCGCCGCCTGCGTTCTGGAAGCAGCCGAAAGGCTTGCCATCGAAAGACCCTGAACCGTCATCGATATCCGGCACGTCGGTTGTCGGCAAAGAGTAGTCGGTTGTGCCGTCATCGTACATGCGGGTTGTGTACTCGGTAGAACGGTCCGCGCTCAAAACCGGGATTGTCGCGCCCAAGCCATGCTCCTGATTGATCTTTCTGCATATGGCCTGTTTGATGCCAACAAGGTAGGCGATAATTTCGTTCCCGTTTGCACCTGCTGTTCCAATATCAGGAACTTCAAGTTCACCGTTGAATGCCCAGTTCCCTGGGTTTCCGCTGACCATGATGTCGGCTGGAGCCTGAACATATGTGGCGCCACCGCCTGACGGATGAAAAACGCCAATTGCCGTTGAGTCCAGATTTGTAAATTCAGCCGGACGGTTGAAACGGATAGACTCAACTGTTGTTCCTGAAATAATCATACGTACAATCGCGGTACTAACGGAAGCAGGATACTGCGTAACTTGCGCACTACTGATGAGGTTTGTTTCACCGCTTGCGTCACCGCCGCCGCCTCGCGTCGATGAGGTTACGGCGTATGAGAGAGCCGCGAACAATGCAACAGCAATAAGAATGAGGAACAAAACGTTTCCACTTTCTCCTGAGCGGCTTTTATTCTGATACTCATTCATTGGCATTTCTTTTCTCCAGTTTTTCCCAATCATTTTACGCTCCCCCATTCGAAACGGTCACACGGTTAATCTTTAATGCCGCTGCCAGCGGATATTGTGGGCATTCACGCCCGACACATAATTTGTCAAGATTGACACGCCAGCCCGCTCCACCATTCTGAACGTGTCCAATTGCCTCACGAAATTCGCCAAACTGGCCTGTACCCTTGGCGATAATTACTATATTGGCAGAGTTTCCTTTAATATCAAGCCCTTTATATGTCTGTTTCAACTCATCCACAAAAGTTGCGACTTCTTTTGCGTTTACGGGCTGATCTTGAAGCTTGGGAACGACCGGTAGAAGCGCCTGTGCCTGCTCCAGGTCCATGGCTCTAGCGGTGTGCTCCTGAATTTTGACAGCCGTGAACAAACCAAGTGCTCCGGCGGCACTCCAGATGACAGCAGCAACAATCAGAAGCGTTTTGTTTGCATTTTGCGGCAGGTGCTCAAGGAAAACGTTTAAATCTTCCATGGCTTGCGGGCTCATAAGCCTGTTAATCGCCCCCCAATCAAATGAGGGCTTTGATTGCAATTTCAAATTAACTCTCCTGCCTTCCCATTCCTGTCATAAACAGGATAATGCTAAATATTATAAATTCAAAAGGTATATAATATCTAAACAAAATATAATAACCCAATGCAAATAAATGTATTTTCAAATGGGTCTACCTTCGACCTTTTACTCTGACATGGTCGCCTTCTTCTGTTCCTGTTACTTCAGCGCCGCTATTTTCCTGAATTAGCTTTGCAGCAAAAGCCTGCGGAACAATTGCTTCCCACTCGATTTTCCCACCATTTACATCATAGCGCACCAGATAGCCGTTTACCCTTGCCAGATCATCCATGAGCTGCTGCACGCGCACCATGTGGCGGATCGTGTCACTTTGCATGATATTTGCGGCATTGCGCATCAGGTCCAGAGCGGCCTGATCAGTTTGCGCCTTAACATCTGTCAGGTTACGATCGATGTAACCGATTGAGTAAAGGTTGTATGATAGGACACCGGCAATAATAAGGTTGCCAATCAGGCCTGCAATAATCAGCATTCTTGCCGTTGCTCTTGCCATTTTTTCTGTTTTCAGGCCGCGATTGCGCCATGAAACCATGTCGGCAACTTCAGGATTAATGGTGACAAAGTTACTATCCATGCTTTGCACGCGCGGGAGGATTGTTCTGGATGCGCCGAGGAAAACCTGCATGCGCCCGGTTTCAGGATCCCATCGCAGGGCACAGGCGGTCCCGTCCTGCTCATAGAGATAAACTGTTTCCATGTCCCAGAATTCACTTCCTCCGGGGAGAGCTGCGGCGAGCGGGCACCATGTATCAGGACTGGATGCGAGGGATTGCGAAGGACAAGCAAGATACCAGACCTTGCCTTTTTCGACGGTATATACGAAGTGAACTTTTTCAGTTCCACACGCTTGTGCAGCAGCATTCCACACCGCTTCCTCTTCTGCGCCGGGAACATGAGGGAGCGAGCCACCAATCAGGTCCTGCGGAAGAAAAGGCTTCAAGTCGGCTTTGAAATCCTTGCCTTCTCCGGCTAAGAAGTCCGCCACACCGGGGCGCAGAGGGCGACGAACGCGCCCTGCTTCTTTATTTTCAGTTTCGGACTGGCTCCCTGGTCCGTTGCCGGTTTTTATAAAAGACAATCAGGTTACTCCATTCATAAGGCCGCCCATCATGGAATCCATGCTCATATTCATCACTGTCAATGCGAAGATAGCACTACCGAAGGCTATCACAAGAAACACCCCTGTCAGGGCGAAAGCGATCCAGACAATCAGTTTGTGTTTGGTTTTCGCCGCCGCAGAACGCATTTCGGCAATTGACTCCATTACTGTAGCAACTTGGGCGAGATCAGACAAGCTAGCAAGTTCAAGGCGTTCACTGCGAGTCAATGGTGCGCGGTCGAGCGCTGAGCCCAATCCGACCCCCCTGCCCAGATCTGAGGATGATTCTGTCCAATAGGAAGCCACTTCCGGTGCCGAGGACGCTTCCGCTGACTGGATCAATGTATCGTTGATTGGAACGCGCCCATGAAGCATTCTTGCGGCGGCAGACATAGAGTCGGCAAAGGCCAGATCTCGCAGATAGGCTCCGATCAATGGGATTTTGCGAACGACTTTCGCTGTTGGCCAGTCTTTTTTGCCGCGGTTTAGCCAGAAGGAGATCATACACCATCCCATGAAAATTCCGCTTCCTACGGATGTCCAGATCAAGACATCCCATACCAGTTCGAGGCGGCTGACGACCAGATCGAAATGCTCGCCGTCATCTTCAGGCCGGTTGTCTCGGAACCAGCCCAGAACCATATCTTTACCGGACCAAAGCGAGGTAACAATGGAGAACACGTCGAAACCCAGCCAGGACATTGTTCCCATGATTGCGCGCGTGTTTTTGCGTTTTTGGGTAATGGACTGTATGGCGTGCGGTATCCCCTCTGCCAAACGGTTGGCGCGCTCAGAGCCGGCAAGGATGGCAATGGTGCCGTGGTCGAAAATGTTTAGGGATTTCAGGGCGTCGATAACGCCGAGGCCGCGGGAGAGGGCTTCCCTTGCGGGGGCCAGAATATTCTGACGGCGCGGGTTGGTTTCAGCCTGAATAATTTTCCAAAGTGCTACGCCGGGGGATGTTGAGGTGGAGCGGAACTGAATCCCGCGCAGTAGCTGAACCTGCCACCATGTCGAGCGGGCGAGAACACGCTCCAGAGTCGAGCGTTTGTGGGCGCGTATATGTAGCACAAAACCGCCTTTTTTGCTGATGGCGTCGCGCACGTCTTCCATTGAAGGCAAATAGAAAGACTCGGTAACCTTCTTCGGTCCTGAAGTCGTTTCATAGGCGATGTCTGCAATCCATTGCTGCATTCAGTTTTCCGCATTTATCCCAGAGGCTTTACGCACGTAACATTCTTATTATACCGGAAAATACTATCTTTGGGTTAATTGGTTATGGAATATATGTGCGTATTGACATGTGTAGCGCATATAATGTATGCTTCCTTTATTTTACATAGAATACTTAGAAAGAATGATGTCGGACTTTTTAAAAAAACAGAAGCAATACCCTAATAGAGAAACCGGATATATTGCGGTACATCCGGAAGATGCGATGGCAACGGCTTATCGTCTAATGGGACACTTCATGTCATTTCCGGGACAAACTCCCCAATGTAATACTATCCATTACCGCGTTGAAGATATTGATGGTAGAGAAGTTTGCTTATTGTGGAGTGGAAACTCTGGTTATAATTTTCAGGAAGCCGAGCTGCGGCAGGGGCCTGCCTATGCCATGTTCGGTTTTGCAAACATGTCAGATGATACTGAAAGACAAGATTTTCAACGTAAAGCACCAAGTGCTTTGATAGAAATGTATCGTGTGCGAGATGGCGCCATCGGTGCAGACGTATCAATTTTTTATAGGTCTTCCAGCTCCCCCCTAACTCCCGCGAGCAATCTCACTACTGAGTTTGCTTACCGTTAAAAAAGCAGGCGTTACTCCTCCAGATACATCAATGCCGATTTGGGATCGAGAAGGCCACTGAGCACCAGATCGACAAGACCTTCACGCCGTGTATGAACGATAACGCCATCCTCATGGATGATGTTGTTTACGTTTTCCAAAAGCGCTTCGTAAATTGCGTTGCGCTGCGCGGGGCCGAGTGTAATCAAGAGCGCATCCAAAAGGAGAGTCCGACCTGAAACCCCTGTGCGGCTGCAGAGATCGCAACCGTTTGAATTGTGACGGCGGACGCCAACGCCCGGCTCGACGCCGAGCAAGTTCATATCTTCTTCACTGAGTACATCTTCGACGACGGCTTTGTGTGAACATCCCTGACAGAGCGTTCGAACGAGGCGCTGGTTGAGGATGGCGCCAACCTGCTGCGCGAGGGTAAAGGTGGACGAGCGCTCGCGTTCGGCGGGCATCAGGGAGCGCAGGCGCTCAAAGGTCTGTAAAGCGGAGTCTGCGTGGACGGTGGAAATCACGGTGTGACCAGATTCTGCAGCACGGAGCGCGGTCTCAACGGTATAGGAGTCGCGCATCTCGCCGATGACGATGTAGTCAGGATCGTGACGCATGGCAGCGCGGATCAGGTCGCCAAACTCGCCGCCGGGCATCCCTGGGCGGACCTGCCATTGGGTTGCGTAGCGGAGTTCGTATTCGATCGGGTCTTCAATAGTCAGGACGTGTTTGCGGCGACGGTCGATCTGCTGCACGCAGGCGTAAAGCGTTGTGGTTTTACCGGAGCCGGTCGGGCCGGACAGCAGGATCAGCCCCCCTCCCCCCTTGATTTCCGGGGATAGGAGTTTTGATAGATAATCGGCAACGTCGGCGTGACGGCGGAAGAGCTCATCGAAGCCTTTAAGGGATGCCCGGTCGAGAAGACGCAAGGTCAGCTTTTCGCCGTCCTGCGCCTGAGGACCGGCGGCGACCCGGACGTCGATGGCCCGGCCTTGCCAAGTGAAGCTGAAACGGCCATCTTTTGGTGTTGTTCTATCCCCGAAGTTGAGGCCGGCCTCCCGTTTGATGAGCGTTGTCAGGCGGGCCATGGATTCTGGTGGCAGCAGGTGCATTGGCATCAAGTCGCCGTCGATACGGTACTGGATCCAGTTCGGAGATTCCGGGTTATTGTCTTGCAAAAGGTGGACGTCGGATGCCCGCATTTGTAGGGCTTCTGCCATCATGTCACGCTGAAACTGGTTCAGCAGGAGGCCGTTATCTGTATCCATCAGCCATTCTGCCAATGTTTTTTCGCAACGGTCTGCCGAGAGGTCATGGACGGCGCGCAGCGTATCAAGGAGTTCCTTGCGGTCCCAGACTTCGATTTCTATGCGGTCCACGTGGAAGCCGCTTCGGGTTGCCGTGGACAGGAGGGCCTTGAGCTGACGTTCGTTCAGTTCGTGTAGCGGCGCAATTTTGAGAACAGCGTCTTTTAACCCAATCAAATGAACCCGCAAAGGCAACCATGATTGTACGGGGAGAACGGCGCGGAGCTGGTCTCCGGTCGCGCGGTCTTTAATGCCTTCGTCTTCTGTGTCAGACGGGACGGAAGCGCCGGCCATATCAAGGAGTTGTTCTGTCGAGCGCGCAATTCCTTGCTCGAGGAGCATGGCGCGTTCTTTTTGGACCATATCGAGGTAACGCTCACGGCCTTCGCTGGCCCGGAGTTTCCGTAAAGCCTGAAGGCGCTCGTTTGCGGACTTTTGTGCCGCTGCGCGTTCTTCCGTTTGATCTCCGGGCGTTTTAAGGTCGTCCGTCATGCCTTTGCCTGTTGTCTCTATATTATTGTGAGCTCGCCGTTGTCACCGAACTGCTGGAAGACGAACTGCTACTTCCTGATTGTCCTGAAACACGGTTAACAGATGATAAAGATCTGTCGAAAAGCAGCAAAATTCTGTCCTTACCATGTATGAACTGTATGCCGTTTGTTTGAATTTCTACTTCCCATTCCACGCCACCGAGGACAATTTTCTCTCGGTTATAGATGAGACGGCTTCCGCCGGGGCCATTTACGATAGCACGATCGCGAGCAAATGATGTGATTTTAAAACCATCAAGGGCGCTTGATGCATTGATGGTTGGCGCTGACGGCACTGATGCGCTTTTTGGTTGTGTTTTACTCTCTCCGGGGACGCCATCGGCGCCGATTACTTTGGTTGGCGCTTCTTCTTGAGGCTCACTTTCAATTTCATCATTATATGTCGAGCTAAGAACGATTGCCTTTTGGTCCTGACTTACAACGCCAGTCGATTCACCGCGGATAGGAAGGACCAGAACGCCGCGTGCCCCATCATGCAGGATTTGCACATCGTCAATCAGAGAGCCAATACGTGTTGGTGACCATGAAATAGTCAAGGGGCAAGCCTCGATCGGGTCCAAAGAGAGCCCTTCCGAGCACCCGCTAGAACTAATGCTCAGACCGTTATCGGAGCCGGATAGTTTGATCCCTTTTATTGCCAGAGGGGAATCACCGGTATTAACCAGCGAAACGGTGATGGTTGATGCTGTCTCGACGGAGTCACCGAAATCAACTTCGGTTTGGGATGAGACGAGGAGGCCTCGCCCAGGAACGGCCTCCGGAAACACGTCTGCTTGCTCAACAGTGTCCGGCGTGTACTCACCCAGAAGATTGACGCTAGAGAGTGCGGTTGATCCTGTGTGGCGAACAACGAGAACGCCCGTTGATGGGCCTTTTTGTTTCGGGGCCCATGTGACGGTTGCGATACAGGCTTGCCCAGCGACGAGAGATTCACAATCGCTATCGACTGTAAAGCCGGATTGGCTGCTGGAAGTGATTGCCACGTTTTTTACATCGATCGGACTTGATGTGATGTTACGCACAATGACGGATTGCACCATGGTCTGACTGACATCGAGACTACCGAAATCGAGTTCGTCCGGGATCATTTCCAGGTCGCTGGAAAGCTTATCGGTTGAATTCCCGGAGGCGGCAACCGTGCCCGAGATTGTTGCCGTAGCGAGACGGGAGCGACCACTATGCAGCATCAGAAGTTCGATACGCCATGCCCCGGCCTGCAAACCCTTCACGGAAACGGCGACGGCGCATTCTGCTGCGGAAGGAAGGGCCGCCCCGATGCATTGATTCAAGGAGACTTCGGCTGTAACGTTCGAGGATGGATAGAGGTTGATCTTGCCCGTCTCAACCGGCTGCCCGCCGTCGTTGCGGAAACGGATGACGACCTGCGCGGAAGACCCTACAGGAATCTCCCCTCCATCCACCTGCAACTCGACAGGCGCGAGGCCGGCAGCCGATCCGCCAGAAACATGCGTACCCGGAGCATCCAACCCCGGATATTGCGCATAGGACACGACCGGAAGCACCGCCAAAACAAAGGCGATCAAGGCAATCCCAATTATTTTTCCTGCTTTATGCGAATGCATCATTGTGAATATTTACAGGCTTTAAAGCGCGGGGACCCCCGCAATATGAAAGATCGCATGCAGACGCGAATCACCTCTACACACCCGACATATTAACACAAAAAATCGCAACTTCGAAAGGCGCTTCAAGCACAAAAACAATGAGTTCGCGCATTTAACCACATGAAACTGTGGATATTTTATCTATGGCACACGTCATGCCACATGCGATGCGGATTTAGATTTTATCTTCCAGCGCCACTGCCGGGAGCGGCGTTACGGGAAGAGGATCTGCCGGAAGCTCTTTGGTTTCGACGGGGAATACAGCAACCGGCTGAGGCTCATCAGACACTTCCTCTTTAAAATCTGCCGGGTCAGGGAGCTTTCCCGTTACTACCATTTCCGCATTCGACGGAATTTTCTCCCCGTCCATGGTGTAGACGATCACGCGCGGTTTGAGAAGGAACACGAGTTCTGTATTCGAGCTATCGATCGCCCTCGAAACAGAGAGCAACGGCTTGCTGAAACCAGGACCGGAGGAGTCGTACTGATCACTCTCACGCACAAGCCCCGCGATCAGCAGAGAGTCACCGGGGCGAATCCGGATCTGCGTCGAGAGCTCACGCTCGGTTGTCTGCGGAAGCTGGAGCGTGGTGCCATCTGCATCAAAATCCTGAAAACCGCGGAACTCATCGAGCTCGATCTTGATTGTGCCGTAGACCGTTGCGTTATCCCAGTTACTTGCAATCGTTAGCGTAAAGCCGGTATCCACCGAATCCGTGGTCGTTGATACTGTCGTCTCGCCATTATCAATCGTTCTGGAAAGCGAGGAAACATAGTTCACTGTATCCGCGGCGCGCAGTGTTGCGTCCGCGCCAGACAGAACGGTTATCTGCGGCTGAGAAATTGTTTTCACAGCCCCAAACTGGGAAATGAATTGAAGCACGTCATCCGCCCCGAATGTTACGCCGCCGGTTGTCGGGAGACCGATACTGATCGGGTTAAAGTCGGCACCCGTTCCACCGGGGATACTGATACCGGTGTTAAACTTCCCAAAAGAACTGATCTTTTCCCAGTCAATCCCTGTCGAGTTCCCGGCCGTCAGAGAGACTTCCCAGATATAGACTTCAAAAACGATCAGAGCCGTGTTCGCCCGAACCCTCTGAAAATAGCGCTCAGCGAGATCGGCCGTTCGCGAGGTGGCCTCATAAATGATCGTGCGCGTTGCGCTTTCGGTTATGGGCGTTGCGCCGGTGATTGCCGAAATCCCTTGCGCAAGATCGCCAAGAATATCGTTATCACCGCCAATTGGCGGGATCGTCACGGTGAAAGTTTGGGTTTCTTTTACAACGACGAGACCATCTTCATATGAACAGTAAAGATCGGCCAAGCCGCATATTCTTTCCACCACCTTACCAAGCGGACCGCGGAGATTGGCCACTGTGACTGTACGGCTGAACGCCTCCTCCGTCTCGAAGGCAAGAGAAACATCATAGTCAGCAAGAATGAGTTGCAGTGCACCCGCAAGCGTTTCCGAGCGCAGCTCAAAAGGCCCGACAATCTCATCAGGGAAACTTGTGCCTGCCGCTGCCTTCGGAACAAGGACATCACTCCCCAGAGGAAGATAGATGACACTGTCAGGGCGGTCATTTACAGCATTCTGGCGTTGAGCGGCCATCGTCGGGGACGGGATATGCAAATTCCGAGCCCCCGGCACATCCGCCGGTGCGCAAGATGCCAGTAAGCCAAACGCAGCGGCATACAGGACCAGTTGGAACAACACTCTCATCTTATTAATTTTGCTAATATTACGGTCTTTGTGTTTCTAGGAAAAATCTTTAGTAATTATTACATGGATTTAACCAGACCGTAACATCACGCCTAGCGCTTTTCCACATTCAAAATGCGAAAAACACTTTTAATCAACCGATCTTTTTGCACCGGTTTTTTCAAGATTGTGCCGATTCCGCATTTTCCTGCTTCATTTAGAAGGTCGGGGTGATCGTCCCCTGTGACAAGGATCACAGGTAAATTCATTCTCGCATCATGCATCATGCGCACGAATTCGAAGCCTCCGACAGGCTCCATTCGTACGTCCACAATTGCAAGGCTTACTTCTCCCACCTTTTCTTCCAGAATTCGGAGCGCCTCTTCACCGTCGCCCGATTCTATGGTTTCGTAGCCCTCCGCATTCAAAAAGCGGGCGAGCTGCATGCGAACAAAGTCGTTATCCTCGACCAGAAGTATTCTATCTTTGGTTTCCATGATGAGCCAATTTATCTTGTGCTTGATTGTTCTTAAAATTTTACGCTACGAGAATATTACATGCAAAATATAAAAAACGTCCTAAAATATCAGGGAATTTCGTTGTATTGTGGAATACATACCTTGGTGTTTTCTCCTGCCCCTTGATTTTTTATGATGAGCGCCCTGCCCTTTTTATGCCTGCTTCTCACACTACCGCTTCTGGCGGCGTTGACGGTTATTGATTTGCGGGTGCGGTTGCTGCCGAATAATCTGGTTTTGCCTTTCGCGCTGCTCGCGCTTCCGTTTCACGGAATGACAAATTTTCTTTATACCCCCGCACTGGATATGGCTTTTGGCACCCTGGCAGGCGGCGGGATGCTTTATGCGGTGCGGATGGCGGCGAATCATTATTACAAGCGCGATACGCTCGGGCTTGGCGATGTAAAGCTGATGGGGGCTGCCGGGTTATGGCTGGGGCTGGAGGATACATTGCTGGCCGTAACGATCGGGGCCAGCGCGGGTGTGCTGCACGGGCTTGCTGTGGCTTTGCTGCACAAATCCAAGACGGGCGAGAGCATTTCACCGCATAATTTATCAATCCCTGCGGGACCTGCTTTTATTGTGGGAATCGTACTTGTTGGCCTCATGAAGTTTCAGACTTTGTTTGTGTTTTTTCCGCTGTGGTGACATCACAATAAAAACTCGGGGGCGGCTTCCAAATTCCGCTGGACAATGCGGCGCGGGAGTGTTTTTGATATCTCATTATGAAGCATTTACTTGGTATTGATGATTTAAGCGCGGGCGAGATTACAGATGTCCTGCACCGCGCGGAATATTACGCCCGCGCGATGGATGACGGGCGTTGGGATCGGCATAAACTGGCGGACAAGATTGTTCTGACGCTGTTTTTCGAGAACTCGACCCGGACCGTTACCTCGTTTGATATTGCAGCAAAGCGGCTTGGGGCGCAGGTTGTGAACTGGAACGCGGAGCTGAGCTCCCTCAAGAAGGATGAGAGTTTTTCCGATACGATTGATACGCTGGGGGCGATGCGGCCTGATGCGATTGTCATCCGCCATCATGAATATGGGGCGCCTGCGTTTGTGGCCAGCCGAGTCAAGTGCCCGGTCGTGAATGCCGGGGATTCGTGGCGGGAACACCCGACGCAGGCCTTGCTTGATGCCGTGACGATTATGCAGGAAAAGCACACACTTGAGGGCCTGAGCGTTGCGATCTGCGGTGATGTGGCGCATAGCCGGGTTGCCAACTCGAATGCGAAGCTTTTGACAAAAATGGGCGCGCAGGTGCGGTTTGTGGCGCCCGCGTTTATGATGCCGGAGAAGCTTCCGGCGCCGGGCGTGCTTTGCTTTGATACGATGGAAGAAGGGATTTCCGGGGCTGATGTTGTGATGATGCTCCGGGTGCAAAAAGAGCGCATGGAACGCTCTGCAATTCCCGATGATTCTACGTATTTCCGTGATTACGGGCTTACTGTGGAGCGGCTTGGGCTGGCGCACAAAGACGCATTGGTGATGCATCCGGGGCCGATGAACCGCGGGGTGGAGATTGCCGATGAGGTCGCAGACGATCCGCACCGCTCTTTGATGACGCGGCAGGTTGCGAACGGGGTGCCGACGCGGATGGCGGTTCTGGATCTGGTGATGGGGGGATGATGTGCGATAAAATAACTGGCATCGGGTGTATGTCTATCCCGCCGCCTCCGTCTACAATGATGTCTTATCCACCTGTGCCACCTTCCATTCTTGAATTCAATGACGTGTTTATATCGTTACTGTGGTCTCTTGCATACATTCTTGCTCTATATTTGATAGGTTCAATCCCTTTTGGTCTTCTTTTGACAAAAATTGCGGGATATGGGGATATCCGTAAAATTGGCTCCGGAAATGTCGGAGCGACAAATGTTTTACGGACAGGAAACAAGGGACTGGCGGCGCTGACTTTGCTGCTTGATGCAGGCAAAGGCGCGGTGTTGGTTTTTTATTTTTTTGGGTTTTCTCTTTTTTCTCTCCCTGACTTTTCCGGCCCCGATCATCTTCTTTCTGCAGATTCCAGTTATATGCTGGCCCTTATAATCGGCTTCATCGCCGTTCTTGGGCATTGTTTTCCGGTGTGGCTCAAGTTCAAGGGCGGAAAAGGTGTGGCGACGGCTTTGGGGGTGTTGCTGGCGGCGGTGCCTTATACGGGGTTGGCGGCGTGCGGCGTATGGCTGGCGACTGCATATTTATTTCGAATTTCTTCTCTGGCGGCGCTGGTTGCGATTGGCACGGCTCCGGTGGTGACTTACTTTATATATGGCGGGATGCCTTCCTTGATTTGTCTGACGATTGCCGTTCTGGTTTTTATCCGGCATACGGCGAATATCCAGCGTCTTCTTAAAGGTGAGGAGCCGCGGATCGGGGCAAAAAAATAGGAAAACCGCGAAGCACACGGAGAGCACGAAGATATTGCTCTGTCGCCGCGCCTTAACAGGTGATGATTGTCATTGTGAGGAGGCTGATGCGGCCATTCAGTTCAACGGGCAGGTCTTCCTTTAGACTGGCTTGCTTTGCGTGCGGCTTGCCATGACGGGATCTTTTATGCTTTTATGCTTTTATGCTTTTATGCTTTTATGCTTTGTTCCTGTGTTCTAAAAATTCTTCGTGACCTTCGCGCGCTTCGTGGTAAAAAAGCGAATGCTTGCTTTTCATTCAAAAGATCAGATTTTATCCGATGCTGAACGTCTTGCCTGGCTTCGGCTGGTGCGCACCGAGAATGTCGGGCCGATTACGTTTTATCAGTTGATCGCACGGTTCGGGACGGCGACCAAGGCGCTTGAGGCACTGCCGGAGCTTTCGCGGCGCGGTGGGCGAGCCAAGCCTTTGCGGGCGGCGGCGGAAGGCGATGTTTATAAGGAATATGAGCGGCTTGCAAAATTGGGCGGTAAAATTGTTGTTGCCGCGGATGAGGATTACCCGCTGGCGCTAGGGGCGCTGGATGATGCGCCGCCTGTTTTATCGGTGATTGGTGATACAAGGCTGTTTAACCGGTCGAGCGTGGCGATTGTGGGGGCGCGGAATGCCTCGATCAACGGGCGGAAGTTTGCGTCGTCTCTGGCGCGTGATCTGGGCGGGCGCGGTCAGGTTGTTGTATCTGGCCTTGCGCGGGGGATTGATACGGCGGCGCATGAGGGGGCCCTCCATACGGGAACGATTGCCGTGGTGGCCGGTGGAGTTGATGTGATTTACCCGGAGGAGAATGCTGCGCTGTATGCAAAAATATGCGAAGACGGCGCGGTGGTAGCGGAAAGTGCGCTGGGGCAGAAGCCTTTTGCCGCAGCCTTTCCTCGGCGCAACCGGATTGTTTCAGGATTATCAAAGGGCGTTGTGGTGGTTGAGGCGACGCAGCGCTCGGGCTCGATGATTACAGCACGGCTGGCCGGGGAACAGGGGCGCGATGTTTTTGCTGTGCCGGGATCACCGCTTGATCCGCGGGCGGCAGGGCCTAACCATTTGATCCGCGAGGGGGCGACCCTGGTGCGCGGGGCGGATGATATTCTGGAAGCTTTGATGAATTTTTCGGGGACAGGATACCGGACGGATACTCCGGCGCAAGGCTATCTGGCTTTTGAAGATAGTGTGGTTGGCGCCGGATTTTCTGAGGAAACTTTGGCGGATGTTGGCGAGATGGTTCTCGGGCAACTCTCGTATGCGCCCGTGGGTGTGGATGAAATTATTCGAGCCTTGGGTATGCCTACTGCCTCTATTTTGGGGGCGCTACTGGAGCTTGAACTTGCGGGGCGGATCAAGCGTTTGCCGGGAGGGCGGGTTGTGCTGGAAAGTACGTCTCCAGATGCTTTTTAAATTTTTTCGTAAAAATCGAAGTGGTTGACAGGGGACGGGTCTTGCCGTTAAGGCTTAGCAAATAATCATATGAGGGGAATAAACCTTTGAGCGCGCAAAATCTTGTTATTGTTGAGTCACCGGCGAAGGCCAAGACGATCGGGAAATATCTCGGGCCGGGGTTTGAGGTTATTGCGTCATATGGGCATGTACGGGACCTTGTGAACAAGGACGGGTCTGTGTTGCCGGATGAAGATTTTGCCATGAAATGGCAGCTCGGGGAGCGGTCGGGAAAGCAGGTCAGCGATATAAAAAAGGCTGTAAAGTCTGCGAACGCCCTTTATCTGGCCCCTGACCCTGATCGCGAGGGTGAGGCGATTGCGTGGCATATTTATGAGATTTTGCAGGGGGAAAACCTGCTGGGCGGGAAAGATGTTCACCGCGTGACCTTTAACGAGATTACGAAGACGGCTGTGCAGGACGCGTTCAAACAGTCGCGGGCGCTGGATCATCATTTGATCGAGGCGTACCTTGCACGGCGGGCGCTGGATTATCTGGTCGGATTTACGCTTTCTCCCGTGCTTTGGCGGAAGCTGCCGGGCTCACGTTCTGCGGGACGGGTGCAGTCGGTGGCGCTGCGCTTGATTTGCGAGCGGGAGACAGAGATTGAGTTGTTCAGGGCGCGGGAATACTGGAGTATCAGTACGCGGCTTCATACGCCTGATGGCGCGCCTTTTACGGCAAGGCTGACGCATCTGGCGGGGAACAAGCTGGATAAGTTTGATCTTGCTTCGGAAGAAGACGCCAAGAAGGCGGTGTCACGGATCGAGCATAAAAAGCTTTCAGTGCAAAAGATCGAGCGCAAGCAGGCACGGCGGAGCCCCTACCCGCCTTTTATTACCTCGACATTGCAAATGGAAGCTTCGCGGAAGCTTGGCTTTTCGGCGTCTCATACGATGCGGACCGCGCAAGCGCTCTATGAGGCCGGGTTTATTACTTATATGCGTACGGACGGGACGACACTGTCTCAGGAAGCCGTGCAACAGAGCCGCTCGGTGATCAAGAAAGAATATGGCGAAAAATATGTGCCGGATGCGCCGCGGCTTTATAAGTCCAAGGCGAAGAATGCGCAGGAGGCGCACGAGGCAATTCGGCCCACCGATTTGTCAAAGTTGCCGGGACGCAGCGGATCGCCGATGTCTGATGAGAGCCAGCGCCGTTTGTATGAGCTGATCTGGAAACGCACGATTGCCTCGCAGATGGAAAATGCGGTGATGGATCAGGTCAAAGTTGATCTGTCGGACGGGACAGATGACGTGGTTTTGCGGGCAAACGGGTCGGTTATTCTGTTCGACGGGTTCCTGACGCTGTATCAGGAAGACAAAGATGATGACGATACGAACGAGGACGGCGAAAGTGGACGCCTGCCGCCGATGAAGGAAGGCGATCCGACAAAGATCGTCAGCATTCATCCGGATCAACATTTCACACAGCCGCCACCGCGTTATTCTGAGGCCTCGCTGGTCAAACGTCTTGAGGAGCTCGGGATCGGGCGTCCTTCGACCTATGCCTCGATCCTACAGGTTTTGCGGGATCGGAATTATGTGACGATGGACAAGAAGCGCTTTATCCCGGAAGACCGGGGGCGTTTGGTGACGACGTTCCTTTCCAAGTTTTTCGCGCGTTACGTGGATTATGATTTTACGGCTAACCTTGAAGAGGAGCTGGATGCGATTGCTTCGGGGCATGTGGCCTGGAAAGAGGCCCTACGTTTGTTCTGGGCTGACTTTAAGGAGGCTGTGGACGAGACGAAAGATCTTACGATTACGGAGGTCATCGATCATCTGGACGCGGAATTGGCTCCTCACTTTTTCCCTGAGGAGAAAGATGACACCGGAAAATCTGTTGATCCGCGGGTTTGCAAAGCTTGCGGGAACGGGCGTCTTGGTTTGCGTCTCGGGAAATTCGGGGCGTTTATCGGGTGCTCGAATTATCCGGAATGCAAGTTTACCCGGCCTTTGATTGTACCTGACAAGGACGGGGATGTTTCAGATGGCGGCGAAGCGCTTGCCAACGAGCCGAAGATTTTGGGGCAGGAACCGGGGACAGGCCGGATTGTGTCGCTGCGGCGCGGGCCTTACGGGCCTTATGTGCAGCTTGATCCGCCGCCGGAATCGATGCCGGATTTGAGCGGTTATGACGCCGAGATGGTGGCATGGGAGAAGGCCAAGGCGGCGGCGAAGGCGGACGGAAAACGCGCGCCAAAAAAGCCGAAAAAGCCTGCTATTCCCAAGCCGAAGCGTCAGGGCCTCCCTAAGGGGGGATCGCCTGCGGACGTGACTTTGGAGAGTGCGCTCAGTCTGCTTGCCCTGCCCCGCGATGTGGGGACGCATCCGGAGACCGGCAAAATGATTACCGCCGGGATCGGTCGCTTCGGGCCGTTTGTTCAGCATGACGGGAAGTTTGCTTCACTTCAGAAGGATGACGATGTGATGCATGTCGGCATGAACCGCGCGATGGAGCTGTTGGCCTTGAAGGCACAAAGAGATGCGGAAAAGGCGGCGAAAGGCGGCCCTAAAGCCGGGGTTTCCAAGAAGAAAGCTCCTGCGAAGAAAAAGAAGGCTGCTTCGAAAAAGAAGAAGAGTGCCTAGGAAGGGAGTTGTGCAATGCTTTTGATCGGTTCTCTCTCCAGCCCGTTTGTGCGGATGATCCGTGCTCTGTGCGCCGAGCTTGATGTGGATTTCACGTTTGAGGAAATGCCGCCTTTTACAAAAATGGAGAAGTCTCATATTGCACGCCTCACGCAAGCGAACCCGCTCATGAAAATACCGGTTTTGATTGATGGCGAGCAGTCTGTTCTTGAGTCTCGGATGATTGCTGCTTATGTGATGGCAAAAAAACAAGGCCTTGGCGCCTCCTTTGCGGCACCAGGACCTGTTGAACAGGAGAATATTCTTTCTGTGATTTACGGGGTTGTGGATTCAGGTATTTTGCGGTTTATCATGTCCGGGCAAGGCATGGATCTGGAGAGCGGGTATTTAAAGAAATCGCTCAAGCGGATGCATGCGGGCCTTCAATTTCTTGAAGCACAAAACACGCTTGGGCAGGACTTTGGCTATAACGAGATTGCCTTGATTTGCGCGATGGAGTGGTTTGAAAAGCGCGGGCTTATTGATTTATCGTCCTATACGCGGCTTGGCGAAATTCATGCCCTGTATAAAGATCGTTCCTGTCTTGCTACTACACGGATTCCAGAGCAAATTTAAGGTTTAGAAAGCAAATGATGTGTTGAGCAAAGAAAAACTTTACGCCTTTATACAATCTTCTTCCGTCCCGGTGAATAAACGGGATATTGCGCGGGAATTCGGGATCAAGGGCGGTGAGAACCGGGTTGCGCTCAAGCAAATTCTGAAATCCCTTGAGAAAGACGAGGCCGTTATCAAGCATCCGGGCGGGGCGTATAGCGTTCCCAAGGGGCTTCCTGCGGTGGGCGTGGTTAAAGTTTGCGCGATTGATGTGGACGGGGATGTTCTGGCGGCGCCGCTGGAGTGGGATGAGGCGTTGCAGGGACCGCTGCCTCGGATCGAAATTATTCCTGATAACAAACATTACAAGCATTTGCGTGAGGATAGCCGGGCTCTGGTTCGGCTGCACAGGCTCGGTGAAAATCTCTATGAAGCGCGGACGATCCGGGTTTTGGATGGCGGCGGGCGCGATAAAAAGGGATCTGTTCTCGGGTTTGTGAAGACACTCAAGGGCGGGGCTGTGCTTGTTCCAACCGACAAGAAGGCCAAATTTGATTACGAGATTGCGCAGGGCGAGCTTGGCGATGCCAAAAACGGCGATCTGGCGGAAGGCGAAATTCTGCCCTCACGGGATTTGAAGCGCAAGAAGGTTCGGATTACGAGCGTTCTGGGGCAGCGCGATAATCCGAAGGTGATTAGCCTGATCTCCCTGCATGAGGCGGGGCTTCGCGAAGATTTTCCGAAGGACGTTCTGGAAGAGACGAAGGGCCTGAAGGTTCCGCCGCTTAAAGGCCGGGAGGATTTGAGGGAAATTCCGCTGGTGACAATCGACGGGGCGGATGCGCGCGATTTCGATGATGCGGTGTTTGCGGAGAAACTGCCAGACGGAACGCATCATTTGATCGTAGCGATTGCGGATGTGGCGCATTATGTGCGGCCCGGATCGGCTCTGGACCGGGAAGCTTACCGGCGCGGGAACTCAACCTATTTCCCGGACCGGGTTGTGCCGATGTTGCCGGAAGCCTTGTCGAACGATTTGTGTTCGCTACGGCCCAAGGAAAACCGAGCTTCGACGGCAGTCCATTTATGGATTGATGATCAGGGGAAATTGCTGCGCTATAAGTTTGTGCGCGCGCTGATCCGTTCTGCGGCGCGGTTGACGTATGAGCAGGTTCAGGCGGCGCGGGACGGTGTCACGGACGATACGACCGGGCCGCTCATAGAGGCTGTGATTGCGCCGCTTTATGAGGCTTTTTCTATTCTGGAAGCGGCGCGGAAGAAGCGCGGAGCGCTCGATTTAGACTTGCCGGAGCGGCAAATCGTCATTGACGACAAGGGCAATATGACGGGCGTGCGGACGCGGGCACGGCTGGATGCGCACAAGCTGATCGAGGAGTTTATGATTCTGGCGAATGTGGCGGCGGCCAGCGCGCTGGAGAAAAGGAATGCCGGAAAGAAGGGCTGGGGGGATTATCCTTGCATTTACCGGGTGCATGACAAGCCGAGTATGGAGAAGCTCGACGGGGCGCGCGATTTTCTGGACAGTTTTTCGTTGTCTCTGCCCAAGGGGCAATCGATCCAGCCGCGTCAAATCAATTATGTTCTGGAGGCGGCGGCGAAGCTCCCCTATTCCCATTTGATTTCACAGGTGATTTTGCGCACGCAAAGTCAGGCGGTGTATTCGCCGGAGAATATCGGACATTTCGGCCTTGCGCTTCAGAAGTATGCGCATTTTACCTCGCCGATCCGGCGCTATGCGGATCTGGTGGTGCACCGGGCCTTGATCGGGGCTTACGGGCTGGGCGCGGGTGAGATTGATGAGGGTGAAAAGGCGCGCATTGAAGAGATATGCCAGCATATTTCGGGAACCGAGCGGACCTCGATGGAGGCCGAGCGCAGCGCTGTGGACCGGTTTACGGCAGCGTTTCTCTCCAGCCAGATCAATGCGGAGTTCGAGGGGCGAATCAGCGGCGTGACGCGGTTCGGGTTGTTTGTTGAGTTACTGGAAAGCGGCGCGGACGGTCTGGTGCCGATGCGGTCCCTGAGCGATGATTTTTATGTCCATGACGAGAAGGCGCATGCTTTGGTCGGGCGGAAAAAGGGGAATGTGTTCCGGCTTGGCGCTTCGGTGCGCGTGCGGATTGCTGAGGCGGACGGGCTGACGGGGAGTACTGTGCTGGAGCTTGTCGGGCATGAGCGGGGCGCGGATATTCCAGGGATGGCGCCGCCACGGTCCCTGCCCCCTTCTCGCGACGGGAAACGCGGGCGCGGGAAAGGCCGCGGTCATGGCGGACCCGAGCGGAAAGGGCGACGCACACCGGGCAAGACCAGCAAGCGGCGACGCTGATTATAATGTCAATCCATATGAGATGGGGCCTGCGATATACTTTCCCCCTCTGTTTTGTTGCAAATGGCGCTCTGTTTCCATGCGTTGCGTGGTAAGCTGCTGACAGCTTGCCACGCCTCATTGTGGGGAAGTGGTTATGCAGATTTTTTTCATTCTGTTTTTATCTTTTTCTCTTTTGGCTGCCGATGAAAGCGATGGATCAGGTGCCATGGGATTATATCCAGAGAAGAAAAGGCTTTCGGTTGTTCAGGGTTCCAGTTCTTGTCCGAGGCACAGACGGCACCTTGCCTGTTGATTCCCAGAAAAATATGACACTCAACTTTTTCAACCTTCGCATAAAGGCGCAAAGCATCTGCGATCTCTGGTTTTGTTAGCCCTTCCTGGCTCAAGATGCTGGCTTCAGCTCGGCCATAGGGATGATAAATGATCATTTTTTTATCTTCTCCAGCGGAATCAGTCGGTATACAATTTCGTTTTCATGTGTTGAGCAGAGGATACGGAGCTCTTCTCCTGTGTCTGTGAGTTCTCGTTCAATATCCGTTATCATGCGCCGGGATTCTTCTTTTGATTTCCCGGCAATTTGCGCCAATTTATCGAGCGATGCGCCCTCTTTTTTCTGCATGGCTCCCATAAGCCGCAGCGCTATGTCTACGGCCCCGCCGCCATCTTGTTGCATGGTGCCCCTCCTTTTCGCTTTTCTTCAAATTAAGTCTATACTTCGCCCTTGCGTCTAATGCAGGACGTTGCTATGACTTTTTCGGGAAGGCCATTCCGAAATAAATACATAGCAGATTTATGCTAAAAAATAAAGCATAAAACTGCTTCTTGACGTCTCTTTTGGCTTTTTTCTGCTTTTTACTTATCACCTTGATTTTGCTAGGAAAAAAATGTCCCCTCGCAAAGAAAAAACAGATCTTAATTTTGATTATCTGCCAGACAGGATACGTTTTTGCGCGCAAGTTGCCGGAAGTGGCGATGCCCTTTCGCGCGCCAGCGGCATTCCCCGGCGCACACTGGAAACTTATTTGACCGGAAAATCCCAGCCGAATACCGAGCGTCTCTTGATTTTGGCGCAAGCCGCAGGGGTGAATCCCAACTGGCTTTTCAGTGGCAAGGGAGAGGCTTTACCGCATGGCGCTGCTGGAGGTTTTGCCGATGGCAGAATTCACATCGATAGTAAAGCGTTTGCCCTCCCCTCAAGTTTCAAAAAACCGCCTCAGGATTCTTCCTCTGCCATGGTGCCGCGTGATGCTGTGCGAAATGCCAGCTTTGCTTTGAAAAGCTGGATTGAGAAAGAGGGGCGCGATATGAGCCCGGAGATTTTTGCGGAAACCGTTCTTGCGATTGTAGAGCTTGCGCCTGAGGCCGACAAAATTGATACGACTCTCGTTGCCAAGCTGATGACGTTTAAGGACATGTGACGTCTCTTTTCTTTCTGTGCAAGAAACGCTTGACAAGCGTTCTAAAAGGCTTCATAAAGCGGGCTTCGAATACAGGAGTTTTTAGACATGGCAAAGGCAACCTACATTAAGGTCCGTCTGGAAAGTGAAGCGGAAACAGGCTATCGCTACTATGCGAAGCGTTCCACGCGCGCGGAATACAAACTGAAAAAGAAAAAATACGATCCTTGGGCTGTAAACCCTGAGACCGGTAAAAAAGGCATGCATGTTTTCTTTGTTGAAAAGAAAATGCCGCCTTCAAAGAAATAAGCGTAGTTTATACGAGAATTAGAGGAAGCGCCCTGATGGGGCGCTTTTTTGTTATACTTTACTGATATCCTGAATAGTACTAAATAAATACTCTTTAATAGTGCCACCCCCCTCAATATTCACTTCCCCACCATAACAAAGAATACTATTGCATTCATTTTTTACTTTCACTTATATTGAATCTTAATAAGTAAGGGATACAACCTTACACCCAATTATTACATATAGATTAAAAATACACATGGTGAGGGGCGTAACACATGGAAAATATTACAAGAGATCATAATGATGATTCCGTTGAGATGGTTCTTTGCATGATAGAAGCCATGCATGGCTCAGAAGGGGCTTCTTTGTGCAGCCTGGCCATACTATGCGGACGTACTCGTACTGAGACAGAGCAACTTCTTTCAGAGTTGGCGGAAGACATTCGCGCGATGGGAGATAATTTACAGCTTATTCGTTACACAAATGACGAATCTGTTTTTTATAAACTTGTTTCAAAAAAAGCATAAAGTCGTTTGCCTAAATTATGTCTTGCTCTTTCTATTTTCCCTTATAAATCACAGCAAAACTGTTTAGAGTGTATTTTCTAGTAACTGCCGCGCGTGGGGGCCTTGCGTATCTAATATGTTAAGAATAAAGCCTTATCTTTTTGTATTTCTGCTACTGTTGTTTTTGGTGGTTACAGGGGTATCACTGCTTTTTGTAAATGTTAATCATAATGTTGATGTTTACTTTTCACCGAGCGATCCTGTTTACAAACTCAGTCTCTCCCTCAGTGATGATTTTCCGGACGGGAAAGATTTTGTCTTTCTTTTTGAGGGGGATGACTTACTTGGTGATGCTTTCTTAGAGCGGCTTACGAAAGCCATTCAACGTTTGAAGAAAACCGATACTTTAGAGCGCGCTGTTACGCTTACGACCAGCGATCACATTCAGGGAAGCGAAGACGGGTTTACTGTTACGCCCCTTTTTGATCCCGACAAAGATTTTCTACTTAGTTTACAGGACCGCAAAGCCAAAATATTTAGTGACCGCTTTGCGCCGGGGACACTTATTTCCAAAGATGCAAAGGCTGTCGCACTGCTTTTGCGTCCTATAAAGAATTCTGATACTGCGGCTTATACATCGCTTCGAAAAGATGCGTTTGAAATTCTTGAGCAGGAAAATCTTATGCCTTACTTCTCCGGCATATCGGGCACAGCGGAGATGAACTATACCCAGTTAGAATCTATGTTTAGTACGCAAAAGATTTTTATTCCGCTGATTTTTATCATCAATATTGCCTTGATTATGTGGATGTTTCCTCGCCTGCTGGTGTTTATTATTTTTCCTATTCTTCTTGGGATTGCAACACAGACACCAACATTTTTCCTTGTCTTGAGCGGTCAGGATTTTACCATGATCCATACTATGGCGCCGTCCCTTATGTCCGCGTTGTGTGTCGCGCTTCTTATTCATTATTTTAATCGTATCAAATATTTTTCACATTTGGGTATACCGTCCTCTATTAGAGCCTACAGAGCACGTGATGAAATCATAAAGCCTGCCGCTTTTGCAGCCCTGACGACAGCAGCAGGCCTTGCATCACTTGCCATTGCGCCGCTGCCTCCTATACAAAGTTTTGGCTTAACGTCTGCAGCTGGCATTGGGGTGCTATTTTTTGTGATCATGTATCTTTTGCCCCCCATTATGGCGAAATGGGATCCTGACAAACCGTGGGTTCGTGGCCTGAATATCGATATGTTCATGGCGGGGACCGCTCTTTCCTGTTCTAAATTTGCCGTTAGAAACAGCCGTAATGTTTTGATCGTTACCAGTCTGATCATGATATGCGGCGCCCCGTTTTTACTTAAGGTTAAGGCGGAAACGAATGTCTTCTCTTTTTATGGCGAAAATCATAGGATTAATCGCGATACGAGGAAAATTGAGCAAAAACTTGTGGGGGTGACCTCATTTGATATCCTTCTGACCGGTCAGGGGTTGGACTCCCTTAAGACGCCGGAAGCTCTTTCTTATATGATTCAATTACAGAAGTGGCTCGATCAGCAGGACGATATTGATTTCACAATGTCCTACGCCCAGATGGTTGAACAGATGAACGAGGCATTTCATAGCGGCAACCCTCAATTCAGAGCCATACCCCACAACCCTGAGTTGATCAGCCAGTATTTATTTATTACCGACTCGACTGATCTTTACGACTTTGTCAACCGCGACTTTGACAAGGCGCGCATCCGGGTTAATTTCAGTCTTCACTCGGCTGAGGAAATTAATATTTTGGCGGAACATATCAAGTCTCACCTTAGAGAACTCCCTCCCCCAGCGGATGTTACAGCCGAGGTCACTGGTTTTGGGACTTTGTATGTTAATCTGGCTCATCTTGTTGTTAAAACGCAGGTTCTTAGTTTGTTTTATGCTCTCCTTATGATCTTTTTCTTTATGGTTCTTATCTTCAGGTCTATCAGGGATGGCTTTCTTTGCATGTTTCCAAATATTGCCCCGGTTTTGATAATTTTTATTCTGATGGGCGTTTCAGGGGTTTGGCTTGACATGGGCACAGCCATGATTGCAAGTGTGGGTGTTGGTATTGCAGTTGATGACACGATTCATCTTTTCAATGCTTACCGTCGACGGCTAAATCAAGGAAATGGGCAGGTGTATTCCCTTATGCGTGCATATCAACATGAGGGGAAATCCGTTATGGCGACTACTTTTGTACTGGTTTCTCAGTTTATGGTACTGGGGCTATCCGACTTTGCTCCGATTATATATTTCGGGCTTTTGAGCGCTGTCGGCGTTACAAGCGCCCTTGTTTTTGATTTGCTCGTATTACCCGCGCTTGTGATTGCGACAGGAAAACCAGCCAAGCCTAAAGGGAGGACATAACTTCTCCCTCCCCAATAGGCTTGGCTAATTTATGCGGAAACAACTTGAAGACTGTTTTTCGTATATCTCAAGAGCACGGTAATGATTCTTGCCCTCAACGGTGACGATTTGCCATGGATCCTGATATGCATTCATACTTTTGTCGAATGTTTCCAAAATATTGCAAATAAATGGTACGCGCTTGCCGTGATATTCCATTTCAGGCCCAATCTCCTCGTAGACCAGTCCGGTTTGTACAAGTCGTGAAATATTGACGGCTTCCATTACACCAAAAATATTCAGGATTTCATGTTTCATGGCTAGCTCAAACGCCCCGCGGATCAGTCCTAGTGGTGCAAGAGCTAACACAATATTCAAGAACGGCTTTTCATAGAAATGAATTTTTGTGTCAAGTGGGGTGCCTCCCGGTCCGGCGCGCATATGCTTTTTCATGATCAGGCGGCGCTCACTTGAAATGCAGAGTCTTGAAAATTCACAGGCATTCTTAACGTAGGTATAATCGTGTAAGTAATGAGAATCGCATATTCCTTGAAGCGGGAAAGATTTTTGCCAGTTTCCTTCATCATGGCGAATGACACGCACTGTTCCAATCGCCAAATCTAGGGGTTTATACATAAGTAGAGCATGTTCTGCCCTTTTGTCATACGGATCACTTTCCAGACCATCCGGATGGCTCTCCGGGTTCTCGTAATGATCGTGCTCATTACAAAAAACCTGATATCGGATGCGGTGCGCCTCATCTTTCAGCTCTTTTGTATCGGCGTGAACCACGTCGAATAATTTGTAGAACAAATTGTATATTAGTTTTCTTTGTTTGCTACTGGATATGTCATCCAAGCAAAGGAGCGGCTGATAGCGCCCGTACTCTAACGCAGTCTCAATTGAACTCATATTACCCTCTACTAGCCTACGCAGTATTTATTTTTTTATTTATATTTTTGTAAGTCTGTAATTTAGTTATCGTTATGCTGATTATGCAATAAAAAAATGAAATTTTCGTTACAGACAATGCCTATAATTTTATTCTAATATAAAATTATGGAAAAAGTAAAACTTATTATGGCTGCACTTGTTTCTCGGGCTATTTGTGTGCGCTATAATCACTAACGATTATATCTTTCAAATCCTTACGGACTGACCTTGGTCTATTTTTCTTTACAGGGATCCCTACTCTACCGGAAAAGAAGACTTCATTAAATGCTATGTTATGGGGGGAAATTATGTCTTCGACAAAAGTTTTATGCACGCCCAGTCCTTTTTCCAATAGCCGCGAATTCTCTGTAAACTTTATATCGTTTTTGATATAGGACGCGATCATCAGGGGAATGTACCATGGCTGCATACTGATGTTATGCTTCGTCATTGTCAGCCAAAATCTCTGAAGATTTCTGCCTGCACGAATGTAGTCCTCGACTGACGGGGACTCTTTTTTCAGTCCGTCGAAATGCATAATGAAATGTCCGGATGAGCATAGCGCCGGTATTAAATCCAATTCAATTTGAAAAGGGAGCGTCGCTCCTGGGAGCTTTAAAAACATGTCATTTCTGTTTTTATTGGCTAAGGCCCATTTCATTAAACGCTCCGCCAGCGGATTTATTCCCAGCGAGGCAGACGGCATTTTATCTTTGCTATCTTTTCCGGACCAATCAATCATATTTTGGTGAATTTCGAAGGTCTCTTTTAGGCGAACCCTGATATCTGTTGTCTTCATCAGAAGTTTTGCAACCTGCTGGCGCTCTGCAAAACTCTCGAGCCAAACGATTTTAATATCGGGATCGAGTACTTTTTCTGCGGCCTCTTTAAGGGATTCCGGCAACGGACAAATTTTGTAGCGAAACCGATTCACAGAACGACTTTTTATATAAGGCAAGAGTAACGATTTAGCAGAACCACTTACTTTTTCGAGTTTTGCTTCTAGGAGATTGCCCTTAATTTTGTATTTGAGTTCATAGGATTTTTCTCTTGCTGCTATTGCGGCTGTTTCAAGGAAAATACCTATGGTCAAAAGATCGGGCATATCCATCAGATTGTAGACATTTTTTTTATGCGCGCTCAGGTCCAGAGTGAATGTGTCTTCTGCAGTAATTGAAATCTTCCACGGCTGCTCGTTATCACCGCTTGGGGCCCATCTGGCTTCATTTAATATCCATTCAATATCTCTTTTATATTGATGGGGCTGATCGAATGTTTCTTTTGGTTTTTCGATCATATGGTGGACAATTTTAATTTTGAGTTTGTTTATAGGGTTCGCATTGCCCCATAGATTATAAATTTTACGATAGCGATTCTGATACATATCGAACTGGATAGCCCATGGCGCTGCATAAGTTTTTCCGCGCCCTAAAAGAATTTTCATTGCTTCTGCGGCGGCAACGGCTGAGCAGGCGTAGCAGGCCGGCGATAACGATGATCCTTTTTGCTGACTAAAATCTACGTAGCGCAAATCGACAAAATGAGATTTTTGTGCCAATGACGGCGTAAGGCCTACGAGGAATTGCAGCGCTTTTTCGTACTGGCTTTTCCCTTCCAATCGAAAATATTCTTCGAAAGACATACCTGCCGGATCAAAAATGAGGCAGGCGGTAGAGAGACCAATCGGACCGGCCGTTATGGCCGGGATACCTTTTTGCCTGCATTTCGCAAAGAGCTTTTCCCGAATATCCAGCACAAAGAAATCAAGACCATCGACATAGATATCTACGCCGTCCAAAAAGGCGTCCATGTTCTCCTCAGTCACTCCAGATGGAAATATTGTGATTTCACTTTCGGGATTAATTAACGATGCCTGCTTTTGCATTGTTTCGGCTTTTTCTTTGCCGATTGTCTCAAAATTTGCGCCGGCCTGACGGTTGAAGTTGGCCTGCTCAAACGTATCCATATCTGCGATATGAAATCTTTGTATGCCCATACGGGTTAAGGCAATGAGATGCGATCCGCCAACACCGCCCATTCCTGCTATTGCTATTTTTTTATTACGCAGAATTTCCTGTTCGGTTTGCGTCAGAAGTCCAAGATTGCGACTGAAGGCATCTTCGTAGTGAAATTTTTTGCTCAAATTTTTCTCCGATTAGAACTGGTACCGCCAGCCTGCTGTAATCAATGAGTTGTTGCGATAATAGTCCCCAAAAGTCTGAGGTGCGCCATCGAAATAATGGCCTTCGAGGTAAATCTCGTGGGCATCAAATCCTTTGTAGGTAATGCCTGGATTTATATATAGATCATATTCATCAAGGCCGATCGTAAAATCGATGTTTGCTACCCATTTCCCCTGAAAGAATGTGTCTTCAATGCTTCCGCCTAATGAATATGTATCTGTGCGGTCAAGAACATCGTGGGCTCCCGGCATGATCTGCGCCATGCCTTGCAGGATAACGCGCAGTTCGTCATCTCCGGGATAGAACTCTCCTCCAGCTACAAAAATGTAAGCATCTTCAGAGCCTTTTGAATAATCACTCTTATAGACCGGCATGTCGCTCAGCCATGCACCTTCTGCGCGTAAGACGGCACTGCCAACCGGAACCGCAACATCGCCACCGACGACCCACATCCAGGGGTATCGCGCTGTGACTGTATCCCCGGTTGACGTTGCCATTGCGACAGGCAGCGATACACCGTTTTTGACCGCGTCCGTAATCTCAGGGTTTACTTCATAGTATGGTATTGTGCGGCGCGCTCTTTGGACGGTTAAGGCATAATCGGCTGATCCGCCGGTTTTGCTTGCTCTAATACCTCCACCGCCAATACCGCTATCATCTTTGCCAAATGTCGCATTTGATATAATTTGGTTCAGGGCTGGATTCTCTGCTAATCCCGCTATGCGGCCCCGGTGCGGATCAACTATACCCCACATGCTTTCCCGGTTTGCAACTTCACTCTCCCTCAGGTCGAAGACGAATAGGCCGTCAAGTTTGTAGTCCCCGGTGTAATACTCTCCCCGGACTGCCGGGACTGCACGGCGCGTGTCTTCGTAATCACGAATAAATGCTTCCCGTAAATCAAGAGATCCAAGCTGGTCGGTTGGCTTCATGCCGTCGACTCGGCCCCATATTACTTTTTGTGACCCAAGTGTTAGTGCATATTTTTCGCCTGTGTGGCGCAGATATATTTCGTTGTAACGTACAGCGCCCATATCATAGTCGCGCGTACCGTATTCGCCGTGGTAATCCAGATCATAAGATAGTTTTGCATCCCATCCCTTGCCGATCCACCATTTTACTTCAGGTGTAAAGCGCTCTGTTGTCGTTGACGTTACGCCAGGACTGTTCCCGACGACGTAACCTGCCTGTGCTTCGATCTTTCCGGAAAACTCCAATTGTTCTGATGATTTGGATTCCTGTGTTGTGGTTTGTGCCGACATATTGGCGACAGGTTCTTCTTCTGCACTGCCGAAGGTAAAGCTTTCAGTCTGCTGAACTGCCTCGCTCTCAGCATGCTCTTCTTTATCCCCCGCCTCTCCTGCGCCGGGCTGCAGAGCCGGTAAATTGACATTATGAGCTGGGTGAAAATAAGTTTGAGCAGGCTTTTCTCCGGGCAACGCCACGCCTGTATCGAGGTTATAAATTATTTTTGTGCGCGTGCCAGAATTGCCACTGATCACAGGAGCCGATTGAATTTTGTTTTCCTCAGCGTGAGCAGAATTACAGACGCCGAGCCCCATCATGACAGTTGAAAGTAAAAAGAAAGAGGTACGCACAGGGACTCCTATTAAATTTATCAGGGGCGGTAGGTTTTTTCACGGGATGGGTCTTGCAGGAAAGAATCCGAAAACAGCTCGTTTGGAATCTGCTTATCGTAGATTATGTTTTCGCTTTTTATTCTGGTTGTGTGATTTGCTTTATAGTCCTTGATAACAGTTTCCATGACAGTCCAGAACCCGTCAATTTTCTCAATCTTTTTGACATTCAGGGTTTTTATGGGCGCATCCGCATTGTCTCGATAGAAATCTACGCGGATGGGGATGAGTGTTTGCGGGTGAACCCACACAACACGCTTAGAATAAGATGAGTTTTTGGGATCGACGGGGATGCTTTCTATGACATCGCAGAGGGCGCCCTCGAGTTTTTCCTGCCTTAGAAATTTATGGCTGTCTTTATTCACTTTGCGATCCTGGAGATCTTCATAATAGATATCGGAATCTACGAAACGCCCGCCCTTGCGATCTGCGGCAATACGGCGAATACGTTTCAGGGCCGGCAGATATATCCATTGATCATCTTCACCACTAGCGTGGCTTTGGGTAAGAAGACCTGTATCTGCGACATCCGCAGGCAACGTAAAGCGGATAAGTGACGCCTTTTCTCCCCCGCCATTGTCGGTGCTGTAGGCATAAAACTGACGCGTCCGCGACTTACCTGTGCCCTCCAGGACCATCGTTGTCAGTGCAATCATTGTTTTGCCTGTTGGACGATCGTAAACGGCTTGCGCTATTTGCCTGCCTTTGTCGCCATCTTCCGCATAGAGTTTTTGTGCAAATACGGCGCTCGAAAATACCAGCATCAGAACACCGCACATCAACAAATTTAAATTACGCATGAGCATCATTTTATTCCTTTGTTTTGATTATGCATATTTTTTTAAGAAAAGAAAAATGATCTATCCCATCATTCCACTTATAAACATTGATTGAAGCCTTCAGTCTTGTTTTATCGGCCAAGTAAATTGTCCAATGCCTTTGAAACTCCGTCTTTCCAACTTCCTTGGGAAACACCAAAAACATCTTTGATTTTTTTACATGATAGAGCCGAATATGCAGGCCTCTGGGCAGCCGTAGGGTATTCCTGTGATGTGATCGGTACTATTTCGTGGGGCGTTTTCAAACCTCGCCTTTTCAGTTCATCCATAATATACAATGCCAGATCATACCAGCTTGCAACCGGTGAATCCGCATAGTGATATGTTCCCCAGCCGTTAAAGTTATTCTGTTCTGCTTGTACGGCTATCGCTTTTATTGTAGCGGAGAGGTTTCCGGCATAGGTTGGCGTTCCGATCTGATCACTTACAATTTTTAATGTGTTTTTTTGTTCAGCCAAAGACACCATAGTTTTTAAAAAGTTCCGGCCATACGCACTGAAAAGCCAACTTGTTCGTAATATGATGTGGTGCGGCGCATATTTTCGTACTGCCTGCTCACCTGCTTCTTTGGATGTACCGTAAACACTTATTGGATTTACCTTATCCTCTTCGGTGTAAGGCGCATTTTTTTTGCCATTGAAAACATAGTCGGTTGATATATGTATTATTGGCATTTCCAGTTCTGCTGCAATCTTTGCTATATTTCCTGCGCCCTCTCCGTTCACTTTCTGAGCCTCCTCGGGATACTCTTCCGCTTTATCCACATTTGTCCACGCAGCAGCGTTTATAACAACTCTGCAAGAGTTGTCTTCTTTGAGGCTCACCAATCTACTTCTTATTTTATGCGGACACGTTATGTCGCATTGTTCCCTGCTCAAAGGAAATAAATTAAGACTGTTTTTTTCTTGTTGTGCCATCGCTTTCATCGAATGACCCAATTGGCCGTTAGCCCCTAGTATAATTATGTTCATGGACAACCCGAGCTTGTTTGAGTTTGCCCCCCCCTCTTCCCGACCATGCGCGCAGGCGTTCCGACCCATATCTCATTTTCTCCGACAACCGTCCCTTTTGTTATAAGCGCTTGAGCTCCAATGATAGCGCCGTCTTTGATTTGCGCACCGGCCATGATCATGCTTTGCGCCCGGATGGTTACGTTGTTTCCTATTTCAATTGGATAAAATGCCAGCCTATCTCCTTCGATAACATGAGGGACAACCAATGCCTGCAGCCCAACAATAGAATTTTTTCCCATTTTAACGAAAGCTGGGTCCGTTAAAACGCCAGATGGAAATGAATTTTTACCAATTTGAGCTCCTAAAAGAACATATAGCACTTTTCTTAGCGGGATTGGGACTAGCGACGTTTCAATGAGTGGGTTGAAAATAAATAGAAAAAAAAGAGTGTGTACGAAATAAGTGAACTCCGTGTGTGTTCTCTGCTCTATTTCGCCGAAAGGTAATGGCCTCATCCCGATAAGAACTCTTTGCGCCAAAATCATATAGAAGACGAAGCAGATTAAAAAGCTTGCGATCATGGCAATTTCTCGAAAACTGTCTAGCGGCAGTGTTCTTAGAGCAAACCAGACCGTTACGCCGGCGAACAATATTGCAAAACTATATATGCACGCGAACAGAGCGATGGCTGGCAACGTCATTTTATGCATTTTTTTTGCTATCCTGACAGGGCCCCAGAACCCATGAGAGCCAATCATCAAGACTTTCCTTCATGTTGATCTGTGCCATGGCATTTTTTTGCCGGAGAGCCTCTTGCCTGTATGACTGATCGGCTAGCATTTCATCAATATTTTTTGTTACTGCTCTTGCGTTCACACGATCACTGCGCAGTGTGCGGACGGCGCCTGTTTGTTCCAGATGTGCGCTGCACAAATATTGATCCATATTATGAGGTATGCCTAGTGCGGGGACACCTGCTGCCAAGGCGAGGTAGCTGCTTATACCACCGTTCCCTATGAAAAGCGTACAGTTTTGCAGAGCCTCTTTTAATGGCAAGAAATCCGTCACAAAGATATTGGATGTGGTCTCAATGTTTAATTGATTTCCTGCGGTGATCACTACGCAGTTTTCTTTTCGGCCCAGAAGGCTTTTGATTACAGAAGTGAAAATCTCCGGTTTTCCCGATGACCCAATACAAATGAGAATTAACGGCTGGTCTGAGGAAATGTTTGGCCACCACTCAGGGAAAGGCTGCCTCAAAGACCAATTTATCGGGCCAATATGCTTTTCTGTTCTATGCGGACACTTTGAATGATTATATGATAAAGGATCATCGTATAGTATGTAGTCGCCCTGTAAATATAGATTTTCAATATTCTCAAAATTTATTGGAATATTGTATTTTTGGGCAACTATATTTATGGGATCACAGAACTCCTTGAAAACTTTTGGCGATAATCTATCAAATATTGCTTGTGCCACCCTGATTGGAATAAATGATGTGAAAGGTGCGAGATCAGGCACTATATATTTCTTTCCCTCTTCTTTTTTCCAGTAAATGCTCGAGAGATTACAGTAAGGCACATTTGCTATTTTTGAGCTGATTGCCAACGAGAGTCTAAAATCTCCTATGATGAGATCAGGCTTAAAGCTTTCGATAGCGTCTAGTTCACTCTTGACATATTTCTCGATTGTTTCCGCATTGTAGGCAGGCTTGCCCCTTGTAACGCTATCGATAAATGACTTCCCGTCTATTGTTTCGATATCATAGTTTTTTGCAAAGCAAGCCGGGACCATGTGCGAGACTTTCGACGATACGGCAATTCCACATTCATATTTTTCAGGATCCAAAATTTCAGCCAAAGCGAAACATCGCCCCGGATGTGAAAGCGTAATGTATTCTGCTACAAAAAGAATTCTCTTTTTTAAAGTCATATTATTTCAATTCGTTGAACCCTGATGGTGAATAATAGTTTTCTCTTACAATTTTTTTCAAATATTTTCCGTAGTCGTTCCCTTTATAGAGATCCGACATACTCAAAACCTCTTCAGCGGATATCCATTTTTTATAGAAAGCGACCTCTTCCGGGCAAGCTATTGCTGTTGACTGGTGGGTTTGTATGGAGTGCACCATTTGGGAGGCTTCGAGCATTGTCCGATGTATGCCGGCATCAAACCAACAGCACCCTCGCCCCATAAGCTCCACATGTAACTCGTTTGCTTTGAGGTATTGGTTGAGAATATCAACTATCTCAAGTTCGCCACGCGCCGAAGGCCTCAATGTCTTTGCATATGAAGGTACATTTTCATCAAAGAAATAAAGACCGGTTACCGCCCAGTTTGATTTTGGATTCTGAGGTTTCTCTTCAATGGAATGTATTTTTTTCTCTCTATCAAATTCGACTATTCCGTATCGGTTGGGATCGCTTACCTGATGCGCGAATACTGTGGCTCCGTGTGTTCTATTCGACGCTTTTTGCAAGTGGTCGCCGAACTTGTGAGCATAGAATATGTTGTCGCCAAGTATCATTGCACAAGGCGAGCCATTCAGAAACTTCTCTCCAATTGTGAAGGCCTGCGGCAAGCCCTCGGGATTGGCTTGTACTTCATAATTCAACGAAATCCCCCATTGCGCTCCATCCCCCAGAAGTTGCTGAAAGAGATGTTGTTCGTGCGTGGTTGTAATGATCAAAATATCCTGAATATCTGCCAGCATAAGCGTTGTCAGAGGATAGTAAATCATCGGCTTATCGTAGATTGGCAATAATTGCTTGCTGATGCTTTTGGTCGCAGGGTAAAGACGTGTGCCGCTACCTCCTGCCAAAATGATGCCTTTGCGATGTTTCATATAAAATTCCTCAGTCCTGACTTTTATATTTCCGGGGTGGTAAAAGGGGTTTTAAAATCTTCCCAAGACGGCAGCGTTTTATCTTTTTCCGAGAGGGTTACCGTTTCACTTTTTACCGGCCACTCAATTCCGAGATCGGGGTCGTTCCATAAAATGCCGCCATCATGTTCTTTTGAATAAGGTGCGTCGACCTTATAGATAACTTCTGTATTTTCCTCGAGAGTGCAGAATCCATGGGCAAAGCCCGCTGGGACGAGGACCTGCTTTCGGTTTTTACCGCTTAGTTCTATTGCCCCACTTCTTCCATATGTTTTCGAGTTTTTGCGGATATCTACAATTACATCGAGAGCGGAGCCTACAATCACGCGCACCAGCTTAGCTTGTGCGAAAGGAGGTGCCTGGAAATGCAAGCCGCGGAGCGTTCCTTTGGGAATGGAAAGAGAATGGTTATCCTGTATAAAATTGTAGTGCAGGCCTGCCTCTTCCAGTGTTTGTTTCTTGTAGCTTTCGGAAAAATAGCCACGATCATCTTCGAATTTTGCAGGCGTGATAAGATAAACATCTGCAAACGGCGCCATTTTTTCTATATGTAATTGTCTATTCATTTTTTATGTCCGTATGATTGGTTTTTTAATACGAGTAAAGTTGCAATGATTTCACGGAAATATACTTCAATGTCTTGCCCTTCATACTGAGTAGGGTCACAAGACTTAAAATCCATGATAATTTCACTTAATATGTCTTTTGAATTTTCTGGCATTTCAACCAAGCATTTTTCTTGTGTCACTTCCGAGTAGGCGGTAGCGCACATCAACGCCACATCGTATATTGTAGAATCACAAGACCCTATCGGGTTTTTTACAGTCAGGCCCTTTGCGTTCTTGCTCAAAAGAAAATTGGCAACATGTTTTCCAATGGCAGCAGTGCTGATAAAATTGCGCCTAATTTTATTACTTCCAGGTAAAAGCCGTATTTTTCTGTCTTCGACAGCCAGACGGGGAAACTTATAAGGCACAAGTCCCCACCTAGAAAAAGACATTAATTTTTGAGGCATTCCATAAACTGATGATGGCCTTAAAATGATTGCACACGCTTCATTTTCAGCTTTTGTGATTATCCGTGTTAAAATGCGTTCTGTGGCATAATGGGAGATTGCATAATCAGAAACCGGATTGCATGGTGTTAGTTCTGTTATTGTGCCTGACAGTGATCCGTATACATGCGCGCTTGAGATATAGACGAATTTTCTTATACCTGCATCAAAGGCTGATTCAAAAAGCTTTTTGGATGCGTATGTTCCTTTCAAATAGGCCTTGCATGCAGATTCTAAAAAATCCTCATCTCTGACCCCGGCGCAATGAATTAGAGCCTCATGGCCCTGAAATAAGCTGACCGATATATCCTGCGGACGATCTATATCAAGCATTTTATCATTGTGCTCTCCCTTACCAAATTTTGTAATTTGATGGGATGCACTTATTTCATTTAATATCGCCGAGCCAATTACTCCGCTGGAACCTAAAAAAGCTATTCTCATTGCTCTCTATTTTTCTTATCTTGTTCAAGTTTTTTGTAGAGGGTTGATTTTGCTATCCCCATGGCACTTGAAGCCCGCGTTATATTACCCTGATAATATTTAAGAATATATTGAATTGCCTCCAATTCAATTTCACGAGATGTTTTAAAGTTTCCATCAGGTTTCATCAAATTTATGGCGTGATTTGCGGTCAGATTGATGCCGGACGGCGCTTCGATCTCTAATGTTTTTTGACGGTCAGTGGCGAGGATATCTGAAAAGTCTTCCGGCTCGAGGATAGCTCCTTCGCTCATGACGAGGGCACGACCTATGGCATTCTCAAGCTGGCGGACGTTTCCGGGCCAGATGTAATTGACGAGTTCTTTCATCGTCTCATTTGATAGCGGTTTAGCGATGTGATTGGTTTTGGCACTGAACCGCTCAATAAAATGCATAATCAGCGGAACGATATCTTTTTTTCGCTCACGCAGCGGCGGCATTTCGGCCTGTAAGACGTTGAGACGGAATAATAAATCTTCGCGGAAGCGGCCTGCCCTTACTTCTTCTTCCATATTTCGGTTGGTGGCTGAAATGATGCGGACATCGACAGGTACCGGACGCCCTGCCCCAACGGGCTCTACTTCCTTTTGCTGCAAGACGCGCAAAAGTTTGACTTGTGCGTCGAGGGGAAGCTCGCCGACTTCATCCAGAAAGATTGTTCCCCCGTGTGCCTCGCGGAATTTTCCAAGAACTTTTGAGGTTGCACCTGTAAAGGCGCCCTTTTCATGACCGAACAGCGTACTTTCGACCAATTGTGGCGGGATAGCACCGCAGTTTACGGCAATGAATGGTTTTCCGGCGCGCTGTGATTCTCCATGGACAGCTTTGGCAAAAACTTCTTTCCCCGTCCCGGTTTCTCCTGTGATGAGGACAGGAAGGTCCGAGGATGCGGCTTTGCGCCCGAAACGCACGACGGAAGCCAGCCCTGTTTCTGCGCCGATGAGTTGATGGAAGCCCAGCTTTCCTTCCTGTTCGCCGCTCAGTCTTTTGACTTCTTTGCGGAGCATATTGAGACTTAGCGCGTTTCGAACGGTCAGGACCAGCCTTTCATGCTCGAAAGGTTTGGTCAGGAAATCGACGGCTCCGCGTTGTATGGCCTTGATTGCGTCGTTTATATCTTTACTGCCTGTCAGCATAATGACCGGGAGGCCCGGATATTTCTGGCTCAGAATTTCCAGCGTTTCCATTCCGCTCATGACAGGCATGGCAAGGTCCATGATAACCAGCCGGATATTCGAGAGCGTGTCTTTGTCGAGTATCGACAAAGCTTCGCGCCCGTTGCCGGCGACGATTGCCTCATATTGCAATTTGCGGTGGATGAGCGTGGCCAGCATATGGCACTGGAGTTCGTCGTCTTCCACGATCAGGATTGTTTCTTGCATGGCTTTGACCGGTCCGTTCTTTGCGCCCTCTTCTTTCAGGCTAGTTGAGAAAGATTAAAAAACCGTTCGATTTTCGGACGCTTTAGAGGATTTTCTCATTTTTAGACGTTTGATTTTGAGACTTTTATTTTTAGATTACCCACAACCCATTGTTATTTCATTATTTTTAAACTGGCACGAGTGTTGCAATTATGAAAACAGAAAGATCAGTTATTTCTAAGGGACAAGCGGTATAGCGAGAGGGAAAGGAATGCTGGTATTTGTTAAAGATGCGGAAGAAACCCTACTCCGGGACCTGAAGAAACACCGGGACCTGTTTCCGACCCATCGATGCCTGTACCTCAAGTTTTCGCAACTGAATGAAGAAAAAGAAGAATGGTTTTCGGCCCTTATAGAGATAATCAGGGACCGCGGCCAAGATGATTTGAACCAGATTTACGTGTGTCACGATAACGATGTTTTTATCCTCTCACGCGGTATGACTCACAAGAGCCTTGAACAGTTTTTAGCCCACCTAGCCCCCAAACTTACGCCAGCTCCCTTACCGGAGCTGGCGGTTCTTTTTGAAATCGGTGTGGACTGGGCCAGACTTGGATTAATTTGCGAGCGTAAGATTGAGGCGAAGATTGAAGCCTTGAAAGCTCTTCAAGCGCAAGAGAGCTCAGATGAAGAAATGCTGGCGCGGAAGGAAGCTCTTCTTAAGTTGAATCGTGAGATGGCTGCAAGCTTACCGGATCGACGTGAAAAACGAAAAGAACCAGAAATTTTGATTGTCGAGGATGATCCTTTTACGCAGCGACTTGTGGGGAATGCACTGAAAGATAAATATCCCTTTAGCGTGACCGGCAGCGGCCAAAATGCGATCTCGGAATATTTAAGCAAGGCGCCTGATATTTTATTTCTTGATATCGGGCTGCCGGATATGAGCGGGCACTCTGTCTTGCAGCGGATCTTCCAAATTGACCCGCAGGCCTATGTTGTCATGTTCAGCGGCAACGGAGACCGCGAGAATGTCCTTCGTGCGATTGATCAAGGCGCCAAGGGATTTGTTGGCAAACCGTTTACGCAAGAAAAGCTGTTCCAGTATATCGAAAAATCGCCTTTCATTCAGACCAAGCTCAAGAAGGAGACCCTCCATGGATATTCTCAATCTTAATGCAGAACAAAAACTTGTTCATATTGCGGCTTCGATCGGCAGAGATCCCTTGAGCTGGCGTGGCTGGCAGTGTCTTCATGTCATTCTTGGCGAAATGGATGAGGCGTTGGAGCAAGACTGCCTGCTCTGGACACGCTCGATTGTGGAGTCATATCTGCGCGGTGTAGAGGGCCGTGTTTATTATTGTGATAATGGCGATATTCATGTTCTTTGCCGGGATGTGAATGAGGATATTTTACATCAGGCAGGGACACAAATCTGCGATCTGGTATTTAGTGAAAGTGCGGTACGCGCAACCTTCTGTATTTATAATCTTGTCCGAGAAGGCCAGGGTTATGCCGATGTCGTTCTCAAGAGTGCCAGTTCTACGTTGTTTCCATCAGAGAGTGAGGAGAACAGTCCTTCCGGCCCGGATCATGTCAGCGATCGTTTGCTGCCTGCGCAGGACGGCGGTTCCTATAGACCAAAACCCAGCCGTGTTGACGAGATGCGTGTTCTTCTTGTTGAGGACGACCCGGTCACGCGGTGGATGGTGCGCAATGCCTTGAGAGATACTTGTCATTTTGTCACCGCCCCGTCGGCCCATAAAGCCTTTGCCATGTATAGCTCTTTCGATCCCGACATTGTCTTTCTGGATATTAATCTGCCGGACCAAAGCGGGCATACCGTTCTGGAATGGATCATGAGGAATGATCCCGGTGCATACGTGGTTATGTTTTCCAGCGATAATAATATGGACAACATCGCGAGTGCATTAGAGGATGGGGCTCAGGGTTTTATTTCTAAACCGTTCTTAAAAGAGCAACTGCTGCATTATATGCAGGGGCTGTCTTGAAATTTCCATCACTTTGCCTGCTTTGGGAGGGCGTTGATGCAGGTTGATACGAAACGTATATTCAGGCTTTATAACGCAGCGTTTGCGGTGATGGCTGCCTTGTGCCTTTTATCTTTTTTTGTCCTTGATGTTATCTCCGGCGGGCACGAGGACAACGCGACTATTCTGAATATGAGCGGGCGCCAGAGGATGCTATCCCAGCGCACGGTCCTTTTGGCCAGTCAGTTCGTTATGAGCCAGGACTCTGAGCAAAAGAAAAAAATTTCGGATGACCTCTCCACGATGATTGTCCTTATGGAACACTCCCATGAGGAACTTGTTTCCAGTTTTGGCAATTTGGACCGCATGCCTGCAAATTTGCGGGACCTCTACTTCGGAAAAGAATTTTCATTAGACCAGAATGTCCGCGACTTTCTTCGGAACCTGAGTTCTTTGATCGCCGGAGAGTATGATGGTCAAAGCACAAGATTTAGAGACCTCTTACAGCAAAGTCAGACCCTTCTCCTGGCACTGGATAAAGCGGTTAATCTGTATGAGGATGATTTTAATTCCCGCTTTTTTGCCCTAAGAACTCTGCAGAAAAGCATATTGTTTATGATCTTGATTAGTCTGGTTGTTCAGCACTTTTTTATTTTCAGGCCGGTCAACCGCTCCCTGATTGTGCATAGTCAGGAGATGGAAAAAGCCAAGAACAAGGCGGAGCAGATTGCTCTTATTCCGATTAACAATCCAAGCCCCGTGATTCATATTGATGTTGACGGACATATCGTCTTTGCAAACCCGGCAGCGCTTCGGAAGTTTCCGGATATTGAAGAAAAGGGGTTTGAGGATGATGCACTTTTGGGATTGAAAATTTTTGCCCATGATCTTCCAGAGGGAAAAAAGAAAGTTATCTCACGTGAAGTGACTTGCGGCGATACAGTCTATCAGCAGACTGTCACCAGTGTCGTAGCGGATGGTCGCCCGACGCTTGTTATTCATTCCTATGATATCACGGCAATCAAGGAAGCTGAAAGCAAAGCCCGCCTGCTGGAAGCGGCCATTGTTAATGCCAAGGATGGGGTGATTATTACAACGGCCGATCTTGAACACCCTGAGATCGTCTATGTGAATGAGGCGATCTCTCGTATTTCGGGCTACGAGGCGGAGGAATTGATTGGAAAAACGCCCCGTATTTTGCAAGGCCACGATACAAATCCCCAGACGCTTGAAGAATTGAAGAATAGCCTGAAACGCGGCAAGCCTTTTAAGGGCGAGCTTATGAATTACACCAAAGACGGTATTGCGTACTGGCTTGAGATCAGCATTGTTCCGGTTCGAGATCATCATGGAACGGTTACTCATTTTGCGGCGATCGAGCGCGATACCACGCAGCGAAAAGCTTACGAGAAGGCCATTCAGGTAAACCGGGAGGCTGCAGAGGTTGCCAGCCGGGTGAAGGGGGATTTCCTTGCCAATATGAGTCATGAGCTTCGCACGCCGATGAACGGAATTATCGGATTATCCGAGCTTTTGATGGAGATGGAAGTTGGTGCCGAGCCGGCGGAGCTGGCGACGGCCATTAACTCGTCCTCGCGCAACCTCTTGATTTTGCTGAATGACATTCTTGACTTGTCGAAGATTGAGGCTGGTGAGTTGACATTGGAGCATATTCCTTTTGATACACGGCGTACGGTCCGGCAAACGATGGACCTTCTGACACCTCTTGCATCCCGCAAGGGCGTGGTTCTGGAGAGCACGATTAACCCGATTGTTCCAGAACGCCTGATGGGCGATCCTTCGCGCCTTCAGCAAATCCTGAATAATCTTGTCAGTAATGCCATCAAGTTTACTGAGGTCGGTTTTGTCCGGGTTGATGTCTCCAGCGCGCGCGATCATATCGGAGACCCTGAGCTTGTTATTCGTGTTGAGGATTCCGGGATCGGTATCCCAGAGGACAAGCGGCATAATGTTTTTAATAAGTTTACACAGGGCGATGTTTCGACGGCGCGAAAATATGGCGGCACCGGCCTTGGCCTTGCGATTACCAAGGAACTCGTGGATATGATGGGAGGGACGATCTCCTTTGATAGCGCGCTTGGTAAAGGCACGACGTTCTACGTGTCTTTACCGATTGAACTTGCAAAAACATCTGTCAGTGATGAAAAGGTCAAAGCC
Source organism: Alphaproteobacteria bacterium (assembly GCA_020445145.1). Classification (GTDB taxonomy): domain Bacteria; phylum Pseudomonadota; class Alphaproteobacteria; order Micavibrionales; family Micavibrionaceae; genus JAGRHC01. The sequence continues at coordinate 154,071 of JAGRHC010000001.1, forward strand.
AGTTCTGTCCCGATCAATAAAGAAGCACGGCTTTTGGTCGTGGACGATCATCCGGTTAATTTGCTTTTTATGAGGAAGGTCTTGAAAAAGATTGGCTTTGCACATGTCGATGAAGCGACAAGTGGAAAGGAAGCCATTGATATGGCCGAAGACCGTACGTATGACTTGATCTTCATGGATTGCCAAATGCCGGAAATCGATGGTTTTGAAGCCTCAACGATCATACGCGAGCGTGAAGAGTCTATCGGCGACATCAAGATTATCGCCGTAACGGCGGATGCGATGAAGGGGGCGCGCGAAAAGTGCCTTGATGCCGGTATGAACGATTATATCAGCAAACCGGTTGATATCGAGAAACTCAAAAATGTTCTCGGGCGCTGGCTGCCTTTGGAGAACACCAAGCAGGAAACTCTTGAAGAGCATGCTCCGGCTAAAAACAATTCCCCTACCCCGGTTGATACCTCAGATTTGATGGTCATGGATTGGGAACGGCTGGAGATGTTTACAGATGGAAATTCTAATGAAGAAAAGGCTCTCATCGGCTTGTTTACGACTTATGCCGTTGAGTCGCTTGATACTATGCGCTCTGAATGCAAAGATGGTCCGAATGCGGAGTGGAAAAAGGCCGCTCATAAAATCAAAGGTTCTGCGGCAAACCTTGGCGCACAAGTTTTGTCTTCTGTCTGTTATGAGGCAGAGTTGGCGTTTGATGCTCCTGCGGTTGAAAAGTCAGCGATCCTGCACCGCGTGCAAGATGCCTATGATGAAATATGCGAGACGTTAAGAGAACGTGAGAGTGCATAAACTTGTCTTTAAAAAAACCTGAAAGCTCTTGCCATTTGTGCTAAAAATACGTATCTGTTGCGTGTTTATTGCCCGTGCAGGGGTATAGCTCAGTTGGTAGAGCGGCGGTCTCCAAAACCGCAGGTCGGGGGTTCGAGCCCCTCTGCCCCTGCCATTTTCAAGCGGGTTGAGGTTTCGAAATTCAAGCGCACGTCACAAAAGTTCTCACGCAATAGTCGTGGATGTAGTCGATGAAGAGGCGGGTTCGGCTCGGGATATACTGGTTGGGCGGGAAGATGGCGTAGAGACCTCGCTCCGGGTCGGTTTTGTAGTCTTTCAGGATTCCCACAAGCTTTCCCTCTTCTATTTCCTGTTTCACAAAAATTTGCGGGGCGATGAAAATTCCTATGCCGGCGAGCGCGGCTTCTTTCATCATTTCTACGGAATCGCAGCGGAAATTGCTCTGAAGATTGACGGCTCCTTTCTCACCGTTTTTATCCTGATATTGCCAAACATGGCCGGACGGGCTTCGCGTGTAGACGAAGACGTTATGATCGGTCAGGTCTCCGGGGGTTTTGATTGGCGTGTTTTGTGCGAGATAACCGGGGCTCGTGAAGGCATGGATCGGGATATCGACCAGTTTCCTCGCGATCAGGCTTGAGTCTTTCAGGATTCCAATCCTCAGGGCCAAGTCGAATTCTTCTTCGGCAATATTGACTTGTCGATCTTCGAAGTGGACTTCCATCGTGACGTCCGGGTATTTCTTTGCGAATTGCGCGATGGGTGTCTTGAGATATTGCAATCCCAGAGACAAAGGGATTGTTACTCTCAGGAGTCCTTTGGGCGTGGATTTCAGGTCGAATAGTTCCTTGCAGGCGTCATCAATACTTTCGATTGCGTTTCTTGCACGATGGTAGAGCAGATGCCCCTCCTCCGTCAGCGAGACTTTGCGGGTTGTACGGTTGAGGAGTTTGACCTGCAGGTCTTCTTCGAGGTTCTGGATCTGGCGCGAAATGGCCGAGCCAGTAATTCCGAGATTTCGGGCGGCGCCGCTAAAGCTTTCCTGCTTGGCGACTTCAACGAAGATATTCATACGCGCGAGATAATCCATTTGCTCCCTCAGTATTCATGATTTTTTGGAATAAATGTTTTGCTTAATAACTATATTATCAAATTTTTTGCAGCAAATATACTAGGAACATAACCCATCTTCCACACGAGGAGTTTCACGATGACCAATTTGAGTATGAAAAAAATAAATATGCTGGCGTTAACCGGGGCCTTCCTGTTCCTTGGAACGTCGCCAGCGCATGCGGAGGCGCAGACTTATACGCTGGACCCGACACATACGGCGATTACATTCCACATTGACCATTTCGGGTTTTCAAAACCTTCGGGCAAATTTATGGATGTTAGCGGGCAGGTTGTTCTTGATGAGGAAAACCCAGCGGCCAGCAGCGTGAGTGTGACGATTCCGGTTGCGGACGTGAATACCGGTGTTGCTAAACTTGATGAACACCTGAAGACTGCTGATTTCTTTGATGTCGCGCAATTTCCGACCGCTGAATTCAAAAGCACCAGCGTTGAGTTGACGGGAGAAAGCACTGCGAAAGTGCATGGTGATCTTACCCTGCACGGTGTGACAAAGCCGGTGACGTTGGATGTGACGTTGAACAAGCTCGCGGAAAATATGTTCAAAAAACAGACTGCAGGCTTTACGGCCAGCACAACCATTAAACGCTCTGATTTCGGGATTACGACCTACTTGCCTAATCTTGGCGATGAGATCGCGCTGAATATCGAAAGCGAAGCAAATTTGTAGACGTGGACATTGAACCCTTTTCAAGGAGACAGACCATGATGAACATCATTCCTTATAACAATCTGGGAAAGGCCAATTATGGCTGGCTGAATGCGCATTACCACTTCAGTTTTTCCCGGTACTATAATCCAGACCGTATGGGCTTCGGGCCGTTGCGGGTTGTGAATGATGATATTGTGGCTGCAGGGAAAGGGTTCGACCCGCATGGCCACGATAATATGGAGATCATCACTTATGTTCGCAAAGGGGCGATCTCTCATAAGGATAGTCACGGCAATGTGGGGCGCACCGAGGCAGGCGATGTTCAGGTTATGAGCGCCGGCAGCGGGGTTGTGCATTCGGAATATAATCTGGAAGACGAAGATACCCAGCTCTACCAGATCTGGATCATGCCGGATAAACTCGATGTTTCGCCGGCATGGGCGCAGATGAAGTTTCCCAAAGAGCCGGTCGATGATCATCTTACGCTTGTTGTTTCCGGCAATCCTGACGATCAGGCTTTGCATATTCATCAGGATGCCGCGATTTATGCCGGGCGGCTGGAGGCCGGGACTGTGCTGCGGCATGTGTCGGAGAAGCCGAGTTATATTCTGGCTTCAGATGGGAAAATGACTATCAACGGCAACCTCATTACCAAAGGTGATGCGGCGGAGGTTGATGAGCCTGAAGCACTTGTGATCGAGGCTCTGGAGCCCTCTGAAGTCTTGATTATCGAAGTGCCTTATAACGACAGATAGAAAAGAGAAAAAAATGACTAAAATCGCGATCGTTTATCATAGTGGATACGGGCATACAGAGAAGCTTGCCTCTCATGTTGAAAAGGGGGCGTCCAGCGTAGACGGCGTTGAGACGGTCTCTCTTAAGCTTAAAACCGGATTGGAAGATTTTGAAGCGCTTCTTGATGCGGATGCGATTATCTTTGGCTCCCCCACCTATATGGGGTCTGTGAGCGCGGTGATGAAGCAATTTATGGAGAAGACCTCTAAATTGTTTTATGTACGCGGGTGGAAAGATAAATTTGCTGCGGGATTTACGCTTTCGCACAGTTTGAGTGGCGATAAGCTCAACGCCCTGATGCAGATGAATATCTTTGCCATGCAGCACGGTATGATCTGGGTCGGGTTTGACCAGTTGAACCAGTCTCCTGATGGTGAGCCGGGGAAAAGTGATGTGATGAACCGGATGGGTGCTTTTCTGGGGCTAATGGGGCAGACAGAAAACGCCTCGCCCGAGATCACACCTCCTTCTGGCGACCTTGCCAGCGCGGAGCATTTTGGGCAGCGTATTGCAGAAGTTGCCAAGCGTTTTGCCTGATTTAGGCAATTTGTTGATGTCTTCACCACGATCCATGAAACCGGATGCATTTGCGGTACGAATATTATAGCATCATGTTTATGCGGGTGTTTTTGTGCAGTTTTCTAATGGTTTTAATGCTTTCTTCGCAAGCGGCGCAGGCGGGGGAGGATAGCCTCACGATTGCGCGCCAGACGGTCAATGTGACCGGCCATCCGGTTCAAAAGCTGACAATTAACGGGACGACCCCCGGTCCTACCCTGCACTTCAAGGAGGGAGAGGATGTTACGGTGCATGTGACCAATACGATGAGTGTGCCGACGTCGATCCACTGGCACGGGTTTCTGATTGATCCGGCAATGGACGGGGTGCCGGGCATGAACGGGTTTAAGGGTATTCTGCCTGGGCAAAGTTTTACCTATCACTTCAAAATACGCCAGAGCGGCACCTACTGGTATCACTCGCACAGCCAGTTTCAGGAGCAGGATGGGCTGTACGGGGCGATTGTGATTGAGCCGAAGACGCCGGATTCAGTGAAAGCCGACCGGGACTATGTGGTGGTTCTTTCCGATTTTTCCGATGAGAACGGGCGCGATATTATGGGCAATCTCAAGATGATGTCCGATTACTATAATTACGCGCGGGTGACTGTTGATGATTTTTGGGAAGATGCCAAGCGACAGGGCTTTTCAAAGGCCTGGGACAATATGAGCATGTGGAACCAGATGCGGATGTCTCCCAGCGACTTATCGGATGTCAGCGGCTATACGTTTCTGATAAACGGAAAGACAGCGGCGCAGAACTGGACCGGCCTGTTCAAGCCGGGCGAGCGGGTGCGATTGCGGTTTATCAATGCTTCGGCGATGTCGTTTTACGATGTGCGGATACCGGGCCTCAAAATGCAGGTGGTGTCGGCGGACGGGCAGAATGTCGAGCCTGTGCCGGTCGATGAGTTTCGTTTTGGCGTGGCCGAAACGTATGACGTGATCGTGACACCGAAAGAGGATAAAGCCTATACGATTGCCGCCGAGCCGATCGACCGGACCGGGTTTGCGATCGGGACGCTGTCGCCACGCGAAGGGATGACTGGCGATATGCCTGCCCCGCGTTGCCGGGCGCAGCTCACGATGGCGGATATGGGGATGGGGCATATGGGCCACGATATGAGAGGGATGTCACATATGGAGCATAATATGAGCTCTATGGATCACGATATGAGCAGCATGGATATGTCCGGTATGGATATGGAGAGCGGCTGGGCGCAGGCCGGGACACCGGAGGGGGATAAGGCTCTGTCCTATTCCGACCTGAGATATCGCGGCACGCAGAAAGACACGCGCGCCCCCGAGAGAACGATTGAAGTTCGCCTGGGTGGTAACATGGAGCGCTATATCTGGACGATGAACGGGAAGCGTTATCAGGATAGCGGGCCGATGAAGCTGCGTTACGGCGAGCGGGTCAGACTGAAATTTGTGAATGAGACGATGATGGCGCACCCGATGCACCTGCACGGGATGTTCGTTCAGCTTGAGAACGGGCAACCCATCGACAAACTGCCGAACAAGCACACGGTCATCGTGCCGCCGGGGGGGAGCTACTCTGTTCTTCTCACGGCGGATGAGGCCGGTGAGTGGGCGTTTCATTGTCACCTACTATATCATATGGCGGCGGGCATGATGACCAAGGTGGTTGTGGCAAAACTTGATGAGGCCGATATTCCGCCGGATAAGAGGGGCGCTTCGTCACACATGGATATGGACATGGACCACGACATGACGGACGGGCATCATCATGCGCACTAAGGTTTTTATGATGGCTTTGTTGCCGTTGCTTGCTTTGTCTTCTCCGGCGCTGGCGGGTGAAGATCATCACAGTATGCTTTTTCATGCTTTCCGGTTTGAGGCTGATTATGGCGGCGGTGAGCACGGGCCGGTGGCACGGTGGGACCTCGATGGCTGGGTCGGCGGCGATTACGATAAACTCTGGCTTAAGAGCGAGGGTGAGCATTCCGGCGGAACGTTGGAAAAGGCTGAAACGTGGGCGTTATACAGCCGAAATGTTGCGACGTTCTGGGATGCGCAGGCAGGTGTTCGGTATGATTTTCTGCCGCGCGGAAATGCTTATCTCGCGCTTGGCGTGAGCGGGATTGCCCCTTATCACTTCGAGACAGAGGCGCATTTGTTTGTCAGTGATGACGGCGATGTCAGTGCACGTTTGCGCGAAGAAAACGATTTTCTTCTGACGCAGCGCCTGATCCTGCAGCCTTATGCCGAGGTCAATTTGTTCGCGCAGGATGTCCCGGAGCAGGATGTGGGCGCAGGCCTATCGGACGGCGAGATCGGCTTGCAAACGCGTTATGAGTTCAAGCGTGAAATTGCACCTTATATCGATTTTCGTTATGAGCGGAAATTCGGCGAAACATCCTCTATTGCCAAGCATCACGGCGAAGATCCTGACAATTTCATTGCCGGGGTCGGTTTAAGGGTGATGTTCTAGGATCAGGTCCTTCCTATTCAATCCTTCCTTTCCCTTTTCCCCTTTTAAGGGGGAGAGGGTTGCGTAGTCTTGGCAAGCTAACGGCGCGACTGGCTGAAGCTGGGTGAGGAGGGACGATCCGAGGGAAATATACCTTCAATCTCGGCAAGCGGGTTGAAAGTTGCAGGCTTCACCACATCAGCCACAGCTCCGGAAGGGTCGAGAATATGCGCCCCGCGATAAGGCAGCCCGCCGCCTGTCGGTCCACCGCATGTGCTCTTCCTTCGGATCTAACACTCAAACCGCGAAAGCGGGCTAGACCTTTACCGTGTCCAGACTGTAGCACCCCTTCGCCCTCTCTCCAAGAGTAGCACATTCCCCGCGACCAAACTTTTAAGTAAACATTCAGCCTTTGCTGTGCTAATCAAGTTATCTGATATATTTTGAGTTTTGGAAAATCTCAAGCCTATGTAAGAAAAAGAATGTTTAAAAAAGCCCCAGACACAAGCATTGACGCTATTCTCATAGAAATTCAAAAAATTCGTGATCTCAATGATGGGACTTTTAATGAGGAGGAATACCGCGCAAAATTACAAAAACAATATAAAGACCATCTAACACAAAGCACATATAAAAGACTAACTTTTATAATTCTTGTAATAGCTCTTTGGGGCAGTGGTTTTCAATACGGAAAGAAATACGCAGAAAAGCATATTTTACCCTCTAAAATTGAAAAGGCCTTAAAACATAAAGAACTTACAGAGACACTAGAAGCTATTAAAAATAAGGGGGCTGACACCTGACTTGGGATAAGTTAGGTGTCAGTTATGTACGTAAAGCACTGTAAATTAACACGTTATCAGCAATTATAACTGATGAAATACTTCGTGGCAGGCACTCGAGCCCGAACAGCCGCCGATCTGGCCAGTGTTCATCGCAATTCCGCCATCCGTTTTTACCACAAATTGCGCTGCGCAATTTGTGGTGAAATCGAAGTTGATGAAAGTTATTTTGGCGGCATATGCAAAGGTAAACGCGGCGGCAAGGTCTACACCGTGCCCGTCAGCAACGTCCGCCGTGATACGTTAACCCTGATAATCCAGCGGAAAGTCAAGCCTGACAGCGGAGTCTAGCCTCTGCATCGCTCGTTCTTGTAGCATACAGCAATGATCTGCGTTCATTAAGCGCGGCAAAAGCTTTTATTTCTTTAATGTGCTGTTAACGCCCTTTCGGGTCGTTGTTTGCGCTTCCGGTACTCAAATATTTTGGTGTATGTTCCGTTCCGGTTCTCGAAACCCATTGTTTTCGTTGACTTTATAAAAGCTGCGAGTCTGAACCCTAGATCGTGACAGTGCGACGCTGTTCCTCTAGACCCATAGACAGGAGGAAAGGATTTTTCTCCTGGCGGGTGGTGAAGGCTTCTTTGGCCTGAATGCCATGCCAGTCGATGAAGAGCGCGCTTTGCGCGACCGCACCGCCCAGCGTGTTGCCGGGGCCGGGGATGATGAGGATCTCGGGGGCAAATTCCTTCAAGGTGACCTGTACGGCGCGGGTGAAGTCGTAGGTTTTTGTGACCTGATGATCCAGCGTATAGGCGTAAATCTCCGCGGGGTCGGTTGCGTATTTGCTCCAGATTTTTCCACGCCCGTCGATGAGAGGAATGGCCGGCGCGCTGAAAAGATCAGGGCTCAGGAGCGCCCTGCCCTTTGCAGCGATGGGTTCCATGATCGGTGTGTGATATGCACCGTGACCGGGAAGCCTTAAAGGGAAGCGGCCTTGCGGCTCCAGTTTTGTCAGCAGCGTTTTCAGGGCTTCGTCAGTTCCGGCAAAGACGATCATGCCGCCAAGTTCGATGGAGATATAAAGGTCCGGGATTTCGTTTGTCAGGTATAGAAGCTCTTGGCGCTTTCCGGGGATTTCCCGCCAGTTGTCATCGATAAAGCTGTAGAGTACCTGCCCGCCGGTCTGGCGCTCCTGCATCAGGGTGCCCATGGTGTTGACGACCTCCATGCCACCTTCGGGGGAGAGCGCGCCAGCGCAAGCGAGCGCGATATACCAGCCCATCGAATTTCCGGTGACGGCGACGATGTCGATTTTGCTTTGGTCGATGGAAAGGAAGTCTGCGTAGGCGCAGGCGTAGATCAGGGGTGATGCATTATCGCCGCGCAAGTGATCCTGCGGGGAGAAGGTTTCGGCGGCGTCGAGGATGCTGATAAGCGGCTGGCTATTCTTCTTGCGGAAATCATCGAGGGTCTGGATGAAGGCGGATTTGTCGGCGTGGTGGCGCCTCAAGTAACCGAGTTCGTCCTTGTTGTACGTCCCTCTTCCGGGGCAGATGATGGCGGCTGTTTTTTTCATCTGGTTTCCCCCATCAGCTCCAGCGCGGCGGCGATGATACTGTCCTTGCTCGGGAGCGTGCTGGCCGAGGCACGGCCCAGCGGGATGAAGCAATCGGTGGCGGCCAGTCTTTTGATCTTCGGCGGACTTTCAAGATTTTCATGCAGCAGGGTAAAGATTTCTTCGCCGGGGCCTGCGGTTTTGCGGCATTCATCGACGATCAATACATGCCTGCAAGGTTTTGAGGCTTCGATCATGGCGGCTTCTGGCAAGGGGTGGAGCCAGCGCAGGTCGATCACGCGTACATTGATGCCCTTGTTCTCCAGCACTTTTGCGGCCTGCCGGGAGAGGTAGTAGCCGTTGCCGTAGGTGAGGATGCAAAGGTCCGTTCCTTCCCCGTGCTGGCCGATGCTGCCGAAGGGGACGGTTTTATCTGCTCTGTATTGGAAGCTCCAGAGGCCGTCTTTAGGCTCATGAAGGTCGCGGGTCATGTAGAGCGCGATGGGTTCGAGGAAGACCACAACGCGCTGCTCTTCCCTTGCCAGTCTTATGCATTCCCGCAAGAGGCCGGGGGCGTCCGCGCCGTTTGAGGGGCACGCAACGATGATGCCCGGAATATCGCGCAAAACCCCAAGGGCGTTGTCATTGTGGAAGTGACCACCGAAGCCTTTTTGGTAGGCGAGTCCTGCGATCCGTATTACCGCCGGATTTGTGTATTGGCCTTTTGAGAAGAAGCTGAGCGTTGCCGCCTCTCCGCGGAGTTGGTCTTCGGCGTTATGGAGATAGGCGAGAAACTGGATTTCGGGAATCGGCAACAGGCCGTTATGGGCAAGACCAAGGGTCAGGCCGAGGATGCTTTGCTCGTCGAGGATGGTATTTAGCACGCGCGCGCCGCCAAAGCGGGCGTGGAGGTTTTTGGTGACTGTGTAGACGCCGCCCTTGGGGCCAATATCCTCGCCTGCCAACACAATTTCCGGGTGCTCCAGCATCAGGTCGTGCAGGGTCCAGTTGATGATGCGGGCGAGATGCTGCGGCTGGCTCAGGAGGACGAAGTCTTCTCCGAAGGTTTGTTCGCGTACCTTAGCGGATGGCGGCGATTTTTCTGGCAGCGTTCTTTCCGGCGGGATCAGGCTGGCGGCGATCTCTTCCGGCGTTACTAACTTCGGGCGCTTGATGACGTGCTCGGCGGCGCGCTCTATGCGTTCGCCGATTTCGTTGTAGAGGTCGATAATCTGTTCCTTACCCAAGGCTTTGCTGCGGATCAGGGTGCCCGCGGTATAGAGCAGCGGATCGAGGGCTTCCATGCGCTCGATTTCCTTTGTGCTTAAGTAGCTGTTTTGCACATCCGGGCCGGCATGGCCGAACAGACGCGTACACTCCATATGCAGGAAGGCGGGTTTACGATTCGCGCGGATATAGCTTTCGGCTTCGCGCGCGCATACGTACGTCTCCAGAATATCCAGCCCGCTGCAGGAAAAATATTTTATCCCCACCCTGCTCTTCATGCTTGCGGCAACCCATCCTTTTGGGGTGATGGTGGAGATGCCAAGGCCGTTGTCCTCGCAGATGAAAAGGATCGGCATTTCTGCGCCCTGATAGGCGCTCCATGCGGCAGTGTTGATGGCGCCTTGCGCGGTGGAGTGATTCAGGGAGGCATCACCGAAGCTGCACAAAATGATGGAGTCTGCGGGCAGTTTTCCTTCGCGCTCCAGCCTTTTGTTCAGGCCGACCGAGAAGGCGGCGCCCATGGCCTTGGGGAGGTGCGAGGCAATGGTGCTGGTTTGCGGGGGAATGTTCAGCGCAAGGCTACCCAGAACCTTGTGGCGTCCACCGGAAATCGGGTCTTCGCTGGACGCTGTGAAGCTTAAGAGCATGTCCCAGAGGATGGTTTCACCGGGCTTTTGCTTAGATCGTTGGATGAAAAATGCGGCATCCCGGTAGTGAAGAAAGGCCATATCGGTTAAACGAAAGGCCGCGGCGATGGCGGCATTCCCCTCGTGACCGGAAGAGCCGATCGTGTAGAACCCCTCACCTTTGGCCTGCAATTTACGGGAGATATTGTCGAGTTGGCGGCTTAAGACCTGACTTTCGAAAAGGTCGATGAGCTGTTGCGCTGTCAGGCCGGATTGAGCCAAAGACGTGGCGGTTTGCGGCAAATTTTCTGCCGCTACTTTTTGAAGAAAATTCTCGTGAACGATTTGTGCGCGATCCTGCATACAATCTTTTACCACAAAGGCACGAAGAACACGAAGATTCACAAAGTTTTTTCATTAATTCTTTGTGATTCTTTGTGCGCTTGGTGACTTCGTGGTGAGAATCTGCTTTGTTTATATTGTAATAATTTTATTTCAGGAAAATCGTAGAATGGCTCAAAATTCCTTCCACTGGGACGACCCTCTTCTCCTTGAGCAGCAACTCAGCGAAGAGGAGCGCATGATCCGCGATACGGCGCGCAGTTTTGCGCAGGATGTTCTGGCCCCGCGCGTTCAGGAAGCTTTCCGGGAGGACAAGTTCGAGCCGTCGGTCATGCGCGAAATGGGGAATTACGGATTGCTTGGCGCGACGCTGCCGGAGCAGTTTGGCTGCGCGCAGGCGAGCTATGTTTCTTACGGCCTGATTGCGCGCGAGATAGAGCGTGTGGATTCCGGGTATCGCTCGGCGATGTCGGTGCAATCTTCGCTCGTGATGTATCCGATCTATGCGTTCGGGACAGAAGAGCAGAAGCAAAAATATCTGCCGGGGCTGGCGAAAGGCGAACTGATCGGCTGTTTCGGCTTGACGGAGCCGGATGCGGGGTCCGATCCGTCGGGGATGAAAAGCCATGCGGTAAAGGTTGATGGCGGCTACGTGCTGAACGGGTCAAAAATGTGGATCAGTAATTCGCCGGTGGCGGATGTGTTTGTGGTCTGGGTGGTGTCCAAGGCGCACGCGGAGAAGGTGAAAGGCTTTATCCTTGAGAAAGGTATGAAGGGACTCTCCGCCCCGGCGATTGGCGGCAAGCTCTCGCTCCGCGCCTCGGTGACGGGCGAGATTGCGATGAACGATGTGTTTGTGCCGGATGAGAATTTGCTTCCGAACGCGGAAGGCATGCGCGGACCGTTTGAGTGCCTGAACCGGGCGCGGTACGGGATTGCCTGGGGCGTGATGGGCGCGGCAGAATTTTGCTGGATGGCCGCGCGTAGCTATACGCTGGAACGGCACCAGTTCGGTCGACCTCTTGCCGCAACGCAGCTTATTCAGAAGAAGCTCGCCGATATGCAAACGGAGATCACGCTCGGTCTACAGGGCGCCTTGCGCGTGGGGCAACTGATGGATAAAAGCATGGCGGCGCCGGAGATGATCTCGCTGATCAAGCGCAATAATTGCGGCAAGGCGCTGGAGATCGCACGGACGGCGCGGGATATGCATGGCGGGAACGGGATTACCGAGGAGTATGGCGTGATGCGGCATATGTGTAACCTCGAAGCCGTAAATACCTATGAGGGAACGCACGATATTCACGCCCTGATTTTGGGCCGGGCACAGACGGGGCTGGCGGCGTTTTAAATGAAGCCTTGCTTTTTTGTGCGGGCCGGACTAGATAATCGGAATATCATTTCTCAAGCGGGAATAGCTCAGTGGTAGAGCATCAGCTTCCCAAGCTGAGGGCCGCGGGTTCGATCCCCGTTTCCCGCTCCAAGTTTTCCAGTTGTATTGGTTTTATTTTGATCTATTCGTGGATCTTTTATTACTGCTTTGCCAATGGCACGCTTTTTACTATGGCAAGAAAGATAATTAGAATGCTCAAAATAAGAGCTATGAGGACAAAAATACCTGAGCTCATATAATCTGGAAGCTGACCAGAAAGATAATGAGCAAGAGCAATTCCACCCATGGTCAAAACAAAAGTTAAACACATGAGACTGAATGCAATATAGGGAAGCCAAAAAAGGCTTTTAAGCAAAGAACTAATTTTAAATGAAAAGTGTCTGTTTATCAGCCATAAGCTAAACGGGATATATAAACCAAAATAACAAAAACCATACAAAGTAGGCAAAAGTCCAGATAGAAGATCAAAAGATTTTAAAACGAAAAACAATGCCGCAGGTAAAACACCATAAATTAAAGGGTACTGAATTCCTCGTACTCCCGATAAGAACTTCAAACTCATTCCATCCCCATTATAAAATAATTAGATAATTAATCGCACTTTATACTAATAAAAAGACACGGATCACCTGTCAAAAAATTATCGTCTCTTATTGAATGTTTTTTAAATCACATTAAAGACCAGAAACGGAAACAGAATTTTACTGATCCGCAAGTTACTGCTTTTCTCCTGATAAACCGGGCGCATCCAAACCCCGGCCGCCGCCCAGCATTTTTCCTTTGTAGCACATTGGCGGGGCGTGGGGGGCGATTGGTTGTCCTCCTCCGGCGGCATGGTTTTTCGTGCTGGCGGCGAAGGTGTTGTTCAAGACTGGCCTGAGTTGCCTGACCAAAGCCGGAAAATCTTCGCGTAATATCTCGATGACTTCTTTGCTGACATATTGGTCGGTTTGAATGGACATGGCTTTTGCGCCTTGACGGTCCACGACGTAGGCACCGTAGCGTTGCATGGCTTGCCCTACTTTTTGGCCGTAGGACGACAGGCCCTGCGTGGTGATGTCGGCGTCCGGGGGAATGGCGAAAAGCTGGCCGTAGGGAATGGCGCCCCAGTTGAGGAACGAAAATCTGTCCTTGCAGCTTGCGGGCCAGACGATGTCTTGAGAAAGCTGGAAGGAGCTGAGGTCTAGCGCTATGGCGTGATTGATTGATCCGGCCTCTTCCAATTCCCATTTGCGGATCAGGCCGCCGGCATTATCGCCACCAAAGGCCCGCGTCCCAATCGAGAGAACACATTTTTTCCCTGTTGTGTCATAGCTCGCAACGCCGGTTTCCAGCAGGCTGGACTTTCGGCTTAGTTCGGCGGTGTAGGCGCCGGATATGCCCTCGAAGACAATGAACTGATCGGTGCGGTAGCCGCTCGGATCGATGACAACGACGTTTTTGTCGGGACCGGACTCCCCGATGATCCCGGCCGGAGCCAGGATTTCCAAGACACCTTTCTCTCCGCCGTTTAAGGACTGCACCTCCATTTTTTGCAGTGGGTCGCCGGGGGTGGCCTGATGCATGGCGATGCCGGGATAGACCCAGAATTTAGAGACTTTTTGCAATGAGCGGGTCATGGGGTGGGTTGGCGCGCCGAACTGCGCACCGGTGCCGATCGGGGTGTTCCATGCAGAGGTCCAGTCAAACGGCCAGAGCCATGGTTGGCGCGTGCCCTCGGGGCAGATGTTTTCCGGCTTGGCGGAGCGCTCCTTGTCTGTTGCTGCCGGCGCTGTCGTTGCGTTGGTTGCCACAAGGATGGATAGAGCCAAGATTAAATATGCTGCGCTTTTTATTCGGTTTTTCATTGTGCAGCTCCGGCCCCCTGCTCTCGCATTGGAATGTTCTTTTTCATGGGTACATGCCTTGCTTGCGCGATGTCAAGATTATTGAAATTTGGGTAGTGTCTCAGTTTGAATATGTTAATATTGGGTAATCATTAATAAAAGGTTAAAAATCCTTGACTTTTCAGGCGCTTTATGATTAACCCTAGGAGAATCCAGCTTTTTGTAGTACACTATATATAACTTGCCATGGGGCAATTTTTACCCCTTGTCAAGAAAAACGTATGGGATACAATTATTCCGTACGATGTTTGTACAAGGAGTGAACCATGCCGATAGGGCCAAAAGGACAGAAAAGACCGGCAGACACAGTCGGTTGTGCTATATCTGTAGCCCGAATCGCTGTGGGTGAAATTGAGGATACAATAAAAGAGCCTACAGGGAAAAAAAATAGCGGTAAGGCTGGAGCAAAAGCAAGGGCTGAGGCGTTAACGAAAGAACAACGTTCTGCTATAGCTAAAAAAGCAGCAGAAAGTAGATGGAGATAAGATAATGGGCGAACAACTAGAATTAGCTAAAAAGCGCCTTTTTGATAGCGATTCATTAAATACAGGTAACATTAAATTGTTTCCTGGGACTGACCGCGACACAACTCCGGAACAAATAGCCGAAGAGATCAATAAGGCCATTTCACAAATTGAAGCTGGTGATTCCGAAATAGTAGACAGCTTTGAAGAATAAGTGCAAAATCCGGTTATATTTTAAATAACCGGATTTTTATTATGAGCTATAAAGACTTCTATGATCATTGCCAGACATTAACACCTAAAGTTCGCCGCAATGATCTTATGGCCAAAGCCCTTGAAATAAATGGCATTCCCAAAATACAGACCAGAAAAACAGATTTGAACACAAAGGTGTGTCGCGGGTTTTATCTTTCGGCGAGAAATATAGAACATCCCTTTGTTAAACAGCATGGCTGTCATTTGATTGTTCTTCCCAGAGAAGGCCTTAATGTTTGTGAAGAGCGGTTTGTATGGGTTAAAGAGCTTATGCATGTATTTGATGACCCCAAAGAAGCCACAGACACGGGAGAGAATTTTGAAAGGGTTCTTAACGAGCTACAACCCGGCGCGATGGAAAGATCATTGCAAACCATGTCCGAAATTCGCAGTTTCTGGATGGCGCTCGCCGCTTTATGTCCGGAAAGCGCTCGCATTCAATTTGAAAAGGATAGAAGCGCTGGGCACGTTAACGATTATGGGATCGCCCTGAAGCTTAGAATACCAAAACAATATGTTCCTCTTCTTTTTGGTGATCGGTTTATCAATATAAGAAACCAGCTTTTAAAATGAAAAAAATGCTTGCTATTTAGATTCATCCCATTTATATAATGGGTTATGAACAAGCTGCCTATTGAAAAACGAGTCCAAATTTTGCACATGCTTTGTGAAGGTTCATCAATGCGGGCCATTTCACGCGTTGTGGGTGTATCCATTAATACAGTTGCCAAATTACTGGCAGACGCAGGAGAAGCCTGTGAGACATATCACAATGACAATGTGCGCAATGTTAAAGCTGAGCGCGTCCAGTGTGATGAAATCTGGTCCTTCTGCTATTCAAAACAAAAGAACGTTCCTACAGGCAAAGAAGGCGAGGCCGGAGACGTATGGACATGGACGGCGATAGACAGCGATAGCAAACTGATTATTTCTTGGATGGCTGGCGGACGAGATGCTGATTCCGCCAATGATTTTATGGGTGATCTGAAAACACGCCTTGCAAACAGGGTTCAGCTCACCACGGACGGGCATAAAGCCTATTTGGAAGCGGTGGAAAAAGCTTTTGGTGATGATGTTGACTATGCGCAGCTTGTGAAGCTGTACGGTGAAGCCACAGGAGGTCAGAAACGCTATAGTCCGGCGCAGTGTGTTGGTGCAAGAAAGATGCGCGTTAACGGCAATCCTGATCCGAAAAACATAAACACGTCTTATGTGGAGCGCCAGAACCTTACAATGCGCATGAGCATGAGAAGGTTTACGCGCCTGACCAATGCGTTTTCTAAAAAACTGGAAAATCACTGTCATGCGCTGGCGCTATATTTCGTATGGTACAATTTTGTTCGTATTCACAAGACATTAAAAATGTCTCCGGCAATGGCGGCGGGTGTTACTGACACATTGTGGAGCATGGAAGACTTGGTTAACATGATTGATGTTTATGCGATTAAAAAAGAAAGATTGTCATATTCAAACTGAGACACTACCGAAATTTGTTATTTTGTTTGTATTTCTATAGACTTGCGCCACATGAAAACGGGGATGGGGTCTATGGCGTTTGAGATCAAGACTGACGAGAATGGGGACAAGTATCTGGAGGATCGGGAGAACGATATTATCTTTCGACGCAATGACGTTACGGGGCGGACTGATGAATGGATTGAGAGAGGATTTGACTTAATTTGGAAGGGACAAGAATGTAGAGTTTTGGCACATGAAAAAAATATGAGTTCACATCTTGAATTGCGTGATTGGGAAGTAGCATTTGATTTCCTCCCCTCTGAACTGGCCTCAAAATCAGAGGAATTAAAAAAAGCACTTATACTGGCATTTAAAATTTATGGTTTTGATTATAATCCAGAATTCAGAACTCGTGATGTAAATATTAATTATTCAGGGGGGACCGTTCCATGACACAAGATATAAGAGCGCAAGAAGATTTGCGGCTATCGCCCTATGTGGCGGTAGAGGATTGGAGAGCACAATATGGCGTTTGAGATAAAGACTGACGAAAACGGCGACAAGTATCTGGAGGATCGGGAGAATGATATTATCTTTCGGCGCAATGAAGTTACGGGGCGAGCAGATTTGTGGATTGAAATGGGATTTGATTTGATCTGGAAAGGCACAGAATGCCGGGTTTATGCGCATGAAACCCATCCTTATGGGACAGATATGGAGCAAGACTGGCATGTCGAGTTTGAGTTCCTTCCACAGTCTCTGGTGCCGGAACTTGAGAAAATTAAGCTGGCATTTATTGAGGCGTTTAAAATTTATGGCTTTAATTTTAATAATACTGACTTCAAAACACGTGAGGTTAAAGTTTATTACGGGGGGGAAGTTTTACCATGACACAAGACATAAAGGCCCAAGAATCCCTTGTGCAATCGCTCTATGCGGCGGTAAAAAATAAAGAAGATTGGAGAGCACAATATGGCATTTGAGATCAAGACTGACGAGAATGGTGACAAGTATCTGGAGGATGTAGATACAAACATAATCTTTCGGGTTAACAAAACCAGACTCCGGGGAAGAGGTGCGCCGGATATATTTGACATTGTAACGCTTGACGGCATAATTGAACTAGATGCATTTTCAGATTTAATTCAAAATGATGATGGAAGCTCTGAAGTCATTTGGCATGTTGATCGGCTTTTTGTGCCAGCAAAGCTTTTGATTACAAACGAGGAGGCTTTTTCGATCGTTGCGAATGCATTAAAAGCTTATAAATTTAACTTTAACGACAGGTTCTCTGTTAAAGAAATATTTCCTAACAGCCAGAATTATGATAATTACATATTATGACTGATGATATTGCTTGCAGAGTTGTTGATGATTTAAATACTGCGGCTAAGTCAGGACGCGCAGAAGATGTCGTTCGTATTTTAGGTAATATGCCGCCTGGCACGATTCTACCTCTAGAAACTCTGAAAGATTTACCTGATCTTATGTCTGCTCACGTTAATGGCTCCGTTGTGACTATGCCTTATAGTGGAGTTCTTGGAATCGACGAATATGCAAATAATGCAATTTTACAGGCATGGCATGCGGGTGAATTCATTGGCAGTGCAAGTGATGGAAAAGTAGCTACTATTGGACAAACTGATGTCTTTGATCTGTTGATGAGTTCTCAGTACAGAGATTCTTTGGAACGAGCAGCTGGAACAAACTATAAATCTGTATATGCACAACAATGGCATGACCAATCATCACGATTTATCAAGGCTAACCAAAACCCACAGGTCAGCATAACGCCTTTTGCTCTGGATAATGCTGTTTATGCTAAAAGCGAACTGCCAACATCATATCATCAAACAAACACCCCTTCGTATGAGGGAATTTTACGCCAAGATTATGCCCCAATTATTCCGGAGAGCGGAAGCACTGTTGCTATGAGAGAAACGACGTCTTTGCTCTCTGCGCATAATGTCGGTGATATTGTTTACGGGTATGACGAGGCGGGGCGGCTGCATCTGGATACGCATGAGTTCTGGGGGGATAAATTTCCCGAGATCCCGCGGCAGAGTTTGCCGGCGAATGTGAAAGAATACAGGACTGTGGCCTCGGTGGCGATGGGGGCCAGCGCGGAGCAGGCGCGCACGCTGGGGCGCGGTTTGACGGGGCTGGAGACGATTGCCGGGCATTCTGATACGGGCGCGAAGCTCCTGCAAGAGATCCGGGAGACGAAGTGGCTGGCCGGGCTGGCGAAGGGCGGGAAGGCCAGCGTTATTGCGACGGTCGCCTTGTCCGGGGTGAGCCTCGCACTCACGCGGCATGCGCTGGCGGCGCAGCGGGATCTGGCGGATGATTATGCCGCGAAGGGCCAGCTTGGCTCCGATCCTGAGACGCTCAAAGAGTACAAGCAGCTTCTGGATGACATGCAGCCGTTTATGGAGACGGCGGCCAGCGACCCGTTCGTTGTCACGTCCCTCGGGCAGACGGCGCTTGTTGAAACCAGTTTGCATCAGCGCTATTCCGAATTCCTGAATGCTCACCGCGATATTTCTCCGCAAGTGGCGGCGGCGTTGCAGCCCGGCATGGTTCATGTTGACAGCCTGCAGGAGAAGATTTCGGATGTGGCGTATGATAATCTACCTGACGATCCGTCGCTTGCTCCGGCTGCGCTACAGAACCTTGCACGTGCGACGCAGGACATGAAGCTTGCCGGGCAGGCTTTCGAGCTCGAGCTGGGACGGCATGTACCGATGAAAACGATTTTTGATATAGACCCGACACCCCCGGCTCTGGCCGCGCTCAAATATCCGGCTGTACAGGAGGCCGGGATGGTGCTGAACAACAAGATTATAACCTATCAGGCGGAGCTTGGCGCTGTGATGGCGACGCCGGAGGGGGTTCAGGCGCTGACGGAAGCGATGAATAACAAGCAGCTTCTGGCGATGGTGGAGGCGACGGCGCCGCATTACAAGGGCGAGGCTATGGACCCGCTGGTCAAGCAGTATCTTGATACGGCGGATGACAAGCGGGAGGAATGGCGCGGGAATGTTTCCGTTCAGGTTACGGCAGAGTCCCATAAGGATGCTGTGGCGGCCTTGTCGGCGCGGCCAGATGTGATGCGTGGGTTCCTGCAGGATGTGTTCAAGCCCCCTGCCCCGGATATGCCTACGCAGACCGCCGAGATGGGGGCGCCTGAAAGTACGCACCCGCTTTTGGTGAATGATGTCGATGCGATCCGGATTGAGCGCGGGGAGGAATATTCGCGGATGGCGATCCCGCTTGCGAATATGCGTGACGGGATTGAACTGCACCCGCTTGAGGAGCAGGATATGCTGCGTATTCTGGCTAAACCTGATGATCCGCAAGTCCCTTTGCTGGCCGGGCAGCGTTTTCCGGATCAAGTGGGCGCTATTTTGCACAAGCAGGAACAAGAGCGCCTCGATGCGCAGCTTCAGGCCGAGCGCCAGCGAACATGGGAAGAGGAACAGCGGCTTCAGGCGGCGGCCCGTGCGGCGGAGCAGGAGCAGAAAGCCGATTCCAACGATCCGTTTGCCCTGCCCGGCATGAAGGGCGCACAGCCGTCTATGGCTTTAGGGAAGTAGTGGGTGTGATATAGCTTTGCTGTAACTGTTTTTCAGATTTGGAATTATCCCTGATGTTCTTTGTTTATCTGGCTTATGCTTCTTTTGTGGCCTTGCCGTTTTTGATGTTGTGGCGCGCATATAGCGCTGCTGTAAAAAGCGATACTCCAATTCAGACATTTGATAAATTTGCGTTAATGTATCGACATGGAGTTCCTAAACTTGTTTTTTTAGGAGGTTTTTTAGCCCTTATCGGCTTGTTTTTTATGCCTGACACGACAACCGGAATGTTTTACGAGTACCGGGATGTTTACATGATGGTGCTGGCGTCTTGCTATCCTCTGACAATGCTCTGTTTATATCTGCTCAAAGAAAAGCTCCTCAAGCTTTGCTCTGAGCATGGCCTTATCCATAAATTCCGCATGCAGTTTCTGAGTATTGTCCTTACTGACCTTGTTATTTACTGCATTGCCTTCGCAGCCTTTAACTTTATGGGTCAGCATTCTCCTTCAAAACCCGTTTCAAACCATTTTACATTTGCGACATTGGAACAGCCATCAGGCGATAGCTATTATCCCAGATATGTCGCGCCTCCCAAAAATAACTATTGCGCTCAAAATGAGAATTATTTTGATGCTATCTGCTCACAATATCGCAGTGAAGTCGACCGTTTCAAAGGCTTGTTTAAAGATGATCAAAACCGATAGATACGCACGTCAGATTGTTTTGCCGGAGATTGGTGAGGCCGGGCAGGATAGGCTTGCGCGAGCTTCGGTGCTTTGTGTCGGGGCGGGAGGGCTTGGGTGCCCTGCCCTGCTGTATCTTGCGGCGGCGGGAGTTGGACGGATCGGGGTTATAGACGCCGATACGGTTGATCTCTCGAATTTGCAGCGGCAGGTTCTTTTTAGCACGGCGCAGGTTGGTGAGAACAAGGCTTTGGCGGCGGCAGAGCGTTTACGGCATCTCAACCCGGAGATTCAGGTTGAAGCTTATCCGGAGCGGCTTACAGCTGAAAATTCTGTGAAGCTGTTTCCTGCGTATGACCTGATTATTGACGGGACGGATAATTTTTCCTCGAAGTTTTTGATTAACGACGCATCGCTGGCTTGCGGCGTTCCCTTTATTTACGCTTCGATCCTCGGGTTTGAGGGGCAGATCGGTGTGTTTGGTCTGGAGGATGGCCCCTGTTACCGCTGCCTCTTCCCTCATGCGCCGGAGGGGGATGTGCCGACATGCGCGCAGGCCGGCGTGATCGGCGCTCTGGCGGGGATGATGGGGGCGATGCAGGCGATGGAGGCGGTAAAGATTATTGTCGGGCATGAGCGCTTTGCACCATTATCGGGCAAGCTCTGGACGATTGATGCGCGCGATATGGCCCCGCGTGTTCTGAGCTTGCCGCGGAGCCCGGATTGCCCTATATGTCATGAAACAAAGGAGCACATCATGTTTGGCCTGTTTCAAAATTCCTCTCCCCGCGTTCCCGACCTTAGCCCCGTAGAGGCTCGTTCGCATTCAGGTGCGCTTTTTGTCGATGTTCGTGAGGCGAATGAGTGGGATGCCGGTCACATTGAGGGAGCCCAGCATTTTGCTCTTTCAAGGCTTCTTCAGGGACAAACACCCGACTGGCCGAAGGACCGCGAGATTATCCTTTATTGCGCCCACGGCCAGCGCAGCTTGCAGGCGGCCAAAATTCTTCAGAAGCAGGACTACACCAACCTGTCAAACATGGCCGGTGGCTACGCCGCGTGGTGCAGCGCGCGATAGAGGATTTGCCAGCTTATTTTTCCGGCATGCTTTTCGTCACATATTTTTATGGCCTGCTGCATTTCATCAGGACTTAGCGGGTGATACCCTTCCTCCGGCAGATCCGCGCCCGTGCGTTTCAGGGTGCGGAGGAACTCTAAAGTCGATCCATAATCGATGGTGAAGATTTCTTCCTCTGTTTCACCGGGAAGCGTCTCACATTTTTCAAGTGCAGGCTCCTGTGTACGCAGGGCCTCGCGCCATTCCGGGAAGTTACAGGGACCGGGGATCGTGTAGTGCAGCATACCGCCGGGGCACAACATACCCAGCAGCGATTTTAGTGCAGCATTTTTGTGGATAAACCAGTGGAAAACCATGTTAGCAACAATCAAATCATATTGCTGCAAAAGGTCCGGCGCCTCCCCGTCCATTTGGCGCCAATCGATTTTTTGCTGCGCGCCGGGTGATATGTTTTCTCGCGCCTTTGCAAGCATGGGCGCTGAAATATCCGTGATGGTGAAGGTGCCGTCCGGGTAACGTTCGAGAAGATGTTTCGACATCAAGCCCGTCCCGCAGCCGATTTCCAGGATACGCGGGGCCTTGAGGTCCGGGAGCCTTGCGGCAAGGCTTTGGGCAATATGTTCCTGCGCGGCGGCATGCGCGTCGTAGATCGGGGCCTTTGCGCCAAAGCGGTGCGCGATTTTAGATTTACGGTTTTGCCGCATCGAGAAACTCATTTATTTTTTCCGCGCACCAGTCTGCATGGGTTTGCGGCAGGCTGTGGCCCGCCTCTTCTTTTATGTGCATGGGGGTGTTTTGCCAGTGGGCTTTCATTTTTTCAAGAGGTAGAATTTTGTCTTCTGATCCGGCCAGTACGAGGATGGGGACATCCAACGCCTTCACAGCCTCTTCTTCGTTCCAGTGCGCGAGCCAATCCAGACCTTCGGATAGGCGCTCGATGTTAAGAACTGATGTGGGCGGCGTTTCCGTTGCATCGGCGTTTAGCCAGAATTCCGTCATCTGGTTATGCGGATCGCTTTGCAGGCGGCGCTTCATGGCTTCGAGGACACGGTGTGAGGTGAACGGGGCGAAGCTCGCGAAGCCGTTTACGACGACCAATGCCTTCATTTGAGGGCGCTTGTGCTTCAAAGTCCAAAGCGTTCCGAGGGAATGCGTGATATAGATCGCCTCATCCCTCTCTTCGTGGCCGGATAATGCGCCGTAATAGCCTAGATCAACAAAAGATGTCTGTTTTTTAGGAAAATGAGGCACCAGATGACGCCAGATGCCCGGAGACCCGCTCCAGCCATGGACAAAAACGTATTTTTCCGGACTTTTACTTTGCATAAGGCTTCTTTTCTTTGCTATCATGTAGTGGTAGTTAATCCTACAGGGTTGTATAAACAAGATAATTTTAACGGGTTGTGACGATTGCCGAGTATTTTTGAAATATTTTCACCGACTTACTGGGGGGAAAGCCTTGTAGAAGAAGGCGTTCCCGAGACCAGTGCGCCGCTTGTCGGGGCTTATTTGCATGCACAAGCCTTTTATGAGGATAAGGGCGATTCTTTGATGGAATGCGCCTTTAAAAAGGCTAAAGATCAAGAATGCGATGATATTGATGTAAAAGGGGAAATCAAGGATCGTGCGACCTCTCATGTTCTTGGCATCCTCGATAAAGGTGTCGGCGGTTCGGGACTGCCTGGTTTATTGAATTTAAGTCCTTCTGCCATATTTGTGGCAGGCGGCGCTGCAATCAACGCCTTGAATATCTACAAAGATACTGTGAAACTTTTGGCTGAAAATGATGTTCCCGGTTTTGAGTACAGGGAAGTTTATATTGAAGGGGAGCCCGTTCGAATATGGGTTGATGCGTCGAACGAACCCAATGACATTGTCGTCAACCATCAACTGATGGGCGTTTCTGTCGAACCCGAAAAAGCGGCGCTTATTCAAAAAGGCATCGAAGCGGAAGTGAACAAGATGCAGAATGAAGCGCTTGATGGCGTCTATAATTATAAAGCCATGCACGGCGGGGATGAGGGATACGCAAAACTTCTTACCCAGCTTGTCGAAGGCGACGATATTATGAATTTCTATGGCGTTAAATTTGCTGAAGAATGGCAAGCTAATCAGAAACGTCTTGCCGAGATTGAAGCTTCGCAAAAGGCCCAACCCAATCAAAATATGGCAGGCTACCCTGCTCCCGGCAACTAATCGGAAAACCTATCCCCTGCCGCGATAAGGCGGGACGCCTTGTTCTGGGACCCAGACATTCTCTGGCGCGGGTCCCGTTTGATAGAAGACATCGATCGGGATGCCGCCGCGGGGATACCAGTAGCCGCCGATGCGCAGCCATTTGGGCTGTATGGTTTCCACCAAGCGCTTTGCGATCTCCAGCGTACAGTCCTCATGGAAGGCTCCATGATTGCGGAACGCGCCGAGGAAAAGCTTTAGGGATTTGCTCTCGACCAGCCAGCCCCCCGGTACGTAGTCGATCATCAGGTGCGCAAAATCCGGGGCGCCGGTCATCGGACAGAGAGATGTGAATTCGGGCGCGGTGAAGCGCACGAGGTAGTCCATATCCTTCTTCGGATTTTGCACGCGCTCCAGCACCGCCTCTTCCGGGCTCCCAGGCAACGGCGTTTTATTGCCGAGCTGGCTCAGGTTTTCATAGATAGTTTTGTCGGTCATTTTTTAAACTCCCCGTTTATTTCCCCAGAGCATCACGTGGAGCTGGGGCAGGATTGTGATATCGAACCATTTGTCGTTTAGAGCCTTTTCCGTCAGCCAGAGCATGCGATCATTGCTGACGGGCTGATTTATATCGTTGCCGGGCTGAAGGTAGAGCGGCAGGAATGGGTAACGCTCGGCGGCTTGCCTGGCGTAGAGATAATCCTCATCATTGAAGATTACAATTTTCATAGCGATGTCCGGCCCTTCTTTGGCAGCGTCGATGCAGTGCCCTACTTTGCGCCAGTCGGTCGTTTCACCGCTGGAGGGGGCTTTGGGACTTAGGGTCAGAACATCAAGCTGAGCGAACCATTTCTGAGCTATTGAGCCTTGCGTTTCGAGGGCGAAGTCGTAGCCTTCTTTTTTGCCTAGCGCGATGAGCGCGCCAAAGGGCTGGATTGCGGGGTTGCCACCGGACAGGCTGACTGTCAGAGGCTTTCCACCGGAGAGAAGCTGAACCTGCGCCCAGATTTCTTCGGTGCTCATGGCTTTCCATTCCCCACGGAATTCGCTGTCGACGGCGTGCGCTGTATCACACCATGCGCAGCGGTAATCGCAGCCGCCGGTGCGGACGAAGACCGTGGGGCGGCCGATCATAGCGCCCTCCCCTTGAATTGTGGGGCCGAAGATTTCGCTGATGCGGATGGTTTGTTCTTCGCTCATGGTCTGTATTCCGCCCAACTTCTCGGGGTTTCGCTGACGCGCACGGCGGAGACTTCGGGCCAGCGGGATTTGCACCATTCGTAGAAATGCTGCGCGATCTGCTCGGCGGTGATGTTGTGCTCGCCCAGCACTTCGTTCAAGTGGCGGTGATCGAAGGTCTCGTCAATATAGGTTTTGAGCGCATCGAGTTCGCGGTAATCGCGAACGAAGCCATTGTGATTTAGCTCTTCGGACTGGAGTTCAACCTCGACGATATAATTGTGTCCGTGCAGGCGGGCGCAGGGGTGATCCTCCGGCAGGTAAGCCAGTTGGTGCGAGGCGGAGAAATGATATTGTTTGGCGATCGTAAACATTTAGACAATTCCTCTTTTCTTTGCATCGGCGACAGCCTGCACCCAGAAGTCTGCGTCGCTATAAGGGGTCGGGTCGGCTACGCCTGCCAGATCGAAGGCTTCGCGGCGCTCTACGCATGTCCCGCAGCGGCCGCAATGGATTTCTCCGCCCTTGTAGCAGGACCATGTTTCAAGGAACGGGACGTTCAGGCGCGCGCCTTCGGATGCGATGAAGGCTTTATCTTTTCGCAGGAACGGGGTGTAGAGATCAATATCGGCAACGCCGTCCAGCGCATATTTTTGCATTTGAGCGAAGGTCTCGATGAAAGGCGGGCGGCAGTCTGGATAGATAAAATGATCGCCGCCATGGACAGCTGTCGCAACGGCGTCCGCACCTCTTGAGGCCGCTATACCGTAGGCGATGGTCAACATTATCGCGTTGCGGTTGGGCACGACGGTGATGCGCATGGTTTCCTCGGCGTAGTGGCCATCCGGGACTGTGACATCGTCTGTCAGGGCCGATCCGGTCAGCTGGGCACCGATGCGCGTAATGTCCATCAATGTGTGCGGGACGCTCAGGCGGCCTGCGCAAGCTTCGGCGTAGCCGAGCTCCTTCTTGTGGCGCTGGCCGTAATCGAAGGAGACAAGACCGATGAGATCTTGTTCTTTTGCTACTTTGTGCGCCAGCGTTACCGAGTCGAGCCCGCCTGAGCAAATAACGATCGTTTTCATTTGTTTTTCCTTGTTTTCTTAAACCGGGTAGGGTCTGCGACCGGTGTCCGTTTTTGATCGGACGGATGCTGTATATACGATTGTCTCCGACTTTGCAAAAATTATACACAGCTTTACCTAAAATTATTGCCGCGGCGCAGCAGAGTCCCGGGGATTGTTATAACCCCCTCATATTGCTTCATGAATCAGGACTCTTTCAATCCAAATTGCTGCGGTGCACAGGAAAAACCCTTAAATTACAATGAGTTCCGCGGCCTTTTTTGTTGCTTTTTTTAGATAAAAAGGTAATTCTTGGGCCGTAAAGTTAAAGGAAGAGCGGTGAAACCCCGGCTTCCTTTTTGAATTTTCAGGGACTGGAAATAATTTTTGAAGGGGAAGGACGTATATGGACGCTGCAGATAAAATCACCAGCAGAGGTGTGGATATTCCCAAAACGTACATGAAGCATGTGCGTCCGCTGCGCGGGCGTTTTACGCACCACCGCGTCAACGAACTGCTGAGCAGCATCTATGACCCTGAAGAATACCGCCAGATGAAAGAGTCGGGTGTGGACAAGCGGATGATGTTCGGCACGAACCCGCACTATCAGGCCCTGATTATGGGTGAAGAGTTGCAAGACGATGAAGGGAATGTCCTTGTTCCCAAGATGCCGCCAAGTCTGCCGATTGCCGCATTGATCCTGCCGCGCCTGAATGAAAGCTTTAGCCTTGATGGCGCGAAAGACCCTTCGAACCAGATGAAATTCACGCCGGGCAGCAACAGTCTGCATGGGAAGTTGCTGCACAAGTATGACGAGATTGTGCTGGGGTATTCTTCACCGACCTGCTCTGCGCACTGCCGTTATTGCTACCGCCTTGACCTGTTCAACAAGGATACAGGCAAGATCAGTGTGCGCCCTGAAGAGCTGCGCGATTATATTCTGAATTATAATCAGAATTTGAAGAACAATGATGGCGTTGATCCGAAGACCGGCGCGCGGCGTTATCCGATCCGCGAGCTTTTGCTGTCGGGCGGCGACATCATGGTCTTGCCGAACCGTACGATCTATCGTTTTGCGGTTGCGGCGGGTGAGGCCGGCGTTCATATTCTGCGTCTGGGGACCAAGGAGATTGCGTTCCGTCCCGAGCGGTTCGATGATGCTCTGGTTGAAACGCTGAAGATTATTCATGAACAATTCCCGCACCTGCATATCAATTTTGTGACGCACCTCACCCACCCGGATGAGTTTTTGATGCGGGATGAGGACAATAACTACATTCCGAACGAGAATGGTCCGGGGTATCAGTGGATGCCGATTTCGAAGGCGGCTGTCGAGCGGATGTTATCTTTGCCGTTTGTGACGCTGGAGAACCAGACTCCGATCGTTCGCAAGGTGAACGACGATTCCGAGGCGCTTCGGGTTTTGCATGAAGAAACGCGCCGGATGGGGATCAAGCCGAAATATCTTTTCCAAGGCCGCGACATTGAAGGTCACAAAGCCTTCTCCCTTCCGGTTGAGACAGCCTGGAGGCTTCATACAGATACGATGAAGGGCTTGTCTGATACGGCGCGCTCCCGTTTTTCGATGTCGACGGAATGGGGCAAGATGGAAGTTGTCAGCGTTATTGAGGGCATCAATGATGACTGCAAGGATTTTGACATCTTGCCGCTCGCGCTCCGGATGGCATTGAAGGAAATTCTGGGTGACGGGCTGGTGATTTTCAGATCGCACCGCTCCCCGCATGAAGCGCGCTCTCAGGGCGATCTGATCATTGCAAAAAGAAACCCCGAAGCGCTGTGGATTTCCGGCTATGAAGACCGGATTATCTATGATACAAGGCGCGGCGATGGAGAGAAATATGCTGGTCTGGTGTCTCTTTTGATCGAGAGTTTCGGTGCGGAATTCTTCGAAAAATTCGGAGATAAAGCGGCCGGTGAAAACCCATTTGCGCCTTGGGACGTCGCCGGTGCGGCTTAAGGTGTTTCGAGTAAGGATATAACGGCTTTTAACTTTTTGTTTTGTGACTTTTGCGGAGATAATGATGATCAAGTTGACACAGACAATCCAAGACCTGCCCCACTCCCCGACTTTGTGGGCAAACGACCTTGTGCATCAGAAGCGCAAGAGCAATGAAACCGTTTACCACATGGGGTTTGGCGAGTCTCCTTTCCCCGTACCGGAGCGTCTGAATATTGCGCTTGGTGAGGCGGCGCACCGTAAGGATTACCTTCCTGCGGACGGTTTACCGGAACTGATTGAGGCTGTGCGAGAATATTACCGCCCTCTTCTTGGTGATGACTATGTCGACAACAGCGATATTCTGATTACACCGGGCAGCAAGCTTTTCCTTTACTCCGTCCAGATGGCGGTCGAGGGTGACCTTTTGATGCCGGTTCCAAGCTGGGTCAGCTACGGACCGCAGGCGCATATGCTTCACACACAAGTTGTGAAAGTGCCTGCTCGCCTTGACGATGAAGGGTATCACATCGATGCAGAGACCCTGCGCGCGGCGATCCATGAGGGGCGCAAGGCCGGGAAGAACCCGACCAAGCTGATCCTGAACGCGCCGAACAACCCGACAGGTCTTGTCATTCCGGATGCCGAGCTTGAAGCGATTGCTCAGGTTTGCCGCGAGGAAGAGATTCTGATTATCTCTGACGAGATTTACGGTCTGGTTGATTACGAGAATACCTATCGCAGCATTACCAAGTATGCGCCGGATATCACGACGGTTTCGACCGGTCTTTCCAAGCATTTGTCTCTGGGGGGCTGGCGGATTGGCGTCGGGTTTGTGCCGAAGGCTCTTGGCGGTCTGCATGGGGCATTGCGGGTAATTACCAGCGAAACATGGTCCTGCGTCCCCTCCCCGATCCAGAAAGCCTCTGTTGAAGCCTACAAACGTCATCAGGATGTTGAAGACCACATCAAGGCCTGCACGGAAGTTCATGCTCTGATGAACCGGACGATTTCGGACGGACTGAAGGCACATGGGATTATCTGTCCGCGCACGCAAGGGGCGTTCTATAACTACCCGAATTTCGAGCCGTTCCGTCAGGGACTTGCTGCGAACGGGATTGTGACGGGACAAGATCTGCATGTGACCTTGCTTGAGAAATACAACCTCGCGCAGATTTCAGGGAAAGCTTTTGGTGAGAATGCCGATGTGCTGACCCTGCGTCTTTCCGGCTGTGATTATGACGGGGCGGTTGCTCTGGCCGCGTATCAGGCTGGAGAAGAGCTGAATTACGCGTTCGTGCAGAAGTACGCGCCGCGTGTTATTCGGGCGATCGAGATTTTCGGTGAGTTTCTTGATGCATATGCCAAGCCGAAAACTGACTCAATGATCCCTGTTTACAGTGTTTCCGAGACACAAACTTCACGGGCCGCCCGCAAGTAATTTGTGTTTTTGAGCTAAAAATTAAATTGCCGGCTTCCCTCGAGGCCGGCAATTTTTTATGCTGCGCGCGAAAGACAAGAGTAAAATATGACCGACAGGCCTTTTATATATGATCCGCCGCAGGAGCCTTTTTTAACGATCCTGTATCAGGACAAGCATCTTGTGGCTGCGCTCAAGCCTGCCGGGCTCTTGAGTGTTCCGGGCAAGCCTGCCGAGCATTCCGACTCTCTGGCGCTGCGGGTGCAGAGCCGTTTCCCACGGGCGACTGTTGTGCACCGTCTGGACCTTGCGACATCGGGGGTGATCGTGATGGCGCTGAACCTCAAGGCTCATCGCCATATCAGTATGCAGTTTGAAAAACGCGAGACGTCCAAAACTTATATCGCCCGGGTCTGGGGACACATGCAAGACGATCACGGCGAGGTGAACCTGCCGATGAAATGCGACTGGCCCAACCGCCCCAAGCAGATGGTGGATTATGTGGAAGGGCGCCCGGCGCTGACGCTATGGGATGTGGTCGCGCGGGAGGAGGAAAACGGACATGCTGTAACGCGTGTTTCCCTGAACCCGATTACGGGCCGATCGCATCAGTTGCGGGTTCATATGCTTAGTCTCGGGCACCCTATTTTGGGGGATGATCTTTATGCGCATAAAGATGCCTATGAAGCGGCTCCGCGTATGCAGCTTCATGCGCAGAGCCTGACGTTGCGGCATCCTGTTACGGAAGAAGAAATGACCTTCGAAGCCCCCTGCCCTTTTTAATCTCTGCTTTATTGCGGACCGAAGCCCGTCTATACTCCCCTGATCATGACCATAGAAAAGCGAAACACGGATTGCGATGCCTGCCTGCTGACGCGGGAGGGACGCGCTTTTGAGGATATCGGGCGCGGCATTCGCATCTGGTGGGAATTCATGCGTGGCTTTATTGCGCTGCGCGGGGCGAAGAATTGTGTAACCATTTTTGGATCGGCGCGGTTTGACGAAAAGCATCCTTATTACCAGATGGCGTACCAGACGGCTTATGAACTGGGCAAGGCCGGCTATACGATTATGACGGGCGGCGGGCCGGGAATTATGGAGGCTGCGAACCGTGGCGCGCGCGATGCGGGCACTTGCTCGATTGGCTGCAATATCGTTTTACCGCATGAGCAACGTCCGAACCCCTATACTGATATTCAGGTGACCTTTCGTCATTTCTTTGTACGCAAAGTGATGTTGCTGCGCTATTCGCAGGCTTTCATCATTTTTCCGGGCGGCTTTGGCACGATGGATGAGGTTTTTGAAACCGTGACCTTGATGCAAACAGGAAAAATCCGGGACTTTCCCATCGTTGTTATGGGGAGTGCGTACTGGCAGCATATGCGTCAGTTTCTTGTGAATACCATGCTGGAGAACGGGACGATTGATGAAAAAGATTTGAGCTTTGCCCGCCTGACGGATGATCCGAAAGACGTGCCGGAGCTGATCCGTCTGCAAAAAGTTGGTAGAACTTTATAACCCCTTAGAAAAACAGGAAGATCAATTTATGTCCTCAGGATCAAAGAAAGTTATTCTTGCCGCTCTGGCCGGAAACTCCATGATTGCCGTTACGAAATTCGGAGCTGCGGCCTATACGGGCAGTTCGGCGATGATTTCCGAAGGGGTGCACTCTCTCGTCGATACGGGCAACCAGTTTTTGCTTTTGCTCGGAATGAAGAAAGCCGCCAAGCCCGCAGATGAGCGTTTTCCGTTTGGTCACGGGAAAGAAATCTATTTCTGGAGTTTTGTTGTCGCGATTCTCATTTTCGCTCTTGGCTCCGGGATTTCTATTTATGAAGGTATCCAGCATATGATGCACCCTTCGGAGATGAAGAATGTCTACGTGAACTATATCGTTCTGGGGTTGTCGATCCTGTTCGAGAGCTTTTCCCTGTATATTGCGGTCATAGAATTTAATAAGACGCGCGGCTCACAAAGTACGTTCAGGGCTGTGCGGGATGGGAAGGACCCTTCCCTCTTTGTCGTTTTGTTCGAGGATTGTGCGGCGATGGCAGGTCTGGCCGTGGCGTTGATCGGAATTGTTATCGCGCAAATTACGGGCGCGCACTGGGTGGACGGCGCTGCGTCTGTTGTTATCGGGCTTATCCTTGGCGGAACGGCGATCTGGCTGGCGAAGGAAACCAAGGGGCTGTTGATCGGTGAAAGTGCGGAGCCGGAAACCGTTGAATCCATCCGCGCCATGGCCGCAGCACAACACGGCGTTTGCCATGTGAATGAAGTCCTCACCTTGCATATGGGGCCGGAGTTTATTCTGGTTACGATCAGCATCGATTTTGCGGATGAACTTCCAGCGGGGCAAGTCGAGCAGACGATTCAGGAGCTTGATAAAGCGATTAAAGAGAAACATCAAAGAGTTAAGCGCGTCTTTGTTGAAGCCGAGTCAAAAAAGTAGAATTTTTTGACTTATGTTCTTGCGTTTCGGATTTGACTCATTATATTGCGAATTATACTGAGAATTATTCGCAGTTGACTTTAATCAAAGACCGGGATGTTACCATGCAAAAAACCACCTTCGCTCTGGCTGCGGCCCTTCTCACTTTCGGAACCGCTGCGCCGCTTTCTGTTTCTTATGCAGAAGAAGAACAAGTGGAGCGTGTCGAGCATTATCATTTCGAGCAACCCAAAGATAAAGACGCCGCCTTTACGATGCTGTCGACCACCATGGACGACATTACGAAGACGATGACCTCCGAGGGCGATCTTGGCGAAGCGAAACTCGAAGAGATTCACAAAGACAGTTATGCCCTTGAAGCGGCGACGGATTTTCTTCGCTCCGAAGGATCTACCGATGCGGCTCTGGTTGATTCTCTGGATGAGGCTGTGCAGGCCCTTCATTATGCCTCCGAGAATGTTGAGGCAGAGCAGACCAAAGAATGGTTCGGCAAACTTGGTCCGATTCTGGAGCAGGTTTATGCGTCCAAACAGGCAAGCGCGCCTTTGGAGAAGAAAGACTTCTATGAGATCGCGATTAAGGATCATGCTTTTTCTCCGGCCGAGATTCGCGTTCCTGCCGGCGAGAAAGTTAAGCTCAAAGTCCATAATCAGGACGCCACACCGGAAGAATTTGAAAGCCATGATCTGAACCGCGAAAAAGTGATTGCGGGTGGTCAGATTGCCACGATTTTCGTCGGGCCTCTGGAGCCTGGGAAGTATCATTATTTCGGTGAATTCAATATGGATTCAGCACAAGGTTACATCATCGCGGAGTAAGAGACCCATGTTCCAAACAGCCACTATCGTCTTTCGTGAAGTTCTAGAAATCGCCCTTGTGCTTAGCCTTATTCTGGCGGCCACGCGCGGGCTTCCCAACCGCTTTACGTTGACGCTTGCCGGGCTGGGGCTTGGAAT
Source organism: Alphaproteobacteria bacterium (assembly GCA_020445145.1). Classification (GTDB taxonomy): domain Bacteria; phylum Pseudomonadota; class Alphaproteobacteria; order Micavibrionales; family Micavibrionaceae; genus JAGRHC01. Next base: position 186,974 of record JAGRHC010000001.1, read on the forward strand.
TGCCGGTTCGGCGGCGATTGCTGTTTTTATCGAGCAGATTTCCTCGGCGATTGACGGGGTCGGTCAGGAAGTTTTTAACGCCGGTGTTATGTTCCTTGCGGTTGGTTTCCTGAGCTGGACGGTGATCTGGATGAAGCGTCACGGGCGTGAGTTGGGGCAGCATATCCGCAATGTCGGGCGTGATGTTCTTGAAGGGCGCAAGCCGCTTTATGTGATTGTCAGTATTGTAGCCCTGTCGACTTTGCGTGAAGGGTCCGAAGTTGTGCTCTTTACAAACGGGATGCTGGCGTCTGGGAATATCACGCTGTTTGCCGTTATCGGCGGTGGTCTTTTGGGTGCGGCCGGCGGCGCTCTTGCCGGGGCGATGCTTTATTTCGGGATTTTGCGCGCGGCGCAGAAGCATCTGTTTACGGTTACAAACTGGCTGTTGATTTTCCTGACTGCCGGGATTGCGGCGCAAGGTGCGAGCTTCCTGATTGCTGCGGGGATTTTGCCAGAGCTTAGCGCTCAGGTCTGGGATACATCTGCGTTCATCTCCGGTCAGGGGATTACCGGGACCGTTCTCAAAGTTTTGATTGGGTACACGCCGCGCCCGACGGGTATGGAGCTTGTTTTCTACCTCACGGCCTTGATCGGGGTTGGCGCGGCTTACAAAGCGGTTGGCAATGCAAAGCCCGCTCCTAAAGCCGTTCCTGCTGCGACTATGGCTCCGGCAGAGTAAGTCTGCCTAAAACCACTTCATCTTTCTGAAGAGTAGAAGCTGGAGGATCAGGATCATCAGGCATAGCCCGAAGACGATCCAGAAGGCTTGCGGGTCGTTTGCACCCGGCATTCCGCCGACATTGATCCCCAGCAGCCCCGTAATAAAGCCCAGAGGCAGAAAGATTGCTGCGACGATCGAGAGGACATACATGTTTCTGTTCAGGCGGTCGGACAGTGCGTTGATCAGTTCGTCCTTTACAATCTGCGCCCGCTCACGGATCGCGTCGAGGTCTTCGACATAGCGGGTGACGCGGTCGAGGTTTTCCTGAAATTTGTGTTTATGGATAGGCTCTATCCACGGGATTTCGCTCAGGCACAGGTGCGACATAATGTCCTTTTGCGGCGCGATGTAGCGGCGTAGAACGATGGCCATACGGCGAATATCGATAATCTCTTCGCGCTCGTCCGTGTCGGGTTTATCGAGGACCGCTTCTTCGATGTCGTCGGTGCGGCTATCGAGATCGGTCAGGACTTTTTCCATCCGCAGGAACAGGTTGGCCGAAAGGGCTGCGAGAAAATCTGCAGGGCCGGAAGGCCCCTTCCCCTCCTCCAGCTCATTGACGAGGTCTTTGACGGCTTTAAGGTTTCGGCGTTGAAGAGAGATAATCCGGTGCGGGTCGATCCAGATCCGGATCGAGACCATGTCTTCAGCCTCTGCGTTTTCGTTCAAGTTCACCCCGCGCAGGTTCAAGAGCATGCCCCCCTGATACTCCATGACACGCGGGCGGGTTTCGTGCGCCAGAAGCGCGTCCAGCACAAGCGGGTCCAGATAATCACACTGGGTTTCCAGCCAGTGCCTTGTTTCCGGCGCATTCACATCCAGGTGGACCCAGGCGAGCGTTTTGGATTTGATTTTCTTGGCGACATTCTCACCTTTGAGGGCTTTTCCGCCGCCCTTTCCGTCCAGTTCATAAGCGAAAAGGATTTGCGGCATTGTCATTTCACTTTCCATTTATGATGCCTTTCAAGCCTTCTCCGCCGCGGATATGAATGTCCTGCTGCGGGAACGGGATTTCGATGTTGTGTTCTTTGAACTTATCCCAAATTTTGAAGCGTATATCGTTTGTGGCATCGAAGACCTCGCGAATGTTGCGCAGGAATACGCGCAGCTCGAAAATCAGGGCACTATCTCCGAAATCAACGAAGACAACGCTTGGCTCCGGGTAGCGCACGAGGAGCGGATGATTTTGCGCGCATTCCAAAAGGAGATCATACACCAGCCGCGGGTCGCTGTTGTAGGAGACGCCGACCGTGATAATTGCCCGGCCAATGCGGTCTTTGTAGGTCCAGTTTTTGACCGATGACGATATCAGCTCGGAGTTCGGGACGATGATCGAGGTGCGGTCAAATGTTTCAATTTCCGTGGCCCGGACGCTGATCTTTTTGACCATCCCCTGCCCCGATTCCACAATCACCCAGTCGCCAACCTTGATCGGGCGTTCAAAGAGCAGGATCAGGCCGGAGACGAAGTTGCTCACGATACTCTGGAGACCGAAACCGATACCGACGGAGAGCGCTCCGGCGATCAGGGCAAGATTGCTTAAGTCAAAGCCCATGGCCGAGACAGAGGCCATGAAGGCGACGATCAGGCCGATATATCCCATGATCTGGGTCAGGGATTGCTGTACTGAGCTTTCGATCTTGGTTCTGGGCAAAATCTTCTGGCCGAAAATCCGCTGGACGAAGCGGGTTGCCGTCAGAAGGATAATAAAGAGGACGATCGCGACGCCGATATTGGCCATCGAAATATTAATGCCGCCGATCTGTATGCCGAAGAAGGCGTGGATCACGCTGTCGCGGATATCTTCCCATGCGAAGCCTAAAATACCGGCCCAGACAGGAAGACTGACGCAGGCGATCGCGATGTCGACGGCCAGGCTTAACCAGAAAAAGAGGAAACGGTCTTCTTCTTTTCTGGGCTCATCCCTGTGTGCGTACAGCATCAAATCAATCTGGGAGATCACGGGCCGAATCAGGGCTCTTAAGATCAGCAGGAAGGCGGCGAACGTGAAGGCCCTGATCAAGAGATTGAAAATATAGTGTGAAAGCGCGACGTAGCCTGCCGCATCAGCACCGAGGATAAACAGGCCGGTTGCCATGAAGATAAAGACGACCTGCTGCGGCAGGTAGAATCGCGTGATGATACTCGGGCCTTTGGCCGGTTCATCTTCCGCAGAGCCGGAATCTTTGGCTTGCTGCTCAAGCGCCTTTTGGCGGCGGCGCTCTTTCTGAAGAATTGAGAGAGAAAACAGCATCATCAGGGCCGAGAATATGCCGGTGACGATGTAGCTTTGAGCTAGTGAAAACTCGAATGGGGCGTTTGCGTTTTCACCGGCTTGGGCGAGCAGGATGTCTGCTGCGTATAAGAAAGCGGCAGATACATATAACAAGCGAATTTTGCGACGGACGAGACGCGCAAACACCAAACGGCTCATCAGGATGGTGACAAAAATCAGGAAGTTTGCCAGAAGGAAAACAGGAGCGCCTGTTTCTTCCTGAATAATACCCGCGGCACGCGCGGATTGATAGATGATGGCCAGACCGACGAACCCTGCAACAACGGGAACAATGATTGACAGCGACACGTGATACAGCAACGCCTGCCGCTGATCCGGGCTATAGTCAGCGATACGCTTCTGGAGAGCGCGGCGCGTCAGGAAACAGGCCGGGAAGAAGATCATGCAAAACGCAAGGAGGGATACAAAGATTGACGCTCTCAGGTGATCGTCTTTGAAGACGATGAGGCGTATTGTCTTTATTTCTGACAGGATGACCGTGTTTTTGGCTTCGATTGCGGAGGTCCATAGAGAGGGCTCAAAGGGCAGAATATGACGCTGGAGGACTTTGCCTACAAAGCGTTCGCGGCGCAGCCCTGCCAGTCGCTCCAGGAACCTTGTCGATTTGGACAATGAGGCATCGATCTGGATTGTAATTCCCTCCAGCTTTGAGACTTTATCCTGCAGGGATTGGCGCATCGCCTTGATATTATCAGGCTCTGCCGGAGGCTCTTCCCCTTCGGGGGCGGTCGGAGCAGCGCCGAGGTCATCCAGCTCTGCTTTTGTCAGATCATAAACGGGTTTTACGGTATCGGAGAGCTCCTGAAGGCTGGACCGAATAACTTTAATTTCCTGCCTTGCGTTGCTGAGGTCTTGTTCGGTGACGTTTTCTTTTGTAAACAGCAGTTCATATGTATCGAGTTTTGTCTGCTTTTCCGCCAGCTGCTTCTGCGCTGTTTGAATGTCTATCGTTCCTTGTGCCTGCACAGGATGCGAAAGCAGAAAAATGGACAAAGCCAGAAAGATAAAGGCTTTAATTTTCATGTATACCCCTTTGGCGGCGCTTGTGCCGCAGGGTTTATTCTGCCTTTTTTCACTTTGCGGGCAAGCTTTAATCCTTAAACGTCTTTTATTCATCCACTGCCTGCATTTGTATACTGCTTTAAAAAGCTACCCGATGTGATGAACATTTGTTACAACAACCCAACAAATCAAAATGAGAAGAGTTCCATGAGTGCACATGACGATATTGGTGATAGAGTCCGGTTAACCGCACCGACCATCTATGAAATTGTATCAACGGAAGGTGAATCTGAATTAGCTCGATCGCTTCACTCCTTAGGCTGGTCGGGTCTGGTTGCGGGCCTGTGCATTACGTTCTCCCTGCTGTGTGAGGGATATATCAAGTATCACCTGCCGCCCGGCGGCGATTATTTCCTGATTGAAAATCTCGGCTATACGTTCGGATTTATCATTGTCATCATGGGGCGTTTTCAGCTTTTTACCGAGAATACGATCACTGTTGTTTTACCGCTTCTTGAAACATGGACATGGCGGAACTTTTTCAAGACGCTTAAACTTTGGGGCGTTGTCCTGCTCACGAACTTTATCGGAACGTTTATTGTGGCGTTTCTGATATGTCATTTTCATTTCTTCTCGCCGGAGATGCTGGATATTCTAAACGACATTTCCATGCACGCGGTTGATCAGAGCTGGTTGCAAGTTTTCCAGATGGGCATTCCGGCCGGCTTCTTGATCGCCTGCCTTGTGTGGATGCTGCCGAGCGCGGATGGCGGAGCGGAGTTCTGGATTATTGTGCTGATGACTTACATTATCGCGATCGGGGATTTCACCCATATTATCGCAGGCTCAGCCGAGGCGTTCTTGTTGCTGCTTCAGGCAAAAGTTAGCATCCTTCAGGTCCTTTCGTTCCTCAGCGCCGCGGCCTTGGGGAATATTCTTGGTGGCACCGGGCTATTTGCGATTATCGCCTATAATCAGGTGCGCAACGAGATCTAAAACAGTTTGCGCTTTGCTACTGCACACACACTGTTTTGAAGTTCATAAATTCCCGAACACCGGCGCAGGCCAGTTCTCGGCCATATCCAGAGGCTTTTGTACCGCCGAACGGCAGGCGCGGATCTGATGCGGTGATCGCGTTGATGAAGGTTGCCCCGGCTTCAATGCCGTTGACCGCCTGCTCGATTTCGCGCGGGTCCTGGGTGAAGAGTGCAGAACCTAACCCAAAACGGGTGGCATTTGAGAGATGTATGGCCTCTTCCATATCCCCGACCTGAAACAGGCACGCCACGGGGCCGAAGAGTTCTTCGGAAAATGCGGGGGATGATTGCGGTATGTTTTCAAGAATGCCGGGTTTGAAGAAATAGCCGGGGCCGTCGATCTTTTGCGCGCCGCACAGACGCGTTGCGCCTGCGTTTATGCTGGCGTTAACCTGCGCCTCCAAATCCTCTCTGATCTGCGGCGTTGCAAGCGGACCGACGTCCGTTTCGGGGAGCATGGGGTCGCCCGTCTGGAGGGCTTCGAACGCGGCGACGAATTGGTCGCGAAAATCGCTGTAAATATCCTTATGGATGATGAAGCGCTTGGCGGCGATGCATGATTGCCCGTTGTTCTGGATGCGGCCCTTGACGGCTTGCTCTACGGCGTCTTTCAGGTTAGCCGAAGGCATAACGATGAAAGGATCGCTACCGCCAAGCTCAAGCACGCATTTCTTGATATGGGCGCCTGCCTGCGCCGCGACGGCGGCCCCTGCCTTTTCTGATCCCGTCAGGGTCAAGGCCCGGATGCGCGGATCGGCGATGATGGGGGCGACCTGATCCGAGCCAATCAGAAGCGTCTGGAAGGCCCCTTCAGGGAAGCCGGCGCGCCAGAATATATCTTCGATGGCCATAGCCGCCTGCGGGACGCTTGAAGCGTGTTTCAGCAGCGCGGTATTTCCCGCCATCAGGGCCGGAGCGGCAAAGCGAAAGACCTGCCAGAAAGGGAAATTCCATGGCATAACCGCGAGGATCGGGCCAAGCGGCAGAAAACGGACATAGGAATTTGAAAACTGGGTTTGGATCGCGTGATCTGCTAGAAATCCTTCTGCATTTTCCGCATAAAAGCGGCATACCCACGCACATTTTTTGACCTCGGCGCGCGCTGCCACCAGCGTTTTTCCCATTTCTTCCGTCAGCAGCAAGGCCAAAGCCTCATTTTCATCTTCGAGGATTTGCGCTGCGGCCAGCATTTTTTCCGCGCGCCCGGCGAAGGTCAGGGCTTTTTGCTGTTCGAAAGCCTCGACCGAAAGGACAAGCGCCTGATCGATATCGTCTTTGCTGCGCCCTTCGAAGCTGGTGAGGAGTTTTTCGGAAGCTGGATTGATGCTTTTGATGATCATGACTGGAGTCTTTCTCTTACACACTCGTTTTATCCTTTTTTCGTGTGCAAGACAAATTCCAAGCTGGGTTTTAGTAAACGCCTAGCGCCTTGAATACGCCGATCTGCGTGCTGATTTCCGCGTAGTGAGCCTCAATGGCGACGGTTTCCATCTCATAGGCGTTGCGCTGGGCTTCCAGAACATCCGGCAGGTTCCCTTTCCCGTCGGCATAATGCTTTTTGATATCTTCCAGATCTCTTTTTACGCCGCGCAAGGCCTGCTCAAGCGTTATGCGCTGCTCCCGAGCCTTTGCGGCGTCTATCATGGCCCGCTCTACATCCATTACAGCTTGAAAAACGACAAGGCGTAAGTCCTTGTAAGCTTGCTCATATTGTGCCTGATCCTCATCAATGCGGGCTTCTATTTCAGAGAAATTCAGTTTTTTTACAGTCGCTCCCGGCTTTATTTCCAGCAGCGCCGTATTGTCAGCGAGAGCATTATCTGAAATTCCCAGAAAATGGCTCAGCGTTTCTTGCGGAATAAGGCTTTCAAACAAGGCAGGATCATAGCCTGTTTGCTCAAAAAACGCCTTGCGCGCGGCCTCTATATCGGGCCTGCGAAGAATATCCTGCGCCGAACTTGCCAGAACAGGCGCGAGGTCAGCACTCAGGCCAGTTGAGGGCTGAGAGAGTTTCTGGAAGATTTCCTCCGGCGGAAGAGCCGTTAAGATACCGAGTCGACCGCGCTCCTCATCCATGTGCTGGACAGAAAGGGTTGCCCCTTCCCTTGCGGCATTCACTTGTTCCTGCGCCCGCTGCATATCCTGCTCATAATTCACCGCAGCTTTTTTTTGCTCTTCGAAAATCGAGAGAATTTTCTTTTCTTTTTTAAGATTTTCATCGGCGCGCGCGACATTCTGTTCGGCTTGACGATAAGCGATATAGTCCCGCGCCACTTCCGCAACCAGCATCAGGTTTGCGCTTTGCTTTTCTAGGGGGGCATCTTCGTGGAGCGACTGCTTTTCATATGTTGAATCTCCGCCCCAACTTTCTTTCGTCAGGCTTCCTTGCGTAAAAGCCCTGCTGTCTTTTACCTGATTTAGTGTCTCTTCCGGGGTTAATTTTTGATTTTGGGCTGTTTTGACCATCTCGTTTAAGACAGGGTCGCCAAAAAATGTCCACCAGTCTTGTAAAACCATCGCGTTGTTTTGTAGATCGGCGTTTCCAAAATTGCCAGATGGACGCTGCGAATCGTTTCCTGTGGTAACACAGGATGCCAAGGGCAGAATTGCTGCGAAAAGCAGACACAGGTGTAAAAAACTTATCTTTTTCCTGACCATCGTAACCTAGAATTTTATCTTATAACAATAGCGTAGCGGTTTTTGGGCTGATGGCAACAAGAAACCCCTAACAAATCAAAATCATCAGGGGAAAAAACGAAGGTTCTTCACGTCTGCGCACGTAGAAGATGTATTGTTAAGTTATTTACTAAATCAGCTCGCGGGACTTTTTATGCGCTTTGCCGGATATTTTACTACCGTTTTGCCTTTTACGGCCCTGGTTCTTGCGGGATGCGCGACTGTTCCTGCCCGAGAGGCCGGTATGGGGATTGATCAGAACGCTGCTTACTCTTCCGCCGCTCCAAATGCAAAAACGACGGACGATCAAGAGGCTATTTTGACGCGTGAAGGCTGGTGGCATCTTTATCAGGATTCCTCCCTTGATGCGCTGATGAATGCGGCGTTTATCGACAATCCCGGCCTGAACCAGACGCAGGCCAGACTGGCGCAGGCTGAAGCCACCGCGCGGGGCAGCGCGTCCAGCCTCTTCCCCCAACTGAGCGTATCCGGTGCGCGCGGCACGTCTCGCGGAGACAACAGCTCTCCTTCAGACTTTGACCTTCGGGGCGCGGCCAGTTACGAGCTGGACCTTTGGGGCCAAAACCGTGCCTCTGCCGAGAGTTCCTCTCTGCTTGCCGATGCGAGCCGCGAAGATTTGCGGGCAGCGGCGGTCAGTTTGAGTGCGACGATTACAGAAGACTGGCTGAAACTCCTTGCTGCGCGCGAAGAAGAAGACTTGCTGAAAAAGCAGATTGATGTGAATGCCACGATCCTTGCGCTTCAAAACAAAAGATTTGCGATGGGGAACGCCAGCGCTCTGGACATCCTTCAGCAAAAACAGGCGTTGGCAAAAGCCAAAGCACAGATGCCGGATATTCTCGCAACGCAGGAACAGCTTGAGCACCAGCTTGCGATCCTGATCGGGAGGCTTCCTTCTGACGGCCTTGATATCAAAGGTTCGTCTTTGCCTCCTGCCCTGCCGCTGCCCAAAACAGGTCTTCCGTCAGACCTTCTGGGCGCACGGCCAGATATTGCTGCGGGCTGGATGCGTTTGCGCTCGGCGGACTGGGCGGCGGCCAGCGCTACAGCGGCGCGCCTCCCCTCCTTTTCGTTGTCTGCGACCTATTCGACCAGCGCGGCGGTTCTCGACGGCCTCTTCCAGACATGGTTACTGGATCTGGCGGCAAATCTGGCCTTGCCGGTGATTGACGGAGGAGCGCTCCGTGCCGAAGAGGCACGGCAAAAGGCGATTGCAGATGAGAATTTCCATGCCTACCGCGAAATTGTTTTGAATGCTGTCGGTGACGTTGAAGACGCGTTAAGCCTGAACGCGCATCAGGATGACGAGCTTGTTGCCTTGAATGCAGAGCTTGAGGCGGCGCAGAGCACCTTAAAGCAGGCGCAAATCAGCTATACCAACGGGGATCAGGATTACATCAACGTGCTGGATGCCCTGACCTCCCTGCAATCACTCGAACAACAAATTGTGCAGGAAAGACTGAATTTGCATCTCGACCGGGTTGCGCTTTACCGGGCCCTTGGCGGCCGGAGCTGGGCCGATCATGCGCTGGATGCTGCGCGGAATAAAGACGGAGAACAATAATCATGAGACTTTCGGTGACATTCTTTTTGCAGGCTGGTCTGGCGATTTTGATATTGGCTGTGGCCGGCGGTGCGGCGGCCTATTTCCTGATGACAAAGAAGGAAACTAAAAAGCGTACGGAACAACCCAGCGGCGCGGTGCTGGTCACTACGGAACAATTTTCTCCTGCCGATCAGGTCATCACCGTCAAGGCGATGGGACAGGTTCAGCCTGCGCTTGAAACGACGCTTAAGCCTAGAATTTCAGGGGAAATTATCGAGACGGGTGTTGATTTTGTTCCGGGCGGATTTTTTAAAGCCGGTGATGTCGTTCTGAAAATTGATCCAAAGGATTATGAACTGGCTATTCAGAAGGACAAGGCTGCCGTCTCGCAGGCGCAGGCCGCGCTAGACCTTGAAATGGGGAAGCAGGCTATTGCGCGGGACGAGCTTGATATCTTGCAGAAATCGACCGGCGAGAAGCTGAAGAGTACTGATCTTGCCCTGCGTAAACCGCAGCTTGAGCAGGCGAAGGCTGATCTTGAGCAGGCGAAAGCTGATCTGGCGCTGGCGGAGCTTGATTTGTCGCGCACGACGATTACGGCTCCCTTTAATGCTTTGGTGGTTACGCGCAGCGCCAATCTTGGCGATGTGGTGTCCTCGACGAGCACGCTTGCGACTCTGGTGAGTACAGATGAGTACTGGGTTGAGATTTCTGTGCCTGTCCACGATCTTCTGTATCTCGATCTGCCGGAGCCGGGTGGCACTGGCGGCGCGAAGGCCGATGTGGTTATGGATGCAGGGCGCGGCACGCGTGAAGGGCATCTTGCCCGCGTCACCGGTAGCGTTGATAGCTCAAGCCGCCTTGTGACCATGCTGGTCAGTGTTTCCGATCCTCTATTTTTGAATGAGCGTCAGGATACGGCGCCTTTGATGCTGGGTGATTATGTGCAAGTGGTCTTGACCGGGAAGCGCTTAAAAAACGGTACAAGGCTTCCGCTTTTGGCTATTCGCGACGGGTCGACCATCTGGGTTGCACAGGACGGCAAACTCATCATGCGCAAAGTTGAGATTTATTACGAAGACCGTGACTATGCTTATTTGCCTGCGGGTCAAATCTCCGCGGACGATCAGATTGTGACCACTGATATTCCTGCGCCCGTTGGGGGTATGCTCCTTCGCGTGGACGCAAAATCCAGCGAGGTCACACAATGAGCTATGTCGATCCGAATGAAGTTAACGACCTGAAGCCGGGGCCGATTGCGTGGATGGCGTCAAACCCTGTGGCGGCAAATCTGCTGATGATTATCCTGATTGTCGGCGGGCTTTTCTTCTATAACAAGACGGTGCGCGAGGTTTTTCCTGAATTTGAAATCGGGCAGATTTCGATCAGTATGAGCTACCCCGGCTCCAGCCCTGAGGATATCGAACAAGGGATTGTTCTGCCGATCGAGGATGCGATCCGGGATGTTGACGGGATCGGGGAGATTACGTCCAGAGCCAGCGAGGGCTCCGGCGTTGTGACGGCAGAGGTTCTGGATGAAGACCAGATGATGCGGGTTTTGCAGGATATTAAAACGGCGACGGACCAGATTACGACGTTTCCCGAAGATGCAGAAAATCTCAAGGTCGCAGAAGTTTCGCGTAAACGCAGGGTGGTTGAACTCGCGCTTTACGGGACGGCGAGCGAGACAGCCTTGCGGGAAACGGCAGAGCAAATCCTTGATGCACTGGAATCCGATTCCGATATTGGTTCTGCCGAGTTATCGGGCGTGCGGGATTATGAAATTCATGTCGAAGTCTCTCAGGACGACCTGCGGCGTTATGGCCTGAATATCCCGGACATCGCGTCTTCTATTGCCAAGGTATCTTTGGAACTTGGCGGCGGATCGATTGACACGTCCAGCGGCGAAGTTCTGGTGCGCCTGAGTGAACGGCGGGATTATGCGTCGCAGTTTAAAGATATCCCCATCATCACGCAAGAGAACGGCAGTATTGTCCGGCTGGGCGACATCGCGTCGATCACTGAAGGATTTGAAGATTCTAAAATCTATGACTCGTTTGACGGGAAGCCGGCGATCCTGATTGACACGTACAGGGTTGGCGATGACCAGACCCCTGTCAGCGTTTCGAATGCGACGATGGAACAGGTTGAAAAATTTAATGCGACCCTCCCCGGCGATCTCAAGCTTTCCGTGCTGCGCGACGATTCCGATTTGTTCAAGCAGCGTTCACAGCTTTTGTTATCGAACGGTCTGAGCGGTCTGGTTCTTGTCGTGTTTTTCCTCGCGCTTTTCCTTGATATCCGCCTTGCGTTCTGGGTCAGTCTTGGCATTCCGGTTTCGTTTCTTGGTTCGTTCATGCTCTTTCCTATGTCGACCGATTTCTCGATCAATATGATCTCGATGTTTGCGTTTATCATTACGCTCGGGATCGTGGTTGATGACGCGATTGTTGTGGCCGAGAATATCTACCATAAACGCCAGTTGGGCATGAAGCCGCTGCACGCGGCGGTGGAAGGCGCCCGAGAAGTCGCACTCCCTGTTCTGGTGAGCGTGATGACCAACATGATCGCCTTTATCCCGCTTTTCTTCGTGCCGGGCTTTATGGGGAAGATTTTCAGTGTGATCCCGGTCGTCGTGCTGGCGGTGTTTTTTATATCGCTGATCGAAAGCCTCTTTATCCTGCCCTCACACCTGCAATTCAAACCTTCAGAAAAAATGAAGAAAGGGCTCATGCTCAGTCTCGTGAACTGGCAAAAGCGTTTTAGCGGGCGCTTTGAAGCTTTTGTGCGGAAGAGATACGGGCGTTTTCTCCATTTTGTTGTGACCTACCGTTATGTTGCATTGGCTGTCTTTACCTCGGTTTTGCTGATTATGGGCGCGTATGTTTTGAGCGGGCGCGTTGGAATGCAGCTTTTCCCGCGGATTGAATCTGATTTCTCTTATGCGGAAGCTGTTTTGCCGGTTGGCTCAACGGATAATGCTGTTTCGGTGGTTTCCGAGCGATTACTTAAGGCGGCTCAAACGGTTGTCGCGGAAAATGGATCGGATCAGCTTTCTGAAGGTATTTTTACGTCAGTTGAGGAGAATACGATCGCGGTGCGGATTATGTTGACGGACCCCGATGAACGTCCCATTTCAACCACGGACCTTACCGATTTATGGCGTACGAAAACGGGTGATATTCCGGGGCTTGAATCTCTGACCTTTTCTGCGAACAAAGGCGGGCCGGGCTCGGACGCGGCTCTGACCATCGAGCTTTCGCACCGCGATACGGCGATTCTGGATAAGGCCGCCGCCGATCTGGCCCTGTCGCTTGAGCAGTTCAGCAATGTGCGGGATATTGACGATGGTTCCGCCAAGGGCAAGGCGCAATATGATTTTACGCTGACGGACCTTGGGTATACGCTTGGCTTGACGCCTTCCACGGCCGGACGGCAGGTCCGGGCGGCGTTTTACGGCGCGGAAGCGGTGAAGCAGCAGCGGGGACGAAATGAAGTGACGGTCCTGGTGCGGCTGCCGGAAGAAGAACGCGATTCCAGCTATTATCTCTGGAATATGATGATCCGCGCGCCGAGCGGGGCTGATGTGCCATTGCGCGATGTGGTGAATGTCGATGAAGGGCGGGCGTTCACGACCATCAATCGCCGAGACGGACGCCGGGTTATCACGGTGACCGCTGATGTCGATCCGCCGTCCGATGCCGGGAATGTCATCAGCACCCTTGAGCAGGACGCCCTGCCCGCGTTGCTGGAACGGTATCCGGGTTTGAGCTACTCCTATCAGGGGGCGCAGGCCGATATGCGCGAGAGTCTCAGCAGCCTGATGTGGGGCATGGGAATGATTGTCTTTGTGATGTACGCTCTTTTGGCCGTCCTGTTTTCGAGTTACAGCCAGCCGATCATGGTTTTGATCGCAATCCCGTTCAGCATGGTCGGTGCGGTGCTCGGACATTTCTTCATGGGTTATGATCTGAGCGTGGTCAGCATGTTCGGGATTATTGCGCTGGCCGGCGTGGTGGTAAACGACTCGCTGATTTTGATTGATTTTGCAAACCGGCGGGAACGGGCGGGCGAAAATCATATGGAGGCTATTCTGGCCGCAGGGGTACAGCGTTTCAGGCCGATTATGCTCACGACGCTGACGACATTTGTCGGGCTGACGCCGATGATACTGGAGACTTCACGTCAGGCACAGTTTTTGATCCCGATGGCCATTTCTCTGGGATTTGGGATATTATTCGCGACGACCCTCACCTTGCTTTTGATCCCCTGCCTTTACATGATCATTGAGGACTTAAAGAAAATTCCGGGGCAGATTAAAGCGCGTGTTATCCGCCTTTTTCCTAGCCTCGCCCATCAAAACTGAGCGATTTTATCCATATTGTGCCTTGTACCTTGTCCCATGAACCTTGTATGTTTGCCTCATTATGAGACGATTTTTTATACTTCCGCTCGTTCTTGCTGCCGTGCCGCTTTTGGCGGGTTGCAAGCATAAGGACACACCTTTCCTGCCGGAGCCGTCTACCCATTACGTGCTTGAAGGGCTTGGCGAAGATAAAGAGACGCAAAGCTATTTGCAGTCCGTTATGGACTCCCGTCTGGCAACGCCGCTTGATGTCACCGATCAGGCCCAAATGGACAGCGCGGTTTCGGCACGGGCGCGCGGCCTTCAAACCGATCTTTTGCGGGCAATGAAAGCGCGCGGCTATTACGGCGCAAAAGTTTCGTTTACGCCCACGGACAACTCTACCCAAGGAACTTACAGCGTTACACCGGGGCCGCTTTATACGATCAAGAGTATTGCCGTTACGCCCAAAGGATTTTCTGCCCTTGGTGAAAAGCTGCCTTTACATGCCGGCGATCCTTTGCGCGCAAAGGATGTGCTTCTGGCCGAGGCGGAACTGGTGAAAATGATCGAGAAAGATCGCTGCGCCTTTTCGCTTCAGGTCACACATACAGCTTTGCTTCAAGCGGGAAAAACCGAAGCGGCTCTTACCTTCTCCGTCGAAGCCGGGCCGGAATCCGTTTTCGGGCCTGTCTCGTTTGACGGGCTGGACAGCGTTCATCAGGCCTACTTGCGCAAGCTTGTCCCGTGGAAAGAAGGTGATTGTTTCAAGCGATCAAAACTTGATGCGTTTCGGCAAACGCTTCTTTCGGGCGGATTGTTTTCTGTTGCGAACATAACGGCGCAGGCCCCGGCGGCAGGTTCGAACAGCGCGCCAATCACAGTCTCCGTGAAAGAGAGCGCGCTCAGGACTGTACGCGCCGGGCTTAGCTATTATACGGATGCCGGACCGGGAGCGATTTTTGGCTGGACGCACCGGAATTTTTTTGGCAACGCCGAAGAGCTGGATGTCTCGCTCAATCTTTCGAGCCTTGAGCAAAGTCTGGATGCGACGCTGGATAAACCGTTTTTCCTGCGCAAGGATCAGAGCCTTTCCTTTAACGCTTCGCTTAGCCGCGAGAATACGGATGCTTACGACTCGTTTGGCGTTAAAAGCGGCTTTCGGATCAAGCGCAAGTTTACCAAATTCCTTTCCGGGGCGGCGGGCACGGATTTAAATCTGACCCACATTAGTGAAGATAGCGGCGGGAACGATACGTTCGGCCTGATCTCGGTCCCGGTGTCGGTGATGTTTGATAACCGCGACGATACGCTTGATCCGCATAAGGGCGCGGAAGCGCGAGCCAGTTTCGAGCCGTTCTTTGATGCGTTCGGGGCCAGTTCACCCTTTTTCAAGACCATCGTTTCCGGCAGCACTTATTACGCGGCGGGGAGACGGACTGTGTTTGCGGTGCGCGGGAAGGTGGGGAGTATCGGCGGGACCACCAGCGCGGATATCCCGGCGAGCGAACGCTTCTATGCGGGGGGCGGCGGATCGGTGCGCGGGTTCGGCTATCAGGATATTGGACCGTTTGAGGATGGCAATCCGCTTGGGGGCCGCTCGCTTGTCGAGATGTCCGGCGAGGTCCGCTTTAAAATGAGCAAAACAATCGGGGCGGTTGCCTTTGTCGATGCCGGGAATGTCAGCGAAACAATCGCCCCAAGCGTCTCTGACCTTTCGGTCGGGGCCGGGCTGGGGCTGAGGTATTACACAGGGTTTGGGCCTGTGAGGTTTGACGTTGCAACCCCCCTCAGCGGCGATGAGCATGCGCAGCGGCAGGTGCAGGTCTATATCAGCATCGGGCAGGCATTCTAGGATGGCTTTAGAACTCAAGACAAAATGGGGGAAGCGCGCGGGGCGGCTGGTGCTTTGGCTGGTGGCGGTCCTCTTTCTCTTTGCCTTTCTGGTGCAAATTGCAATCTGGGGCGGCGTTGCCTGGCTGAATGGCCCTCAGGGACAGGCCTTCGTTCAATCCAAAATCTCGGAGGCTCTTGCGGAGAGCGGCTATGTGCTTTCGGTTGACGGGTTTTCTTACCGGCCTTTGACCGGGATCGGGCTTGGGAGCCTTGAGGTTTCCGATCAGGACGGCTTGATCGCCAGCTTGAAGGACGTGCGCCTTCATGCGGGAATCTTTCCGCTGGCCGCGCGGCATTTGTCGCTTTCGCTTTGGGTTGATACTGTGACCTTGAACCGCCTTCCCAAGGGCGCGGACAAAGCGCCGGATGAAACGCCCGGCATGGCGCCGTTTTCTCTCCCCGATCTTTATTTCCACAGTGTCTCGCTCTCCGATATTGCGATTGAACATGTCAGCCTTGCCCCTTCGGTTGCAGGAAAGGACATCGCGTTTTCTCCTACCCTGACGGGCCGGATTATGCTGCAGAGCCACCGCGCGACCGGGAAACTGTTTCTTGGCTTGGAAGATGTCGCAATCGAGGGAATGGATGACAAAACCATTGCTCTTCTGCCCAGTGATCTTGCGTTCTCCGGCACACTTGAAGCGGATGCCCCGCGCGTTGTCATTGATAGCCTCCAGATCAAGGGCAAGGGGTACGGGCTGAAGGCAAACGGGGATTTCACTCTGGACCAAAGCCGCCTTGCAAATCTGGCTGTACGTTTTAACGTGCCCGATCTGGCGGTTCTGGCTCCCGGGCAAGGCGGGTCGTTTGACGTCAGCACAGATATTACCGGCGCGATCGATTCTTTGGCTGCGAAGGGGGGCGGATCGGTGTTGCTTGACGCCTTGAGCGATGCGGGTCTATCTGCTGTTGATTTTTCGTTTGATGCGGATGGCCTGACTGACCTTCCCAAGGGCACGCTTTCTCTGGGCACCATGCGCGGAGAAGAGAGCATCGGCCTTGATACGCAGTTTGCGGTCAAAGACGGCGGTCTGATCCTTGATGATCTGAAAGGGCACGGGCCGCAATTCGCCTTTTCCGGCGGCCATGTCGCGGCTGGCGCTGATGGTGTGAAAGCGCAGATTTCCGGTGTGAATGTTCCGGGAACCAAATTCAAGAATTTTGCGCTGGACCTCACGAAGGTTGAAGCCGGATATCGCCTTGTTTCCTCTCTTGAGGGTGCGCTTGACCGTGGCTATAAAGCCAATATATCGGCAGACGTTACGCCAGCGCAACGTCTTGAAAATATTGACGCAAGCTTGAAAAGCGGGAAAAGCGCCGTTCATATTCTTGGCGCAGCGGATGCTAAAACGCTTGATCTGACGGTGAGCGCCAAGCAATTTGCGCTGGCGGATTCTCCTGTGACCCTGCCTGCTCCCCTGCCCGGTTTGCTGGTGAGTTTGCAGGCTTCCCTGAACGGGCCTTTGGCGGCTCCGGTTGCGGATATTCAAACGACGATTGTTCCGATAGAAAACAAGCAAATCAAAATCGGTTCCAGTGCACATTATGAAGCAGACGCCGCGCGCGTTTCCTTTAATGTCAGCGGGCAAGGCATAAAGGATTTGAGCGGTGAGGCCCAACTCCCCGTCAAGCTTTCACTTTCTCCTTTTGTGATGGATGCCGGGGCGGGTACGGCTCTGGATGGGCATTTCAACGGTAATCTCGATGGAAAGGCTCTGGTTGCAGCGCTTCTTCCGGGCAATAGCTTCTCCGGGATTATCAAGACCTCCGGCACGCTTGGCGGGACAATCGGAACGCCTCAGGTTTCAGCGAAGCTGGGGCTGAAGGACGTTACCTTTAGCCTGCAAAATGACATGGTGCGCGGACAGGCGGACGCCGACCTTGCGTTTGAGAACGGTCACGAAAACGGCTTCAAGCTTTCGGGCAACATCACCACGCAGCAGATTGACGTTACGTTGCCGGAGCGGTTCGGACAGAGCATTCCGTCCCTGAATGTCGAGACGGTTGGGCAAAAGAGCGCGGCGCAGAGCGGGACCAATATTGCGCTGGATGTAGCTTTCAAGGCGCCGCAGCGGGTGTTTGTGCGCGGATGGGGACTGGATGCGGAGCTGGGCGGCGCGATCGATATTACGGGGACCGCCGCGACGCCTTTGTTTGACGGGGCGCTTAAACTTATTCGCGGGCGTTATAGCGAGTTCGGGAAGCGCTTTACGATTAGCAAGGCGGATATGCTGTTTACGGGCACTATTCCGCCCTCCCCCTCTCTTGATATGGTCGCCGAGACCAAGGCCGGGGATGTGACGGCGCAGGTTAATATCGGCGGCAATGCCCAAACGCCGAAGATTACCTTTTCCTCCGTCCCTTCTCTGCCGGAAGATGAAGTGCTCTCGCGCATTTTATTTGGTCAGGATATGAGCAAGATCAGTCCGTTTCAGGCTGTGCAGCTTGCCCAGACGCTGGCGCGGTTTTCCGGTGCTGGCGGCGGCGCGGCAAGTTTTGATCCGCTTGGGATGCTGCGCGACGGGACGGGTTTAGATGATTTGCGCGTTGAGACCGGCGAGGATGGCGCTGCAAGTGTAGGCGCAGGGAAATACTTAAGCGATAACGTCTATCTCGAGCTTGAAGGCGGCACGGAAGAAAGCAGCGGGGCCGCAAGCGTCCAGATCGAGCTTACCCCCAACATCACCGTTGAAAGCAAAATCGGGCAGGATGCGCAAGGCGGCGCCGGCGTGTTCTGGAAGAAGGATTATTAGGTGCAAGATTCAAGGTTCGAGGTACAAGAAAGACCTTTGCCTCACTTTTGTTCCTAGTTTATTTCCTTCGCCATTTCGACGGCTTCATCGTAATGCTTTGCATAGCGAACACCCGCGTCGTCCATCCCTAAATGGGCGCGGGACAGAATTGCGCGTGGCTGGGTCTGGACGGCGGAGAAGATCACGCGCGTTCCGTTTGCTGCGCATTGCTTGACCATATCCTCCAGCGCCGCGACACCGCTTGCGTCCAGAAACGGGACATAGCGCATGCGCACGATCAGGGTTTTGGGCATGACACCCATCCGTTTGAGCGTATCGAGCAGCTCACTGGCCACACCAAAGAAGACGGGACCTGCGATTTCAAAGACCTCTACCCCGGCGGGGAGATCGCGGCGCATGTCTTCTTGTTCCGGCGCGTTTTCCGGGCTTGGCTGGCCGGAGCGGATTTCTACGGATTTGCTCATCTGGGCCATGAAGAAGAGTGAGGCCAATGTCACGCCGACACCGATCGCGACAGTCAAATCGACCAGAACCGTCAGAGCGAATGTCAGAATAAGGACAAGCCTGTCCGTTCCGCCGAGTTTGAAAATATGGATGAAGCGGTGCATCTCGCTCATCCCCCAGGCTACGACAAACAAGATCGCCGCGAGGGCCGCCATCGGCACGAATTTCATCGCATCGCTGGCGAACAGCATGAAGACCAAAAGGAAGACGGCATGGAACATTCCTGACATCGGCGAGCGGCCACCGGAGCGGATGTTGGTGGCGGTGCGTGCGATCGCGCCGGTCGCAGGAAGACCACCGAAGAACGCCGAGGCGATATTGGCCACGCCCTGCCCGACCAGTTCCTGATTGGAGCGATGGCGGAAGCCTGTCATACCGTCGGCGACGACGGCGGAGAGCAGCGCCTCGATCCCGGCCAGAAAGGCGATGGTGAAGGCGGAGGGCAAGACTTCCTGTACTTTTTCCATGCTGATCTCCGGCCATGCGGGCATCGGGAGACCGGCGGGGATGCTGGGAAAGCGCGAGCCGATTGTCTCTACGGGGAGGTGAAGCAGCGTAGCGGCGGCCGTTGCAGCCAGAACGGAGATCAGGTAGCCGGGGAGCTTGGGGGCGACTTTGCGCAGAACGATGATGATCGCCAGCGCCGCCAAACCAAGTCCCAGTGTTGCCATTTGAAGCGTGTCCAGATGGCCAAAATAAGACGCCCATTTGGGCAGAAAATCTGCCGGGACTTTTTCGATTTTCAGCCCCAGAAAATCTTTGACCTGCGAGGACGCAATTATCACGGCGATCCCTGCGGTGAACCCCGTGACGACGGGGTATGGAATGTATTTGATCACCCGGCCTAATCTGGCATACCCGGCGGCGATCAAAATTATACCTGCCATCAAGGTTGCCAAAACCAAGCCATCATAGCCGTGCTGGGCGATGACGTTAAAGACCACAACCACGAAGGCCCCCGTCGGGCCGCCAATCTGAACGCGGGAGCCGCCAAGGAACGAAATCATGAATCCGGCGATGATTGAGGTAACCAATCCCTTGTCCGGTGAGGCTCCGCTGGCGATCGCCAACGCCATGGCCAGCGGCAGCGCTACAATCGCAACGGTCAGCCCGGCAATCAGATCGTTTTGCAGGTCTTTGCCCGTGTACCCGTTTTTAAAAATAGTGATAATTTTGGGTGTGAAATCGGTGCTGATCCGAAGGTGCGGAGGTGTAGCCTGCATGGCGAAGTCTCTTTGATATATGAGGAAATTTTAATGAGGATTACATGAGCGCCCTTGTTAATTCAAGGGGGCGCGCTTCTTTTTCCGGCATCTTTAAAAAACGGGTTTTGTTTTATTCATGTGTCGCCTATGGTGGGGAGGCATCAAACAGGGAGAACTTATCTATGCTCGGTATCATCGGCGGCAGCGGCCTTTACAAACTGGATAATCTTGAGATCATCGGGGCGCACGATATCGACACGCCGTTTGGCAAGCCCTCCGCACCGGTCACCGAAGCAACACTCAATGGTAACCGCGCCCTGTTCCTGCCGCGGCATGGGCTGAACCACGAGTTTTTGCCTTCCGAGGTGAATTTCCGGGCGAATATCTGGGCGCTTAAGAAACTTGGCGCGCGGACGGTTTTGAGCGTGTCCGCTTCCGGCTCCTTGCAGGAAGAGATCAAGCCGGGCGATATGGTTTTGTGCGACCAGTATTTCGATCATACACGTGGCAAACGCGCTTATTCCTTTTTTGGCGACGGTCTCACCGGGCATATTTCTACCGCACAGCCTGCCTGCCCTGCCCTGACGGGGGATGTGCTGCGGGCGGCGAAAGCGCTCGGGATTACGCTGCATACGGGCAAGGCGTACGCCTGCGTCGAGGGGCCGCGGCTCGGGACCAAGGCAGAGAGCCTCTTCTTACGCGGGGCGGCGGGATGCGATATCGTCGGGATGACCAACGTCCCCGAAGCGTTCCTCGCGCGCGAGGCGCAGATGGGGTATGTGACACTGGCTATTGCCACCGATTACGATTGCTGGCGTGAAAACCCGGATGAGCATGTCAGCATGGAGGCTGTTTTTGCGGTCTATTACGAGAATATCGACAAGGTGAAGAAACTTGTCGCCAAGCTGCTGGAAGGTCAGATTTCGGAGACACCGGACTTTATCCGCACAGCGCTGTCAGGCTCGATCATCACACCGGATGTGCGTTTAACGCCTGCGCAGCGTGAATGGCTGAGTGTTTTAAGAGCTTAAACTCAAAACCTTACATTTTTGCTGAAGCCATCACCGTCACTTTTTCCGACGGGGCCTGACAGAAATCGCAATCTTGCTGAGCAGCCCTGTTCGCTTCACGCTGTTCTGCCGTCACTTCCTGCCATTTTGATGGATCTGATTTGTAATCCTGCATTTCGGCCAGCATTTGCTGTGCGGGGATCAGGGTGATCGCCTGCCCTTGATTGACCTTGTTAATGTCGTCTATGCCGCTATGCATTGCTGTAATTTCGGTGATCGCCTTAATTGATTCATAGTCCTGCGGCATGCCTTCTACGTTTTGGTAGTAGCAATGGGCAATCACTGAAAGGCTTTCCCCTTTTTTAATGGAATATTGCGCCAGACCGGGATCGGTATCGACCTGAGCATCGCTTGGAGCCAGCGGATCGTCACCGCCCATTGTCAGGATTTCCATTGGCTGGGCCGGTTTTACACCCGAAATGCCGGACATACTTTCTTCCATCGCGCGGATTTCTGCCTGATGGGCAAGTTTTGCAGGATCTGTTTCCATCGGGGTTGCCGAGGATGCATCATCGAAAGACGCCCCACTGATATCGGCTGCCCCGAAGTCTACAACACCGGTAATTTTTGTTTCTACTGGCGCTGGCGAGGGTGGTGTTTGCACGGGAGCTGTTGCCACTGGCCCAGATGCCTCGACCTTGGCGACGACTGCTTGTTGTTCCGGTATAAAAAGTGTCATACCGGGCTTAATGAGGTCCGGGTTTTCAAGGCCGTTTATTGTCGCGACCTGATCCCGGAAACCTGCGAACTCAGATGGGGGAACACCACGATTTTGAGCGATTTTCCAAAGTGAATCGCCAGCTTTTACCGTGTAATCATCCGTTTTCGGTTCGGCCGGAACTTGCGCAACTGTTTCAGGCGCGCTTGTTTCATGCGATGACGCTAATGCTTGCGCTACGCCAGCCCCCAGTTCAGGCTTTGAGCCTTCCAATTCCCCGCCAGCAGCAACTTCAAGCGTTGCGGCCTGGCCTGCGGCTTCCGGGGATTGAGAAATTTCAATGACTGCGGGCTTTGCCGTCTCGGCTTCCCATTCGGACCTCCCTGCTGCGGCGCTCAATGTTGCCTCGATATCGGCTTGTGGCTCGGTCACTGTGAGGTCTTGCGCACTGTCTCTAAAGACAACACATGCCAAGCCCTTTTCCGGGGCATTATTTATGCAGTTTGAAATTTCATCCAGACGTGTGGAAAGATCTTTTAGTGCCTGAACTGAAACGTCATCCATAGCACCGACCATTTCCTTGGCGGTAAAGTTCTTGTGCTGGATGTCACCATCGACGTGTTTCGTAAACTCCCAAGCCTGTCGATTTAATAAATCGACGACTGCCGGATTGCGTTCAAGTTTATCCTGAATTTCTGCTCTCAGCCTTGCCTTTTCAATGGCGTCCTGAGCGAGCGCATGCGCGTCTGCTTTGATGTCCGGTTCAACCGTTCGACGATTTGCATTTGCGTTAATAGACATTTTTCACCCTTTTACGTCTGCGTAAAACTCTGCTTCCCCGCAGATTTTTTATTTATTTTACAGAAAATTCTCTTTCATAGATATGGCACACAGGTTCTTCTGGTTATGCAAAGAAAAATCCCCTTATTCGAGATTAAACCGGATACCTTGCGCGAGGGGCAGCGCGCTTCCGTAATTGACGGTTGAGGTCATGCGGCGCATATAGGCTTTCCAGCTATCGGAGCCGCTTTCGCGGCCGCCGCCAGTTTCCTTTTCACCGCCAAACGCGCCGCCGATTTCTGCGCCGGAGGTGCCGATATTTACATTGGCGATGCCGCAATCGCTGCCGGATTCGGATGTGAAGGTTTCGGCCTCGCGGATGTCGCTGGTGAAGATGGCGGAGGACAGGCCTTGGGGGACGGCGTTCTGGCGCACGATGGCATCGCTTAAGTCCTTATATTTGAATATATAAAGGATGGGGGCGAAGGTTTCCTCCTGCACGTTGCTGCCCTTTGGCATTTCGACGATGGCGGGGCGCACGTAATACCCGCTTGGGAATTCATTGCTCAGGACACGGCCGCCACCTGTAATTTTCCCACCCTCCATCTGCGCATGGTTGAGCGCGTCCTCCATTGCGAGATAAGCCTGCTCGTCGATCAGGGGACCGACCAGCGTTTTGGGGTCCAAGGGATCGCCGATCGGCAGGCGTTCGTAGGCTTTCTGGAGCGCGGGGACAAGTTTATCGTACACGTCTTCATGCACGAACAGGCGGCGCGTGGTGGTACAGCGCTGGCCGCAGGTGCCGACCGCACCAAAAGCGATGCCCTGTAGTGCGAGGTCAAGATCGGCGCTCGGGGCGACGATGATCGCGTTGTTGCCGCCGAGTTCGAGGATACTGCGGCCAAACCTCTTTGCCACGCGCGGTCCAACGGCCCTTCCCATGGCACAGCTTCCGGTGGCGCTGATGAGAGGGACCGAAGCAGAGTCAACGAGGACTTCGCCGATTTCCTTCTCGCCGATCAGGATTTGCGAGAGGTTTTCCGGGGCGTCAGGTCCAAATTCGGCGCAGGCTTTTTCAAAGAGTTTCTGGCAGGCGAGCGCGGTCAGCGGGGTTTTCTCGGACGGTTTCCAGATCGTGCTGTCGCCGCAAACCAGCGCGAGGGCGGCGTTCCATGCCCAGACGGCGACGGGGAAATTAAAGGCGCTGATGATGCCGACAGGGCCGAGCGGTTGCCAGATTTCACGCATTTTGTGCTGCGGGCGCTCGGAGGCGATGGTGAGGCCGTAAATCTGACGGCTTAAGCCCACCGCAAAATCGCAGATGTCGATCATTTCCTGCACTTCGCCAAGGCCTTCCTGACGGATTTTACCGCATTCGAGCGTGACCAGAGCGCCCAGCGCCTCTTTGTTCTCGCGCAGGATGTTGCCGTACAGGCGCACCAGTTCGCCGCGCCTTGGGGCCGGAACGGCGCGCCATGCTTTGAAGGCTTCAGCGGCAGCGGCGATTTTGCTTTTTGCGCTCGCCGTACTGTCCGTTTTCACGTCGGCCAGATGCGTACCGTCTATGGGTGAAAAGACCTTGAGATTTCCACCTGTCAGCTCTTTGTCTGTTAATCCAAGTTGCGTAAAAATCTGGTCTTTGTTCATGGGCGGGGTCCTTATTGCAGGAAAAGCGTTTTCTTATTTTAGCGCAAAAATTTCTGTACGCCTACCGCTGAGACTGACTGATTTTCTCTTTCTTTTTGCACTCTCTCCAGCTATAGATTGCATAGGTGGTTGTTCACGTACTGTTCTTTTCTTGCGACTTTCCAGCCTCTCATGTCTGTAACACAGAAACGGGGCTGGCACTGCTCAAGAGAAAGGATGGTGAGACTATGTGAGTGAGAAAATCTTTTTTTCGCTTAGAATCAAGATACGGAAGATCGAACTGATCCTCCGTATCTCAAAATCCTAAGTACCACCAAGGAGCCGTTCATTTCTTTGCCGGAGTGAACGGCTCCGCTTTTTAGATTATATGCCAGATTTCTTAAGGTAAGGTCAAGGCAAAAGCCTCTTCCCTTTTTCTCACGATTTTGTTATGGTCTTGCTATCAACAGGCGCTTTGCGCCTTTTTTTATTGCCTTGGCCCGCCCCCTGCCCTAAAAAAGGCAAACAAACTGAAGGAAATTCGTTTTTTTAATTTTTTACAATATGTTACGTGACCATGAGTGACCTGATTTTAAGTGTTGAAGAGGCCGATGTTCTGATCGGCGGCAAGCCCTTCTTTGAAGAGCTGACGTTCCATATCCATACGGGGCGCAAAATCGCGCTGGTCGGGAAGAACGGGGCCGGGAAAACAACGCTTATGAATATCATTACGGGGGCGCGGGATATTGACGACGGCAAGCGCTTTGTCCTGCCCGGCGTGACCACAGGGTATATGCGCCAACATGTCGATCCGACCACACAGAGCGTTATGGATTTCATCTTTGAAGGGATGAGCGCGGATACGCCGGAGTGGGACCAGACCTACAAGGTCGAGATGGTGGTGGCGCCGTTGGGACTGGATGTGACTGCTCGTTTGTGCGACCTGTCGGGCGGGCAGCTTCGGCGCGCGGCGCTGGCGCGGGCGCTTGTCGAGGAGCCGGATATTTTGCTGCTGGACGAGCCGACCAACCATATGGATCTGGAGCTGATCGAGTGGCTGGAGAATTACCTGCAGGGCTACCGGGGGGCGCTGGTGTGTGTCTCGCACGACCGGGCGTTTCTTGCGAATATTACCGACCGGGTGTTTTGGCTGGACCGCGGTAAGCTCAAGGTTAGTCCGCGGGGCTTCAAGTATTTCGAGGACTGGTCGCGGGAGATGCTGGAGCAAGAAGGGCGCGCGCTGCACAACCGGGCCAAGCGGGTCGAGCAGGAGATGGAATGGGCGAACCGCGGCGTCAAGGCGCGGGTGAAGCGCAATGTGCGGCGGATGTCCGAAGCGTATGCGGCCCGCGATGCGCTGGAGAAAGACCAGAAATCCTACCGCAGGGTGGTCTCCAAGATTGAACTGCCGCCGGTGAGCGCGGAGGAATCTGCCCAGAACGTCGCGGATTTCTTTAATATCTGTAAGAGCTATGGCGATAAGGTTATTCTCGATCGCTTCAATATGCGGATCAAGAAGAAGGACAGGATCGGGATTTTGGGGCGCAACGGGGCCGGGAAAACAACGTTCCTGCGGATGCTGACGGGGGAAGAAAAGCAAGACTCCGGAAAGATCAAAATGGCCAACAACCTGACCTTCAGCTATTTCGACCAGAACCGCACGCAGCTTGATCCGGAAAAAACACTGAAAGATAATTTGTGCCAGACGGGTTCCGATTACATTAATGTGCGCGGGAAACAGCGGCATGTGTGCGGGTATCTGAAGGATTTCCTGTTTGACCCGGACGATGCGTGGCGCGCGGTTTCGACGCTCTCAGGGGGGCAGAAGAACCGGTTGCTGCTGTCTAAAATTCTGGCTAATCCGGGCAGCATGCTGATCCTCGATGAGCCGACGAACGATCTGGACATGGATACGCTCGATATGCTGACCGATATTCTTGTGCAATATGACGGGACGCTGTTTGTTGTTTCGCACGACCGGGATTTCCTCGACCGCGTTGTGACCAAAACGCTGGCGTTCGAGGGCGACGGGCAAGTTGAAGGGATTGTCGGCGGCTATAGCGATTATATCGCGTTCAAGAAGGCGCAGGAAAAGGAGAGTGCACCCCCTCCTCCCGAGCGCAATGAGAAATCTTCGAAGCCGCAGCAACAAGCATCCTCTGTTCCCCCGCAGAATGAAAAACCTGCCGCAAAACTCACCTTCAAGCTCAAGCACGAGTTGGAACAGCTTCCAAAGGCGATTGAGAAACTTGAGAAAGAAGTCACCGCGCTTGAAGAAGCGATGAGCGATCCAGGGCTTTATATGAACGACCCGGCGGAGTTTGACCGGGTGAGCAAACGTTTACCCAAAGCGCAAGGCGAACTGGACGCCGCAGAAATGCGCTGGCTGGAGCTGGAGGAGATGCGGGCGGCGGATGCCTGACGGGAGGCGTTTTTGGTGGGCAAGCTTTTATAGGTATGGATCGTGATATCGCTCCCTTCTTGATCTTGATAGCCTTTCGGGTATTTTGGGAGGACCATTCGCTTGTATACTCGCCCGTCCTTGTAACGCCAGCAACATTCCATGATCAAGCTTGCTCATTACGGCCAGAACATCACCGACGGTTATTGCCGTTTCCCCTTCTCGCTCGTTTATAACCGCCTCAATTTCTTCCTGGATTTTTCTTACAGGCATCCGAGGACTCCCGGCAGATTTGTTTGCGTTTTTTGCAATGTAGATTCTTGCCAAAGCCTCCACATATATATCCATACAGGCCTGCTTTGTTTGGTTGTTATCGGCAGTTTTCCATGGATTTCCAAATAAATTAAATTTCTCCAGCTTACCCATTTTTACATACCCGTTTTATTATGCGTTCATTTTGGTTGGTTGCAGGACTAACATGGCGGTCCAGATAGGGCGTGGGATCTATTGCTTCTCTTATATCTTCCACCAATTGCCGAAAAAATTCTTTTAGACGCTCCCTCATGCCCGTTTCTAACATTTCCCGACCTTTCGATTGCCGCTCTTGAAATTACAGCGCGACACTACATTATTTTTATGAAAACCGTCAAGGAAATGGGCCATCTTTCGGACTTCTATTCTTTTCTACCATTTTGGCTATTTCAGCGTCGTATCTGACCTTCGCTCTGTCCTCGATGGCTTCTTTAATCCAATCATTGAGGCTAAGTATATAAATACTAACATCTACCGGATTATATTTTCCGTCCTTCTTCTGACATTCGGCAAGCAGGAAGGTTTGCATAGTTGGTTCCTGGCGCAATCCTTTTACACTGGGGCCTCTCGCACTTTCGGCGATTTGTTTCTTCCTTGCCTCTATATAAATCTCAACGATTTCCGCTTCTTTTTGTTTTTCATCGTCCTCCAAGAGGCTTTTAAAAAAACCATCTATTGCTTTTCTTTTTCTGTGCGGCTCCAATACCGCAGATATTGCTTTTTCCATAAAACTAATAGCTAGCAGCATGTTCACCTTCTTTACAATCCGCAAAGAATATAGTGCCTGCTAATCTATGGTTATGTCAACGATTTATGCCACTTTTGCCAGCAACCCGTTGCCCATCCAGCGGGAGAACCAGTTCTGGACATTGAGGAGGATTTCCTCGTTTTCTTCACTGTTTTCGGGGAGTACAGCGGCGAGGGCTTCTCCAACGGGAAGGCCTGCGAAGAGGCCGCTCAGGACCATGAACTCACGTTCCTCAAGATCGAGGCGCCAGATTTCGTCCTCGTGGCGGTAGAGGGCCAGATAGCTTGGCGCGGCTTGCGGCTCTGCCGGGTGGTGCTCGTCCATGACGGCCTGAAAATAGGCATTCACGGGGTAGGAGAACGCAAAGAGTTTCAGGGCCTTGCGAGCCTTCAGGGTTAAATCCATGAAGCTTTCCGGGGTCAGGCCTGCGAGATCTTCGAGCGACAAGACCGGGCTTTCGGGTGCATCAAACATGCGGGAGATTTCGGTTTCGAGGACGGCCAGTTCATGGGCGAAGGGATCCGGGCCGTGTTCCTTTATGAAGGCCGGAAAGCGTTCGCAGTAGCGGGCGGCGTTGTAGCTGGTGGACGGCGTGGCCTCGATATAGGCGTCCAGTAGTCGCGCGAATTCCTTTTCGCCGAGCCGCTCTCGTAGCGCAGGGTAGTCCTGATGGACGATATCGAACAGGCGCAAGCGGTAGCCTGTGATGTAAACACCGATCTGCTCTTCGGGGGCGAAATCCGGCTTTGGAACGATGCGCAGGTCCGGTTTCATGGCCTCGCCCTGCCCGCTCAGGATGGCGCCCTGCATATCCTCCATTTCTTCTGCCAGCGGGGTTACGTGTTCGCTTGGCCTGATATTGTCGCGGAAGGATTTGAAGCTTGGCATTTCGGTTGGACCTTCCTTGGCGCTTGCCCATTTGCGCGCCTTCTCAAGCTCCTCCATCACGATGGGGAAATCCGGGATATTGTCGTCCCATTCGATCATGGTGCTGACCGGTCTTCCGGCGCGTTCAATGACGTAGCGGTACATGGTCCAGACTTCGTCGATGACATGGTCGTCATGTGTGTCGACAATATGTGTGCCTTTGTTTGTGTGGCCTGCCAGATGGATTTGCGCGACGCGGTCTAATGGCATGGCATCGATATAGGTTTTGGGGTCCCAGCGGTGGTTGTAGCAGCTCACGTAGATATTGTTTACATCCAGTAACAGGCCGCAGCCGGATTCGTCTGCCATCGCGGCGATAAAGTCCCATTCGGTCATCGCCGAGCAGGTAAATTCGAGGTAGGTCGAAGGGTTTTCAAGAACGATCGGGCGCTCCAGAATCTCCTGGACCTGCCTTATCCGGGAGACGATGTGTTTCAGGGCCTCTTCCGTATAGGGGACAGGCAGCAGGTCGTGGGTGTTTTTGTGCGCGATGCCTGTCCAGCAGAGGTGATCGGAAATCCACGGAGGCTGAACAAAACCGATCAGTTTTTTGAGGCTTTTGAGGTAGTCCGAGTTGATCGGGTCCAATGTGCCGATCGAGAGCGACACGCCGTGCATCACGACGGGATAGCGCTCCATGATGCTTTCCAGCATCGTTCGCGCGCGGCCTTCGCTTTCCATGTAGTTTTCCGAGATGATCTCGAACCAATCTATGGGCGGCGCGTGCTCTTCGATATAGGAGAAATGGGCCGGACGAAAGCCCAGCCCAAATCCCAATTTTGGAAAAACAGGGTTTTCCATTTCTTCTTGCTTACATCAAACTAGTCGTTGTAGCGGCTTGACTCGTTGTGACCGGCTTTGCTTGCACAACTGCTTGCACTCTTGCAGCTGTTTGCAGGCGCCTTGCAGCTGCTTTTTGCTTTACAGCTGTTGGCGTCTTTGCATTGTGCCTTGGCTTTGCAAGATGCTTTGCCTTCACAGGAATGCTTGGCCTTGCAGGAGCTTTTTTGCGCGCAGCTGGCCGGAGCCGGCTTTACTTCGGATTTGCAGCCGTTTGCGTTGCAGCCGCCGCCGCTTGGGCCAGCGAAAGCCGGGGCTGCGGAGAATGCACCCATTGCAAGGATCCCTGCGAAGGCCACCGTTGCCAGTTTTTTGTTTACGGTGGTTGTTTTCTTTTCAGATGTGTTTTGAAGACTCATCATTTTTCCCTTTTGTCAGTTTCGTAAGAAAAAGTTAGTACGCTATGACTTCGACTCGTGTCCCGACGAGGTTACAAAGTTTTTGATAAAAATCAAAATTTTGTCTTTCGGGTTTCTTTTGTATTCGACTTGCTAGCGAGGCATCGCAAATTGTCCGACGATATCCTGCGATCCTTTGCCATTACCGGATTGCCTCAGGAATGCGTTTTGCTCGTTCCCGCGCAGATCAAGCCCCATGATGACGCGGTCTCGTCCCCCTGTGTCTTTCATGATAATCAGTGGAGATTCATTGCCCCCTAGCCCATCGAGCCGGAAGAGCAAGCGGAGCTGGCCGCGATTATCGTACAGGCCAAAAAAGGACAGGTTTTCCTCTCCTCTGCCGCCGGATTTGGAATAGATACCGTTCTGGATCCTCAGTTTTCCATCTTTGCCGTAGATGTTCTGAACGCTGTAGCCCTGCATGACGCAGCTTTCTACGCCGGATGTGTTGATGTTATCCGTTACCGCGTATAGACCGCCACACGCGTGACTGAACAAGGATGCGGCGGCGCTGGAAATCTGGAAGAGTGCGTTTACAGCCATCCCGCCGATGAAGGCGATCAGGGCTAGTCCGATGCGTGCATTTTTTTTGTGCATTGTTTTTCTCCCGTCCTTAAGGCTAGTAGTTCCCGAAGACGAGATTTTTGCGCCCAGAGGCATCAATCGCGGCCATGAACGGGTCTTGCGCGGGGCTGTTGAGATCAAGTCCAAAGACGAGACGGTCGCGGTGCTGGTTGTCCTTCATGATGATGACGGGCGATTCGTTTTTACCGGCGAGTCGGAGCAGCATTTTCAGATCGCCGTTATTGTCCGACATAGCGATCATAGGCAAACCGTCTTCGCCCGGCGCGTTGTAAAGCCCTTGCTGGAGGCGAATTTTTCCGTCTTTGGCGTAGAAGTTCTGGGCGGGGTAGCCGTTGTAGACGTATGCTTCTATGCCCTTTTTGTTGTAGTCGTCGAACAACAAAAGATAGCTCGATTTCTTGAGTCCTTCCGCCAAGACCGGAGCGCTTGCCACAAGGATCATGTTCGAAACGGCGCCGCCCAGCATGGCAAACACGGCGATGATCGTAAATTTTGCAAATTTTTTGCGCATGGCAAGCCTCCCTCTTTTATAAAAAGCTTAGGGGAGGCTCAGCCTTGTGTCTACTGCCTGTTTTATTAACCGGCGGCGCGGGAGGCCTTTTTGCGCTCGTGCGGGCAGAGGAATTTTTTGCGCAGGCGCAGGGATTTCGGGGTGACCTCCATCAACTCGTCCTCGTTGATGTAGGACATCATGTCCTCAAGGCTCATGAGGCGCGGGGGAATCACAATCCCTTCCCTCGGCAAAATTTTTCGCATCCTGCAAATCGCGGCCAAAAGCCTCAGAAAAACCTAAACCTATTACCTTCCTCTCACCATTAAATTCTTCGGAAACGCTATTTATTTTGCATTTAATAAATTTGTAACCAGTCTCTCCAACGTCTTTAATGCCGCCGATCGACTTTCGAACGAAGGTTTCGCCTGTTGACTGGCCGTTTGGATGAGGGTCTTGTGCTGTATCATAGGCGCCCACAATAGCTCCAGCACCAACAAGACAACCGCAGGCAACGACCAGCTTGCGGACGGTATAGCCCACAGCGTGGCTGGCTTTTTCTTTAAAACCCGGCCCTTTCTTCTCAGGCACTGCGACAGGAGGAGGTTCATTTCGGCGGCGCATGCTATCATCCGCTTGTCGTTGCCGCTCCCTCATGTATGCCGTGTCTCTATGTTCACCCATGTTTCATCCCCAATCAGTACATCATTATCTAAAATAGTACTTAAATCATATAACTGAAGATTTACTATGTCAAATCATAGTTTCTTCGGCACAGGTTTTACCCTGCTGCGCGGGAGGCCTTTTTGCGTTCATGCGGGCAGAGGAATTTTTTGCGCAGACGCAGGGACTTCGGTGTCACTTCCATCAACTCGTCCTCGTTGATGTAGGACATCATGTCCTCAAGGCTCATGAGGCGCGGAGGAACGAGCGTGACCGCTTCGTCGGAGCCGCTGGCGCGCATGTTGGTCAGCTTTTTGCCCTTGAGGACGTTAACCTCGAGGTCGTTGTCGCGGCTGTGTTCGCCGACGATCATGCCTTGGTAGACCGGGGTCTGGTGGCCGATGAACATGCTGCCGCGATCTTGCAGACCGAAAATGGCGTAAGCGACAGCCGTGCCGGTTTCGGTGGAGATCAGCGCGCCGTGGTGGCGCTGCGGGATGTCGCCTTTGTACGGCGCGTAGGAATGGAAGATGCGGTTGAGCACGCCTGTTCCGCGTGTATCGGTCAAGAAACGGCTTTGGTAGCCGATCAGGCCGCGGGAAGGCGCGAGGAAGACAAGGCGGGTTTTGCCGCCGGCGCTGGTGCGCATATCCTGCATTTCGGCCTTGCGGCGGTTCATCTGGTCGACGACGGCGGAGGAGTATTCTTCGTCCACGTCGATGGTGACTTCTTCGACAGGCTCTAACTTCTCACCATTCTCACTGGTCTGGAACAGAACTTTTGGCCGTGAGACGGACAGTTCGAAGCCTTCGCGGCGCATGGTTTCGATCAGAACACCGAGTTGGAGTTCGCCGCGTCCGCCAATTTCGAAGGAGTCCTTGTTTTCGCTTTCCTTGAAGGTGATCGCGACATTGACTTCGGCTTCGGCCAGAAGGCGATCACGGATCATGGTGGAGGTGACTTTGCTCCCCTCTTTCCCGGCGAAGGGTGAGTCGTTGACCGCGATGGTGACCGACATGGTCGGTGGGTCGATCGGGGTTGAGGCGATCGGGGTTGTTACGGATGGCGCGCAGATTGTGTCCGCCACAGAGGTTTTAGCCAGACCAGCGATACAGATAATGTCGCCGGCGTGCACTTCGGTCACGGGCACGCGCTCGCCGCCCTTGAACATCAGGAGTTTGGACAGGCGACCATTTTCAACAAGGTTGCCGTCGAGGTCGATGGATTTCACCGTGTCGTTGACCTTTGCCGAGCCATGGACAACGCGGCCCGTCAGGCAGCGGCCCAGATACGGGTCGGAGTCCAGAAGCGTTGCCAGCATCGCGAAAGGCTTGCCTTCCTGTACATTTGGCGCGGGCACATGATCGAGCACGAGGTCCAGCAGCGGGTGCAGGTTTTCGCGCGGCTCGGAAAGATCACGCACGCACCAGCCGTCACGGCCAGAGGCGTAAAGTATGGGGAAGTCGAGCTGCGCGTCGTTGGCATCCAAAGAGACGAAAAGATCGAAAACTTCATCGACGACTTCTTCGGCTCTCGCATCGGGGCGGTCGATCTTGTTGATCAGGACCATCGGGCGCAGACCTTGCTTGAGGGCCTTACCCAGAACGAATTTGGTTTGTGGCAGCGGGCCTTCGGCGGCGTCGATCAAGAGGATCACGCCGTCGGCCATGTGCAGGACACGCTCAACCTCACCGCCGAAATCGGCGTGGCCGGGGGTGTCGACGTTGTTGATGCGGGTGTCGTTCCAGACGAGCGACGTCACCTTGGCGAGGATGGTGATGCCGCGTTCGCGCTCGA